>JAIXXN010000029.1 GCA_027490725.1 Oxalobacteraceae bacterium
AACTGTATATAATCACAGTATGATTTTGGTCTATCGTTACCGAGTGAAGTCGTTGATCGGCTTGCTGAACAAGCAAAGTCGGGCGTGTAATTTCGTCTGGAATTTTTGCAACGACAGGCAGAAAGACGCTCTGCGGTTTGGTCGTCGTTGGCATACGGGTTTCGACCTGAACAAACTTACGCAAGGCAGTAGCAAGGAACTGGGCCTGCACTCGGGTACGATCAATGCTGTTTGCGAGCAATACGCCAAGTCGAGAGCGCAGAAAAAGCGCCCTTTCTTGCGCTACCGAGGCAAAAAAAACCTTGGATGGGTTCCGCTCAAGGGGCGTGAACTTAAACGCGAAGGTGATGCGTTCCGGTTCGCTGGCAATACGTTTCGCGTGTTCAACAGCCGCCCGCTCCCGGAGGGCAAGATCAGGGACGGCACGAATTTTTCCTGTGACAGTCGGGGCAACTGGTTTCTCAACGTCGTGATTGAAGTGGCGGCGACGGCCGCTAACGCGCGCGCGCCGGTGCGAGGGGTGGGGATAGACCTTGGACTGAAAAACTTCGCGATGCTGTCCACTGGCGAAAAGATCGAAGCGCCGCGGATTTACCGCGGTAAGGAACAAGCACTTGCTGTCGCCCAGCGTGCGCACAAGAAGCGTCGAGTGAGAGCTATGGACCACTACGCCGACGATCTGGCACAGCTCATCGAAGCGCTGAACCTGAAGAACATCATCCTGGCCGGATTCTCGACCGGCGGCGGCGAGGTGGCACGCTATGTGGGTCGTCACGGCACCAAGCGCATCGCCAAGCTGGGGCTGATCTCGGCGGTACCGCCACTGATGCTCAAGACCGCCACCAATCCGGGCGGCTTACCGATGGAAGTGTTCGATGGAATACGCGCCGGCTCGCTTGCCAACCGTGCCCAGCTTTATCTGGACATTGCCTCCGGCCCGTTCTACGGCTACAACCGTGCAGGTGCGAAGCCGTCGCAGGGCATCATTCAGGCCTGGTATGCCCAGGGCATGCAAGCCGGCCACAAAAACACCTACGATTCGATCAAGGCATTCTCGGAAACGGACTTCCGCGCAGACCTGAAAAAATTCGACAAACCGACTTTGATCATTCACGGTGACGACGACCAGATCGTGCCGATCGACGCATCGGGTAAGGCCTCGGCCGCAATCGTTCAGCACGCCAAACTGATCGTCTATCCCGGCGCACCGCATGGCCTGACCGATACGCACAAAGATCGATTCAACGCTGACTTGCTGGCCTTCGCCAAGTCCTAAGACGCCGGGCCCGCAGAACACTGCGGGCCCTTTCAGCTAGCACGCAGAGCTCCCGCACGGTGCTGGCTATTTGATTTTATAGATGACGTCCACGGACTGGCTCATGCGCAAGGTGACCAGCATCGTCAGGTCGCGAACCTCCTGCGTATTGCGCGCCGCGCGATCAGAATTTGAATCCATATTGGTGGTCTGCAAACCGATTGCGCCAGTGAGGTTTTTCAACTGCCCTGCTGACACGGCTGTGGCACCGACCACCGTCTTGCCTACCCCGCGCGCCATAGTATCCGCGCGGCGCCGTGCATCTTTCAAGGCCTGCAACATCAATTCACCTTCAATCTTGTCACGCTCTGAGGCACTGAACGAAGTGGAAAAATGGTCGAGATTCTTCATCGCCAGAATCGGGGCTATCAGTGCGCGCCATTTCGACACATCACGCACGTCGATATGCACTGAACACACCAGATCGTAGAGAGGTTCTTTCGCTTCCGCCCCCTCGCTCTTGCGCATCTCACGCCGTACATCACGAATCTCGAGCTGGGCAGTATCCATCCCCAGCTGTTCAACGAGGGCGCGCAGTTCGGCAGCCCGCTCATTCACCAGCGCGAGCGACATTGCGGGATCGGCATCATAGGCGCTGATTTCAAAATCGATCTCGCCGCGATCCGGCAGCATCATGAGAAAACCATTGCCCGAGGCATGGATAAACGGATAGCTGGGCAAATCTGCTGATCTTGCCGCCTGCGACACCGTCAACGTACTGGCAACGAGCATGGTTGCGATCAAGCATTTGAGCATCTTGTCATCCCATCAGAAGTATTGTTATCAGTCAGCAACGCAGCACGATGCCGGCAGAGGAAAGCTTGCGCTTAGCAATATATTACAGTTGGGATAATATTAATATCCTTTAGCATCACCGCTGCGCCTGGTGAGCACTGGTATTGTCACGGCTCCAGGCGCAAGTCCCGCATCGGCGTGGGTGGCGATGGCTGAAGAAAAAAATTGGTATTGTTGTATTTTCATCATTTTTCGATTCTAGGTGGTGAATATAACCGGCGTCCAGAGCTATGATTATGTAGGCGAGCCGGGAAATACCGTGATCGAACTGAACCTCGGCGCCCTGTCCCAAATCACCAGCATCGCCTGGAACTTCGGTATGACCGCCTATTCGCCAAGCTGGCTGGCCGATATGCAAATCTCGTTCACGAATAGTTCGGGCAATGGCGTGTATTTCGCGCCGAGCGACACGGAAGACAGTGGTAGCGAACATCAATCGGGCAGTGCCAGCCCCGTCGACCTATGCCATGATGCTGCTGGGTCTGATTGCCGTGGGTGCTGTGGCACGCCGCCGTCAGAACAGCTAATCGGCTCTGACCAGTCGAGCCCGCCCGGCGCCTGCGCCCGGCGGGTTTTTTTTTGAGTCCTGCTCCGCTGTAGCAAACCATGCTTGCTAGAACTGGAAACTCACGCGTCTGCAGCTTAGAATGCGCCCACGTAATTCTCCGCCAGAGCGGTGGCCATCGCGCGCGAATTGACCACAAAATCAAGCTCGGCCCGCTGCATCTGGCGCTGGAACGGCGTGAAGTCCTCGAAATTGTGCATCAGGCTGGTCATCCACCACGAGAAGTATTCCGCGCGCCAGATGCGCTTGAGCGCCGCCGCCGTGTAACCTTGCAGGCCAGCCTCACTGCCCTTGCCGTAAAACTGCTCCAGCCCTTGCGCCAGCAGATGCACATCCGACACCGCCAGATTCATGCCTTTGGCGCCAGTCGGCGGCACAATATGCGCGGAGTCGCCAGCCAGGAACACGCGCCCCGCCTGCATCGGCGTCGACACGTAGCTACGCAGGCTGATGATGTTTTTCTGGAAGATGCGGCCCTCGTTGACGCGCCAGCCATCGCTATTTTCCAGACGTGTATGCAGTTCCGCCCAGATCCGGTCATCCGACCAGTTGTCGACGTGATCGGCCGGATCGCACTGGAAGTATAGGCGCTGCACAGTTGGTGTGCGGGTGCTGATCAACGCAAAGCCGCGATCATGCTGTGCATAGATCAGTTCTTCGGACGACGGCGCCGACTCCACCAGAATCCCGAACCAGCCGCAACCGTAGTTGCGCTCGAAGTCCTGACGTCCCGGCGCCGGCATCGCCGGCCGCGATACGCCATGAAAACCGTCACAGCCAATCACAAAATCCGCCTCGATACGGGCCGCCTCACCGCGGTGAACATAACTCACCGAAGGCTTGGTGGTATCGGTATCGTGCAGTGCGACGTTGCTCACTTCAAACAGCAACTGAGCCTGCGCCGCCTGACGCGCCGCGACCAGATCCTTGATGACTTCATGCTGCGGATAGACCGTGATCGCCTTGCCGGTCAGTTCGGTCAGATCGATACGGTGGCGCTTGCCACCGAATGCCAGTTCAATGCCATGATGCAGAGCGCCTTCGGCCTGCATGCGGGCACCGACACCGGCGTTGTTCAGAATATCCATGGTGCCTTGCTCCAGCACGCCAGCGCGGATGGTCGCTTCGATGTCCGCCTGGGAACGCGACTCCAGCACGACGGATTCGATGCCGTTCAAATGCAATAAATGGGATAGCAGCAGGCCCGCTGGGCCGGCGCCGATAATGGCTACCTGGGTACGCATAGTGTCTCCGATGTGGTGTTAGTGTGCCGCCATCGTAGCGTCGCAGCGTCGCAAAAAAAATGGATCAAATCGCATAAAACTTGTACTATTTTGACACTCGCCCATTTTTCCTCGCACACTAGCCATGCCCCGCACCGACACTCCCAACGCCAAGCCCGCACGACCTGAGGTACCCCAGTTTGGCCTGTATGGCGAGCAAACACGGGGAGAAAACGCCGAGTTCGTTCATATAGAATTAATCGAAACCCGTAGCCGCCAGCATCACTGGCATATTGAAAAACATACCCACAAAGGACTGTTTCAGGTACTTTTTCTCTACGGCGGCGACGTGCGCGCCAGCGTTGACGGCGAGCTCTGGGAGTGTTGCGCCCCGTGTGTCATCACCCTGCATCCTTCGGTGGTGCACGGCTTCGATTTCTCCGCCGAGGCGCACGGCTACGTCCTGACAGTGGACCAGAATGTCGTATTCGCCGTTGCGGAAAACCACGGCGATCTGTACTCCTCGCTGTTCGTAGAGCCGCTAGCGATCGACCTGAGCGACCAGCCGGCACTGCATAGCCGCCTCGAGTCACTACTGAAAAACCTGCTCACGGAAGCAGCCTGGCCGCAGTACGGTCACACCCTGATGCTGGAGTGGCTGGCGCGCAGTGCCTTGCTGCTGCTGGTGCGTCTGCATGCGGAACACCGCATGGCCGATCAGTCCGGGCGTAGCGATTTCGAACTATTCAGCCGCTTCCGTGCCGAGGTGGAGCGGCGTTACAAAGAGCAATGGCAGCTGAGCCAGTATGCCACTGCGCTGCGGGTAAGCCCGACACGGCTGAATCGCCTGTGCCTGAAACTGTCCGGAAAATCGGCGTTCGATATTACGCAGGACAGGCTGATGCTGGAAGCCTGTCGCAAGCTCACCTATCTGCCGGCCAGCATCGCCAGCATTGCCTATGAACTGGGATTTCAGGATCCCGCCTACTTCAGCCGGCTGTTCAAAAAACGCATGGGCCTAACGCCCAAGGCCTTCCGCGGCGGCTGAAGCGCCGGCCAGACTACAGCAGCGCGTTCAGCTCCACCTGCATCTTGATCAGTGCCGGCAGACAGCGCTCCACCATCTGCTCGAGCGGCATACGGCCAGCGTGGACGCTGATGTTCATCGCCGCCACCACCTCGCCCCGGAAATTCTTCAACGGCACGGCAATGGTGCGCAAACCCAGCTCCAGTTCCTGATCAACCAGCGCGTAGCCCTGCGCGCGGGTGCGGGCAATCTCCTCGGCCAGAAGTTCGGTGCTGACGATGGTGTGCTCGGTAATCCGTTCCGGCTGCGCCCGCGCCAGAAAGTCATCGAGTTGCTGCTGCGGCAGGTGCGCCAGCAGTACCCGACCATTGGCGGTGCAGTAGGCTGGCACGCGGGTGCCAGGCTGCAGCGTCACCGACACCAGCTGGCCAGCACTGACTGCCGCCACGCAGACCAGTTGATCCTGATCGAGCACGCCAGCCGATGCCGCCTCGCCCAGTGCGTAGGCGAGCCGGTACAACAGCGGCTGGACGATGCGCGGCAAGCGCGCCGAATGCAGATAGGACTGCCCCAGTCGCAACACCATCGGGGTCAGCGCGAACAGCTTGTTCTCATGGCGCATATAGCCAAGATGGGTCAGGGTAATCAGGTAGCGCCGTGCAGCCGCACGTGTCAGACCGGTGCGTTCGGCCACCTCGGCGATACTCAGTCGGCTGCGCTCCTGATCGAAAGCAGCAATCACCAGCAGCCCTTTTTCAAGGCCAGCCACCATGTCGCGCTGGGCGGGCGTGTCGTGTTCTGTCTTCATCAGCAAGAAATTTAAGGATTTGTGCGAGTATCGCACAAATTGTGCGCATAGCGAATCTTACCCGCAGTCGCCGTCTTGTGACGTCAGGCCGCCCTCCTTACCATGGTTCCACAGCAATTACATCAACCATCAGGAGACCCGCCTTGAAATTCGATGCTATTCCCGCCGAAGTCTATCCCCAGCTAATCTACCCTCCCTACAAGTCGACCCACAAGCGTGGCCCCACCCAGCCGCTGCTGCGCATCAACGCCGATCAGCCAGTGCTGGAGAATGTGATCGCCGCACCGCGCATTCTGCTGCCCAACGATATGGATCTGACGGCACAGGGGCATGGCGCACCACTGGGCGAGAAGATTGTCGTTACCGGCCGCGTGGTCGACGAAGACGGCAAGCCGGTGCGCAACTCGCTGCTGGAAGTCTGGCAGTGCAATGCCGCCGGACGCTACTGGCACAAAAAAGATCAGCACGACGCACCGCTCGACCCGAATTTCTACGGCATCGGCAAAATGATGACCGATGACGATGGCCACTACCGCTTCGTCACCATCAAACCCGGCCCCTACCCCTGGGGCAACCATGACAAAGCCTGGCGTCCGGCGCACATCCACTTTTCCCTGTTCGGCAATGTCTATGCCCAGCGTCTGGTCACGCAGATGTATTTCCCGAACGATCCCCTGTTCGCCTACGACCCGATTTTCCAGAGCATCCCCGATCAGGCCGCGCGCGAGCGCCTGATTTCCCGCTTTAGTCTCGAGCACACCGTCAGCGACCAGATGCTCGGCTACGAATTCAATATTGTGCTGCGTGGTCGCGCTGCCACGCCGATGGGCATTTAAAGGAGCTATCAGTATGAGCAACATCACCACCGCACAGACCATCGGTCCATTTTCGCACGCAGCCTGGCAGTGGGCGGTCGACACCACCAGCGCCGAGCAGCTACACACCAGCGCTGCCACCATCACCATCAATGGCACCATTTATGATGGCGATGGAACGCCGATCAATGACGCCCAGATCGAAGCCTGGCAGCCAGATTCGGCGGGCGCCGAAGCTGCCCAGGCGCTGCCCGGTTTCCGCCGCGTTCCCAGTGGCGAACAGGGTGAATTCAGCCTGCGACTGTCGCAGTGCGTCGCACCGACCAGCGGCACGCCGGCCACCTTTATCACGGTATTCGCGCGCGGTCTGGTCAAGCACCAGTTCAGCGCCGTATTTCTGGACGATGACAGCGGTCTGGCAGATTCGCCGATACTGACACAGGTGCCAGCGGCGCGCCGCCCTACCCTGATCGCCCGCAAGACCGCGCCGGGAGTCTATCATTGGGACATCTGGATGCAGTCCGATAAGGAAACCGCATTCTTTGACTATGTCTGACCTGCCAGCGGAGTCCACTTGAGCGTATCCATTTTCGACAGCTTTCTTACCACGCCGGACATGATCGCCGTCTTCGACGACGGCGCCATCATTCAGGCCATGCTGCAATTCGAGCAGGCGCTGGCACAGGCACAGGCGCAACAAGGCCTGCTTACGCCTGAAACGGCGCGCGCCATCGCCGGTGCCTGCAAGGCGCAGTTGTACGATATTCCGGCCATCGTCAATGCCGGACGGCGCGCCGGCAGTCTGGCGATACCGCTGATAAAGGAATTGACAAGTCACGTCGCCCAGTATGACGCCGAAGCGGCGACCCGCGTACATTGGGGCAGTACCAGTCAGGATGTGATCGATACCGCGATGGTGCTGGCCACGCGCGACGCACTGCAACTGCTGGACGATGGACTGCACGACCTGACCGGACGTTTGCTGCTGCTGGCAGAACAGCACACGGCAACGCCGGTGCTGGCGCGCACCCTGATGCAACCGGCGCAGGTGAGCAGCTTCGGTTTCAAACTGGCTGGCTGGCTGGCGCCGCTGGTACGCGGCCGTACACGCTTGCGCGCAAGCGCCGCCCGCGCACTGCAGTTACAGCTGGGCGGCGCAGTCGGCACGCTGGCTGTGATGGGCGAACAAGGGCCGGCCGTGGCTGCGCTGGTGGCGGACTCTCTCGCGCTGCAACTGGCAGACGCCGCCTGGCACACCCAGCGCGACGAGTGGGTCAGACTAGGCCTCGAAGTGGCCGTACTGACCGGCAGCATGGGCAAGATCGCCACCGACCTCAGTCTGATGGCGCAGGGCGAAATTGCCGAGCTGGCGGAGCCGTCCGGTCAGGGCCGTGGCGGCTCGTCTGCCATGCCGCATAAACGCAATCCCGTTGCGGCGATGATCGCGCTGGCCGCTGCGACGCGCACCCCACAGCGCGCCGCAACGCTGCTGGCCAGCATGGGGCAGCAACATGAGCGCGGCCTAGGCAACTGGCAAGCCGAACTGGCCGAATGGCCGGCGCTGTTCCTCAGCGCCCACGGCGCTTTGCAGGCATTGAACGATGCCTTCAGCGCGCTACAGGTGGATAGCGGACGCATGCGGCGCAATATCGACGCGCTGCAGGGCCTGGTATGCGCCGAGGCAGCCTCGGCATGGCTGGCGCGGGTGATAGGCCGGCCGGCCGCGCACACCCTGTTGGAACAACTGAGTGGGCAGGCGCTTAGCAGCGGCCAGCATCTGGCCGAACTGCTGGCAAACGCAATCCACAACGATGAAAGCTTGCGCCGCCAGCTAGATCCTGCCGCGCTAGAGCCCCTATTCGACCCGGCCAGCGCCGCCGCACCGGCATCCCGCCTCGCACAGCGCCAGCTGTCCACGCTGCGCGCCGACATCGCAGCGCTGAATGCCACCCCCTTCTATATCAGGACACCTGCATGAGCTACGACCCGATAGACCACGACTTTGAACGCGGATTAGCCAAGCGCCGCAGCGTCCTCGGCGACGCCTGGGTAGACCGTTCACTGTCCAGCGCCAATAATTTCAATGCCGAGTTCCAGAACATGATCACACGCTATGCGTGGAACGACATCTGGGGACGCCCCGGTCTGGATCATAAAATCCGGCGCGCGATGGTACTGGCCACCACCATCGCGCTGGGGCGCTGGGAAGAATTCGAACTGCACGCCCGTACCGCGCTGCTGGCCGAGGGCGCCAGCGCCCTTACCCCGGACGAGCTCAAAGAGATCCTGATGCAGTCGGCAATCTACGCCGGTGTGCCGGCTGCCAATACCGCCTTCACGCATACACTGGCGATCCTGCGCGAGCTTGGACCGCAAATCGGTTACACGCTGCAAGCGCTGGATGCCGGCGCCAGCAACCACCCCGGCAGCGGGCGTGAGGGCCGCAGCAAAGGCCAGCCGGCCCTGCACTACAGCATCCGCGAGCCGCGCAATGGCAAGGCGCCACGCCATACGCTGGTGCTCAGTCACGCGCTAGGCTGCGACCTGAGCATGTGGGATGAATTGGCGAATCAGCTGGCAGCCGACTGCCGGGTGATCGCCTACGACCATCGCGGCCATGGCGGCTCGGACGCGCCGCAAGGTCCCTACAGCATGGCCGATCTGGCCGACGACGCGGCGCAGCTATTGCGCGAGCTCGATACCGGGCCGGTCGTATGGCTGGGGCTATCGATGGGCGGCATGGTCGGTCAGGAGCTGGCCTTACGCCATCCGTCGCTGCTGCGCGCGCTGGTGCTGGCCAACACCACCTCCGGCTATCCCGAGGCTGCACGCGCCATGTGGCAGCAGCGCATCGCCACCGTCAGCGAGCAAGGCATCGAAGCCATCGCTGACGCCGTGATGGGACGCTACTTCCATGACGCCTTCAGGGCCGCCCACAGCGCTACGGTGACGCGCTACCGGCGCCGCCTGCTGACGACCAGCCTGCACGGCTATCTCGGTTGCTGTCACGCAGTCGCCCTGCAGGACACGACGACGCGTCTGGGAGCGATCGCCGTGCCAACCCTGGTGATCGCGGGAGAACTGGATCAGGGCACGCCGCTCAGTATGGCGCAAGCCTTGCAGCAATCGATTAGCGGCGCCACACTGACTGTGCTATCGGAGGCCTCGCACCTGAGCGCTATCGAACAGGCAGCACCATTTGCGCAGGCGGTCGTCAGCTTCGTCGCCGCACTGTAGGCCGCTGCCGCAGCGATGCGGCCGGTCGGTTTACAGTTTACAGGTCGAGCACCAGCATGGCGCTCTTCGCGCGTGAGCAGCAAGGGGTGAACTGCTGATTGCTCGCCTGCTCTGACTCGTCCAGATACAGATCGCGGTGCTCGGGAACACCATCGAGCACCCGCGTCAGGCAGGTGCCGCACACACCCTGCTCGCACGAGGCAGGGATGAATACACCGGCGTCACTCAGCACCCGTAGCACCGTGCTGTCTGCCGGGATGGTGTACACCTTGCCGCTCGAGGCCAGCTTCACGTCAAACGGCTGATCGCCACCAGCATCCGGCGCAGCGCTCATGCCAAAGTATTCGAGGTGCAGCTGCGCTGTCGGCCAGTCGTGCGCACTGGCCGTGGCCTTCACGTACTCAATGAAGCCTGCCGGGCCACACAGATAGATATGCGTGCGGCGATCCAGTTGCGCCAGCAGTGCGGCCAGATCCAGCTTTTGCGCGGCGTCGCCGCTGTCGTAATGGAACTGCACCTGCGGGGCAAACGCTGCTGCGGCAATGCGCGCACGGAAGGCGGTGCGCTCCGGCGAGCGCGCGCAATAGTGCATCGCGAACGGTGCGCCCTGCGCCGCCAGCGCCTCGGCCATCGCCAGAATCGGCGTGACCCCGATGCCGCCAGCGAGCAACAGGCTCGGTCCGGCATCGGCTAGTGCAAACAGATTTTTCGGTGCGCTGATGTGCAGCACGCTGCCCGTCTGTACCCGCTCGTGCATGGCCTGCGAGCCGCCACGCGATGCCGGGTCACGCAGGACACCGATCAGGTAGCGCTGCCGTTCATGGGGCGCATTGCACAGCGAGTACTGGCGCACCAGTCCCTCGCCAAGATGGACGTCGATATGCGCCCCCGCCGTAAAAGCCGGCAGCGCGGCGCCGTCGACACTCACCAGTTCATAGGTGCAGATCTCCTCGGCCTCCTGATGGCGCTGCGCCACCCGCACTTGCAGTAATGGCGCGCTCATACTTTGCGCTCCTGTTGCAGCCACTGATCGATGACGCGCCGCGACTGGACGCCGCCGGCGTCGATGTTCAACATCAGCAGCTTGCGCTCGGGATGGCGCAGCAGGTTGGCTTGCTGTAGCTCCAGCATTTCCTGATCTTCGCCGAATATCTTGCCCTGGCCGGTGCGGATGGTGGCGGTCAGCTCCTGATCCTCAGGCTTGAAGTTGCGCGCCATTCCCCAGAAATACCAGTGCGACGTAGCGCTTTCCGGCGTAATGAAATCGACCACGATGCTGGCAGCCTTGTGCTCGGGCGCCGCGTCATAGCCGCCCTTGCCCGCATGGGCCACACCGACTTCGATCAGCACGTGGCTGGGCGGCGTGAAGCGGCAGATCTGCCAGCGGTCGACCGGCACGTCGTCGGCCAGACCGTTGGCGCGCAGCGCTGCGCGCCAGAACGGCGGCGCCATAATGTTTTCCATGTAGCGGCTGGTAATCACCTGCTCGCCCTCCACCCGGGTGTGCACCGCTGCTTCGTCAATTTCCTTCTGGCCGATGCTGCTCGCATGGACGTAGGTTTCATGCGTTAGATCCATCAGATTGTCGATCATCAGGCGATAATCGCATTGAATGTGATACAGCCCGCCACCATAGGCCCACTCGGGATTGTCCGCCCATTCGAGATGGTGGATCAACGCCGGATCGGCCAGCTCGCTTTCGCCCGTCCATACCCAGATAAAGCCGTAACGCTGTTCCACCGGATAGCTACGGATGCAGGGGAAGCCCCGCACGCGCTGGCCCGGCATGCTGAGAACTTTTCCTTCGCAGCCCATTTCCAGACCGTGATAGCCGCACACCAGCTGGCCGTCGCGGACGAAACCCAACGACAGCGGCGCGCCTCGATGCGGACAGAAGTCCTCGACGGCTGCCGGCTTGCCGTCGGCGCCGCGATAGAACACGATTTTCTCTCCGCAGATCTGGCGTCCCAGAGGACGCCCATCGATTTCGTCGGGCGTGCAAGCCACATACCAGGTGTTTTTTGGGTACATCATGTCTCCTAATCGAATCATGGAATTTTTTGAATTTTTGAATAACGTTCAGTGCACTGAATGTCGTAAAGTATAGACCGTAAACCGGTGCCGTAAACCACCGGGCCAAATTTTTTATTCTGAGTTTTGTATCTTGAATTAGCGCCCACGATAACAGCGCGCCAGCAGAGAGCACCTTATGCCCCACACCGAGAGCCAATTGACTGACCTGTACGAACATCCGGGTCACTTGCTGCGTCGCGCACAACAGATTTCGGTGTCGATTTTTTACGACGAAATGGGCGCCGAACTGACACCCGTGCAATACGCCCTGCTACGCAATCTGGAAAGCCACGCAGGCATCGATCAGGTATCGCTGGCCGCCATCAGCGGCATTGATACCTCCACCGGCGCCACGGTGTGTGCGCGTCTTGAAGAAAAAGGCCTGCTTCAGCGTAGCGTGATTCCCACCAACCGCCGCCAGCGCGCACTGGCCATCACCCCGGCCGGCGAACAATTGCTGGCCGATCTGATTCCCGGTGCGCAGCGCTTGCGGCGCCGCTTGCTGGCACCGCTCAGTAGCGCCGAACAGCTGCAATTCATGGAACTGCTCACCAAACTGGTACAGGAAAATAACCAACAGAGCCGCGCGCCACTGAGCAGTGCTACGCCCATCACGCACGACAGCATCACACCCGTTCGATAATCATCGCAATACCCTGTCCGACACCGATGCACATGGTGCACAGCGCATAGCGACCACCGCTCCGCTGCAACTGGTAGGTGGCCGTGGTGACCAGCCGCGCCCCGCTCATTCCCAGCGGATGGCCTAAGGCGATGGCGCCACCATTCGGATTGACGCGCGCGTCGTCATCACGCAATCCCAGCTGGCGCAATACTGCCAGTCCCTGCGCGGCGAAGGCCTCGTTCAGTTCGATCACATCCATCTGCTCCAGCGTCAGGCCGGTCTGGCGCAACAGCTTTTGCACGGCCGGCACCGGCCCGACGCCCATCACGCGCGGTGCGACGCCGGCCGTGGCCATGCCAACGATGCGGGCCAGCGGCGTCAGACCGTAGCGCGCGGCCGCCTCGCGGCTGGCGATCAGTAGCGCGCAAGCACCGTCATTGATGCCGGAAGCGTTACCGGCGGTGACGCTGCCATCTGTGCGCACCACCCCTTTCAGTTTCGCCAGCGCCTCCAGCGTGGTGGCACGCGGGTGCTCGTCCTGCGCAAACAGCAGCGGCTCGGCATTTTTTTGCGGCAGCGCCACCGGCACGATCTCGCGCTCGAAGATACCTTCGGCAATTGCTATGGCAGTCTTGCGCTGGCTGGCCAGCGCGAAGGCATCCTGATCGGCGCGGCTGATGGCGTAATCGGTAGCGACATTTTCTGCCGTCTCCGGCATGGTCTCCACGCCGTATGCCTGCTTCAGTGCCGGATTAACGAAGCGCCAGCCCATGGTGGTGTCTTGCAATGCAGCGTTGCGGGTGAAAGCCGCATCGGGTTTACCCATCACGAATGGTGCGCGGGTCATCGATTCCACCCCGCCGGCAATCATCAGGCTAGCGTCACCAGCCTGAATCGCGCGGGCTGCCGTACCAATCGCGTCCATGCCGGAACCACACAGGCGATTGACGGTGGAACCCGGCACCGCCTGCGGCAACCCGGCCAACAATGCCGACATGCGCGCCACGTTGCGGTTATCTTCGCCGGCCTGATTGGCGCAGCCATAAATCACGTCATCCACCTGATCCCAATCCACTGCGGGATTGCGCCGCATCAGCGCGCGCAGCGGCACGGCGCCCAGGTCGTCGGCACGCACGCTTTTCAGGGCACCGGCATAGCGGCCGATCGGGGTGCGCACGGCATCACAGATATAAGCTTCGTTCATCTCATCCTCTCTGGTTACAGCGCCAGCAGCGGCGCACCAGTGGCCGCCTGCAGCGCTTCAAACGTCAATCCCGGCGCCATCTCACGCACCACCAGTCCGGCCGGTGTGACATCAAGCACGGCGAGGTCGGTATAGATGCGGTCCACGCAGCCCACCCCGGTTAGCGGGTAGCTGCACTGGCTGACGATCTTGCTGGCGCCGTCTTTGGACTGGTGTTCCATCATCACGAACACCTGCTTGGCGCCGATCGCCAGATCCATGGCACCGCCCACTGCGGGGATGGCATCGGGCGCACCGGTATGCCAGTTGGCCAGATCGCCGTTGGCAGCAACCTGGAACGCCCCCAGCACGCACACGTCCAGATGACCGCCGCGCATCATGGCGAAGGAATCACCATGGTGAAAATAGGCGCCGCCCGTCAGCAGCGTGACCGGTTGTTTGCCAGCGTTAATCAGGTCTTCATCTTCCTCGCCCGGCGCGGGTGCAGGACCCATGCCGAGCAAGCCATTCTCGCTATGCAGGAAGACTTCGCGTTCGACCGGTAAATGCTCGGCCACCTTGGTCGGCAGGCCGATGCCGAGATTCACATAAGCGCCTTCGGGAATATCGCGAGCGACGCGGGCGGCCATCTGGTCGCGGGTGTATTTGCTACTCATGCGGACTCCTTGACGACGCGCTGTACAAAAATACCGGGGGTGACGATCACTTCGGGATCGAGCTGGCCCAGTTCGACGACCTGCTGCACCTGTGCGATGGTGGTCTTGGCGGCCATCGCCATGATGGGGCCGAAGTTGCGCGCACTCTTGCGGTACACCAGATTGCCCCAGCGGTCACCGTGCAGCGCCTTGATCAGCGCAAAGTCGGCGTGAATGGGCGATTCGAGCACGTAGTGACGACCGTTGATCAGGCGCGTTTCCTTGCCCTCGGCCAGCAGCGTGCCGTAACCGGTGGGCGAAAAGAAGCCGCCGATGCCGGCGCCGGCTGCGCGAATGCGCTCGGCCAGATTGCCCTGCGGTGTCAGTTCCAGCTCGATTTCGCCCGCACGATACAGCGCATCGAAATGATGCGAGTCGGTCTGGCGCGGAAAGGAGCAGATGATCTTGCGCACCCGCTTAGCCTTGAGTAAGGCCGCCAGCCCCGTTTCGCCGTTGCCGGCGTTGTTGTTGACGATGGTGAGCTCGCGCGCGCCCTGCGCGATCAGCGCGTCGATCAGCGCGGACGGCATGCCGGCGTTGCCGAAGCCGCCAATCATGACCGTTGCGCCGTCGTGTATATCGGCCACGGCGCGCTCCAGTGATGCAAATGTTTTATCGATCATATGCTTGCCTTATTGTGTTCGGTGCTCAGTGCTGTGTGCCCTGGGCTGTGTGCTTGGTGCGTGCTGCTTGCTGCTTGCTGCTTGATGTTCGATAATCGCACAGATGGCTGATTACCGCACATCGAGTGTAGCAAGCTGAACGCCACGCGGTCAACAAAAAAACCGCTGGCGCGGCTGCCGGCTGCTTTAAAATCACGCCATGTCCAAGATTCCCCCTGCCCACACCCCGGTTGCCGACGTCGCGCCGCAACCCGCACCGAGCATCGCCGAACAGATCGATGCCATGACCGATCCCAGTTTCATGACCTCGCTGGCGCGCGGGCTGGCCGTGATTCAGGCTTTTAGCGATGCACGCAAGCCGCAGACCATCGCCAGCATCAGCCAGAAGACCGGGATTCCCCGCGCTGCCGTGCGGCGCTGCCTGCACACCCTGCGCGAACTCGGTTATGTCGATGCGGAGTTGAATAATTTCGCGTTGCGCCCCAAGGTGCTCACTCTGGGCTATTCCTACCTGTCGTCGACGCCACTGACCGTATCGGCCCAGCCCTATCTGAGCAACATCAGCCGGACGCTGAACGAATCGAGTTCGCTGGCCGTACTCGACGAGGACGAAGTTTTATACGTGGCGCGAGCGTCCACGTCACGGGTGATGTCGGTAGCGCTGAATGCGGGCAGCCGGCTGCCGGCCTACTGCACCTCGCTGGGACGCGTGATGCTGGCGCAGCTGTCGCCGGTGCAGCTAGACCAGTATCTGGCACGCACCACACTGCGCCCGATGACCGAGCACACGGTCGTCGATCCGCAACGCCTGCGCGAGATCCTCGCTGGCGTGCGTCAGTCCGGCTACGCCGTCAACAACGAAGAACTGGAACTGGGACTGCGCTCGATCGCCGTGCCGGTGCGCGGCGCCTCCGGCACTGTGCTGGCGGCACTGAATGTGGGGGCGCAGGCGGCCCGCGTCAGCGTCCAGCAGCTGGAAAACGAATTCCTGCCGGTGCTGATACGCGGCGCCGCGGACCTCTCGATTTTGCTGCCTTAAATCGACCGGCGCTGCGGCGCAGCGTGCCAGTCGCAGTGGCCCGGCAAGGAATCAGTCGAAGATCGCCACCGCACGGGTCCAGCCGGCCGAGGCCGCACGTATCTTGTGCGGGAAGCAGCTGATCGTAAAGCCGCTAGCCGGCAAGGCTTCCAGATTGTGCATCTTTTCCAGATGGCAGTAACCGATGTCGCGACCGGCCTTGTGGCCTTCCCAGATCAGGTCGATATTCCCGCTTTCCTGGATCTTCTTTGCCGTAAAGCTGAACGGCGCATCCCAGCTCCAGGCGTCGGTACCAGTCAGACGCACGCCGCGTTCCAGCAGATACATGGTCGCTTCGTAGCCCATGCCGCAACCGGCATTGACATAGTCGGGCTGGCCGTAGCGGCTACCGGCGCGGGTATTCACCACCACGATTTCCAGCGGCTGCAGGGTGTGTCCGATGCGCGCCAGTTCCGCCTCGACTTCCGCAGCAGTGACCACGTGGCCGTCCGGCAGGTGGCGGAAATCAAGCTTGACCCCGGGCTGGAAACACCATTCCAGCGGCACCTCGTCGATGGTAATAGAGGGTTCGGCGCCGCCCAGCTTGCGGTTCATGGTCGAGTGGAAGTGGTATGGCGCATCCAGATGCGTGCCGCTGTGCGTGGTCAGGCGCACCCATTCGGCCGCCGCAGCTTCGCCATCGGGAAAATCGCTGGCTTTGGTGCCGGGTAGCAGATGCATGAATTCCCCCAGCGTCTGCTGGTGGTTCTGGTACTCGATCTTTGGCGCCAGCATGGGCGGATCGGACAATACATCGTTTTCCAGATAGATCGACAAATCAACAAAGCGGCGTGACATGGAATTCCTTTCAGTGATGGTGGCGGCTATGCTAAGCCCGGCTTTGCGCCCTTGTACAATCACTTCCGTCGATTCCACCCATCCACCATTTCGATAGCATCGCCCCCGCGTGCTATCCGGATTCCGCATAGCTGCTTTCGCAGCGCGCACGTAGCTACGCCAGTAAGGCCCCACGTACCATCGGCTTTTCTATTGCCTATTCGAGGAGCCTATCATGATCAAAATGTTAGCGGCGATCTGCCGCCGCCCGGGCATGACCCATGCCGAATATCTGGCCTATGTCCAGCACGTACACGGCCCGCTGGCCTGCGAAAATCCCGTGGCGCTGCAGCGCTATGTGCAGAATCATGTGTTCGATGCCGCCTTCGGCAGCAGCGCCGAAGCAGCCCACAACATGTTGCCAGTGCGTGATTCGGTGACCGAGTTGTACTGGGACACGGCAGAGGACATGCGCAGCACATTCTCACACGAGCATGTGCGCACCAAGGTCGGTCCAGACGGCCCGAATTTCAGTGACTCCGGCGCGGGACTGAGCATGGTTGCCATCGAAGTCGAACAGCCGGTCAGCCATCCGGCCAGTTTCAGCGGCGCCAAGGTACTGCACTATCTGCGGAGCGACGCCAGTCTGGCGCTGCCGGAGTTCTTCGAGCGCTGGAGCGCGGCGCATGCCTACGCGCTCCAGCACGCGCCGCAAGCGGCCGCAGCACTTCGGCGCTGCGTGCATAATCGCCAGCTGCCCGAGTTCAACCCCATGCTGGCCTATTTCGGCGGCAAAGAAAGCCTGATTTACGAAGGTGTCGCCAGTCTGTATTTTGACAATGCCCACACTATGGGCGCTTTCCGCGCCTATGAAAGCGCGCTGCTGGCCTACAACGCCGAACCGGCCACCCGCTTCTTCGTCCCGCAACAATCGTTCTTCCTGTATGCCAGCGAAGTGCCGATCTACCAGCGCTAAGCTTAGCCTTTAGCCTTTAGCCTTTAGCCTTTAGCCTTTAGCCTTTAGCCCTAAGCCTATAGCCCTTACCCAGGCTAAGCTTTCCCGCCCTGATCCGCGGCGTCCATCCGCAGCACCGCCTGCTGCAGCAGCTGGCGTAGCCAGACCAGCCCCGGATCCTGGGTGCGGTATTTATGCCACTGCATCACCTGCTGCATGCGCTTCATCGGCAGCGGCATCGGCAATAAGCTCAGTGGCAAGCCGCGCCGCACCACCTCCGCAAGGCGGCGGTGCACAGTGGCCACGCGCTGGGTACCGACCACCAGATACGGTGCCGCAAGGAAGCTAAATGAGGTCACCTCGACCCGCCGCGAAATCCCGGTGCCCTCCATGAACAGATACTCGAAGGTGCGGTCCATGCCGGGCGGCTGCATCACCACGTGGCCGGCTGCCTTGTAGTCGGCCAGAGTCATTTCGCCGGCGGCGGCATAGCGACTGCCGTTCCACACCACACAGCAGAACTGTTCATCGAACAGCGCCTCATTCGGATGGGCCGGCGAACAATAATCGTGGGGGATCACCAGCAGGTCGGCGTCACCCTGCTCGAGCGCGCGCTGCGGCTGGCGGGTCTGCGGCAGTAGATTGAACTGCACTTTGCTGCCTTGTTCCTGCGCCAATGCCAGGGCGTGCGGCAGCAGCACCGCCATCGAAAAGTCGGACACAAAAATGCGGAACTCACGATCCGACTGGGTCGGGTCGAAGTGCGGGGTGGCGGTGATCGTCGTATTGACACGCACCAGCACATCGCGTACCGCTTCCTGCAAGGCTTCGGCACGCGGTGTCAGCTCCATCTGGCGCCCGACCTGTACCAGCAACTCATCGTCGAAATAGTCGCGCAAGCGCGCCAGCGAACTGCTGAGCGCCGACTGGCTCATGTGCAATTGCTCGGCCGCACGACTGACACTGCGCAGCGTGAACATCGCATCCAGCGCCACCAACAGATTCAGATCCAGCTTGTTGAAACGCATGACAGTCTCCGGTTTTTATAGGTATCTACGGCATCGATACTACGAATGCATACAATCAATTTTACACATATACGACGCATCGGCAAACTGTCTGTTCTAAATCAAAAAACAATGTTGGAGACCGAAATGAATAAAACCCTGACCATGCTGGTAGCAGCACTGGCGGCTGGCGCCAGCCACGCCGGCGAAATCGAAACATCCCATCCCGACTGGAGCATCCGCTTCGACAACACCCTGAAAGCCAGCGCACTGTATCGTCTGCACGACGCCAACCCGCTGCTGGTCGATAGCACCCGTCAGCTGGTGCCGGGCGTCGCGGCATCGGCTTTCCCGCAAGCCCTGAACTTTAATGCCGGCGATGACAATTTCCGCAAACAGGGCTGGGTCTCGAAACGGGTCGACCTGCTGAGCGAGTTCGATGCGGTCTACCGCAAAGACTTCGGGCTACGTGTGAGCGGCGCGGCCTGGTACGACCAGGCCTACCACGGCCACACTGATGCGACCGACAGCCTGAACGGCCAATCGCCCGTCAATGCCCTGCTCGATTCCACTGTCAAGCTGGCTGGCCGCAAGGCCGAAGTGCTGGACGCCTTTGTGTTCGGCGGCTGGGAACTCAGCCCGGGCCACAAGCTGAGCCTGCGTCTGGGCCAGCACGCGCTGGTGTATGGCGAAACGCTGTTCTTCGGCGATAACGGCATCGCCCGCGCGCAAGGGCCGACCGACGTGATGAAACTGCTGTCCTCGCCGAATGCCCAGTTCAAGGAAATCATCCGGCCGGTGCCGCAGGTGTCCGGCCAGTTGCAACTGAGCCCGGACGCCAGTGTCGGCGCCTACTACCAGTTCCGCTGGGAAGCTGACCGCATGGCGCCCGCCGGCAGCTACTTCAGCCCTTCCAACAATATCTGGGGCGGCTCGACGCTGCCGGAAATCATCAACGGCCAGGTACTGCTGCCAGGGACAGACCAGCGTCCTGCTAACAGCGGGCAATACGGCGCCCAGTTCAAATGGCGTCTCGACGAAACCGATCTCGGCTTCTATGCCGCTCGCTACCACGACAAGTCCGGCCAGTTTTACTCGCAGCTGAACGTCACCAGTGCGGCACCGGGCAGCTGGTACTACATTTTCCCCGAGGCCATCACCACCTGGGGCGCCAGCGCCACCCACTCGCTGGGCAATGTCAGTCTGGCTCTGGAAGCGTCGCTGCGCAACAACATGCCGCTCACCAACCAGAACGTGGTCTATCCGAACCTGCAAGCGGCGCCAGCCTATGCCACCGGCCGGACCGCGCACCTGAATCTGTCCTGGCTCAGCACCCTCAGCCCCAACTGGCTGTCGCGTGAATCGTCGCTGATCGGCGAGCTGGCCTGGAACCGCGTGTTGTCGCAGAACGACGCCTTCCACACCATGGACGAGCGCCGTACACGCGACGCGACCGCCTTGCAGCTGATCTTCACCCCAAGCTACCGGCAGGTGCTGGCGGGGCTGGATCTAAACGTGCCGGTCGGCCTGCGCTACGTGGTCGATGGGAATTCCTCGGTCACCGGACTGGGCTGGGGCGCCAAACATAGCGGTACCGCCACGCTGGGACTGGAAGGTACGTATCAGGGCGTCTGGCAGTTCGCCATCACCTACAACCAGTATCTGGGCAAGGCCGAACCTTTCATTGACTACCGTCCGCTGCTTAATCACGGCGCTGCCGTTTACAGCAGCGGCAATCTGCTGGCCGACCGCGACCACCTCGCACTGTCGCTGCGCCGCACCTTCTAATAACAACCACAGGAGACACTATGCAACATCCACGCCGCATACCGAATCTGACCACGCTGGCCGCACTGGTCGCGCTGGCCGCTCTGGCGAATACGCTGCCCGCGACCGCCGCAGTGACGCCCGAAGAAGCCGCAAAACTGAAAACCGAGCTGACCCCGCTGGGCGGCGAAAAAGCCGGCAACAAGGACGGCAGCATCCCCGCCTGGACGGGCGGCTACACCACCGCCATTGCCGGCGACAAGCCGGGTGGACGCCGCGGCGACCCTTTCAAAGACGAGAAGCCGCTGTATGTCGTGACTGGCAAGAACGCCGAGCAGTACGCCAGCGTACTGACCGACGGCACCAAGGCCATGCTGAAAAAATATCCGGACTACCGGCTCGACGTCTACCAGACCCACCGCACCGCTGCCGCGCCGCAGTGGGTGTATGACAACACCTTCAAGAACGCCACCCGTGCCAAACTGGCCAGCGACGTGGTCAGCGGCGCCTATGGTGGTCTGCCCTTCCCTATCCCTAAGAGCGGCGCCGAAGTGATGTGGAACCACCTGCTGCGCTGGCGCGGTACTGCATTCCAGGCACCACTCAACCAGTACCAGCTGACCGCTGACGGCAAGCCCGTGCTAACCACCAGTGGCATCGCCGACATCCAGATGCCTTACTACTTCCAGGAAGGGACGCTGGAACAGTTCAGCAAGAGCAATGAATACTGGCTGGTACGCCTGATTAACTCTGGTCCGCCTATCCGCGCAGGCGAAGCCATCGTTGGTCGCAACAATATCGATGCCAGCAAGGATCAGGCCTGGGTCTACCTGACTGGCCAGCGCCGCGTGCGCAAACTGCCGAGTCCCTGCTGCGATACGCCAACCCCGTCCGCCGCAGGCGTGATGAGCTTCGACGAGATCGCCACCTGGACCGGACGCACCGACCGTTTCGACTGGAAGCTGCTGGGTAAGCAGGAGATGTTAATCCCCTACAACAGCAACAAGCTGCTGCAGCCGAAGAGCGACGCCGAGGTGATGGGCAAGGCTTATCTGAATCCCGACCATGTGCGCTGGGAGCGCCACCGCGTCTGGGTGGTCGAGGCGACGCTGCGCGCCGGCCAGCGCCATCAGGCACCGAAGAGCCGCTACTACTGCGACGAAGACACCTGGAACTGCGTACTGGCTGACCGCTGGGATGCCAACGGCCAGCTGTGGAAGACGCTCTGGTCGCAGACCTTTGTGGCGCCGGATCTGCCCGCTACTGTAATCGGCGCCTTCGGCTTTACTGATCTGGTCTCCGGCAGCGCCTTCATCGGCGACCTGTACACCGCCAAGCCCAACCAGTATGTCATCAAGCCACGCTATCAGGACAGCATCTTCACCCCTGATGCCAT
Source organism: Oxalobacteraceae bacterium (assembly GCA_027490725.1). GTDB lineage: Bacteria > Pseudomonadota > Gammaproteobacteria > Burkholderiales > Burkholderiaceae_D > Rugamonas. The sequence continues at coordinate 21,986 of JAIXXN010000029.1, forward strand.
GGCCAGCGAAGGTGCCCGCTGATGTCAGTAAAAACCTATTGGCTTGAGTGCGCATGGTACTGCGCACTGGCACTGGGGGCAGCGCCCGCCGGCGCCGCTGGCAGCACGCCAGCGGACGGCGCGGTCAGCGCCGCGCGCTTGCGACCGGCAGTCACGGCGCAACACGCGGCGCAGGCGGTGATGCTGGGGGCAGCCTGGACGGGAACGCGCATCGTCAGCGTCGGCGAGCGCGGCCTCATCCTGTTCAGTGACGATCAGGGACAGCACTGGCAACAGGCGAGTGTCCCCGTCAGTGTCACGCTGACGGCGGTGCGCTTTGCCGACCCGCAGCATGGCATCGCGGTCGGCCATGCCGGCGTAATCCTCACCAGCGCCGACGGCGGCGCGCACTGGCAGACCGTCATGGACGGCCAGCGTATTGCCGCACTGGCGCTGGCAGATGCACGGGCCCGCAACGACGCCGCTGCCATGCGCGATGCCGAGCGGCTCACGGCAGATGGCGCCGACAAGCCACTGCTCGACATCTGCCTGCTGGGCAATGGCCGCATGCTGGCTGTGGGTGCCTACGGACTAGCCTTCGGCAGCGACGACGGCGGGCGCAACTGGCGCTCCTGGATGGGGCGCATCGACAATCCGCAAGGTCTGCACCTGAACACCGTGCGCCGCGCTGGCGACACCATCCTGATCGCCGGCGAGCGCGGCATGGCTTTGCTGTCCAGCGATAGCGGGCGCAGCTTCCGGCGCCTGCAACTGCCCTACCGCGGTAGCTTCTTCACCGCCGAACTGCCGGCCGCCAACGACCAGCAATTGCTACTGGCTGGCCTGCGCGGCAACGTCTGGCGCTCCGCCGATGGTGGCAACAGCTGGCAACAGCTGAACAACCCGCTGCCGGTATCGATTACCGGCTCAACCCTGCGCCACGACGGCTCGCTGCTGCTGGCCAACCAAAGCGGCTTGCTGCTGACGCTGCAGGGGCAGACGCTGACACCGGTTCCGGCGCAGCCGCTACCGCCACTCAACGGGGTACTCGAGCTACCCGGTCGCCAATTGCTGGCGCTGTCCATGCAGGGACTGCTGCCAGTGACGGCGCGCACCTCGGGAGCACAGCCATGAAGCGCGCCGAACACCTGAAGCAGTTCGACCGAGCCTCCGGTTCGTTGGTCGAACGCTTGCTGTTCAATCACCGCCTGCTGGTGATGCTGATCTGTGCACTGATCACCGCCCTGCTCGGCTGGCAGGCGACCCGTCTGAACATCAACGCCAGTTACGAGAAAACCATTCCGGCCAACCATCCCTACATCCGCAACTATCTGGCCAACCAGAGCGAACTGACGGGACTGGGCAATGCGGTGCGGATCGCGGTGGATAATCCGCGCGGCAGCATCTATGACCGGGCCTATCTGGATACCCTGCGCAAGCTGAGCGAGGAAGTGTTCCTGCTACCGGGCGTAGCACGCAGCCAGATGAAGTCGCTGTGGACCCCGGGCACGCGCTGGGTCGGGGTCACCGAAGACGGTCTGGAAGGCGGACCGGTGATTCCAGACGGCTATGAAGAAGGCGGCGCCGCCAGCTTGACGCAGCTACAGGCCAACATCGCCCGCTCCGGCGAAATCGGTCAACTGGTGGCCTTCGATGGCCGCTCCAGTGTGATCTATGTACCGCTGCTGGTGCGCGACAGCGACGGCCAGGCGCTCGACTACGGCCTGTTCGCGCAGCGCCTGGAAGCGCTGCGCAACAAGTATGAACAGCAGGGCGTGCGCCTGCATATCACCGGCTTCGCCAAGCTGGTCGGCGACCTGATCGATGGTGTGCGTGCGGTGCTGGTGTTCTTCGCCATCGCGGTGGCTATCGCCAGCGCCATGGTCTACTGGTACACGCGCTGCGTCCGCTCCACCGCGCTGGTAGTGCTGGCGTCGCTAGTGGCCGTGGTGTGGCAACTCGGCATGCTGCCGATGCTCGGCTATGCGCTCGACCCGTACTCGATTCTGGTGCCGTTTCTGGTGTTTGCCATTGGCATGAGCCACGGCGCCCAGAAGATGAACGGCATCATGCAGGACGTGGGCCGCGGCATGCACAAGCTGGTGGCAGCCCGCTACACCTTCCGCCGTCTGTTTCTGGCCGGCCTGACGGCACTGCTGGCCGATGCGGTCGGTTTTGCCGTGCTGTCGACCATCGATATCGCGGTGATCCGCGAACTGGCGGTGGCCGCCTCGCTGGGCGTGGCCATGCTGATCTTCACCAACCTGATCCTGCTGCCGATTCTGCTCAGTTACACCGGCGTCAGTGCCGCTGCGGCGGCCCGCAGCCTGCGGGCGGAAACGGCCGATGCCTCGGGTCAGGCACGCCATCCGTTCTGGGCCCTGCTGGACCGCTTCACGGGCCGTCGCTGGGCCAGCGGCGCGATCGCCGTGGCGCTGCTGCTGGCCGCAGGCGGTTACGCGCTGAGCACCCGCTTGAAAATCGGCGATCTCGATCCGGGCGCACCGGAACTACGCGCCGACAGCCGCTACAACCGTGATGTGGCCGCCCTATCGGCTGCCTACGGCGCGTCCAGCGATGTGCTGGCAGTGATGGTGAAAACCGCCGACGGCCAGTGCGCGCAATACGACACGCTCAACAAAATCGATGCGCTGGAATGGCAGTTGCGCCAGATCGACGGCGTCGAAAGCAGCAACAGTCTGGCGCTGCTGAACCGCCGCGTGCTGGTAGGGCTGAACGAAGGCAACCCGAAATGGTATGAGTTCCTGCCCAATCAGGACATGCTGAACACCGTCACCGCCGGCGCTCCGCGCGGCCTGTACAACGATAGCTGCAATCTGCTCACCGTATATGCCTATCTGCGTGACCACAAGGCCGACACGCTGGCACGCGTGGTATCCCACGTGGAAGCCTTCGCTGCAGCCAACAACAGCAAGGACGTGCAGTTCCAGCTGGCGGCAGGTTCAGCCGGCATCGAGGCCGCCACCAATATCGTGGTGCAACAGGCGTGGCGCCGCATGTTGCTGCTGGTGTATGCGGCAGTCGTGCTGCTGTGCTTTATCACCTTCCGCTCCTGGCGTGCGGTGCTGGTCGCGGTCCTGCCGCTGATGCTGACCTCGGTGCTGGCGGAAGCGCTGATGGTGCTGTTCGGCATGGGCGTCAAGGTCGCCACACTGCCGGTCATCGCGCTCGGCGTCGGCATTGGCGTCGACTATGCGCTGTACATCCTGAGTATCACGCTGACCCAGATGCGTCAGGGCGCCAGTCTGTCCGCCGCCTACTATCAGGCGCTGCTGTTCACCGGCAAGGTGGTGATGCTGACCGGCGTCACGCTCGCCATCGGCGTGATTACCTGGGTGTTCAGCCCGATCAAGTTCCAGGCCGATATGGGCCTGCTGCTGGCCTTTATGTTTGTGTGGAATATGCTCGGCGCGCTGATTCTGGTGCCGGCGCTGTCGCACTTCCTGCTCAAGCCAGCAGCCCAACCGCTTTCACCACAAGGAGCATAAATGTTTCGCTACTTCCCCACCAACTACGTCTGGGACCTGTCAGTCAATCTCGCCATCGAAATGGGCGCCAAAATGGGCGAGATTCAGGAAATGTGCGCACCGTTGCAGGAGGCTGCCAAACAGCCCGACGCGGCCGGCTCGCAGGCCTTCCGGGCCACCTGGGTACGCATGGCTGACAAGCTGTGCGAACTAGCCGAAGAAGATGAGGCGCGCGGACGCCTGATCTCGGCCGGCGACAAATACGGCCGCGCCGCGACGTACTACCTGACCGCCGAACGCCTGCAAGCCCACGGCGCCGAGGGCCGTACTGCCCTGTATCGGCGTTTCCTCGACGTGTTCGCCAAAGGCATTGCCCTGGCCGGCGAAAACTGCGAGCGGGTCGAGATCCCGTATGGCGACGCCCACATCGCCGGTCTGCTGGTACGGGCCGAAGGCGGCGCCGCCCGCGCACCGCTGCTGGTGCAGCTGAATGGCCTCGACTCGACCAAAGAAATGAAATACCGGGTCGGCCTGCCGCGCTGGCTAGCCCAGCGCGGCGTGTCCTCGCTGATCATCGATCAGCCGGGTACCGGCGAAGCGTTGCGCCTGCACGGAATGACGGCGGTGTACAACACCGAAATCTGGGCCAGCAAAGTGGTCGACTGGCTGGAAACCCGCGCCGACGTCGATCCCCAACGCATCGGCTGCGAGGGCGTCTCGCTGGGCGGTTACTACTGCCCGCGCGCGGTGGCATTCGAGCCACGTTTCGCCTGCGGCGTGGTGTGGGGTGCCAACCACGACTGGCGCGACGTACAGAAGAAACGTCTGCAAAAGGAAGGCAGCTTCCCGGTTCCCCATTACTGGCAGCACGTGCAGTGGGTGTGGGGTGCCAAAGATATGGACGACTTCATGAAGATCGCCGAAAACGTCCATCTGGACGGGGTGGTTGAACACATCAAAGTGCCCTTCCTGGTCACCCATGGCAGCAAGGACTCGCAGATTCCGCCGCACTGGGCCGAGCGCACCTATCAGCAGCTGGTGAACAGTCCGAAACGCGAGCTGAAGTTCTTCACCGAACGCGAAGGCGGTGTGCAGCACTCCAGCTTCGACAACTCCGCCAATGCTGGCGCCTACATTGCTGACTGGGTCGCCGAAACGCTGGGCGGCCGGGTCGCACTTTCATCTAACTAAAGGAAATCGCTATGAATATTCTCGGACTAGACGCACTGGTCTTCGGCGTTGACGACGTCGCCGCCTGCAGCCAATACCTGACCGACTATGGACTGACGCCAGTCGACACCAGCGCCGCCGGTGGCCGTTTCGAAGCGCTCGATGGTTCCGCCATCATCATCGCCCATCAGGATGATGCCACGCTGCCGCCAGCACTGCCGACCCGCAGCATGCTGCGCAAAACCGTCTACGGCGTCGCCGATGCCGCCACGCTGGAGGCCATTGCCGCAGAACTGGGCAAGGACCGCACGGTGCGCCGTCTGGCCGACGGTTCGCTGGAGAGCAGCGACGACTCCGGCTTCGTGCTGGGCTTTCAAGTCAGCGTGCGGCGCGCAATTTCCCTGCCGGCGGAAGCCATCAATGCACCCGGCGCCCCGGCGCAGCGTGGCCCGAATGTGGTCGCAGTGGACGAACAGGCAGTGGTGCAGCCGCGCACCTTATCGCACGTGGTGTACTTCGTGCCGGATCTGGAACAGGCCGAATCCTTCTACACTAAACGGCTGGGCTTCCGCTGCACCGACCGCCTGCTGGGCGCCGGCCCCTTCCTGCAGCCAGCTGGCACGCTGGAGCACCACACCCTGTTTATGATCAAGACTCCCGCCTTCATGCAAGGCGTGGAACACTTCACCTTCCATCTGGGCGGCCCCAGCGAATTGATGCTGGCCGGTACCCGACTGGTGAATCAGGGCTATCAGTCGTTCTGGGGACCGGGCCGCCACAAGTTCGGCTCGAACTGGTTCTGGTACTTCAACAGCCCGCTCGGTTGCCACGTCGAGTACGACGCCGACATGGATCTGCACGACGCCAGCTGGCAGCCGCGTTCGGTGCCAATGAGCGCCGATGCCTCGCAGCTGTTCCTGTTCCATCCGCGCGACAAGTGGGCCCCGGGCGGCCCGCCGCCAGCTGCAGCAGGCGCAGCGCCAGCCAGCCACTAGGCGCCGCCCATGCCAGCCCGTGAGTTTATGCTGTGCCGTCTGGACCAGTTGCCCGACGGCGAGGCGCGCGGTTTCGACCCGTTGGGCACTGGTCAGGACAGCGTGCTGGTGGTGCGTCAGGGCCAGCGTCTGCATGCTTACCGCGACCTGTGCCCGCACTACGGCGACACGCCGATGGCCTGGCGCCGCCACGCCTACCTGAACGCCGAGCGCAGCCACATCGTCTGTGCTGCGCATGGCGCGCTGTTTCAGATCGATGGCGGCGCCTGTGTCAGCGGGCCCTGTCTGGGTCAGTCGCTCACGCCGCTACAGGTCTCGGTCAGCAGTGCCGGCGAAGTCTGGCTCAGCGACGCAAGCGCAGCCCCACAGCAGGCAAGTAGTTAGAACCACGGCGGCTGCCAGCGCAGCCGCCACAACCATTGATAGCGTCGATACAAGCCATGCATTTAATCAATTTTACTTATGTGGCAAGTATCTTCACACTAGGCTGCAAGCAGCACACAACAACAAATATTTACCCTTGGAGACACAAATGACTTCCCCTGCACAAAACATCCTGATTATCGGCGGCGGCTTTTCCGGCATGGCTGCGGCCATCCAGTTACGCAAGCAAGGCCTGAGCGTGGAAGTAGTCGAAATCGATGCCGGCTGGCGTTCCTACGGTGCCGGCATCAGTCTGGGCGGTGCTACCCTGCGCGCCTTCAAGACCCTGGGCATCCTCGAACAATTCATGGCGCAGGGCTCGGCCGCCGACGGTGTCGACCTGTTCCTGCCGAATGGACAGAGGCTGGCCCAGCTGCCGACACCACGTCTGGCTGGCCCCGAGATCCCCGGCGGCGGCGCCATCATGCGTCCGGTGCTGGCGAAGATTCTCGCTGAAGCGACGATTGCCAGCGGCGCCAAAGTACGGCTGGGCTGCACTTTCACCGCGCTGCGCCAGCACGCTGACGGCGTCGAAGTGACTTTCACGGACGGCGAAACGCGCAACTACGATCTGGTGATCGGCGCCGACGGCCTGTATTCCAATGTCCGGGAAGCGGTGCTGCCGGAGGCGCCCAAGCCGCAATATACCGGCCAATGCGTGTGGCGCGCCGTCTTGCCACGGCCAGCCGAGGTCGAGCGGGCCATGATGTGGGTCGGCCCGAAAGTCAAAACCGGCGTGAATCCGGTGTCACGTGACCAGATGTATTTATTCGTCACTGAAGACCGCGCCGAGAACGTGCAGATCGATCCACAACAGTTCGCCCCGATGTTAACCGAGCTGCTGGCCCCCTTCCCTACGCCGCTCATGCAGCATTGCCGCGACGCACTCAATCAGGACGCCCAGATCGTCTACCGTCCGCTGGAACAACTGCTGGTACAGCAACCATGGCACGTTGGCCGGGTGGTACTGATCGGCGACACCGTACACGCCACCACCCCGCACATGGCATCCGGCGCCTGCATCGGTATCGAGGATGCAATCGTACTGGCCGAGGAACTGGGCAACGCCGACAGCGTTGAACAGGCACTGTGCCGGTTTGGCGCACGGCGCTGGGAGCGCTGCCGTATGGTGGTGGAGAATTCGGGCCGGCTTGGCGAGATCGAGGTTCGCGGCGGCGACAAGAGCGAGCACGCGCAGATCATGCGCGACACCCACCTGGCGCTGGCCGCGCCGATCTGAGCGTAGGGGCCCGCCATGACGCATGACACACTGGATGAACGCTGGCCCGCCCGCATCGCGCTGATGGTGGCGCATTGTGCCGGCATGGTCGATCTGGTCGCTTTGCCGGTCTGGGTCGGCACGCTGATCACCCGCTACGGCTTCGATCCGCAACGGGCTGGCGCACTGGCCACACTATTCCTGCTGGGCGCTGTCGGTTTCAGCCTGTTATGGGCGCCGCGTTTCCACCGCCTGCGCGCCGACGTGGTCGCACCGTGCGGCTTCGCACTGGCCGGCATCGCCTTTGTCGGCGCCGCATTCACTAGCGACTTTGCGACGCTGGCCGTGTTGCACGCGCTGGCCGGCGCCGCCGCAGGCACTGCGCTGAGTATGACGCACGGCACCATGGGGCGCAGTAGCAATCCGCACCGCATATTCGCACTGGCCGGGATGGCGCTGGGAGTGTTCGCGATCGCCTTCCTCGGCCTGACACCGGTGCTGGTCAGCAGTGCAGGCGGTCCCGCGCTATTCCGTGTGTTCGCGGCAGTGATGCTGGTCGGCGCAGTGGTCACGGCGGTAGCCTTTCCGGCGGCAGCGGGCGCCGCCGAACAAAGCGCCCGGCCAGCCGGTAGCGGCCGTCTCAGTACCGCAGTCTGGTTTGCCGCGCTGGGCATCAGCTGCATGGGACTGGTACAGGCCATGCTCTTCAGCTTTCTCGAGCGGATCGGCGCTGACCGCGGCTTCACTCCGGCGGCTGTCACCGGTGTGTTGATCGCACTGGGCTTCGTCAATCTGATCCCGGCGCCCATGGCTGCCCTGCTCCAGCGCCGCTGGCCCGCCCATCTGGTGGTACTTGGCGGGCCGGTAGTACAGGCGGCACTGGCAGTGACCATCGCCGGCAGCACGGGCTATCTACCGTATGCCATCGCCGGTGCCAGCTTCGCCGCCGTGATGATTTTCACCCATACCTTCGCCTTCGGTCTGGTGGCGCAACTCGATCCCGGCGGCCGTGCGCTGTCGGCCACGCCTGCCATGCTGATGACCGGCGCCGCCATCGGCCCGCTGCTCGGAGGCACGCTGGTCAAATACGCCGGTTATGGTGTGCTAGGTAGCGCTGCTGTGCTGCTAGCCTGTGTTTCGCTCTACTGTTTCGCGCAGGCCGGCCGTCGTCGCGCCCTCGCTTTTTCCTGAACAACCTCGCTAATTCCGGAGTTTCCATGAGCTTCCCCCCGATCCACCGCATCGTCACCGGCCATGACGCCGCTGGCAAAGCCATCGTCAGCACGGTGGGACCGCTGCCTACCGTCATCGAACTGGCGGCCATTCCCGGCACCGTGTTCCACGAAGTCTGGAGCACCGCCAGCACCCCGGCAGCGGCCGACAACGGCCCGGATCCTACCATCGGCCCGCTCACCCTGCCCCCGCCGCCACTGGGTACCCGCCTGCGTTTTGTTGACATTCCCCCTGACACCGCCGAATTTCTGGCACTTGGTGCGGCGCGTATGCACGACGCCTTCACCCAGGTCGGCGACGCAACTGCGTCGACCGTACGCGCCCATTCGCCGCACCCGCTGATGCACCGCACCGAGTCGGTCGACTACGGCATCGTCATCGACGGTGAACTAACACTGGTGCTGGACGACTCCGAGGTAGCGCTGCGACCCGGCAGTGTGGTGATCCAGCGCGGCACCAACCATGCCTGGGCCAACCGTTCGCAGCGTCCCTGCCGGATTCTGTTCGTACTCATCGACGCTGCCTACGACCCCGCCATCAGTGCTGCGCTGGCACAGCGCTAGCCCTAGCCAACTCACCCAAACCGCCTATGAAATTCGCAACCCTGCAAGACCACACCCTGGATGGCCGCCTGCTGCTCGTATCGCGCGATCTGAGTCGCTGCATTGACGCTGGCGCGCTGGCGCCGTCGCTACTCTACGCACTGCAACACTGGCCCAGCGTGGAAGCCTTCCTACGTGCACGTTACGACGCACTCAACGCCGGCGAGCTGCAAGGCGAGCCCTTCGATCCGCGGCGCTGCGCCGCGCCACTGCCGCGCAGCCCGCAATGGTGCGACGGTTCCGCCTTCCTCAACCACGCTCACCTGATGGCGCAGGCCTTCGACACCCCGCCCATCCCGAACCTGGACACCATTCCTCTGATGTATCAGGGCGCCAGCGATGACTTCCTCGGCCCGCATGATGCCGTACCACTACCGAGCGAAGCGGACGGCATCGATTTCGAAGGGGAGTTCGGCGTGATTCTCGACGCAGTGGCGATGGCCAGCACGCCGGCCCAAGCACTGGCTGCGGTGCGGCTGGTGGTGCAGTTGAACGACTGGAGCCTGCGCGCCATGGGGCCGCGTGAAATGCGCACCGGCTTTGGTTTCCTGCAAGCCAAACCATCCACCAGCTTTGCGCCGGTGGCCGTCACCCCGGATGAACTGGGCAACGCCTGGCAGGACGGCCGCGTGCACCTGCAGCTGGAAGTGGACTGGAACGGCAGCCGCTTTGGCCAGCCTAATGGCGGCGAAATGGGTTTCGGCTTCGGTGAACTGATCGCCCACGCTGCCCGCACGCGCCGCCTCAGCGCCGGCACCATCATCGGCACCGGCACCGTATCGAACCGCAGCCGCACCGCCGGTTCGGCCTGCATTGCCGAACGCCGGGTAATCGAAATGATCGATCAGGGCGCCGCCCGCACCGGCTTCATGCGCTTCGGCGACACGGTACGCATGGAAGCGCGCTGGCCCGGCGCCGGCCATGGTCCGTTCGGGGTCATCGAGCAGCAAGTGGTAGCAGCGGGCGCTGTACCAGCTGCAGGACTGGCCGCATGAGCCACATTGTGATTACCGGCGCCAGCGGCTTTGTCGGCCGTGCGCTGGTACGGCGTTTGCGCGCAGATCCGCAACATCAGCTGACCCTGATTGATCAGGCCTTTGATGCCGCTACGGACGGGCCTAACACCCGGCAATTGCTCGGCTCCTTCGGCGACCCTGCCGTACTCGATCAGGCGCTGCGTACCCCGGCCGATATCGTGTTCCATCTGGCCAGCGTACCCGGCTCACTGGCCGAACGCCAGCACGCGCTGGGCTATCAGGTCAACCTGCAAGCCACACTGACGCTGGCGCACCGGCTGGCCGCACAAGGAGAACAGCAGGGACACGTGGCACGTCTGGTGTTTGCCAGTTCGATCGCAGTCTACGGGCCGCTCGGCACCCTGCCGGTACGGGAAGGCCAGCCTGCGCAGCCGGCCATCAGCTACGGCGCTCACAAGCTGATGGCGGAGATCGAACTGGCCGACCTGAGCCGACGCGGTGCTGTGGATGCGGTCAGCCTGCGCTTACCGGGCATCGTCGCCCGCCCCGCCACCGAAACCGGGCACGGATCGGCCTTCATGAGTCTGATCATGCACCGCCTGGCGGCGGGCCAGCCTTACGTCTGTCCGGTATCGTCCGGTGCGACCGCCTGGTGGATGTCACTGCCCTGCTGCGTCGACAACCTGCTGCATGCGGCGGCCATCAGCACGGCCGACGCACCGCCCTCGCGTTGCTGGCAACTGCCGGTCCTACATCTGAGCATGCATCAGATCTTGGCAGCGCTGGAACAGCGCTATGGCGCGCAGTGCGGACAACTGCTTAGCCATCAGGTGGACCCGCAGATCGAAGCACTGTTCGGCCGCTTCCCAGCTTTGCACACGCCTGCTGCACTGGCCGCCGGCTTCCGTCACGACGGCGACGCCGACGCGCTGATCCGGCACGCCATGGCGCCAGCGCAGTAAGACTGGACGCCGCATCGGCGGCCCGCAGCAGCAACAGCTGCGGGCCGCCGTATTCGCGCATTAAAGCTGCCGTACTACAGCTTCAGTAAGGCAGCTTCAGGTCGACCAGCCCGTTCACTTCTGCACCGGAACGATACTTACCGGCAGCTGGTAGCCGCGGCCCTGGGCACGCGCGCGCAGCAACAGCATTTCCGCCGTTGCCACATCCTGCAAGGCCGAGCCCACTGATTTGTACAGCACAATGTCATCGGCCGAGTGTCGGCCTGTGACGCGCTGGCCGATCAGATCCTCCAGCGCATGCAGCTTGTCCGCGACAGCGACACCCTCACGCGCCGCGGCAATCAGGTCGCCGGTATCGTGCAGCACCTCTTCGACCATATCCGCCACGATCAGCTTGGCACGGCGGATCACCTCCACGTCGACCTCGCGCTGTTCCGGCAGCGTCGAACCGATCGATACCACCGTCATGCCGGGTTCCAGCCACTCGCCCAGCAGCACCGGAGCTTCATCGCGCGCACGTGCTGCACAGATCACCACATTGGCGCCTGCCAGCGCCTGCTGCGGCGTACTCGCCACCCGCACCAGCAATCCCAGCTTCTCATGGAACTCGTCGGCAAAACGCTGCCGGCTGGCCGGTGTCGGGCTGAATACCGCCACCGACTCGATGGCACGCGCCGCATACAGGGCCTGCAACTGCGAACGCGCTTCGAAGCCGGCACCGATCACGGCAACCCGTAGCGGCAGCCGTGGCGCCAGCACGTCCACCGCCAGCGCGGCGGTGGCAGCGGTGCGGATGGCGGTGATCTGGTTGCCATCGATGAGCGCAGCCAGTGCCATGCTACGGGCGTCGAATAGCGATACCAGATAGCTGGCGCAGGCACCACGTGGCGAGGCGGCGATCTGTTTGCTGCCCATAAAGCTGCCGGTCGGCGAGACCGCACTCAGGCCGCGCAGCCAGATGCCGTCGCCGCGTGCCATCGAACGCGGTGGCACCATCTGTGCCTGCAACGGCGCAGCATAGGCGGCACGCAAGGCCTCGATGGCAGCTTTCCAGTCGTGCAGAGCACTGACATCTTGGTCGGTTAAAAACAGGGTGGACATGGGTTAAGACTCCTATCAATTAGTGACAGGCATACCTTAGCGGGGCGCGCCGCGCGCAGGAAGCGCGTGGGCAGCATAGCAGTATTGGCGAATCCGGATAGCCGGAGGTGTGCGCTACCTTTAAGCGGCAAACAGATGCGCGATCAGTTGCGAGATGGCCCGCGTCGCCAGAGTGTGGGGGCGATGCTGGGTAGTGCCCAGTACGATACTCCGCTCAAGCTCTGGCTGGACAATGCGCGCAGCGCCCAGCCGGGCATCACTGGCGACCGTCTCGGCCATGGATGCGACAATCGCGTAACCGGCGCCGGCCACCGCCAGTTCCCGCTGTAAGGCGATGGTGTCAGCCTCGATCGCAACCGTCAGCCGCAGTCCGCGCTCGCGCGCCAGGGCGTCCAGCCGCTTACGCAGCACGTGAGGTTCGGCCGGCAAAATCAGCGGCATGCCGGGCAGCGCAGCAAACGCTATACTGCCGTCCAGCAGCACCGGATCACCGGCCGGCCCGATCAGGTCGAGCGCCATGCTGCGTAGGCAGGTCACGCCTGCGCCACTCACCGGCCCCTCGCGCAAGAGTAGCGCCAGATCCAGCCGCCCCGCATCCAGCCATTCTTCGAGCTGGGCGCTGGAACCTTCTGCCAGATGCAGGCGGATACGCGGATACTGCGCACGTACCGCGCGGAACAACCGCCCTGCAAATCCCGGCACCGATGACGGCAGTAAGCCGACATGCACCTCGCCTATCGGTATGCCGTTGGTAGTCAGGATTTCGTCGGCCAGCAAGTCGGCGTCGTCGATCAGCGGCAGAATACGGGCGTGAACGATCTGGCCGAACTCGGACAGCACCACGCCGCGCCCGGTGCGCCGGAACAGTTTGCCACCGCATTGCGTCTCCAGCTGCGCAATCTGGCGGCTGATGACGGATTGCGGCGCATTCAAAGCATCGGCGGCACGGGTCAGGCTACCCAGCTGGGCAACAGTTGCAAACAGGTGCCAGCGCGGGTCGAGTATCGGCAGCATGAAGGAGAGATTCAGCGGGCAGGTGCCAGCAATTTACCAGGATGCACAAATATACTTGGATTCCAGGTATTCCAGCAAGCCGTCATGGCCGCCTTCGCGCCCCACCCCGCTTTGCTTCCAGCCACCGAAGGGCGCGGCCGGATCGGATACCACGCCACGGTTGATGCCAACCATGCCGGCTTCGATACGTTCCGCCACCGCCAGTGCCTGGGCCAGGTCGCGCGAGTGCACAAAGGCTACCAGCCCGAACTCGGTATCGTTGGCCAGTGCAATCGCCTGGTCCACCGTATCGAACACGCACACCGGTGCCACTGGCCCGAAGATTTCCTTGCGCAGAATACTGGCATCGGGCCGTACGCCAGTCAGCAAAGTCGGCTCATAGAAATAGCCCTTGCCTTCGCGCGCACGGCCGCCGGTCAGCAGCGTTGCGCCCTGCGCGACGGCTTCCTCGACCAGCCGCGCCACCTTATCGAGCGTGGCACGGTTCACCAGTGGTCCGAGCTGCACATTTTCGTCCAGCCCGGAACCGAGTCCGACTGCCGCCATCGCCGCCGCAAAACGTTGCGAGAATTCCTCAGCCACCGGACGCGCCACATAGAAGCGGTTGGCGGCGGTGCAGGACTCGCCGCCGTTGCGCAACTTGGCCACCATCGCCGAGGCCACCGCCAGTTCCAGATCCGCATCGGCCAGCACGATGAAGGGCGCATTGCCGCCCAGTTCCATCGAACACTTGACCACCTGATCGGCCGCCTGCGCCAGCAGGATGCGGCCGATTTCTGTCGAACCGGTGAAGGATAGCTTGCGTACGCGCGGGTCGTGCAGCATGGCATCGACGATACGCCCGCTCTGGCGCGACGGTACGACGTTAATTACACCGGCCGGCACGCCGGCCTCGGCAAACAGCGCCGCCATCGCCAGTGCTGTCAGCGGCGTCTCGGACGCAGGTTTCAGCACCACCGTACAGCCAGCCGCCAGCGCGGGACCGATCTTGCGGGTGGCCATCGCGGCCGGGAAATTCCACGGTGTCACGAACACCGCCACACCGATCGGCTGGCGTATCACCATGATGCGGTTGGCACCGCTCGGCGCCGTGCCAATTTCACCGCTGATACGCACTGCTTCTTCCGCATACCAGCGCAGGAACTCGGCGGCGTAACTGACTTCAGCGCGAGCCTCGGCTAGTGCTTTGCCGCTTTCGAGCACGATCAGACGGGCAAATTCTTCCTTGCGCTCGGTCAGCAACTCGAAGGACTTGCGCAGCACTTCGCCGCGCTGGCGTGGCGCCGTAGCTGCCCACGCCTTGCCTGCCGCATGGGCGGCCGCCACCGCATCGAGCGCGTCCTCCACGGTGGCACTGGCCACACTGCCCAGCACAGCTTCGGTAGCCGGATCAATCACCTCAAAGGTGGCGCCGTCGGCAGCCGGGCGCCAGGCGCCGTTTATATACAGGCCCTTGGGGACCTTACTCACTTCAGGATAGGACATGGTGTTTCCTCGAGAATCGCGTCAGGATGGATGGCGGCCGATGATGAACTGGCTGTCGGCGTCGCTGGTCGGGGTAAAGCCGGTCGCGGCCAGCCCCTGACGCAGCATCTTCATCAGGCGGTCCGGCACCCGCATCGCCGGTGCGCGCAGCGGGCCACCGTTGAAGCCGGCCAGCCAGTCCTGATACTTCCACATGCTGCGATTCAGCACGCCAGTACCACCCGCATAGGTCTGCGCCGCTGCGCCGTTGGCGTTACGTGCCGGCGCCATCTGCCAGAACAGCTGCATTGCCGCGTCCCATTGGCCCTGGCGCGCCAGCTCGAAGGCCTTGGGATAGTAGTCGCCCATCCACTGGGTATTGCTGGTACCGGAAAACTGCAGATCCATCAGGCTCATCATCGGAATCGCGTCACCCTCGATCGGGCAACTGATCACCACCTCATCGCGGAAGTGGTGCCACATTTCGCACAGCCCAGACACTAGCGGGAAGCCTTGTTCCGACTTGATCGCCACGATATTCGGAATATCATCGAGCAGCTTGCGCACAAACTCTACCGGCATCCCGGCGGGGTGCACCCGTTCGAAGCCCCACAGCGGAATCGGGAACAGCATGACCGCCAGATCGGTCGCGTCGCAGAAAGCTTTGGTGTAGTCATAGATCTCCTGCAAGGTGGTCGGCCAGAACTGCGGCGGATAGGACAGCAGCACGATGTCGGCACCAGCCTTTTCGGCCAGTTTGACGGCCTCGATATTTTCCTGCAGGGTGCCGAAGGCAGCGTGGAAGAACAGCCCCATGCGGTCACCTGCGGTGTCGCGCGCCCAGGCCGTGAACTGGGCATTTTCTTCCGGCGTGAGCGCCACTTCGGAACATAGCAGGGTGTAGCTGTAGCCATAGTCCATGGCCAGCCCGATGTCGTGGCGGATACCCTTTTCATTGAGGCGCTTCAGGTCTGCGCTATAGCTGGGAATGGTGACGCCACTACAGCCCACCAAATGCTGGCGCGCCCAGGCGCGTGCGTCTTGCTTGCGATACTTGGCCATCTTTCCTCCGCTTGTGTGTTGTGCCATCCAACACATCTTAGGGAAGTAAGCCAGATGCAGTAAGGCTGCGTCCGGGAAAGCAGCTATGCCGAATTTGCGATAGCTGCGGGGCCGCTTAGCCTGCCCCGCATCCTGGCAACCGTGCGCTCAGGGCTGCTGCAGCTTCTTCATCCGGTAGGATAGCTGCGGGCGCGTCAGGCCCAGCATGCGCGCCGCCGCCGACAGATTGCCATCGGCGCGCTTCACCGCCGCCAGTATCAGCGTGCTTTCCAGATGATCGAGCGACCAGTCCTGCTCGGCAGACGAGGCCTGCTGACGCAGCATATCAGGCAGCACATCGAGCAAGGCGCCGCCCGGTGTCTGCGGCACTTCCTGCATATTCGGCGAATTCGGCGAATTCGGCGTGTTCGGCGTCTGGGCATTGGCCGTCAAGCGGCCGGTCTGCGCCAGCGAGAAGTACGAGGTCTGGGCTTCTTCACCGCTGGTAAACAGGTGCGGCAGATCGATCGGGCCATCCTCGTCGGCATAGATCACGCCGCGCTCCACCAGATTCTGCAATTCGCGGATATTGCCGGGGAAATGGTAGTTGAGCAAGGCATCGACCGCCCGTGCCGTAAACCCGGTCACGCGGCGCTGGTGCTTG
Organism: Oxalobacteraceae bacterium; assembly: GCA_027490725.1. GTDB lineage: Bacteria > Pseudomonadota > Gammaproteobacteria > Burkholderiales > Burkholderiaceae_D > Rugamonas. The sequence goes on from JAIXXN010000029.1 coordinate 38,318, forward strand.
TGGCCATAGTGGCGCATGAAGTAGCCCATCAGCAGCGGGATGTCGTCGCGCCGGTCACGCAGCGGTGGCAGGCGAATCGGGAACACGTTGAGGCGGAAGAACAGATCCTCACGGAAGCGACCCTGCCGGATTTCCTCGCGCAGATCGACATTGGTCGCCGCCACCAGCCGCACGTCGACTTTGACGCTGCGCACCCCGCCGACCCGCTCGATCTCGCCCTCCTGCAAGGCGCGCAATAGCTTGCCCTGAGCAACCAGGCTCAGCGTGCCGATTTCGTCGAGGAACAGGGTGCCGCCGGAAGCGCGCTCGAAGCGGCCCGCGCGCGACTGGTTGGCACCAGTGTAGGCGCCGCGCTCCACGCCGAACAGTTCGGACTCGATCAGGGTCTCGGGAATCGCCGCGCAGTTCACCGCCACAAAGGCCTGCTCCTTGCGCGCGCTGATCTGATGCAGCATGTAGGCGAACAGCTCCTTGCCGACACCCGACTCGCCCGTAAACAGCACCGTGGCGGCAGTCGGCGCTACCCGTTTCAGCATATGGCAGGCAGCGTTGAAGGCCGACGATACCCCGACCATCTGCTTTTCTGCATAAGGCCGTTCGTCGTCGCCCGGCAGCGGCGCCGCCTGCTGATGCGTGGCCGGTTCGCCATAGGCGGTGGTACTGACAAACGACTCGGCATTCAGGAAGCGCAGATCGTCTTCCACATTGTCCCATTCGTCCGCCGGCTTGCCGATCAGGCGGCAGTGCTTGTGACCCATCGCCGTGCACTCGAGTTCGCGATAGATGGTCAGCCGGCCGATCATGGCGCTAGTGTAGCCGATCGCGTAGCCGGTCTGCATCCAGCAGGCCGGTTCCGTGCCGTGGCCAAATTCGGCCGTGTGCACTTCGGCCTCACTGGAGTGGTGCCACAGAAACTCGCCATGGTAGGTACCGCGTTCGAAGTCGAAATCAAAATGCAGCGGCTCTACCTTCACCGCCCCTTCCAGCGAATGCATGCGCGGGCCGGCCGCAAACAGCGAACCCGGTTCGGCATCGGGCCAACGTTCGCGCAGCAACTGCGCATCGCGTGCGCCAGCCGAATAGCCAACCCGGGTGAACAGGCCACGGGTGCGCTCCGGGCCGATGCTCTCCATCAGTTCGCGCCGCAGCGAACCGAGCGAAGTCAGATGTAGCAATTGCATGCGCTGGCCATTCAGCCAGATGCGCCCATCGCCCGGTGAAAAATGCAGGCTTTGGGTCAGATCGTCCAGCGTCGGGGCAGCACCGGCTTTCAGGTTCAGGCTGCCGCCCTGCTGCAACATCTTGCCACTGACCCGGGACATCTCGGCCAGCGACACGCGAGGGGGGATAGTCATGTCTCCACTTTCTTCATTTTTTATCAAATCATACATCGACATCTCTCCAAGTTCATCATTTGATCAAACATCGGCAGCACGCATCTTTTGCTGCAATGCGAGGTATCCAGTCCCGTCAGCGCCCCGCTCCACAGGGTAAAACCGCCCCATGCTGCATTGCAAAACCCAAAGCCACCGCTGAGCTGGCACGCAACTTGTAATAGCTAAGGCAAGAGAGGCAGGCAGTACTGCATGCAACTAGCGTGCTAGCAGACTGACTTGCCCACCCACCCCTCATCCACAGGAGACCGTATGACCAACGACAAGGCGCTTTTGCGCCCATCCATCTGGCAAGACCTGATATTCAATGGCGACTGGGTCGCCGCACACGGCGGTCGTCACAGCTTCCTCGAACCTGCCACCGGCGCAGCATTAGGCAGCGTTGGCCTGGCCGATGCCGAAGACGTGGCAAGCGCCGCTACGGCAGCCCGCGCCGCGCAGGCGGCATGGGCTGCCAGCGACTACAAGGAACGCGCAGCCATCTTTCGCCGTGCCGCCGCAGCCATCGTCGAACACCATGACGAACTGGCGACCTGGATCGTGCGCGAAACCGGCGCGATCCGCCCGAAAGCCGATCTGGAACTGCGCGAGGCCGGCGCCCATCTGCAGGAAGCCGCAGCGATGCTGACCCAGCCCAAAGGCCAGTTGCTAGCCTCTGCCAGCGACCAGATGAGCATTGCTCGACGCGTCCCGCACGGCGTGGTGGGCGTGATTTCGCCGTTCAACTTCCCTTTGATTCTGTCGATACGCTCGATCGCCCCGGCGCTGGCCACCGGCAACGCGGTGGTACACAAGCCTGACCTGCAAACGCCGATCAGTGGCGGCGTGCTGATTGCCCGCATCTTCGAAGTTGCCGGTCTGCCCAAGGGTGTGCTGCACGTGCTGCCCGGTGCAGCGGAAGCCGGTCAGGCCATGTGCAGCCACCCCGACATCGCCATGATTGCCTTCACCGGTTCCACCGCCGTGGGCCGGGCCATCGGCGAACTGGCGGGCCGCAACCTGAAGAAAATGTCGCTGGAACTGGGCGGCAAGAACTCGCTGATCATCCTCGATGATGCCGACCCGGATATCGCCGCTGCCAACGTGGCCTGGGGCGCATATCTGCATCAGGGTCAGATCTGCATGGCATCCGGGCGCATCCTGCTCCAGCGCGGCATCGCCGATGCCGTCATCGAGCGTCTGGTTGCCAAGGCCACCCATCTGCCGGTCGGCGACCCGATGAGCGGCAGCGTGGCACTCGGCCCGCTGATCAACCCGCGGCAAGTGCAGCGGGTGCATGCCATCGTGCACGACAGCGTGGCCGCTGGCGCCACCCTGCTGGCCGGCGGCAGCTACCAGAACCAGTTCTACCAGCCCACCGTGCTGACCGGCGTGGCCCCGGGCATGCGCTGCTTCGAGGAAGAGCTGTTTGGCCCGGTCGCCTCGATCACCGTCTTCGACACCGATGAAGAGGCCATCGCACTGGCCTCCGCCACCAGCGGCTGTCTGGCGCTGGGCGTGATCACGCCGACGCTGGGGCGCGCCATGCGCATCGTCGACCGCGTACCGGCCGGCCATGTCCACATCAACGACCAGACCGTGCTGGCCGAAGCGCACGCACCATTTGGCGGCGGCGGTACCTCGGGCAATGGCGGCCGTCATGGTGGCACGTCCGACTGGGACGAGTTCACCCAGTGGCAGTGGCTGACGCTCAAAACCGAAGCGCCACGCTATCCCTTCTAACCAATTCCACCACCAGGAGAGCACATGAAGTTACGTAACAAAACCATCGTCATCACCGGCGTAGCGTCCGGCATCGGCGCCGAAGTGGCACGGCTGGCGCGTTTTGAAGGCGCTACCGTGATCGGCATGGACCGCAACGAGCCAGGCCTGACGCTGGACGGCTTTATCCCCGTCGATCTGGGCCAGACCGCCAGCATCGACGCCGCCATTGCCCAGCTGCCGCAACGGGTCGATGCCCTGTGCAATATCGCCGGCGTGCCCGGCACCGCCGATCCGGCACTGCTAGCACGCGTCAACTATCTCGGCCTGCGCCACCTGACGGAAGGCGTCCTGCCCCGCATGCCGGCCGGCGGCTCGATCGTCAACGTCGCCTCGATTCTAGGTGCCGAGTGGCCGCTGCGCCTCGCCCTACACAAGCAGTTGGCCGAGGTGCAGGGCTTTGCCGAAGGACAGGCCTGGCTGGACGCCCACCCGGTGCCGGCCGAGACCTGCTACCAGTACTTCAAGGAAGCACTGATCGTGTGGACCTACAGCCAGTCGCAAAAGTGGTTCCTGGCCCATTCGGTACGCATGAACAGCGTCGCACCGGGTCCGGTCTTTACACCAATTCTGGGCGACTTCATCTCCATGCTGGGCGAAGAGCGGGTGCAGCGCGATGCCCACCGCATGAAGCGCCCGGCCTACGCCGACGAGGTGGCGTCCGTCATCGCCTTCCTGTGCAGCGATGAATCGCGCTGGGTCAGCGGCATCAACCTGCCGGTCGACGGAGGTCTGGCTTCGACTTTTATCTGATGACTGTCATCCGCCCGGCCGCGCGTTAGCGGCCACACAAAACTATAACCAGGAGACTGATAATGCAAGCGAATCAACGCCCAAGCCTTACCGTATTGGCATTGGCCCTAGCGGCCGCCCTGCCGGCAGCCCATGCCGTCGAGTTCCAGACCGACAATCCCGAACTCAAGATCAGCTGGAACAACACCTTCAAATACAGCAGCGCCTACCGTCTCAAGGACGCCGAGGCTGGTCTGCTGGCGGGTGGCTACCCTTCTGCCGGTGCCGCGGACTTTACCGGCTATAACCTCGACGATGGCAACCAGAACTTCCGCCGCAAAGGCATCGTCTCCAGCCGCATCGACTGGCTGTCCGAATTCGATGCCGGCACCCGCAATCTGGGCCTGCGCATCAGCGCCGCCGCGTGGTACGACGCGTCATACAACCGCAGCAACGACAACGGCTCGGCAGGCAGCAACGCCGTCACGCTGTCCGGGCGCGCCGCCAATACCTTCGCCGATGGCACCCGGCTGCTGCACGGTCGTAACGCCGAGCTGCTGGACGCCTTCGTATTCGCCAAAGGCACGCTGGGCGAGCTGCCGGGCACCGTCCGGGTCGGCCGCCACACCCTGCAATACGGCGAGAGCCTGTTCTTCGGTGCCAACGGCATCGCCAACGCCCAGGGGCCGGTCGATCTGGTCAAGCTGCTCAGCGTACCGGGCGCCCAGTTCAAGGAAATCCTGCGCCCCGTCAATCAGATCTCCGGCCAGTTGCAGGTACTGCCCAACGTGTCGATCGGTGGCTATTACCAGTTCGAATGGCGCCCAACCCAGATCCCGGGTGTCGGCAGTTATCTGAGTTCCTACGACGCCGCCGGCGCAGGCAACACCGCCTTCCTGGTAGCGCCAACCAACAGTGGCGCGCCAGCCTTCTACGCCGTACCGGACATGAAAGCCAGCAACTCCGGTCAGGGCGGCCTGCAAGTCAAGTACTCACCCGCCGGCTCGGACGTCGAATACGGCTTCTATGCAGCGCGCTATCACGACAAAACGCCGTATTTCTACCTCGGCTTCGCACCCGGCTTCCCGCCCGGCGCGCCGTCGACCATCAGGGCGGCGTACGCGGAAGGCATCCGCACCTTCGGCGCCAGTGCCAGCACGGTACTGCTGGGTGCCAACGTGGCCGCCGAAGTATCGGTGCGCCGCAATTCGCCGCTGGTCAGCGATCCCACCCCTAACTTCCTGTCGCGTGCAGGCGCCGGCGTGTTCGCCGACAACAGCGGCAATCCCGGCTACGCGGTCGGCAATACTGCGCACGTCAACCTGTCAGCGATCTATGTGATGCCGACCAATCCGTTCTTCGAGGGCGCGTCGCTGCTCGGTGAACTGGCATGGAACCGCGCCACCAGCGTCAGCTGGCAGGGATCGCTCGACCCGAACACCACCCGTGACGCCACCTCGGCACGCTTTATCTTCGAGCCAGCCTACTATCAGGTGCTGGACGGACTTGACCTGTCGGTCCCGATCGGCCTCGGCTACAACATCGACGGCCGCTCGCGCGCCATCTTCAACTTCAACGGCGGCAGCTCGCACGGCGGCGATTTCAATATCGGCGTCAACGCCACCTATCACCAGGACTGGAAGTTCGGCATCAGCTATGTGCGCTTCCTCGGCGCGGCAGGCACCTTCCTGAAAAATAATCCGGCCACCAATACGCCCATCCTGAGCTACGCCCAGTCGCTGGCGGACCGCGATTACATCTCCTTCAATATCAAACGCGCATTCTAAGGAAAAAACTATAATGAAGACGACTCTGACTATTGCCGCTGCACTGGCGCTGGTTTTCCAACTGCCATTCGCCGGCACTGCCGGCGCTGCCGTCACCGCCGATGAAGCGGCCAAACTGCACGCCACCCTGACGCCGCTGGGCGCCGAAAAAGCCGGCAACAAGGACGGCAGCATCCCGGCCTGGGATGGCGCTTACAGCAAAGTGCCGGCTGGTTACAAAGCGGGCGAGTTCCGCGCCGATCCCTTCGCCAGCGAAAAACCGACACTTAGCATCACCGGTAAAAACGTTGACCAGTACGCGGCCAAACTGTCCGCCGCCACCATCGCGCTGCTGAAAAAATACCCGGCCTACCGCATCGACATCTACCCGACCCATCGCACTGGCGGTGCTCCAGCCTGGGTCTACGAAAACACCTTCAAGAACGCCACCCGCGCCAAATCGATCGACGGCGGCTTCGGTGTAGAAGGTGCGTATGGCGGCATTCCCTTCCCGATTCCGAAGACCGGCTACGAGGCGATGATGAACCACCGTCTGGCATGGACCGGTGAAACCACCGTGTTCCCGCTGCGTACCACCATCGTCACCCCGGACGGCAAGCGCGCCACCGCCACCGAAGCCGAACAGACCATCATGCGCCCTTACTACTTCAAGGACGGCAGTCTGGATAAGTTCGACGGCATCTACCAGTTCGGTCGCCTGATTACCCGCGCGCCCGCCTCGAAAGCCGGCGAAGGCATTCTGGTCCACGATGGCATCAGCGAAGCCCAGCCGCGCGCGATCTGGCAATATCTGGTGGGACAGCGCCGCGTGCGCCGCGCGCCGTCCGTTTCCTACGATACGCCGGACTCGGTCACTTCCGGCATCGGCCTGTTCGATGAAGCGTTCATGCTGTTCGGGCCAATCGATCACCATGAGCTCAAGCTGGTCGGCAAAAAGGAAATGTACATCCCGTATAACAACAACCGCGCCGCTGCCGCAAAAATCGCCGATCTGGTGGGCCCGCAATTCCTCAACCCCGATCTGGTGCGCTGGGAACTGCACCGGGTCTGGGAAGTCGAAGCCACCCTGATCCCCGGCAAACGCCACGTCGTCACCAAACGCCGCTATTACCTCGATGAAGACACCTGGCAGATCATTCTGGTCGATGGCTACGACGCACAAGGCCAGATCTGGCGCGGCAACTACACCCTGACCTTGCTGGCACCGGACGTGCCGGCGCTGGTGGGGAATGTGATGTGGGGCACCTACAACGTGCAGACCGGCGCCTATCTGCTCAACGAAGCTTCCAACGATCTGGCGTCGCAGTACAAGACCATTCCACGTCTGCCCGCTAGCTACTTCGGTCCCGAAGAACTGGCCAACCAGGGCTCGCGCTAAGTGAAGGAGGCATCGATGAATCGAGTTAATTCCTTCGCGGGGCGCTGCGCGGTGCTCGCCGCGCTGACTGCCGGCGCTAGCCTGCTGCCGCTGCTGGCGCCACAGGCGCTGGCTCAGGCTGAGTCAGTGCCGAGCGCTGCGCGCGCCACGGCAGCGCTGAGCCAGCCCGCGCTGGTGACGCCCAAGGCCCTGAATGCCAGCATGCTCGCAATTGCCGCCGCCGGTCAGCGGCTGGTGGCGGCCGGCGAGCGCGGCACCATCCTGTACTCGGATGATGCCGGCAAGAGCTGGCGTCAGGCCAGCGTGCCGGTGGGCGTCAGCCTGACGGCACTGCAATTCGTCGATGCCACACAGGGCTGGGCAGTGGGTCACCAGGGTGTGGTGCTGCATACCCGCGATGCGGGCGCTAGCTGGACCAAGCAGCTGGACGGGATACAAGCCGCCGCGCTGGTGCTGCAGGCTGCGCAACAGCTGAGCGGGGCAGAACAGGCCCGCGCGCTGGAAGACGCGCGCCACCTGATCGAGGACGGGCCGGACAAGCCCTTGCTCGACCTGTACTTCGAGAACGCCCGCAACGGCTATGTGCTGGGCGCCTACAACCTGCTGTTCAAGACCAGCGATGGCGGCGCCACATGGCAGGCGTGGCAGCTGCATGTCGACAATCCCAAGGGCCTGCATCTGTACGGCATGCGCGGTAACGGCGCGACGCTGTATCTGGCAGGCGAACAGGGACTGCTGCTGCGCTCCACCGATCAGGGCAACAGCTTCCGGGGCCTCGCCAGCCCCTACAAGGGCAGCTATTTCGGTGTACTGGCAGCGCGCAGCGGCGCGCTGCTTGCCTACGGTTTGCGCGGCAACGTCTACTGGTCCGGCGATCAGGGCAGCAGCTGGAGCAAGGTCGAGAGCGGCGTGCAGGCTTCCCTGTCCGGTGCCACCGAACTGGCCGACGGCACGCTGGTACTGGTGAGTCAGGGCGGCGAGGTGCTGCTCAGCCGCGACCAGGGCCGCAGCTTCAGCGCCCTTGCTGGCACGACCTTGCCACTGGCCGCCGTTGCGCAGGCGCGCGACGGTGCGCTGGTGCTGGCGGGACTGCGCGGCATGCGCCGCATGGCCGTACCGGCCACGGCGCAATAGCGCCCTCCACCCTTCACACGAACAAGCTGGAACATCATGCACACAGATCAAGATTTAGAACAACAGCCAGTCGTGCGGCGGCTACAGGACTTCGACACCGGCTCCGGCAATCTGGCCGAACGGGCGCTGTTCAACTTCCGCCCCCTGGTCATCCTGCTTTGCCTGCTGGCGACCCTGGTGCTCGGCTATCAGGCCACCCGCATCAAGCTCAATGCCAGCTTCGAGAAGATGATCCCGAGCTTACATCCCTACGTGCTGAATTATCTGGCCAATAAGGCCGATCTCAACGGGCTGGGTAATTCGGTACGCATCGCCGTGGAAACCGGCGGCGCTTCGATTTACGAGCGCGCCTACCTCGACACCCTGCAACGTCTCAACGATGAAGTGTTCCTGTTGCCGGGCGTGGACCGGCCCTTCATGAAATCGCTGTGGACCCCGAGTACCCGCTGGGCCGCCGTCACCGAAGAAGGTCTCGATGGCGGCACCGTCATCCCGGACGGCTACGATGGCTCGGCTGACAGCCTGACCCAGTTGCGCGCCAATATCGCCCGCTCTGGCGAAATCGGCCAGCTGGTGGCAGCCGACTTCAAGTCCAGCATCGTGTATGTGCCGCTGCTCGAACAGAATCCGCAGACCGGCCAGGCGCTCGACTATGGGGCGCTGTCCGAGCGCCTCGAACAGATCCGCGCCAAGTACCAGAAGGAAGGCGTGCGCATCCACATCACCGGTTTCGCCAAAATCGTCGGCGATCTGATCGATGGCTTGCAGCAGGTACTGCTGTTCTTCGTACTGGCGATCGCGATTGCCGGCGCAGTGCTGTTCTGGTACACGCGCTGCTGGCGCAGTACCACGCTGGTGGTGCTGTGTTCCCTGATCGCAGTACTGTGGCAGTGCGGCCTGCTGGCTGCCCTGCACTACGAACTCGATCCGTATTCGGTGCTGGTGCCCTTTCTGGTATTCGCCATCGGCATGAGCCACGGCGCCCAGAAAATGAACGGCATCATGCAGGACGTGGGACGCGGCACGCACCGCGTGGTGGCGGCACGCTACACCTTCCGGCGCCTGTTCGCCGCTGGTCTGACGGCGCTGCTGTGCGACGCCGTCGGCTTCGCGGTGCTGGTCAGCATCCAGATCAAAGTCATTCAGGATCTGGCCATCATTGCCAGCATCGGCGTCGCAGTGCTGATCTTTACCAATCTGGTACTGCTGCCGGTGCTGCTGTCCTACACCGGCGTCAGCGCCAAAGCGGCCGAGCGCAGTTTGCAGGCTGACAGTGGCGACGGCTCGGATCAGCCATGGCTGTGGGTATTCCTGGATCGCTTCACCCAGCGCCGCTGGGCTGCCATCACGGTAGCTGCCAGTGTGCTACTGGGCGGCCTCGGCTACCTTTACAGTCTGAACCTGAAAGTGGGCGACCTCGATCCCGGTGCGCCGGAACTGCGCGCCGATTCGCGCTACAACCGTGACAACGGCTTCATGGTTGCCAACTATGCGGCCAGCTCCGACATTCTAGTGGTGATGATCAAGACCGCGCCCGACCAGTGCACCCGCTACGCCACGCTGGCCAGCGTCGATGCACTGGCCTGGCAGCTGGAACAACTGCCGGGGGTGGATTCGACCAACTCGATGGCGGCCCTGAGCAAGCTGGCCACCACCGGCTACAACGAAGGCAACTTCAAATGGTATGACCTGATCCCCAACGCCGGTGCGCTGGGCGCAGTACAGACCCGGGCGCCACGCGAACTGTTTAACCAGAGCTGCTCGCTGCTGTCGCTGTACGTCTACCTGAAGGACCACAAGGCGGCAACCCTGAGCCGGGTGGTCGATACCGTGGCCGCGTTTGCCGCCAGCCACGATACACCAGAGGTGCAGTTCCAGCTGGCGGCCGGCAGTGCCGGCATCGAGGCTGCCACCAACATCGTGGTCAAACAGGCCATGCACGATATGCTGTTCTGGGTCTACGGTGCGGTCATCCTGCTGTGCTACGCCACCTTCCGTAACTGGCGTGCGGTACTGGTCGCGATCCTGCCGCTGGTGCTCACCTCGATTCTGTGCGAAGTACTGATGGTGGTACTGGGCATGGGCGTAAAGGTCGCCACCCTGCCGGTGATAGCGCTCGGCGTCGGCATCGGCGTGGACTATGCGCTGTATGTACTGAGCGTGATGCTGACCCGCATGCGCGCCGGTGCTGCACTGTCCGACGCCTACCTGCACGCCTTGCGCTTCACCGGCCGGGTGGTAATCCTGACCGGTGTGACGCTGGCCGTGGCGGTGGCGACCTGGCTGTTCTCGCCGATCAAATTCCAGGCTGATATGGGCATCCTGCTGGCCTTCATGTTCCTGTGGAATATGGTCGGTGCACTGGTACTGGTCCCCGCGCTCGCACACTTCCTGATGCCGCAGCAACGCGCTCGCCAGCCCGCGGCATCCGAGCTGCAGCCGCGCGCCACAGCGGAAGCAGTAGGTTCGCCGGAGCCCCTCGCTGCTGCGCTGGCGGCCGCCGATACCCTGCGCCACACGGCACTTGGCGATGTGATCGGCCGCGCTGGGCGCCATCAGACGCACGCGTGGCTGGGCCTGCCGTTCGCCCAGCCACCGGTAGGTCTGTTGCGCTGGAAGGCGCCGCGCCCGGCGCAGCCGTGGCGGGACATACGCGAAGCGCTCAGCTTCGGCGCACCGGCACTGCAACTGGGCGGCGTCACGCTGGAACTGCCGCCCCAGCAATGGGGCAAGCTGGCCGGATCGGAGGACTGCCTGACGCTAAACGTGTTTGCGCCGCAGATGACGGCGGCGCAGGCCCGCGCCGTCAAACTGCCGGTGATGTTCTGGATCCATGGCGGCGCCAATACCGCTGGCACCGCCGCTACCTACACCACCTTGTGCAACCTGGCCGGCCAGGATCAGGTGATCGTGGTATCGGCCAATTACCGGCTCGGCATCCTCGGCTGGTTCAGTCTTGCCGAACTGGCGCAGCAGGAGCAGCACCCGGCCGATGCTTCGGGCAATTTCGGCACGCTGGATCTGATCGCGGCACTGCACTGGGTGCAGCAGCACATCGGCGCGTTTGGCGGCGATCCTGGCAACGTCACCGTATTCGGCGAATCGGCCGGCGGCCAGAATACCTACACGCTGCTGGCTAGCCCGCTGGCCAAGGGCCTGTTCCAGCGCGCCATCCTACAATCGCCGCTGGCCGTCAGCTATGCACCGGCCCAGGCGCGCAACTATAGCGACGACACCCAGCCCGGACGCGCCCTCAGTTCGCGAGAACTGCTGTGTCAATGGGTGCAGCGCAGTGGCCACGCTAGCGACCGCGCCGCCGCCAAAAGCCTGATCGCGACGATGACGCCAGAGCAGATCGCCGACTACGTGCGTGGTCTGTCCGGCGCGGCACTGCTGGCGCCGATCACAGCGGGCCCGCTCGGCTTCTACGATGCGCCCTGCGTACTCGAGGATGGCTACGTACTGCCGGCCATGCCGCTGGCTGAGGTGTTCCATGACCGTAGCCTGTACCACGCGGTGCCGGTGATCATCGGCACCAACCGCGACGAGTACAAGCTTTTCATGTCCAGCAATCCCGACTACGTACACATGCTGTTCGGGCGCATCCCGCTGATGCGCAACCGGCGCCGCTACCAGCGTCACGCCGCGTATCTGTCAGCCTTATGGCAGGCTGCCGGTGCGCTCGATCCGGCCAGCGCCATGGTCGCTTCAGGTCACACGGATGTCTGGACCTACCGCTTCGACTGGGACGAGCAGCCAGCCATACCGCTGATCGCACCGCGGCTGCTGGTGGGCGCGGCGCACGTGCTGGAAGTGGCGTTCGTATTCCGCGATCTCGATGGCGAGTTTGATCCCACACACGCCTTCACGGCTGCCAACCGGCCCGGCCGCAAGCAAGTTTCGGACGCCATGGCCGGCTACTGGACCCATTTCGCCCGCCACGGCCTACCCGGTGGCGGCGCTGATAGCGCCCTGCCGGCCTGGACCCGCTGGAATAACGATGCCAGTAGCGCACGCCTTATGGTGTTCGATACCAGCGCTGATGGCGGCAGCCGCATGATCGTGCACGATAACAGTGTCGCGTCGCTCAAGCTCGCCCTGGCGCGCGACCCGGCACTGCGCGACGACCCGCGCGAGCACAGCGAACTGTTCGGACGGCTGTTCCTGTGGTCGATCTTTGGCAGCTATGCCAGCGAGGAAGCGCTGGAGAGCTTCGCACGCAGCCATGGCTATACCGGCCCAACAGCAACACTGCGCCCCAGCTTCTGGCCATGAGCAGCCACGTCCAACCCGGTCTGTTCTGCAGCTATCAGGACGTATGGCTGCTGGACGGCCTGCGGACCCCGCTAGCCGACTACCGCGGCGCCTTCAGCCAGATCTCGCCAACCGATCTGGGTATCAAAGTGGCCCGTGAAGTTCTGCAGCGCAGCGGCGTCGCGCCTGCCGAAATCGGTGCCGTGATCAGCGGCAATATGGCGCCCGGCGATTGCTACCAGTACATGCTGCCGCGTCATATCGGCCTGTACGCGGGGGTGCCGCTGTCGGTCCCGGCGCTGAACGTGCAGCGCATCTGTGGCACTGGTCTCGAGCTGTTCCGTCAGGCCGGCGACCAGATTGCCCTCGGCTACACCGATACGGCGCTGGTGGTCGGCACCGAATCGATGACGCGCAATCCGATCGCCGCCTTTGAACACCGCGCCGGCTTTAAGCTAGGCGCGCCCGTGGCGTTTCAGGATTATCTGTGGGAGGCACTGATCGACCCGGCGCCCGGCATCAGCATGCCGCAGACTGCAGAAAATCTGGCGCGCCGTTACGACATTAGCCGCGCCGACGTGGATAGCTTTGCATCCCTGTCCTACACCCGCGCTCTCGCGGCCCGCGACGGCGGCTTCCACGATGGCGAAATCGTCGCCGTTGCCAACCAGGCCTTCACTCTGCCCGGCTATGCCGAGCGCCAGATCCGCCTGCAGGGCCAGTCTGAAGCGCTGGCCCGCGATACCCATCCGCGCCCCTCACCGCCCGAAGTGCTGGCCACACTGCGCCCCTTGTATCCGCAGGGCGTGCAGACCAGCGGCAACAGTTGCGCGCTGACCGATGGCGCAGCGGCCGCCATCGTCTGCAGCGGAGCTTTTGCGCGACGCGGCGGACGGCAGCCGCAGGCCCGCATCATCGCAGCGGCGCTGGTCGGCGTGCCGCCCGAAATCATGGGCATCGGCCCGGCGCCGGCGATCAGGCTGCTGCTCGAACGCTGCGGCCTGCGCCTGTCGGAGATCGGCCTATTCGAAATCAATGAAGCGCAAGGGGCGCAGATCATCGCGGTAGAAAGAGAACTGCAACTGGAGCGGGCACGCCTGAATATTCACGGCGGCGCGATTGCGCTCGGCCACCCGCTAGCGGCGACCGGGGTCAGGCTGTGCATCACGCTGGCGCGCGCGCTGATCCTGCGCGAGCAGCGCTACGGGGTGGCGGCGGCCTGCATCGGCGGTGGTCAGGGCATCGCGCTGCTGTTGGAGAACCCCCACTGGCAAGCGTTACAGCACCATGGCGCTCAGTGAACGCAGCAGTACCCGCAGTTGCGCATGCAGTGCAGTGCACTGCTCGGGGTTCAGTTCGTCCAGCATGGCGCGTTCCAGCGCCGCCACGGCGGCATCGCCCTGGCGCAGCAAGGCGCTGCCTTCGGCGCTCAGACGCAGATGGATGATGCGGCCATGATAGGCATCGGCCTGGCGCACCACCCAGCCGCGCGCCTCCATGACCTTGACCATCTCGTTAGCCGATTGCGGCGAGATCATCGAGCGTTCGGCCAGCTGTGCATTCGACAGCTGCTGCTGGGTGTCGAGCACCGACAGCGCCGTGTACTGGGCGGCGCTCAGACCGAGTGCGCCGAGGCTGTCGCGCAGGCGCCGGCTCAGCACATGATCGAGGCGACCGATCAGATAGGCAATGCCGCTGGGTTTGTCATTTGCCGCCACAGGCGCTACTGGTTTCATCGGAATCCGGAAGGTAAAAAAACGTTCGAAAAGCCCTTGCATAACACATCAGGCAGCATATATTATAAGTCGCTTATCAGGCAACCTGATATCAACCTAACATAAAGTGAGACCGCAATGAACCAATATGAACAGCGCTGGAGCACCGTCAAAGTCGAGATTACCGATGGCATCGCCTGGGTGACCCTGAACCGTCCCGAAAAGCGCAATGCCATGAGCCCGACCCTGAATCGCGAAATGATCGATGTACTGGAAACGCTGGAACTCGATCCGGCGGCAGAAGTGCTGGTGCTGACCGGTGCCGGCGACAGCTGGACCGCCGGCATGGACCTCAAAGAATACTTCCGCGAGAACGACGGCAAGCCGGAGATCTTCCAGGAAAAGCTGCGCCGCGACTGCTCGCAATGGCAATGGAAGCTGCTGCGCATGTATAGCAAACCGACCATCGCCATGGTCAACGGCTGGTGCTTCGGCGGTGCCTTCTCGCCACTGGTGGCCTGCGATCTGGCGATCTCTGCTGACGAAGCCGTGTATGGCCTGTCGGAAATTAACTGGGGTATCCCGCCCGGCAATCTGGTCAGCAAAGCGGTCGCCGACACCATGGGTCACCGTCAGGCACTGCACTACATCATGACCGGCGACACCTTTACCGGTCAGGAAGCAGCAGCCATGGGGCTGGTCAACAAGAGCGTGCCGCTGGCACAGCTGCGCGCGGCCACCATCGAACTGGCCGAAAAGCTGCTGGCCAAATCGCCGACCGTGCTGCGCATCGCCAAGAACGGCTTCAAGCGCTGCCGCGAACTGACCTGGGAGCAGAACGAAGACTATCTGTACGCCAAGGTCGACCAGTCCAATTATCGCGATCCGGAAAAAGGCCGTGCGCAGGGTCTCAAGCAGTTCCTCGACGACAAAACCATCAAACCAGGTCTGCAAACCTACAAGCGCGCCTAAGACGCCCACGCTTGCAGCACCAGTAACAGTAGCAGCCCACAACCAAGGAGATACCCCATGCTTACAGCCCGCTTGCTGATCGGAGGCCAAGATCAGGCCGCCACTGGCGATGCCACCTACCAGCGTCTCAACCCGGCCACCGGCGCAGTCGCCTCGGTCGCCGCTGCCGCCACGCTGGACGATGCCGATGCCGCCGTCGCTGCTGCCCACGCCGCCTTCCCCGGCTGGTCGGCCACGGCGCCCAACGAACGCCGCCGCCTGCTGCTCAAAGCGGCCGATGCGCTGCAGGCCCGCAGCGCCGAATTCATCGCCGCCGGCGTGGCCGAAGCGGGCGGTGCGCCCGGCTGGTATGGCTTTAACGTTATGCTGGCCGCCTCGATGCTGCGCGAAGCGGCGTCGCTGACCACCCAGATCGCCGGCGAAGTGATTCCCTCCGATGTGCCGGGTCTAATGGCGCTGGGAATGCGCCAGGCTTGCGGCGTGGTGCTGGGTATCGCGCCATGGAACGCCCCGCTGATTCTGGGCACGCGCGCGATCGCCACGCCGCTGGCCTGCGGCAATACGGTAGTGCTCAAGTCCTCGGAAATCTGCCCTGCCCTGCATCGTCTGATTGGCGAAGTGTTTGTCGACGCCGGCTTCCCGGCCGGTGTCGTCAACGTCATCAGCAATGCGCCGCAGGATGCGGCTGCCGTGGTGGCACGCCTGATCGCCCATCCGGCAGTCAAACGCATCAACTTTACCGGATCGACCAAAGTGGGCCGCATCATCGCCCAGCAGGCGGCTCAGCATCTGAAGCCGGTGGTCCTGGAACTGGGCGGCAAGAATCCCTTGCTGATTCTGGATGACGCCGACCTCGATGAAGCGGTGCAGGCGGCAGCCTTCGGCGCCTTCTTCAATCAGGGCCAGATCTGTATGTCGACCGATCGCATTATCATTGACCATAAGGTGGCCGATGCTTTCGTCGAAAAACTGCGCATCAAGACTGCCGGCCTGCGCGCCGGCCAGCCCGGTGAACCCGGTGCCGTACTGGCAGGCATGGTCGACGTTGGCGCTGCTAGCCGCGTCGCGCACATGATTGCCGATGCCGAGGCCAAGGGTGCCACACTGGTCTGCGGTAGCGCCAGTCACGAAGGCAACCTGCTGCAAGCGGCCATCATCGACCACATTACGCCAGCCATGAGCGTGTATCAGGAAGAGTCCTTCGGCCCGATCGTCGGCATCATCCGGGTCGACGGTGACGAAGCTGCACTGGCCGAGGCCAATAGCGGCGAGTACGGCCTGTCCGCCGCCGTGTTTAGCCGCGATGTGTCGCGCGCGCTGGCGCTGGCGCAGCGTATCGAGTCGGGCATCTGCCACATCAATAGCTCCACCGTGGCCGATGAGGCGCAAATGCCATTCGGCGGCGTCAAGGCCAGCGGCTACGGGCGCTTTGGCGGCAAAGCCGGTATCGCCGAATTCACCGACCTGCGCTGGATCACCATCCAGAGTGGCCATCGCCACTACCCGGTGTGAGGGAGGAGTCCGCAATGACGCAACTCCCCACCACCAGCGCAACACTGGACTTGTCGCGCTATCGTCCGGTGCGTATCGGTGGCGCAGCAGTACGGGTCGAGGCAGGCAGCCACGGCGCCTGGCGCATGGCCTCGCAGGAGGCGCTGGGCAGCTATCCCGAGCGCATCACCGACTGTCTGGTGCGCGGCGCCGAGCGCCACCCCGACCGCACGCTGGCGGCCCAGCGCGGGCCGGACGGCGCCTGGCAGCGCCTCAGTTACCGGCAGATGCTGGCACAGGCGCGTGCCGTCGGACAGGCTTTGCTGGATCGCGGCCTGTCGGCAGAACGTCCGCTGATGATTTTGTCCGGTAACGATCTGGCGCATCTGCAACTGGCGCTCGGTGCGCTGTATGCGGGCATACCCTACTGCCCCGTGTCACCGGCTGCTTCCGGCGCCAGCACCGACCATAGCAAGCTGCGCCATTTCATCAGCCTACTCACGCCCGGCATGATCTACGCGACGGACGGTAGCGCCTGTGCTACCGCACTGGCGGCAACGGTGCCCGACGACATCGAGATCGTCATCGAACATGGCGATGCCGGCCGCAGCAGCACGGCGCTAGCACAGCTGCTGGCAACCGTGCCGCGCACCGTCGATGCTGCCAATGCCGCCTGCGGCCCGCACACCATCGCCAAGTTCCTGTTCACCTCCGGTTCGACCAAACTACCCAAGGCGGTGGTGACCACTCAGCGCATGCTGTGCGCCAACCAGCAGATGCTACTGCAGAGTTTTCCCGCCTTCGGCGAACGCCCGCCGGTGCTGCTTGACTGGCTGCCCTGGAGCCATACCTTCGGCGGCAGCCATAACCTCGGCATCGCGCTATACAACGGCGGTAGTTACTACATCGATGATGGCAAGCCGACCGTGCGCGACTTTGCCACCACCGTGCGTAACCTGAAAGAGATTGCACCGACCGTATTTTTCAACGTACCCAAGGGCTGGGAGCTGCTCACGGCAGCACTCGAAAGCGACCCTGAGCTGTGCCAGCATTTCTTTGCGCAGATGGAGCTGTTCTTCTTCGCTGGCGCGGGGCTGTCGCAGGCCGCCTGGGATGCACTGGAACGCGTCAGCGAACAGGCTTGCGGCCACCGGATCCGCATCATGGCCGGACTGGGCATGACGGAGACGGCGCCCTCCTGCACCTTTACCACCGGTCCCGTAATGATGGCTGGCTATGTGGGTCTGCCAGCACCCGCCTGCGAGGTCAAGCTGGTTCCAGTCGAGGGCAAATACGAAGCGCGCTTCCGTGGCCCGCATGTGATGCCCGGCTACTGGCGCGCACCTGAAGCCAGCGCCGCTGCCTTTGACGAGGAAGGCTATTACTGTAGTGGCGACGCCGTGCGCTTTGTCGATCCGGCTCGCCCGGAACTGGGCCTGATGTTCGATGGCCGCATCGCCGAGGACTTTAAACTCAGTAGCGGCACCTTCGTCAGTGTCGGGCCGCTGCGGGCGCGGGTGATCAGCACGGGCGCTCCGTATATTCAGGACGTGGTGGTGGCCGGCATCAATCGCGACAGCATCGCCTTGCTGGTATTTCCCCGTCTGGAGCAATGCCAGCTGTTGTCCGGGCTGGGTCACGACGCCGATGCCGCGACCATCCTCGCCAGCGTCCCGGTACGCCAGCACTTCCTGCAGTTGCTGGACCTATGGAATAGCGTGGCGACCGGATCGGCCACCCGCATCGATCGACTGCTGTTGCTAGCGGAGGCGCCATCCGTGTCGGCCGGCGAGGTGACCGACAAGGGGTCGATCAACCAGCGGCTGGTGCTGGAACGGCGTGCCGCGCTGGTGGAAGCGCTGTACGGCGACCGCTGCGACGCGGTGCTGATGGCGCCCGCCTAGCCGAACGCCGCCCCCCTCCCTGTACCACGGCAGTTGCGGTCTTCCGCACTGCCGTCGGTACAGGTCTACAGGCGCTACATAGGTGCTGGATAAGTAGTCAGCATCACTGGCCGAGTTTGCTGATACGGGCCTGTATAGGTCCACGACGCGCCAGTAGTTCCACACCGCTGCTAAGCCGGCCTAATTTAATCAGCCCCTCCGAATAACGGAAGCCGCGGTAAAAGATCGCGAGATTACCCCACGGGGCATAGTAAGTCAGATCACCGACAGCGGGTGTCATACCGGCCGGCGCGCCATCTCTTGACAGCCTGTGCGGCAGATCGCTGATCTTTTCCGTAGCAGCGTAATCTTGCAGAGATACCGTGAGCGGCAACAGCGCGAGGAAATCTCGCGCGCTCGGATTGTTGTCCATGTCGACAATCAGGGTGGCATCGGCCATCTCGATTTTGATCTGCACTATATTCACCCCGTTTTTTGCGCTGGACTCCCCCCTGGCGGCAAAGGGAGCAAGAATTAATAAACACAGTACTGATCTGGGCCACCAGTCTGTGTAGCGCTGCCGGTTCATTCTGATCCTCCTGAATTCGCAGCGCGCCGCGTCGTTAGACTCCGGCATGATCGGCGTCCGCTGGCTCGGCGCAAGCCGCGTTAAACGTGCCTAGGCAAGATGTTGCTGGAAGAAGGCATTGATCTTATCGAATGGAATCAGATCGACACGGTCGTACAGATCAACGTGCACCGCTCCGGGGACAATCAGCAATTCCTTAGGTTCGGCTGCGGCCGCATACGCTGTTTCACTAAAGTAGCGTGAATGCGCTTTCTCACCGTGAATCAACAGGATGGGGCGTGGCGACACTTCCTTGATGTACGTAAGAATCGGCATATTCATAAATGCCAGTGGCGTAGTGATCGTCCATGCGTTCAGCGAGTTGACGGCGCGCGGATGATAGCCGCGTGGCGTGCCATAGTAGGCGTGATAGTCGACTAGGAACTGCGCCTCACCAACCTTGAGCTGGTTGTACGGCGCCTGATAGGCAGGACTCCCCTGCTCGGCATCAAGCCACCGCTGTTTGCTCAGCTGTTCAAGGAGCTGCGTACGCTGTGCCAGTGTGACACTGTCGTTATAGCCTCTAGACATGACGCGGGTCATGTCATACATGGTGCTGGTGACCACTGCCTTCACGCGCTTGTCGACCGCGACCGCATTCAATGCCATGCCACCCCAGCCGCAAATGCCGATCACACCGATACGCGCACGATCGACACGGGCGTCCAGTCCGAGAAAATCGACGGCCGCACTGACGTCCTCGGTGTTGATCTCCGGCGAGGCAACATTGCGTGGTTCGCCGCCGCTTTCACCAGTGAAAGAGCCGTCAAAGGCCAAGGTGATAAAGCCACGTTCGGCCATAGTTTGTGCATACAGGCCGGACGACTGCTCTTTCACAGCGCCAAAGGGACCACAGACTACCAGCGCAGCCTGTTTGCCAGTACGGTTCTTAGGCAGATACATGTCGCCGGCCAGGCTAATGCCGTAGCGATTTCTGAAGGCGACCTTCTGATGCGTCACGTGTTCACTCTTGGCAAATGTCTTGTCCCACGTGTCGTTCAGGACGAGGCTCTGGGCCGACGCCGGGCTCGCGGAAAGCCCGCCGATACCTAGCGCAGCGATCCCGGTGCCGGCTGCTTTCAGCAGGCTGCGACGGCCCGCAGCGCTGCTCGCTCCGGCGGCAACGGTCATATTTTCATGGGGGATGTTAGTCGTGCGCGGCATGGGGAAGCTCCTTGTTCGGGGAAATGATGAGCAGCGATTCTAGAGTTGGAGAGCGCAAACCAAGCAGCAGAAAATTACATGAGCTTATGAATGGTTTTAATCAATCGCGGCTGAAATTAGGAATATGGATCCGCTAATTCATGATGGCTATTCATAAGCCTAAGCAATCCCGTAGGTCCCAGCACCGGCTATTTCCCCTTACCATGCGCTCCCTACTTCTGCGCACGGTCGACAGCGACTCTTTATTTCATGCAGCCATTTCGCACCCGGCACAGCACTGCCGCAGTAGCACGATCCACCTACTGGGGCGGCGTCTTCGCGATGTCGCTTGGCGTCTTTGCCCTGGTTGCTGCCGAATTCATGCCGGTCAGCTTGCTCACGCCTATGGCGACCGACCTGCACATTTCCGAGGGACAGGCGGGACAGGCAATTTCCGTTTCGGGCTTATTCGCCCTGATTACCAGCCTGTGCATCGCAGCGCTGGCACGGCGCTGTGATCGCAGGCTGCTGCTGGCCGCACTGACCGGACTGATGATCGTCTCCGCGAGCATCACTGCCTGCGCGACGAGCTATCCCCTGTTCATGCTGGGCCGGGCCTTCATCGGTGTCGCCATCGGCGGCTTCTGGTCACTCTCTGCAGCCATTGCAATGCGCCTCGTACCCGATGAGCAAGTTCCTAAAGCGCTGGCCATCGTCAACAGCGGTAACGCTCTGGCGACAGTGATTGCGGCGCCACTGGGCAGCCTGCTCGGCGCCATGCTCGGCTGGCGGATCGCGTTCTTTTGCGTGGTGCCGCTAGCTGCCATCGCACTGGTCTGGATCTTGTTCAGTTTCCCGGCGTTGCCGGGAAACCCAGGTCCTCAAGGCCGCAGCAAAGTGTCGCTGCTGAAGCGTCCAGCAGTGGCGCTGGGGATGCTGGCGGTCAGTCTGTTTTTCATGGGGCAGTTTTCACTCTTCACCTACCTGAGGCCGTTTCTCGAAACCGTGACACTAGTCGGCCCCGGCACGCTGTCCGGCATGCTGCTGATTCTCGGGATAGGCGGCTTCATCGGGACCTATCTGATCGGTTCCGTGCTCCGCAACGGGCTGCGAAGGATATTGGTGGTGATACCATTCATCATGGCTGTGCTGGCCGTGGCGCTGATCATCTGGGGTAAGAACACCAGCGTTGTCGCCATACTGCTTGCAGCATGGGGGCTGGTCGGCACCTCGGCGCCTGTCGCCTGGTGGACCTGGCTGGCCCGCACACTGCCCGACGACGCCGAGTCAGGCGGCGGCTTGCTGGTCGCACTAGTACAACTGGCCATCGCATCCGGCGCCATTGTCGGCGGCATGTTATTCGACAGCTTAGGCTACCGTGCCACGTTCGGCGCCAGCGCAGCGATATTGCTAGTGGCGGCTGCAATAGCGGCCATGGCTGGCCGGGCTAGTCACCACTCTGCCGAGGCGGTGTAGCATTCGCGTCGAAAAGGCGGCCGCTCTCGCAGACGTCGATCACACGATCAGGCCGATTCGCCTCGCTATACTATGGTTGATCTGCTCCGAAACATTTATCAGGCACAAAATGGCACGCGATAATCTCAGCGATATTCTGGTGTTCTTCACGGTGGCGCGCGAGCGTAGTTTCACCCGCGCAGCGGCGAAGATGGGGATGACGCAATCCGCACTCAGTCATATTATCCGTGGGCTGGAAACACGAATGGGGGTGCGGCTGTTGACCCGGACCACACGCAGCGTGTCGCCTACCGAAGCGGGCGAGCGTCTGCTCCAGAACGTCGCTCCGAAACTCACCGAAATCGAAACGGAAATCGCCGCCATCAGCGAACTTGGCAACCAGCCGGCTGGGACGATTCGGATTACGGCAATCGACCACGTCATCAATAATATTCTCTGGCCGCGCCTGCTCCCTCTACTGAAGGCATACCCCGACCTGAATCTTGAATTCAGTTCTGACTATCGAATGGCCGACATCGCTGCCGAGCGTTTCGATATCGGGGTGCGCTGGGGAGATCAACTGGAGGGCGACATGATCGGGGTACGGCTAACCGAGGATATGCGCCTTCTTGTGGTCGGGTCGCCCGGCTACTTTGAACGGCGCCCGCTGCCCCATTCGATACAGGACCTTCAAAAGCACAATTGTGTCGGGCTGCGGCTCGCGAGTGGTGCGGTGTACGCATGGGAACTCACGCACGAAGGGCGCACGGTAGAGTTCCGGCCACGCGGTCAATTGGTCTTCAATAGTGTCTATCAGATGTTGCAGGCTGCACTCGATGGTGTTGGTCTGGCCTTTGTCACCGAGGACCTGGCTGCGCCGTTTTTACGCGATGGCCGTCTGATCAGCGTGATTGAAGACTGGTGCCCGCACTTTCCGGGGCTGCATGCCTACTACCCCAGTCGCCGCCATTCGTCCAAAGCGCTGGAGCTGGTCATCGACGCCTTGCGTCTGGTGCGCTGAGCGGGCCGTGTTGCGCTCAGGCGATGGCGCTATGTCGCGGCCTAGGATGGTCTTTCAATTCTATGCAGTCGAACACAGCCACTCGTCACACATCGCCTGTGTGGAAATGCTTTTTTGCTCAATTGCTTAGACTAGCCAAGCGGCTAAGTAAGCCGTGCTCAACACCGAAATCGAACCAGAGCGCATCAAGTTCGACACGGTCCGAACAGAACTGCTGGCGCAATTTGTTTAGGCGTTGTTGCATTGGTTGATTCCAGTTGCTTGCCAAAAGAATTCGCCGGGCATTTACATCATCGGGCAAATCTGCGCCTGCCGTAGAGATATAGCTTGCTCTGCTCAGCAGAGCGAAACCACTAGATGCCCCCATGGAATCCAGACCACGCAGCGCCTCAACATAGGTCGCATATGCATGCTGGTGGAAAAACTGCTCGAAACCACCTTGATCAACCTCATCAGACAAACATCCAACCGCCCAGTACTGGCGTTCAAGCGCAGATAGACTATCGATTCCGCTGGGAGACTTGGCGACCCTTTGTCCTAGCTCGCGCCAATAGGCTCGGGCATGCAGAAGCGCAAGCTCTCGCTCTCCCGGACTAACTGTCGTCATCCATGCCTTAGGGGGCGGAAGAATCCCGAGTTGGCACAGCAGGCATTGTTCGTCTAATTGACCTGCCAGCATCGGTAAGATGTCTGCACCACAATCGCGACATTGAATCTTCATCACGCTTCCTCTTTTACAAAACAATCGCGTGGGCGTGCGCTACTGCAAACAACAGCTGCGCCACCACGCCTTCCGGGTTATCCGCCATTACATACATCGCCGTCGACACTCCGGTTCTCTCGTGGTGTCAGACCAGACATATCTTTGCTTCGAATGTACTGATATTAAGTGCTAATCAGATGTATGTTGCCGATCAGATCGAGCACATCGACACGACTACGGTGACGGGCAATTATCGCAAGTGGCTTAATGCAGGGCTCGATGACAAGCGGCGTAAGCAGCTGTTGACACCTTAGCGACAGCGCAGTCCAAGCGGCGGGATGCATTTGAGAAATTTAAATGAGCGCAAAAATTCCTGCATCGGAGAATAATGAAGGTCGGGCTTGGCTGGCTGCTTCCGCCCCAAAGCCGCCTGCCAGGTATAGTCAATGCTCACGGATTGTGATTGGACTTCTCCGCCAAGAGCTAACCTTTACCGCTGCTCTAAATAGCCGAGCAGTTCTCTGTAACTTTGCAGAACAACGGCAACAGCCTCATTAGGATCGTAGTCTTCACTATTAACCGCATCGTGATAGATACGGTAAAGCGGTCCCGCCTCCCCATCGCTGGTCTTGATGTAGTAGTAGTCTCCACTTCCACAAAGGCATGAAGCGACTGGAATATAACCATCCCTCGCTACGCCTATTCCAGGCCAGCAGTTTTCCGCCTCGTCGATGGATTGCTCTGATGTCAGAAACGTGAGGTCAACGCCGAGACCAGATTGATCGACCTCCTCGGGAACCACAACTTTCGCTCCTGCGAGGGCATTTTTTGAAATGAAGTCGATCCAGAAATTTGGAAACATAAAACCTTTATGAATGACGCGTTCTGGCCGTTTGGCGAAGCGCTACTTGTTACTACGCTTTATTCCTATTGTTCGTCTTCTTCCCTGAGCGGTGAATACGACCAGTCGAGCGCTTGCAGCACACGAGCTGCATCAGAGTCGAACTCGTTCCGATAGTGATGCTCGTGCGGGACCGGAACTTCGACTCGTCCACGAGTGAACCCAAGCTCCTCAAGAGTAAGCGCGAAACGCGGCAAGGGGCCGTATCCAAAGATTTGGTTATGCCGGTCCCAAACAATAGTTGCGCTCTCTGTACTTGAGTAAGCCCAAATATCAAAACGGGCATCGCTTGCTAGGTAAGAGGAAAAACCCATCATGAACTTACGAAAATCAACTGCATTAATAGCAGGGCTTTGGTAGCGCCCTGCTGGCTCATCACCGCGAGGCGTATGCAAAACATACAGTACATAGTACGGGGGGGTGAGGGACTCGACTAACTTTCGAAATACCGTCGGATTTCCATTAGGCACACCTGCAACAAGCCGTTGCATTTCTTCGGTGGGCTCTGAAACATCAAATATTGCTGGGTAGATGTGTTCTACCCAATTCCCATTCTCGAGGTGGCCTAGTTTGTACATTGGTGACGAAAACTCATTTTCCACATGGATTTTTAATGTGTCCGGTTCTGGCCGATTAGAGCCAAGTCTTAAGGCAGAAGAATGCCCAAATGACCGGACAAGAAAGCCGCTATCGATATCGCAGCAGCGCCGAACAGGAGGACAAGCGCAACTGGAATTCGCAACAACGAGAGCAAAGCCAATAGAATCCCGGCAAGCGAAGCTGTTATCGCGACGGTGTAGTTGCCGCGGCTCCAGAACGCTAGAACCCATGTTGTACCAACATACCCGAGAACGCCTAAACCGCAAATCACCCCGATGAACTCAGCCGTGCTTTCCAAATCCATTAAACGCTCAAGTAATTTCATAGCTCATAGATATGTGAATGACGGCTTCTGGCCGTTTCCGGCTCTCCCTTTGCTTGTGCGGACGAAATCGGTTCCCAACGAAACTACGAAAAAGCATATTGTGCGACGGCAAAGATAAAGGGTAAAACGCAGAGTGCGACGAGTGCATAGCTGCAACCTGGGTGAGCGAAATTTAGCGTCAATCCCATATAAGGGACGGCCTTTGGCACCACTAGCCTAGTGTCGCGTTTACTCGAGTACAAGCCTAGCGGTCCTCGCCAACTCCAATTGCCTAGATTGCGCCATTCCATTTCGTTAATGTCGTCTTGATTCATGGTGCGCTCTCCCTATTCAAAAGATAATATTTTTCACTTGGCCTGCTTAAACCCGCTGACAAAAGCGAATCACGGTCGCGCTTAACGGCCGCTAATGGCCGTTATGAGGCGTCAAAATCAGGCTCAGAACGGCTACCTTTATTCATGCTGACGCGCTGCCGTCTAAGCTGCTGACGTTTGATAAACTCGTTAAGTGGGCTATCAGGAACCTTTTTGAATCCATTCAATCGACGTACCTTGGCTGCGGTGTTCGCCGCTATCTCAGATGTGACCATCTGTTCCTCTGAGCTTTGCGCAACTATTACTGCAAGAGCTTGATTCGATACACGCCGCTCCTCCTGATGTTGATTCTGCTTCCCTCGCTTGATGTTCTTTCGGCTCGAATGAGGGCTTTCGCCATACATATTGCGCCGGTCTTTTTGCAGACTGAGTCTCTTTTTCTCTTGGGGCGACTTAATCGTACTCATTTACATGCTCTATAAATTGATCGAGAAGAACACTGTTGCGCATTTCGAACGGCGGCTACTGGCCGAAGTCAGTCGTCAACTACTTTCACTAGTTGCAGCTATTTCCCGCTCTGCCCGTAGCTTTTTGCTCCAATGAATGAAAACACCTAAACCCCAGATAGTGAAGGCTATTGCTGCAAACTGCCGCAAAGAGTAAGGCTGTTCATTTAGCGCAAGACAGGTACCAAACACCGTCATTAGCGGTCCTAATAGCCATCCGGGCAAGCGTTCCCAAGGCAAGAGTCCTAACATTTTTTTCTCTCGAAAAGTACTTCATTTGAGGTCACAGAAAATGACTGTCCGTTTGTGGCCGATCACGACAAACGCCCCGTCGTCTTGCATTTAGCTCAGTCAGTTAGATTTCCGATGGCATCGAAAACATCACCAGTTAGGTCCAAAATATCTCCCAAGCCATCCAGATCACTTAGGGCAGCACTGTTGCCCATTTCAGATAGACTTTGACCAATGCTGCTCAAGTCTTCTTGCCGAGGCGGCGCCACAACATCAAACAAGCGCGATAGCGTTCCGGCTTCCAGCCAAAGGCGAAGACATTGCGGGCACGCACAGACGGGGATTCTTTTGTACGCCAACTGCTTCATGGCCGTGCCGTCACTTGGACAAGGTCGCGCAAGGGACGTATCGCCCTGCCCCTTGTGCAGTCCCAACGCTGTATGCGCGCGCACATCTCGCAATAGACTTCCGCTGACCGATACACCTAAACATTGCGGGCATCGATGGATCGGATAGCCCTCATAACTGGCTACCACCAATGGTGAATCATCAACTGGACAAAGCATATGGTCTCTGTGGCTAAGGACTGTATGACGGCTACTGGCCGAAGTCGGATGGTTTTAGTCTACCGCTTCTTGCTAGTTAGGCATTCCGAATGCGCTCAAAGCCAGTGAGTCCATTATCAGGTTTCAGCCAAGCGCGCCAAACTTGACGTCTACCACACGCACTTAGTACCCAATCTTCCAGTTCGGCTCCAGCAGCGGGCTCGCTACCGGAACGATGCAGTGGAGTTGTAGTGCCAGGTCGATATTGTGGTGCTGTGATCTGCACGAGTTCGATTTCCCCGCAAGGGAGTTCCTCATTATTTATGTTGTAACTCGCAATGAAGCTTAGGAAGCCATTCGGGGATGCGCCAGAAATACGTGATGTCTGTGCAACTTCCAACGAAGTTCGAGTCCAACCAAGGAACTGGGGTGTTGGCTTTGTCGGAGGCAATGAGCATCCTGCTAAGAGCAACGTGGCTTCTATTGCAATTAAAATCTGTATTTTTCGCATAATATTGTTGTCAAGCCTAAATAAAAATTGGGTTCCTAAATTGTCACGAGTTCTATCGAAACTTCTGAGCCATAATTATGGGCACGGTTCTTAATGGACCAGCCCGTAAACCATAACGAGCATGACCAGTAAGGTAATGCCTACCGTCAAAATACCGATGGCATAAGCCCACCAGGCAACACCGCGTAGTTTGACCGCTTTATACAGCAGGCGCAGGCACCAGATACCAGCTCCTAGCGCCAAAATCAGCGACATCCACTCTAAATATCCTGAGGTGATGAAGTACGGCAGCCATGGTACTTCTTTCGGTAACAGCGCAAAATATAGTCCCATTACCCAAGCAAGAGCGGCCGACGTTCCTGTGAACGCCAACGTCCTACTGAGTTTGTCTGCCACCGAAGTCATATCTTCATCCTTATAACTTGCACTGACCGCTGCTAGCCGGGGGCGGTTCAACGCGATATTAAAAGTCGAAAGGCTAATTCTCGCAGGTAAATCCATAGTCCTTCTTATACCGGGCGACATCATCCTTAGGCATAGATTTGAAGAGAGCGCAGACGGTGAAGCTGCCCATCTGCTTACCATCGCGTTCATAGCCCCAGTCGGAAATTTGCTCTCGTCTGAATTCGTAGAATTTCCCCAACTCCACTGATTTGACGACTTTCGGCTCATTCGCGAGGATACCTGCGAAGGCGCTGTTGACTTCCTTGAATGGAGTCATCCAGAAATGTTCAACACCGTTGTCGTCGGACATCATTACCTTTAATTTGAAACCCGTTGCACCAGCAGGCGGATTTCTGGACATGGCTAGGAAGCTGTCCAACGTGCTTCGCGCTTCTTCTATTGCCATGGCCATATTCTTATCCTGAACACTGACCATTTGGTGCTTGTCGGCGATTTTATCGTCGGCATAACTGAGGCCGGAGAACAGCGGCAACAGCATCAATGCAAATTTCATCATGCGAGTGCTCACTAAATTGGTTGGCCAGCTAAACAGCCCAGTTTCACAAGGAAAACAAAAAGCCAATGTCTGTTCCTGGCCGGTCTCGACCGCACGATTCCAGATTGCATCAACAATGGCTTTAAGTTCTGCGAAATTCAAATTACTATTTACTCACCATTATTCAAGAAACTTTCTAAATCAAATACAAGCTAGCCGACTGAAATCTGTAGAGTATAAAATGACTTGCAATTTTTTAAAATAAACACACGAGTTTGCAGCATAGCATTTCATTGACTGACATCAATAATTGCTCAGTTATGCATTAACAGCGCTCGTTCAATAGCAAGAACATTGCCATTAGCTACCGCCTTCGAATACCATTGTTCCGCTAAATCCTGATTCTTCGCTAAGCCATCACCGCTCTCATACAGGAAAGCTAACTCATATTGCGCCGATGCTGAACCTTTATCGGCAGCGATTTTCAGTAACTCTATTCCGCTAGCCTTAGTGGCTACATTACTAATTTGTAACGCCGCGATGACGTAAATCGCCCCGGTATCACCGTCCCGTGCCGCCGCAAGGATTTTTTGCCAATTGGGGCCAGGTGAATCAGAACTTGTGTCCAGCCAAAAATAGGTAATTACCGTCGACATCGGGACTTGTTGACCATTCACTGTACCTGGGGTGAAACCACATTTCCTAACAGACTCCTGAGCTGCGATGTCTAAATCTGGGAATCCAGATGAAAATTGGATTATAGACTGGGTCGCCTTACCATCTTCCCCCACCTTCACTACGATCTGCAATGCGCCATCATCACCATTTTTCAGTGACGAATGGGGCCACATTGGCTTATCGCATTTAGTACTAATTTTTGGTCGGACTACAGACTGTGTAATATTCGGCTGCGAATACGCAAAATTACATTCAGCCAAAAATATCAACATAAGAATTGATTTCTTCATTTTTTAGTTGGGTAAATTCATTTTAAAAATTAGACATAAAATATCATGCACGATGCCCTATTTCGACAACCGGTCGAAAACGGGACTATTCATCGACATGCAATAGGATGCGACATTGCCATCCACTTCTGACCGCTATCAAACTCAGTGCATCACGCCCCATGATTCACACACGCCTCCGAACCCGGCCGCCATTTCACTTCTGACAGTTGCTACATTGCAGATCTTTTGGCTGATTGTCAAAAGCGCCAAAAATAAATTTCTTCGATTATTCGGGCTTTTCTCCGCGATAAACTTATCCAAAATACTTTTCGAGGTCAAAAATTATTGAATTCTGCTTTCGAATACTGTGAATTGCGAGCAATGCAGACATGCATACACTGCTCAACGGTGGAGATCTAACAAATTATTGCGCGACCTGGATTTGAATTGGAATGCGTGATGGCAGAATAATTTGGTCAACAGAAAACGTTTTTCTTTCCGTCCAGCGCGGATCTGTAGAAGGTGGCCTGCCAAATTCTCGCAAAGTCCTAGTTGCGTCAGTTCCGATTCGACTTATAGTGAGATCTTCTAAGCGTCCGGAAAAATCAAAATTAGTATGTCGTTCGGCCGTACTAGAAATTGCAATTTTCTTCTCGTTTTCAAGGAACCAGTCTATTGATCCCGTTGAGAGATTGATCTCAGCTTCAACGACAATCTCGTCGGCTTGCCCCGGAATCGAAAATTCCAGTATTTTTACAAGCAGCCTTGACATAACGCCAGCATGATAAGTGCAGGCATCCAGCTTTATAGAAGGCCAGCTTCGTAACTCATCAAGAAAACCTGTCGCATTTTTAACTGGGTCAGCGACGGGCAAACAATCTTTCGGCAACATACCTCGATTTTGCGCTGCCCACCATAACGCCGCGGCAGGATCATGTCGCTCTACTGCATACAGCGCAATCAAACGATGTAGTGCAATAGTCGAACCAGCTCGAGCTGCTTTTTGGTAGAACATGGTAGCTTTTTCCCAATCGCGATCCACGCAGTTTCCGTATTCATGAATATCGCCAGCATACAGCAGAATGTTTGGTCGACCATCTGCAACTCCCTTATTAACCTCCGTTACCAATTCATCGCAACGTTTATCGATAGCGAGAAGAATTAATCTCAGCGTTTCCTGAGATGCTGCGTTGGCAACTGGTGTAAAGCTAAAAGCAATAAAATTAACAACTAAAGCTACTAATAAATAAGGAAATCTTGAAAAGCGCATATTGTTCTCGACTTAAAATTCCACGTGACTTGCCTTGAGGGATGTACACGGATTAATAATTATTTCTTTACCTCAAAACCCATTTGAGGTCCACTGCAGACCGGAAAGGCTCCTAGAAGACTCCTGCCTCACCTTTTTTGAACGCAACTTTCCAAATCTCGTAACCGTTTAGCTCGGACCAGAGAATTCCCCGTACGAACCATCATGGATTCAATTCAGAAATGGCAATGCTATTCAAGATTATGCTTGGCGATATCATAATTCACGACGTCTAGGGTTTTGTCGTTTGATCGAACTCTAAAGCTCCTATTAAAAAGCAAACTTATCAAAATTCCGCTAAAGAATGCAGGAGCTCCAAACATAAGCCAAAAGTCGCCATTAGATAGATTGGAAGAATTGTTGTATTGAAGCGCGATAGATAACAAGGCACCCAAAAAGCCAAGAGCTAAGCTCGCGGCTAAAGGTGTGAACCGGCATAGCATGGCATCGGCAAGCGCCCCTGTTAGTAAGGCTGGGATTATCCCAAAAATATAGGAAAACAGCCCAAAAGTCAGCATGACCTGAATTACATCAACCAACCCAACTTCCCCCACGGGGTCGGAAATTATCAATGCCAGACCAACGATAATTCCGCCTAATGGTGGAGCACACAAAGCATAAAACAGCATGCCCATAATAACATTTCGCATTTGCGCCAGCTTCCTTTACTGACTACGCCCAGGATATCAGCCACCTCACCCAAAACAACTGGCGCCTCGCGACCCGATGCAGTCCCAATATTCTTCAAACTTACTATTTTGAATTAGCGGAACGCGCAAGCTCCTGAACTTTAGGTATGCGACTAAAGTCTACGATAACTAAGGTATATTTAGCTCCCTCTTTGGTTTCCAGGAACTCGTCAAGCGCATGGCGAGTTGGAATGCATGGCGCACACCAGTCAGCAAAATAATCGACGATGAGATACTTGTGAGGTGGCAAACTCTCGTATGAAACTGGGATGCCAAGCGCTGACCGCAGACCGACAAAATGCTCACGCACATCGGCACCGTACACGATACGTTTGCAGTCGGGAGGAGGGCCTGAACTCCCCAATGCTCTCGGCTGATCTGAAACGCAACAAAACGCTTCACCAGCCTGACGTTTGATATTGTCTAATTCAGCTGGCCAATTGCCTCGCTCGATGAGCCTGCCAGATTGGTCATAAAGATGGATGCGTGGAAGCGTTAGTCGTTTCACAGCCAGGAGTTGGCTGTCGCTATAAGTTCCTTGCACTGCACGCCCATTATCCGCGAGGGCCGAAGTTCC
This sequence comes from Oxalobacteraceae bacterium, assembly GCA_027490725.1. Lineage (GTDB taxonomy): Bacteria > Pseudomonadota > Gammaproteobacteria > Burkholderiales > Burkholderiaceae_D > Rugamonas. The sequence continues at coordinate 70,167 of JAIXXN010000029.1, forward strand.
AAAAACTAGGGCTGCAATTGTGCAGAGAACGTTATTTTTACCGTAATAACTCAATGACGTCACCAAGAAAATCCGTAGAGGATATTTGTTTTAAGGGTGCGCTCTAATAGGACGCTCCTGGCCGATCACGACCTAATGGCAAGGATACCATCTTGCTTAAATGAAAAGCTCTCCAAATACCACATTGCTTGCAGCTTATAGTCCTCGCCGATGAAGTGCATCGTGGCGCTCCAACCTACCATGACGCGTATGGTGCGACTTTATCCAGTTACCGATGGATGTCACTGGACTGTAAAGCGGCCGTTTCTTCTATGAGAAAGGCGAGAATTAAAAAATTCGCCGAGACGGAGAGTCTGGGTTCGAAATCCACTCGAAAGTGAGCGGATGATGAGGAAGATTGGGACCATACTGAGTAGCTGGCTCCACCAGTTCCACAGTCATCGGCCATTTAGGTTCAGCTATGTCTGCCAACGTTTTCCGTACTTTTTACGTACTATTCTTCGAGGCAAAAAAAAGGGCTCCACGATTTCTCGTAAGCCCTTGATTCAATAAATATTCTTGGTGGGAAGTGCAAGTTTCGAATTTGACTTTTCTGCGTCGTCAGCTTAGCTCAGCGACCGTCAGTACAGGGTCGGTGTTGCAGAGTTCGGCTAGAGAAGTACGCTGAAATGAGCTAAAACACGCTCACATTGCCCCAAATTTGCCCCAAATTTCTTGATTGTATTTACTCATCAATTAGACATCATCCCGCGATATGGCAGAGACGGGGAGCTCTGTATTGCCGAGTCACACAAACGGAAAAAGTACGTTCTAAGGGCTATGGAACAGTCCCCGCCATTCAAATTATTCTCAATAAAAACCGTGTAGTCTAATTCCCAATTGATGCACGTGTATCGTCTTTAGTCGATGTTCGATTATCGAGGTAGCCAGGTGCCGGCCAGAAGGCTGCTTTAGCATTTCTTACTTAGAAGGCTTCCCAAGAATCCGCAGTGCTGGCCGAGGCAAGCCGCCGGGTCGGCGCGACAACGGCAAATTGTGACGATCGGGAGAGCGCAGGTGCTGTTTGCATGCCCGACGCCATCGTTGCCCCCGTGCGGATGTCCAGCTTGAACACGCTGACCACCTTCACCAGTTCTTGCGCCTGGTGACGTAAGCCGCTGGCCGCGGCCGACATTTCTTCGACCATCGCAGCATTTTGCTGTGTTGCCTGGTCCATTTGGGTAACGGCTTCGCGCACCTGAGAAACACCGGCGCTCTGCTCTGAGCTCGCAGCGCTGATTTCTCCCATCAGGTCGGTCACGCGCCGGACCGAGTTGACAACTTCGGCCATGGTCTGCCCCGCCTCGTTGACCAATAAAGTGCCTTGCGAAACGCGTTCGACACTGGTGGCGATCAGGCCCTTGATCTCCTTGGCCGCCTCCGCGCTGCGGCCAGCCAAGCTGCGCACCTCGGTAGCTACCACGGCAAAGCCGCGACCTTGTTCCCCGGCGCGCGCTGCTTCAACCGCCGCGTTCAACGCCAGAATGTTGGTCTGGAACGCGATCGCATCGATCACGCCAATGATGTCAGCGATGCGCTTGCTCGAATCTTCGATCCCCTGCATCGTGTCGACCACCCGTGCCACTACATCACCGCCCTTCGTTGCCACGGCACTTGCGCCTTGGGCGAGCTGGTTGGCGGTGAGAGCATTTTCAGCATTCTGCTGCACCGTCGAACTGAGTTCTTCCATTGATGCTGCGGTTTCCTCAAGTGCGCTGGCCTGGCTTTCGGTACGGGCAGAGAGGTCGCTATTGCCTTGTGCGATTTCACCGCTCACCGTCGCGACCGACTCGGAGCCCTGCCGAACGTTCGAAACGACCAGAGCTAAGCTTTTCTGCATCGAGCGGAGGGCGTCGAGGAGCTCGCCGATTTCATCGCGGCTCTGGTGGCGCAATTCGGCAGTCAGGTCGCCAGCGGCAATGGATTTGGAAAACTCGAGTGCCTTCCCGACTGGCTGCGTGATCGTGCGAGAGATGCTCCATGCCAACACCGCACCAGTAACGATTGCCAGGACAGCAGCTTCAATGAGCCACAAATTGGTGGATGAGGTCGCTGCGTCCGCTTCGTCATATTGTTGCTTCGCCAGCGCAACCTGAATGTCCGTGAGTTCCTTCAGGATAGCGAACACCTTTGGCGACAAGACTTGGGTCTGCTCCCTGTATAGCTTAATGGCTTCGTCATTGTTACCAGCAAGTATGGCGGCTTCGATCGGGACCAGTGCGCGGTCTCGTAGCGCCGCAAGTGCCGGTTCGAATTTCTCGATGAGCTCCTTTTCCCGAGGCGACGTGCCGTGCGCGACATAACTCTTCCACGCTTTGTCGAGCTCGTCGTTGAGAGCATGCTGTTCGGCAATGCGTGTCTGGACGTTCTCCATTCCCGGCACCAACATGATGTGCATCGAAAGAATCCGGCTGCGCGAGACCAGGTACTGCACCTTGCTTAGGCTCTCCATGGGCACCACGCTGTTGTCAAACATTTCGCTAGTGGCCTTGAAGGTTTTAGCGATACCTAACGATCCAAGTGTGGCGATTGTGGCAAGCAATACAAGGATGACGGTGAAGGCAACACCAAGACGGGTGCCAATTTTGAGATTTCTGAGATAGTTCATCTTGATTTTCCGATTTAAGCGACTGCGGTTTGGAGTGCCGTTTGTGCACCCGATAGCTGCGTAGTAATGAGTTCCTCAACGTCTAGCACGATCAGCATGCGGTTCTGTAGTGAGCCGATCGCAAGGACATGAGTGCTGTTAATTTCTTCGGTCATGGCAGGCGGTGGGAATAGCTGACCCTGTGCAAACGAGACCACATCCGAGACACCATCCACGACCATCCCCACCACCTGCGAACCGAGGTTGAGGACGATTACGACCGTCAGGCTGTCGTAGGTCACCGAAGGGAGACCGAACTTGAGCCGCATATCAACGATGGGGACGATAGCGCCACGCAGGTTCACGACCCCCTTGATGCAATCACGTGCATCAACGATGCGCGTAGGGACGACATAGGAGCGGATTTCCTGCACACGGAGGATGTCGATGCAGTATTCCTCTGCGCCAAGTTTGAACGCTAAGAACATGGACATGGCGGCCAAGCGGGATTGGTGATCGGCCAAGCGATCGTTGACCGGGATCGCGCAGCGTTCCAACTGATCTTGTTTTATAGACACTTTTATTTCTCACTGCAAAATTTTTGACCTGCGAATGATATTCAAGCTATTTGATCGTGTCAATCGATTTGATCGTTTTGCTTGAACGTTGTTTTAATCGATTTGATCGATTACAATTGCGGAAAAGGCGGTAAAGAACGCGATTTCTTTGTAGAGTGGGTCGATTTGGCACTACCACTGTCGATTTCAGCTAGAATTCGAAATCGCTTAAAACGAATGAATCTCATGGACAATGTCGTAGAACCTAAGTATCTGACCCCTGCCGAAGCTGCCAAGCGGCTCAGGGTATCGCCCATGACCGTGAGGGCATGGGCAAATAAAGGAATGCTCGTTTCGGAGACGACGGCGGGAGGCCATCGTCGCTATCGTGAAGACGAGGTGGACCGCTTCTCCCGCTTGTGGAACCCCGCAGGCAACAAGCAACGGCCGTTACGCATCCTGATCGTGGACGATGACAAGCCGCTGATGGGATTTCTGATCGAACTGCTTGGGGATTCGGAAGGGCAAACGATCTTGGAGACCGCTTCCGACGGTTTCGAGGCAGGACATAAAGTCCATACGTTCCTGCCAGATGTGGTGTTGTTGGACCTGATGATGCCGGGTATTAAAGGGACCGAAGTATGTCGCCGTATCAAGAACCTGCCCGGTCAGGCGGAGATGCGGGTGATCGCAATGAGTGGGTACCTCACGCCAGAAGTCGAACAGGAGCTTCTGGACGCTGGGGCAGAACGATGTTTTACAAAACCTCTGGATACGAAGGAGCTTCTTCGGGTCCTGGGACTTCAAGGCTAAGGAAAAAATGGGGTATCCCGCAAATGTAATTTTCGATGTGCTCATCGTCGACGACGATCCACATCAACGCGCTTTCGAGCGGGAAACTCTGGATACCGGCGAGTTCCAGGTGACAGAAGTCGGTTCGGGCATGGATGCCTTGAAGCTACTAGCCACCAAAGATTTCGACGTGGTATTGCTGGACAAACTCATGCCGGGCATGGACGGCGACGAAGTATGTCGTCGCATCCGCGGCGAGCTGGGTCTTGTGATGCTGCCGATCATCATGGTGACGGGCGATGGCGACCTCGGAAATCTGCAGGAAAGTATGGTGGCTGGCGCCAGCGATTTTGTGCGCAAACCCTATGCGCCGACCGAGTTACTGGTCCGGGTGCGAGCGGCAGCTCAGCGCAAACGCATGACGGACGAACTAGACAGTGCAGAAACGTTGCTATTCGCCTTGGCCCGCATGGTGGAAAAGAAAGACGGTACCACTGGCGATCACTGCTCCAGACTGTCACACTATGGCGTGGTTCTCGGCCGCGCGCTTGGCCTGTCCAGCCCGCAGTTGCAAGCATTGCGCAGAGGTGGCGTGTTGCACGACATCGGGAAACTGGGAATTCCGGACAGCATTCTGCTCAAACCCGGCAAGTTGACCAGTGCTGAGTGGACGCTGATGAAGCAACACGTCACGATCGGTGCATCGATCATCGGCGAGCTAAAATGCATGCGTCTAACGGAAGACATTGTGAAGTACCACCATGAGCGCTGGGATGGCAGCGGCTATCCGGAGGGCCTCAAGGGAGAACAGATTCCGTTACTTGCCAGGGTCTTCCAGATCGTCGACATCTACGACGCGCTGGCGCATGCGCGCCCGTACAAGCGCGCATTTACAAAGATGGAAGTCATCGATATACTTCTTGACGAGACCCGTAAGGGATACCGCGATCCAGAAATCGTCTCGGTTTTCGTGGGAATACTCTTAAACAGTCCAGAAGACCTAATGATGTCCCAACAACCCCAAGACGATTTGGGGCTACAGTTGTTTAGCGACATAGAGAAAACCAAAGTCCTTGAATGGGATATCTGCCAAGCCGAATAGACGTTTCCCGACCTGAGGGCGGCGGTAAATATCCGCGATCTCTGAAGAATCAGGGTGCCGTGGTTATCATTCTTGCCGCTCTGGCGATCGCTCTGACCCAGTTCAACACCGGCGCTACCATCTTGCCGGTTCAAGTTTTCATCCCCATTCACACCGTGCTCGAGATGTTCACCGTCATCCTTGCGCTGTCGGCATGCTTCACGATTGCCAGTGCCCCGGTCGAGAATGAGGTCGGGCGGACACTGGTGCTTGCCGCAGCATTGTTTGCGGTTGCCTGCCTGAACTTCATCCACTTGCTGACGATGCCGACGATGCCGGAGTTCATGCCCGAGGCCATCGTCGAACGGAGCCGAGCATTTTCGCTCGCCTCGAGCACCATCCTGAGCGGAGCGCTGCTGGCGCTCAGCATATCGCCCAGATTGAGTGCGACGACAACAACCCAGCGCAGTACCATTCTCTTTATTTACGCGTCGACCATCGTCGTTGCCTTTGCCTTCATCGTTGTGGGCCTGCCTAGCGCTGTTTTTCCGCCCTTGTCCAGCGTTAGGATTGAATGGATACTGGCTGCAGGCCTAGCTCTGGCCGCTTCCCGTTTCGCCCTCAATAGTCGCGGCGCCGAGACGAAGTTCGTTCCACTCATGTTCGCTGCGGCTGCAATTTCAAGCATCGGCAACATGGTTCCTGAGGGTGATGCCCATGATTACAGTATCAACAGCCTGGCGCGAAATGTCTTCAGCGTCGTTGCATATTGGTGCATCTACAGAGCCATTTTCGAAGTCTGGGTCCGGCTACCATTTCAGCGCCTGACAGAGCAAACAAAAACACTGCAGCTGATCAATTCAACGATGCGTTTCCAGGCCTTGGCACTCGAGAGCGCTCCTGCCAGTATCATACTGATGGACGCGACTGGGCAGGTCACATGGCAAAACAAGGCCTCCTTGACAATGCAGCGTCATCGCGATGCCAGCATGGGTGCTCTGCCACCAGCGCACACCACGCCTGTGGAAATTACGCCGCACATCCAAACCGTACTTGCCAAGGCGGCCATTTGGCGCGGCGGCTACCAGGAGCGTGACGCCAACGGTGCGCTGCGCTATTTTGATAAGTCGATCACGGTGGTCAAAAACGGCGAAGGCCTGCTGGAGGGATACGTTTCTGTCGCCGACGATATTACCGACACCATCAAAGGCGAAATGCGCTACAAGCGCATGCTCGAGACCGCACAGGACGGCTTCGCCATCACCGACATTGTCGGTAATTATTTGGAAGTCAATGATGCGTTTGCCAAGATGGTGGGGTACTCGCGCGAGGAATTGCTCACGATGAACGCGCAAGCTCTTTTCGTCGGGAGTAATGTATCTGAATGGCTAGCAAAGTCTGGCCGGGACAAGGTGGCAGAACACCCGCGCTACAACGCAGTCATCACGCGAAAGAACGGTGACACCGTGCGCGTTCAGAGTTCCGTCACATTCGATTCCGAAGAACAGCAGTTTTTCGCATTCATTCATGACACCGCCCTCGAGGACCAGGCCAATGCGGCTCAGCGAGAGCTTGAAAACCAGTTGTTGCATGCCCAAAAAGTCCACGCCTTGGGCGAATTGACTAGCGGCATCGCACACGACTTCAACAATATCCTGGCCTCGATACTAGGCTATTCCAACTTGGCGCTGGATCGTTTTGTTCCCGACAAAGATTCAAAGCTGGCGAAATATATCAATGAAGTCATCTCTGCCAGCGAGCGCGCTCGGGATCTGATCCGCAAGATGTTGACGTTTACCCGTGCCCAACCGAACAGCAATGTTTTGGATATCGAGCCTGCCGTCGCCCTGACAGAGGTAGTGGCCATGTTACGACCGTCGATTCCTTCAAATATTGGGATCACGGTCCGCAGCGGGCTTCCGATCACCGTCCGGGGTGACTCCGGGGAACTCAACCAAGTGCTGGTAAACCTGATGATCAATGCGCGCGACGCGATTACAGCGCACGGCGAAATCACCATCGGCTGGGAGCGCATGGACGCTACTGGACGCATCTGTGCGATCAGCAGGCAGCGCCTCAGTGGTGAGTATGTCGCCATCTTCGTATCGGATAACGGCTCGGGAATCGCGCCCGAAACACTCAAGCGTATATTTGATCCGTATTTCACCACCAAAGATGTCGGCAAGGGATCTGGACTGGGCCTGTCTATGGTCCAGGGCATCATGCTCCGTGCCGGTGGCCATGTGTTGGTCGACTCGCAACTCGGCATCGGCACCACGTTCCAGCTATTGTTCCCATTGACACGGTCCGTCACCCCGTCCCAACCACAAGTGCCCGTCGCGCCCGCCCCCCCCAACAGGGGCACCGGTCAGATGATTTGGGTAATTGACGATGAAGCCGCTATTTGCCGCTACTTGAACGAGTTGCTGGGCGAATGGGGCTATCAAGTGCAGACGTTTCAGGATCCGTCGCAAGCCAGGGCAGCTTTCGAGGTCGCGCCAGCCAGTGTGGATTTGGTAATCACAGACCAAACTATGCACGGCATGACGGGGACCGAGTTGATCGATCGGATGCGTGGATTGAGACCGGAACTTCCCGTGGTTATCTGCTCAGGCCAGGTCAACGAAGTGCCGCTGGCCGAGCGTAAAAAAATCACGGTGTTTCGCAAGCCCGTTAGTCCCCACCAGTTGCTCCGTTCGGTGTTCGAACTGCTAGCGGAAAAAACCGCCTACGTGGAGCGTCACTAAGTAGGACGTTTGGGTCCGCCTTAGTGAAGTGCAGCCTCACTTACTGAAATTAATCGTCCACCTCGCGTTACAACGCGAACCACCCCACGCTGTTTACACAAAATTCAGCAGGATCACCTTGGCCAGACGAAACTCTCGCTCCAGCATGTTCAGCCGGGTGTTTTCATCCTGCAGAATTTTTGCGCTCTATGGTCAAGCCTTCCCGCACAGGAATGATTAACCCAAAACTCCCGTCCCGAAGTATGCAGCTTGATCAATGCAAAGCACCCTCAATATTTTCATTTCAGGTCAATGAACCGACGCGACCAGCATTCACAAGTCATGAATGAGCAAGCATTACGCGACGCGACGCGGTATCAGCGAGATTTTTGACATGAAATACCGAGACGGCACGCGACAGTTGCAGCGCTTGCTCGTCTAGGCTCGAGGCTGCGGCCGCAGCATGTTCGACCAAGGCTGCGTTCTGTTGCATGCCCTCATCCATATCCGTGACGGCATGGTTTATCTGATCAATGCCGCTGCTTTGTTCTCGGCTGGCCAACGCGATTTCGTTCATGATCTCAGCGACGCGTTGCACCGCCAGGATAATTTCCGACATGGTCTGTTCAGCATTCCCGACTAGGCGATTACCCAAGTCAACCTTTTTGACGGAATCATCAATCAAATCCTTGATTTCCTTGGCAGCTGCCGCTGAACGCTGCGCCAAACTCCTGACCTCAGTTGCGACCACCGCAAAGCCCCGCCCTTGTTCTCCAGCGCGGGCAGCCTCGACAGCGGCATTTAATGCCAGGATATTGGTCTGAAATGCTATACCGTCTATCAAGGAAATAATGTCAAAGATCTTGTTAGCAGAGTTGTTGATATCGCCCATCGTGGCACGTACCTCTGCAACGGATTGTCCCCCCTTCACCGCGATTTGCGAGGTACTGTCGACTAATTCGTTTGTCAATCGCGCATTGTCCGCATTTTGACGAACCGTCGAAGCGAGCTCCTCCATGCTGGATGCGGTTTCTTCAAGACTAGCTGCTTGGGCTTCAGTTCGTGATGACAGATTCATATTGCCTTGCGCAATGTCGCGTGTGGCGGCACCCAGTGCATCAACGTTACTCCGCACGTCGCCAATGATAGCGATCATGTTGACGTTTATCTGTTGCAAGGCCCGCAATAAATGCCCCATATCGCCTCCCCAACGGACATCGATCTTACCGGTCAGATCACCACCGGCAAGCGCCCGAGCGGCAAAGATGGCGTTGTGTAATGGTGCGGTGACCGCCGAGCGCAAGGAACTGCCAAGTACCACCGCTAAGCCAATACCGGCACCCGCCATCCCCAAATACCAGCGAACAGCGACGTCCGCTGGGCCAAAACAGCTCAAACAAGCCATTGCGGCGATCAGGGTTGCTTGGGCAGTCAAACCAATGTTGAAACGTGCCTGTATCGATATCTCTCTCCAAGCTTTCGCCGTTCCGGCCAGACCGGTTCGGACAACTTGTCCTTGCTTGATGGCGATCCCTTTCACATTACCATTGGCGATATCCCGATACAAACGGTCCGCCAATGTGATCTGCGCCCTGCTTGGCTTAGAACGTATCGACATATAGCCCGTAGCACGGCCATTTTCAATCACCGGGGTGACATTAGCGACCACCCAATAGAAGTCACCGTTTTTCCGACGATTTTTAACCATCGAAGTCCATGGCAGACCAGCTTTGAGGGTTTGCCACATATCGGCAAATGCCTCGGGTGGCATGTCTGGGTGCCGAACCAGATTGTGCGGCGCACCGATCAATTCTTCCTCAGAGAAGCCGCTCACTTCAACAAAGTAAGGATTAACGTAGGTGATCGTTCCCATAAGGTCCGTCTTAGATACGATAGGCTGACCATGAGCCATTTCGAACTCAACGTTAGTAACTGGTAAATTTTTGCGCATACTTTCCCGAATATCATGTGCGGACACCCACTATTTGCCATACTGGGCAAACCAGCGGTTATTTACCGCAATTCATTTTGGGAGCAAGGAATCTGCGGCGACGCATTATGCACAAACAAATAAATTTCCACAAGGAATCATAGGATTCCCAGAGGAAGCATTCTAATTACATTTTTTGATGCCACAATTATCAGGATAGGCACACTGGGACAATGGGGGGCTCCCGTCACCTCAAGCACGTTCATATTGCGAACACCTGCACGTCTCCACGCTACGCGCCTTTCCCATCCAGTGCCCCTTTAATGCAGGCAAACCCGGTAGGAATTTCCCCACCTAGAGCCAACGTTTCGAGCCCATCCCCGATGAATGCGTGGGACATGACGATGGAGTAGATCCGCCTCTCCTTCGCTGCAGAAATCAAATCCTGCCCCCTCTTATGATGCGGTTTTGGACAGTTATCGGAGGACGTCAATGGACATTAAGAAGGCCGTTTCTCCAATGAGAAAGGCAGAAATGAAAAAACCTGCCGAAGCGAGTTTAAAAATACTGGTGGAGACGGTGGGAATCGAATTTCATAAACGTCCATAGGCGTCCAAAAACACCATGGGAGCGCCATACTTTCAGCGACGACAAAGGTGAAAGTCCCCATCGTGAAGCTGATATGACCCGGATTTTGGCGGAGACGCAGGATTCGAATTTGACTTTTCTGCGTCGTCAGCTTAGCCCAGCGACCGTCAGTAAAGGGACGGTGTTGCAGAGTTCGGCTATAGAGGTACGCAGATCGAAGCGAAGAGAGTGATATGGACTTATTGGAGTCGAGACAAAGAAGCCCCAACGAGTACCGGCCTAAGCGTCTGCTGAATCTTTATTGACAGAGCAACCCCAAGGGAACAGGAAGATTTACCGTAATCAAAATGGCCGCAAAAAGCAAAAACCGGCCTGAGCCGGTTTCATGATATTTGGGACACCGCATTGCCCCCAATTTGCCCCCAAATTTTACAAAGACTGAGCAATTAAACTCCAAGTCTTTGCTTTGTAACGATATTTTTGGTGGGAAGTGCAAGTTTCGAACTTGCGACCCCTGCAGTGTGAATGCAGTGCTCTACCCCTGAGCTAACCTCCCGAACGGGGCGTATTATCGCATACAAGGCGCATGCTTGGGAAGGCGCAATTGCAAGTTTCTAGTCCGCTTAGTCTGCCGCGGCCGGTGGCGTGCTCAAGGCCGTCCAGATGCACTGCCCTTTCACCGCCTTATCCAGCCCTTCCAGCGTGGCACGATGTGCCGTCAGTTCCTCTTCCGACGCGGGCTGGAACAGCACTTCCGCCAACGGCACCGCCGCCAGCTCCTCGCCGCCAACCGCCACTTCTTCCTCGACATCCATGCCCAGACTATTCTGGCCGCGCGTCATCGCCAGATACACATCGGCCAGCAACTCCGAGTCCAGTAATGCGCCGTGCAGCTTGCGGTGCGCATTCGAAATGCCGTAACGATCGCACAAGGCGTCCAGCGAATTGCGCTTACCAGGGTGCAGCTCTTTGGCGTGCACCAGCGTATCGATCACGCCGCTAATGTGAGTCGAGAAATCCGGCAAACCGAGCAGCTTGAACTCGTGATTCAGGAAGCCCAGATCGAAGGGGGCGTTATGAATAATCACTTGCGCGCCCTGAATGTATTCACGCAGATCGTCCACCACCTGCGCAAACTTGGGCTTATCGCTGAGGAACTCGGTGGTCAGTCCGTGGACGTTGAGTGCGCCCTCTTCCGATTCGCGTTCGGGATTAATGTAGACGTGGAAATTATTCCCCGTCAGCATACGGTTGACCAGTTCCACGCAACCGATTTCGATGATGCGATTGCCTAGCCTGGGGTTGATACCGGTGGTTTCCGTATCGAGAACAATTTGACGCATGATGACCTGTGATGAAGACGACTTCTTAAGACTGCAGTATAACAGGCGCCGATCAGCCTAGCGGCTACGCGCCAGCTCCACGCCGCGATTGGCCAGCATGTCGGCGCGCTCGTTACCGGGGTGGCCGTTGTGACCGCGCACCCAGCGCCATTCCACCGTATGCAGTGCCTGCGCCGCGTCTAGCGCCTTCCACAGATCTTCGTTCTTCACCGGTTCCTTGGAAGCGGTTTTCCAGCCGCGCGCTTTCCAGCCGTGGATCCACTCGCTGATCCCCTTCTGCACATACTGGCTATCGGTATGCAGCGTCACCAGGCAGGGGCGCTTGAGCACTTGCAGCGCTTCGATCACCGCCTGTAATTCCATGCGGTTATTGGTGGTATCGCGCGTGCCGCCGCAGATTTCCTTCTCCGCCTCGCCGGCCACCAGAAACGCGCCCCAACCGCCAATGCCGGGATTGCCTTTACAGGCACCATCCGTAAAAATTTCTACCTTATCCATACTACTGTGACCGCCTTTTATTTGTTGCCGGCACCGCCGAAGGCGCCGTTACCGTTTTCTTGTTCCACGCCGGACCAATCAGATGCATGCCCTTGACGCGCTTGATCGCCTGCACGATGTACACGCCACCCAGATAGGGCCACCAGCGCGGCCCCGCATTATCCATGAAGGCGTAGCGTTCCAGCCACTTTTCCGTGCGACAGGCTGGCGCATAGCAGCCAAAATGGCTCTGGCTGGCCGTCATATTCAGTAATTTTAACCAGTCCTTCAGGCGCGGCATGGAAATCAGCTCTTCTGTACGGGGCAGGAAAGCCGTGCCGCCAACGCGACGCAGCACCTGCCGTGCGCCCCACAGGCTGGTAGGATTAAAACCGCAGATAATTACCTGCCCTTCCGGAATCAGCACGCGCTCGACTTCGCGCAGCACCTGATGGGGATCGGGCGAGAATTCCAGCACGTGAGGCAGCACCACCAGATCCATCGATTGGCTGGCGAACGGCAATTCCGTCGGATCGCAAGTCAGCGACACGGGACGGCGCGGCGCATCGATCAGGGTGCGTACTTTACGATCTGCGAGAAAGCGGTAAGGCATGCGGTTTGCTGCCAGCGCATCAAGCTGCGGCATGCCGATCTGCACCGCGTTGAAGCCGAAGATGTCAGCCGTCAGATGATCGAGGCAGCGCTGCTCCCACGCGCGCAGGTACACTCCAGCGGGCGTCTGCAGCCAGCCTTCCAGCGCTATAATGGATTTCTCCGAACCTGCTTTGTCCATGCCCAGCCTTTTGCGATCCAATGACCCATTCTACCAAGCCTGCACTTGATGTTCTGCCGATACCTGCATTTCGCGACAACTACCTGTGGCTGATCCACGATGGCGTGCACGCTGCAGTGGTTGACCCCGGTGATGCCAAGCCCATCCTGGCCGCCCTGCGCACTCATCAGCTCAAGCTGACCGCCATTCTACTCACCCATCACCATGCTGACCATATCGGTGGCGTGGAGGAATTATTGCAGCATTATCCGGTGCCGGTGTACGGCCCGACCAATGAAAGTATCGCCTGCGTCACGCTGCCGGTGGGCGAAGGCAAACAGATCGCGGTGCCCGGCCTGGCATTGCAGCTTGCCGTGCTCGACGTACCGGGCCACACCATGGGCCACATTGCCTATCTGCGCGCTGGTGACGAGGCTGCACCGGGCTGGTTATTCTGTGGCGACACCCTGTTTGCAGGCGGCTGCGGACGCCTGTTCGAAGGCACGCCGGCGCAGATGATCAGCTCGCTCGGTAAGCTGGCCGCCCTGCCCGACGACACGCAAGTGTATTGCGCGCACGAATACACTTTATCGAATCTGCGTTTTGCCCGTGCGGTCGAACCCGATAATCTGGCCTTACAGGAGCGCGTCAAAGTTGAAACCGACAAACGCGAGCACGACCTGCCGACCATTCCCAGTACCATCGGTCTGGAACGCGCTACCAATCCCTTCCTGCGCTATCGCGAACCGGCCATCGCCGAACAACTGCTGCGCACTGGCAAACTAGAACGGATCGACACCCCGCTTGCCACCTTTACCGCATTGCGACTGTGGAAAAACGAGTTCTAAACCACGCTGCAAGCACTCTGAAATAGCAAAACGGCCCACGCAGGGCCGTTTCTTTTTTACGCAAAGAAAACGCTTAGATTTCTTCGTACAGTGGCAGCGTCAGGAACTCAGCGAAGTTGTCCGACGTCGACATTTCTTCGAAGATCTCGGCAGCACGAACATAGGTCGGGCCATTGCCGCCCGGCGCATCGCGCTGCACTTTTGCCAGCTCTTCCGGAATCATGGCGCGTACCATGTCGGCCGTGACTTTGCGGCCATCGTCGAGCAGACCTTTGCTGGAACGAATCCATTGCCACACTTGCGAACGGCTGATTTCAGCGGTTGCTGCATCTTCCATCAGGTTATGGATTGGTACGCAACCATTGCCCGCCAGCCAGCTACCGAGGTAGTGGATACCGACGTTGATGTTGTAACGCAGACCCGCTTCGGTGATTGGCGCTTCCGGTTTGAAGTCCAGCAATTCGGCCGCCGTCACTTCCACGTCAGGACGCTGCTTGCTGATCTGGTTAGGCTTGTCGCCCAGAACCTTGGTGAACTCCGTCATCGCCAGTTCGACCAGACCCGGGTGAGCCACCCAGCCACCGTCGTAGCCGTCGGTTGCATCACGGGCTTTGTCGTTGCGTACGCCGCCCATCGCCACTTCATTCTTTTCCGGATCGTTCTTGATCGGGATCAGCGCGGCCATACCGCCGATGGCTGGTGCATTGCGCTTGTGACAGGTTTTCAACAACAGCAGAGCGTAGGCACGCATGAACGGTGCGGTCATGGTGACCTTGGCGCGGTCAGCCAGACAGAAGTCTTTGTCCAGCTTGAATTTCTTGATGCACGAGAAGATGTAATCCCAGCGGCCAGCATTCAGACCGGCGCTGTGTTCACGCAGTTCGTACAGAATTTCGTCCATTTCGAAAGCGGCCAGAATCGTTTCGATCAGTACGGTCGCTTTGATGGTGCCTTGTGGCAGGCCCAGTTCGTTCTGGGTCATCACGAAGATGTCGTTCCACAGACGCGCTTCCAGATGCGATTCCATCTTCGGCAGGTAGAAGTACGGGCCGGCGCCGCGCGCCAGTTGCTCTTTGGCGTTGTGGAACATGAACAGCGCGAAGTCGAACACGCCGCCGGAGATGCGTTTACCGTCGACCAGCACATGTTTCTCGTCCAGGTGCCAGCCGCGTGGGCGCACTACCAGCGTGGCGACCTTGTCGTTCAGCTTGTACGATTTACCGTTCTGTTCCAGCGCAATGGTACGGCGCACGGCATCGAACATATTGATCTGACCGTCGAGCTGGTTTTCCCAGTTCGGGGTATTCGAATCTTCGAAGTCGGTCATATAGCTATCGGCACCCGAATTCAGGGCGTTGATGACCATCTTGCGCTCGACCGGGCCAGTAATTTCTACGCGGCGGCATTCGAGTGCCTGAGGGATAGGCGCAACGGTCCAGTCGCCTGCGCGGATGTGGGCCGTTTCTGCAAGAAAATCGGGGCGCTCGCCGGCATCCAGACGACGGGCGCGGTCAACGCGCACGGCCAGCAATTGCTGACGACGGGCTTCGAATTCGCGCGACAGCTTCGCCACCAGCGCCAGTGCCTCGGCGGTCAGGATGTTTTCATAGCCGGGCTTGATCTTGCCCGTGATTTCCATGCCAGCTGGCAGAGTGAGGGTGGACTGCGTCATGAGGTTCTCTCCGAAAGAAAATATTAACAACCAGACTAATTATAAGCATGCGCCCTGTGTTGCACGCCGACGTTTTTAGTGTGCGGACTCGGTTACGCCCCGCCATGTTTTACAGTATATTCACTAATAAGTTATGCAAACAAGACTAAAAATCACTTCATCTATGCGTTTTTCTCACAAATGACAGGTTGATGTATCCATGGGTCAATTCAGACAGATTTCCACCTTCGTCGAAGTCGTTGCCAAGGGCAGCCTGTCGGCTGCGGCGCGCGCCGAGGGGATCGCACCGGCCATGATCGGTCGCCGTCTTGATGCACTGGAGAGCCGCCTCGGCGTGAAGCTATTGCAACGCACCACCCGCAAACTGGCATTGACCAACGAAGGAGCCGCGTTTCTGGAAGATTGCCAGCGCATACTGACGGAGCTGGAAGAAGCCGAATCCGCTGTGGCAGAGCGCAGCGCCCACGCCACCGGCCACCTGATGATTTCCGCACCGGCCGGCTTTGGCCGCCAACACGTCGCGCCGCTAATTCCTTCGTTTCTATCCGAACATCGCGACGTCAGCATCACACTCAACATGAGCGACCGGGTGGTCGACATCGTCGGTGAAGGCATTGATGTGGCGATCCGCATCGCCAGCCTGTCCGATTCGAGTCTGGTCAGCGTGAAACTGGCTGACAATCAACGGGTCGTGGTGGGCGCTCCCACCTACCTGAAACGGCACGGCGTGCCGCAGACACTGGCCGATCTGGCCAGGCACAACTGCCTGGCCATCAGTAGCGAAGGCAGTCAGCGCGGCTGGACCTTTCGCGACAATGGCAAAAATGTGGTGCTCAAGGTGAACGGCAATATGGGCAGCAATGACGGACAGGTGCTGCATGACTGGGCGCTGGCCGGCAAAGGGCTGGCGTGGCGTTCGATGTGGGAAGTGGGCAATGAGATTGAAGCGGGCAAGCTGCAGACCGTGCTCGATCAGCACTCGGCACCCGGCAACGATATTTATGCCGTATTTGCACAGCGCCGCCACCTGCCCTTGCGGATACGGGCATTTGTCGATTTCCTGCGCCACACCTACGCGCAGCCCGACTACTGGCGCAAATCCCTGAAGTAAACCGGCGTCATAAACCGGGGTCAGATCCGACATCCGGACACGACCTGAACGGTAAACCGGGGTCAGATCCGACATTCAGACACGGCCTGAACGTTAAAAGCGTCATCAACGAGATTGAACGCGAATACTCGCAAACGCGTTGCGTCCCTATTTTTCAGGCAATGGTGTGGGGGCGTGAGCGCCGCACGGTAGGGCCGGGGCACCCGGTTTGTATGCATTTGACTATCTTCACAAACCAATAGGCGAAAAAAAATCCTCGGAAACCGAGGATTTCTTATTTCGTTTGATTCAGCGTATTAGATTGGCTGAATGTTCGAAGCTTGCTTGCCCTTAGGACCAGCAGTCACTTCGAAGGAAACACGTTGGTTCTCTTGCAGCGACTTGAAGCCTGCCGACTGGATAGCCGAGAAGTGAGCGAACAGATCTTCGCCGCCTTCATCAGGGGTGATGAAGCCGAAGCCCTTCGAGTCATTGAACCATTTTACGATACCAGTTGCCATTACAATTCCTATTTCAGTTAAGTTGGGCTTGCGCCCGTGATATCGTTTGAGGCAAGAAAAATAAACAGCCAAACTGCATACTCTTGAATCTAAACGATCCCGCATTATACCCATTTACTTGAGAAAAGCACGTATTCGCGAAAATAAATGCAAAGTGACGTTTTTTTTGCTAGAAAACGTCCTTAACTCAGGGGTAAGTATGACTATATACCAAGAATCTCTGGGCGCCTTGAGCTAAATCAATCGAACGACCAGACTGCAACGTTTTCGGCGCGCGCCAGTTGCGGATTTTTCGATGCAGGCGCTACTCTCTGGCGCGCCGCAGAAGCTTCAGTCGTAGCGGGTGGCAAGCGGGTCGCGCGCCGCCCAGCGCAGATAGCGCTGTATCTCGGGCGCAATTGCCGACCAGCCAGCAGAATCGCGCATGAGCACACGCAAAGCCTGCTCGAGTACGCGTGCCTGTTGCCCCAGTACGGCATAGCCGAAAGTGGCCGCCGAGCCAGCGACGCTGTGCAGCGACTCATGCAAGGCCGTCAGTTGCGCTGGCGCGGGAACATCTTGCGCCGCCAGACAGACTGCCAGCGCCTGCTCGATGCGCTCCAGCATCACCGGCAACTGGGCCGTAAAGCGGGCATTCAGCGCCGCCAGCCGGGCACGGAATTCCGCTTCGGCCGAATTGACCTCAGACATTACTTGGTGCCGAAGATGCGGTCGCCTGCATCGCCCAGGCCCGGCACGATGTAAGCGTGGTCATTCAGGTGCGAGTCCAGCGAGGCGCAGTAGATCTTCACGCCAGGGTGAGCGTTCTGGAACACGGTGATGCCTTCCGGTGCGGCGACCAGCGCCAGGAAGATGATCTGTTCGTCCGTCACACCGCGCGATTTCAGCACATCGACTGCGTGGACGGCCGAATTACCGGTAGCCACCATCGGGTCGCACAGAATAAACGTACGCTCGGCCAGATCCGGCAGACGCACCAGATATTCGACTGGCTGGTGGGTTTCCGGATCACGGAATACGCCGATATGGCCAACCCGTGCCGATGGCACCAGATTCAGCAACCCGTCGCTCATGCCGATACCGGCGCGCAGAATCGGCACAATGGCCAGCTTTTTACCGGCGATGACAGGTGCATCGATGGTCATCAGCGGGGTTTCGATGGTGCGGGTGGTCAGGGGCAGATCGCGGGTAATCTCGTAGCCCATCAGCAGGGTGATTTCTTTCAGCAGCTCGCGGAAAGTACGGGTCGAGGTGTCTTTTTCCCGCATGTGGCTCAGCTTATGCTGAATCAGCGGGTGGTCGGTGATAAACAGATTAGGGAAGCGCGGATCTTGTTTCATTGTGAGCTCTTTCTTGATGTACTCGTCATTATACTAGGGCTGTGGTCCAAGAAACATGGCAACTGCCTCGTCCGCAATCTGATCCAGATTCGAGCCCTGCCCCGGCTTGTACCACAGCACGCTGTAATTGATGGCTCCCATGAGCAATAAACGCGCCACCGCGCTATCACTGCGCAACAAGCCCGCCGCCAGCAGTTCGCTCACCACATCCTGCCATAACTGGTCGTAGCGATCCCGCAAAACCTGTACCCGCTCGCGCAACTCCGGCGTCAGGCGGCGCCAGTCGTACAGCAGCACCGGGATGAAGTCATGTCCCTCGCCCAGCACAATTTCGAGATGGGCACGCACCAGTGCATGGAATTTGGCGCGCGGCGCCAGTACGCTGGCAACAATATTCTCCGCGGCCGGCAGCCCCGCCACCAGCCCCACTTCCATCACCGCGGCCAGAATTTCCTGCTTGCTCTTGAAGTGGTAGAACGGACTGCCGGAGCGCATGCCGACGGCATCGGCAATATCGCGGGTGGTGGTGCCGTCAAAGCCCCGTTCGCGGAACAGGCGCGCCGCGACCCGCACCAGCTCGGCACGACGATTATCTACTGCAACAGTCTGATTCATACCCGACTTTAACCTTTGATTCCATTATTCAAGCAATGCCCGCACCCGTATGGCGCGGCAATCGACGCACGCCAGCCAGCACCCGTGTGCAAAAACGGGGGCGCTACGCAGGCGCGACACCACAAATGCCGATGATACCTAAGCTGGCGCATGGTGCAAAGCTTGCACCAGCGACACTGTACTCGCCCCCGGCTAGTGCAGCACCGAGTACAAAGCAAGCAGTTGCTTTGTTGACTTGGGCACACTAAGATGATCATCCCGCTCAGGAGAATCTATGAACCAGGCTTACGTGTACGAAGCGCTGCGCACGCCGCGCGGCAAGGGCAAACAGGATGGCAGTCTGCACAGTATCAAACCGATTAGCCTGCTCAGTGGCTTGATGGGAGAGCTGCAGCGCCGGCATCGCCTCGATACCGCGCTCATCGATGACGTAGTGATCGGCTGCGTGACGCCCATCGGCGAACAGGGCGCCGACATTGCCAAGACGGCGGCCCTGCTGGCGGGCTGGGACTGGAAAGTGGCGGGTGTCCAGCTCAACCGCTTTTGTGCTTCGGGCCTAGAGGCGGTGAATCTGGCAGCGCAGAAAGTTCGTTCCGGCTGGGAAGATCTGGTCGTCGCTGGCGGTGTGGAGTCAATGTCGCGGGTTGCCATGGGCTCCGATGGCGGCGCCTGGGCCAATGATCCGGAAACCAGCTTGCGCACCAACTATCTGCCACAAGGCATAGGCGCCGATCTGATTGCCACCCTCGATGGTTACACACGCGCCCAGGTGGATGCCTACGCCCTGCGCTCACAGCAGAAAGCGGGCGCAGCCCGCAGCGCTGGACGCTTCCGTTCGATGGTACCGGTGCGCGATCAAAATGGCGTAATGGTGCTAGAGCAGGACGAGTTCCTGCGCCCCGCCACCACCATGGAGTCGCTGGCCGGTCTGAAACCCTCGTTCCAGCAACTGGGCAGCATGGGCTTCGACGCGCTCGCTCTGCGTCAGTACCCGACGCTAGCACAGGTGGAACATGTGCACACGGCCGGCAATTCTTCCGGCATCGTCGACGGCGCCGCACTGGCCCTGATCGGCAATGCCGCTGCCGGACAGCGCCTCGGTCTGCAGGCGCGTGCGCGCATCGTCGCCTGCGCTGTCACCGGCAGCGATCCCACCATCATGCTGACCGGCCCCGCTCCGGCAGCGCGCAAAGCGCTGCAGAAAGCCGGACTGACGAGCCGCGATATCGATCTGTTCGAGGTCAATGAAGCGTTTGCTTCCGTAGTGCTGCGCTTTATGCAGGAGCTTGATGTGCCGGAAGAAAAAGTCAACGTCAACGGTGGCGCCATTGCACTCGGCCATCCCCTAGGCGCCACCGGCTGCATGCTACTCGGCACTTTGCTGGACGAGCTGGAAGCGCGCCAGCTGCAGCGTGGCATGGTAACGCTATGCGTGGGCGGCGGCATGGGCATCGCCACCATTATCGAACGAATCTGAACGGAGCCGCCATGATCACCTGCGCAGCACAGCAAAACACCCTGCACGTCGAGCTGGCCACCGCCAGCATTAATCCCCTGAGCAAGCTCTGGCAGCAAGAGCTGAGCGGCCTGCTCGAGCAACTTGAAAGCCTGCCGGACACCATCCGGTGCGTCTGCCTGCGCTTCGATCGCGACACCGTCCTGGCCGATTACGAGCTGCCGCATCTGATGACGCTGACGCCGGCACAAGCGTCTGATTGCATGACGATGCTAGCCAGCTACCAGCATCTGCTGCGGCGCCTCGAGACGCTCGGCAAGCCTGTCATATTCCTGCTCGACGGCCACCTGAGCGGCGCGGCACTGGGCCTCGCGCTGGCCGGTCAGCGCCGCTATGCACTGGCCGATACGCGCTACAGTCTGCCGCAAATTACGCTAGGCATCATGCCCTGCAGCAGCGAGGTGACGCGCCTCGGGCGACTCGCCGGCTTTCAGGCGGCGCTGCCGCTACTATTGGAAGGCCAGTCCTTCGACAATCAAACGGCGCTACAACTGGGCCTGATCCACGCTAGCGCCGCCGATGCCGAGGCACTCGGCGCGCTGATGGAGCAGGATCTGGCGTCTGCCACGGACCCGCGGCAACCCTGGGACATGCCCGACTGGCGCCTGCCGGGCGGCGCGCCCGAGAGCGGCGCCAATTTGCGCCTGCTACAAATGGCGCCGGCCATACTGCGGGCCCGCACCGGCGGCCACTCACCGGCTGCGGAAGCGCTACTGTGCGCGCTGACGGAAGGATTGCAGCTAGACTACGCCAATGCTTTACTGATCGAGAGGCGCTACTTCTGCCAGACCGTCACTCACCCCTACGCAAAACAATTAATGCGGCTGAGTCAACTCTCGTGCGATATCACGGGTACGACAGCACAACAATTGCATCTCGACCTAGACAGTTGCTATACGACGAGCTGCCAGAGTTTGCGTGCGGAAGGCGTGAGCGAGGCTTTGCTCAGGAATGCGGCACGCGGGGCAGGTTTGCCCGTGCCGCCCGCCGGTGCCAGCATACTGGTGCCACCCCGAACCAGTGCCAGTGCGTATGACGCCGAGACGGTCGCAGCCCGCCTGCTGATGCCACTGGCCGCGCTGGCTAGCCAGTATGTCGCCGCCGGCAAACTGACGGCTGACGCCGCAGATCAGGTGTCGGTGCAACGCTTCGGATTTCCCGCCCATCTCGGTGGTGCCTACAGTTTTGTCCTGAGCAAACAAGCGTGACTATTGACCAACATAAAAACTGCTTCTTTTCGGTGCCGAATGCCCTCTAATGAGGCGCCGAAAAGCCGTTTTTTCCCTCTGAAGAGGGGTTTTTTCGATGGCACCGGACAAAAACGAAAAAAGTCTGGCGGATATTGTCATTTTTCATGTGATTTCACCGCTATCAGTGATACATTGCGCTTTGGTACAGCCTCTGGCGCTGTTGCATCAGCAGTATAGAAACTGAAAGAATAAAATCACGCGATGTCCTCCAGTATTCCCGTCCCTTCCCCGCGACATGAATTGGATACCCTCATGGAAGAGGCCGGAGATGTCGTGCTCCGTCTCGGCGCCGACGGCCAGATACTGTTTGCCAGCCAGCGCACGGTCGAACTGATCGGTTCGGAGTCGCCTCTGACTGGCATGCCGCTGGAAAAACTCCTGACGGAAGATGACCGCCCTGCCCTGCAGGCGGCGCAGGCTGAAGTGCTGGGTGGGGTCCGCAATCGCCAGTTCGAAAGCCGTTTCAAGGTCCAGGGCAAGGAAGTCCGCTTCGAGCTACGGCTCTCGTCCTATACCAGCCAGCAAGGTGCGAAAGAATTGCTGGTGGTTGGTCGCGACATGACCCAGCAGCAGGCCACCGAAGAGCACCTGCGCCACATGGCCACCCACGACGCACTGACCGAGTTGCCGAACCGACTGCTGCTGTCGGACCGCATCCGTATGGTGATTGCCAACGCGCGCCGCTCCGGACAGAATTTTTCGATCGCCACCATCGGCCTGGACGGATTCAAAAAGGTCAATGATGGCCTGGGTCACCCGGTAGGCGATGCCGTGTTGCGCATCGCTGCAGCGCGGCTGCGCAAGACCCTGCGTGACAGCGATACGCTGGCACGCGTGGGCGGCGACGAATTTGTCGCGATCCTGCCCGGCACCGCGACCGAAGCCCAGATCAAGCTGGTGACGGGGCGCCTGATCGCGACCCTGCAATCGCCGTTCGAAGTCGACAGCCACACCATCTATGTGGGGGCCTCGGTCGGCGTGGCCGTATATCCGCAGCACGCGGAAGATGAAGCACGCCTGCTGGCACTGGCCGACGCCGCCATGTCGCGCGCCAAGGAAACCGGCAAAGCGCGCTGCGTGGTATATAGCCAGACCCAGTCTGGTCCGCCGGAACATGACATCTCGCTGGAAGCGGCAATGTTCCAGGCCGTGCGCGAAGGCGAATTCCTGCTGTTTTACCAGCCCATCGTCGACGCCCATACGCGCGAGATCCAGGGCTTCGAAACCCTGATGCGCTGGAAACACCCGACCCTCGGCATGGTGCCGCCGGCACGCTTTATTCCCATCGCGGAAACCAACGGCCTGATCAACCTGCTGGGCGCCTGGGCGCTCAAAGCAGCGTGTGTACAGCTGAAACAGTTCGAGGAAGTGGCCAAGCGCCCCCTCTACATTTCCGTGAATATCAGCCCGCGGCAATTCCGCAACGACAAATTTCTGGACGTGCTGGACGATGCAATCGCCTTCTCCGGCCTACTAGGTGAGCAATTGGTACTAGAAATTACTGAAGGAACCCTGATGGTGGACCCGGTGCATGCCGAGTCCATCCTCTCGAAAATGACCCAGCGCAAAGCCCGCATCGCCATCGACGATTTCGGCACGGGCTACTCGTCGCTAGCCTATCTGAAGCGCTTCCCGATTTCGGTACTGAAGATCGACCGTGCCTTTATCCGCGATCTGCCTGGCTCACAGAAAGACGCAGCGATCTGCAATGCCGTCCTCGATCTGGCGAAACACCTCGATTTGTCGGTGGTGGCGGAAGGGGTGGAAACGGAAGAACAACTGGCCTATCTGGAACAGCGCGGCTGCCAGTACATTCAGGGCTATCTGACGGGCAAGCCGATGGCGGCGAATATCGCCATGGCGGCACTGCGCGAAAGCATGCACCTGAAAATCGTCCACCCTGACCTGCGACAGGTGGGCAAATGAGTTTCCGTAGCAACACCGGCAATGCGCTAGGCGATGCCACCCTCGCCACGCTGTGGGAATCGACCCGCCGGCGCGGCGATATGCCCGGCTTTGCCAAAGCCATTAGCGCGATTCTGGGCGCCATGCGCGGCGAGGACGAGCAGGAATTCAATATGACCCGGACCGTGCTGTCCGATCCGGTGCTGACACAGAAAGTGCTGCGACTGGCGAATAGCGGCATGTACGCCGCCTTCGGCCAGCACATCAGCACCGTGTCGAAAGCCGTGCAGGTGCTGGGCACGGACGCGATCGGCCATCTGGCACTGGGCTTGAAGCTGATCGAAGAGCTCTCCAGTGGCACCGGCGATGCCTCCGCTTCGCACGTGGAAATGGAAAAAGCGGTTCTGGCCGGCATCGTGGCCCAGCAGATCGCCACCACGGCCGAGAGCCGCCTGGGCGAAGAAGCGGTGGTGTGCTCGATGCTGCACACGCTGGGGCGCATGATGCTGACCTACTATATGCCGGAACGCTGGCACGAACTGCTGCGTAGCGCCGCGCAGGATGGCAGCGAAGTGGACGCCATCGCACCGAAATTACTGGGGCTGGGACTGGACGAAATCGGCCATGCCGCCGCCCTGCACTGGGGCCTGCCCGCCGGCCTGATCAACGGCATGCGCAAACTGGCACCGCCCGAACCGGGCGGCGAAGTCAGTGCCTCCGACTGGATTGCCGGCCTGTCCACCATGTCGGCCGCCTGTGCCGAATCGCTCTGGAACGATGATGCGGCCGGTGCCGCCGCCGTGGCGCAACTGGCCGAAGCGTATTCCGTGATGCTGGGCGTGCTGCCGGAAAAACTGCTGGGCGCTATCGAACAGGCCAAAGTGGTGGCGGCCAAAGATCTGACCATTGCACCGCTGTCCAAGCCGGCCGAGCGCCGCGCCAAGGCACTGGCCAAGACCCGTCAGCGCGATGCCGGCAACCAGATTCTCCTGAGCGGTCTGGCCGATATGCGCGACATGATGCACACCGCCAATCCGGGACAGATGGTACAGATCGCCCTGGAAACGGTGTTCAAAGGACTGGAGTTTTCGCGTGCGCTGGCCTTCGTGCGCAACCGCAAGGATAACCAGTATGCCGCCAAAATCGGCTTCGGCAACGACATCCGCGAGATTCTGCCGAAACTGGTCTTTGACGATGCCTACCAGCCGAATGTATTCCACGCGGCCCTGAATAGCGACCGGGTCATCTTCATTGAAAATGCCCGCGACGCCAAGTTTGTCGCCAAGCTGCCGGACTGGTGGCGCGACACCCTGTCGGCCGCGCACAGTTTCGTGATCCTGCCGCTGTCGGCGAATGGCCAGTCGGCCGGCTTCCTGTATGGTGACTGGGACGACAGCTTCCCGCCGATCGAACTCAGCCAGACCGAATTCGGCCTGCTCAACGATATGCGGGCGCTGGTGGTGCGTGCCGTGTTACGCCGGCACCAGCAGGAATCGGTCGGCAAATAAGCCTAGTGACCGTCGCGCTGCTGCCAGCGCGACGATAGCCATGCGGCCAGCAGCGACAGTGCGCACAGCAAGGCTGCCACGTAATACACCGAGGCCGGTCCGGCCAGCTCCCACCACTGCGCCAGAAACAGCCCGCCCAGCGAGCCGCCTATGCCGTAGGACAGGCTCATATACAGTGCCTGACCGCGCGCCTGCAGCGGGCCGGAGAACCAGCGCTGCAACGTCATCACCGACGACGAGTGGTGCAAGGCAAAGGTGGCGGCATGCAGCAATTGGGCCGCGATGAGCAACCACAGCAGATGGGCTGCCGCTCCGATCATGACAAACCGTGCCATCGCCAGCAGCAGCGTCAGATACATCAGCGACATGGGACGCCAGCGGCGCAGCAGCGGCGCCTGAAAATAGAACAGCGCCACTTCCGCCAGCACCCCCAGCGACCACATGGCACCGATCACGGTTTTGCTGTAGCCGCTGCGTTCCAGATACAGCGAATAGAAGGTGTACAGCGAGGTGTGGGCCGCTACCATCAACGCGGTGGAGCTGAAGAAGGCGATCACTTCGCGGCGCCGCAGCAGTGTCAGCAAGGGCAGTGGCGCTTCCTGATGGCGCTGGCGCGGCACATCGTGCAGCCGGAAGGCCGCCAGAATGGTCAGCACCAGCAGCGCAGCGGCGATGGCCGGCAAGGCGACGATGCCGTAATGGTCGAGCGCATACGCCGCCGCAGAGACGGAGACGATAAAGCCGATCGAGCCCCACATACGGATCCGGCCATAGAAGGTCAGATCGCCGCGCAGTTCCGACAGCATCAGCGCTTCGCAGATCGGCGCCTGCCCGCTGGTAAACAGATTCAGCACGATCATCGCCAGCATGAAGTGGCCGAAGGTGCTGCCAAAGAAGAAGCCGGAAAAACCCAGCAGCGCGGCGAAGCCGGCCATGCGCAACACCGTCACGCGGCGGTCGTAGTGATCCGCCACATAGCCCCAGACATTCGGGCCGATGATACGCAGCACCTGGATCATTGACATCAGGATGCCGATCTGCCCCACCGTCATGCCATGTTCGGCGAAAAACAGTGTGGCGTAGGTCGACCAGGTTCCTGCGTGTGCGTAGTAGCAGAACAGGAAGAAGCCGAAGCTGAAAGCCTGGGCCGGCACCGCTTACAGCGCGATGTTGGGCGTCTGCACCTTGACGTCGCCACACTGGGCGCGGTGCATCAGTGCATGGTCGATCAGCACCAGTGCCAGCATGGCTTCGGCGATCGGCGTCGCGCGGATGCCCACGCAAGGATCATGGCGACCGAAGGTTTCCACCATGACCGGCTGACCATCCTTGTCGATCGACTGACGCGGGGTACGGATGGACGAGGTCGGCTTGATCGCAATCGATACCGTGATGTCCTGCCCGGTAGAGATTCCGCCCAGCACGCCACCGGCGTTGTTGCCGATGAAGCCATGTGGCGTCAGCTGGTCGCCGTGTTCACTGCCCTTCTGGGCCACCGAACGGAAACCGGCGCCGATCTCCACGCCTTTGACCGCATTGATGCCCATCATGGCATAGGCGATGTCGGCATCGAGCTTGTCGTAGATCGGCTGCCCCAGCCCGACGGGAATATTCTGGGCAATCACCTCGATGCGCGCACCGATCGAATCACCGTCTTTGCGCAGCGCATCCATGGCCGCTTCCATATGGGCGATCAGTGCCGCGTCACCGGTGGCAGCAAAAAAAGGATTGTCGTGCACATGCGACCAGTCCTGGAACGGCACGGCGATATCGCCTAGCTGGCTCATGCAACCCTTGAACACGGTGCCGTACTGGTGCTGCAGCCATTTCTTGGCAATCGCCGCCGCCCCCACCACCGGTGCGGTCAGGCGTGCCGACGAACGGCCACCGCCGCGCGGATCGCGGACGCCATACTTATGCCAGTAGGTGTAGTCGGCATGGCCGGGGCGGAAACTCTCGGCGATATTGCCGTAATCCTTGCTGCGCTGATCTTCGTTACGGATCAGCAGCGCGATCGGGGTACCGGTGGTGACGCCCTGATACACACCTGACAGGATTTCCACCGTATCCGATTCCTGGCGCTGCGTCACATGGCGCGAGGTGCCGGGCTTACGTCGATCCAGTTCCGGCTGAATATCCGCTTCGCTCAGCGGCAATCCCGGCGGGCAGCCGTCAATCACACAGCCGATGGCCGGTCCGTGCGACTCGCCAAAGGTTGTAACGGAAAACAATTTACCAAAAGTATTACCGGACATAGGAAGAGAATCTTTGGAAAAAGGTGGAGAATTCCATATTCTACCAGTCCGTGGCATGCCTCGCCCTGCTATGAAAATAATTTCCACAAGGCAATTATGTCTTGTTAGAATTACTCATGCGGCAAGAATATTCAACAACGTTGCATACTAGCCGACAGGCAACGATTGAAAGCGTGGGAAAACTGCATTCTTTTTGACAATTCACTATATACTGAACCGAAGAACACCGAGATATCCTGGAGAAGCGACACATGCCCCCACCGGTCACACCCCTTGATCCACTCAAGGACGATCAAGACGATCTGGTATTCTTAGAAGAGCATCCGGCAGCACCGCTGCAAACGGGTGCACGCAATGTATGGCGGGTCATGATTATCGATGACGACGAAGACGTTCATTCGACCACCACCTTTGCGCTCGGCAACCTCGACATGCAGCACCGCCAGCTGCAGTTTGTGCACGCCTATTCGGCCGCGCAGGCCCGCGAATTGCTCAAAACCGAAACGGAAATTGCCGTCATTCTGCTCGACGTGGTGATGGAGCAGGACGATGCCGGTCTGCATCTGGTGCGCTACATCCGCGAAACACTGGGTCTGGCCGATGTGCGCATCATTTTACGCACCGGCCAGCCGGGTTACGCTCCGGAAATCGACGCGATCCGCGACTTCGATATCAACGATTACAAGACTAAATCCGAACTGACGCGCATCAAGTTATTCACCACCGTCACCTCGGCGATCCGCTCCTACGAACAAATCCGCAAAATCAACGACAGCCGGCGTGGTCTGAACCAGATCGTGCATGCCAGCACCCAGCTCATGGCACTGCATGGGGTGCACAATTTTGCCGCCGGGGTACTAAAACAGATCGCCGAACTGCTCGGCCAGGATGGCCACGGCGTGCTGTGTGTGCTGGACTGCCCGGACGGTAGCTGCCGCGAACTGATGGTGATGGCGACGCTAGGCCACTATCACCGCTTCGAACGCGCCTGTTTCACCGCCAACTGCGACCCGCGCGTGCATGCAGCCATGGAACTGACACTGACGCAGCAGCGCAATGTCTACGGACCGGATTACATCTGCCTGTATTTCGCCGGCAAAGCCAGCCGCGACTTTGTCGCCTTCCTCGACGTCGACCGGGCTCCCACGGAAATCGACGAGCGCTTGCTGGAGGTGTTCTGCGCCAACGTCGCCGTCGGCCTCGACAACGTCGAGCTGGTGAGTCATCTGCACAACGCCGCGTTCTACGACCAGCTGTCGAAACTACCGAACCGTACCCGCCTGATCGAGATACTCGATGCCACGCTGAGCACCTCGATTCGTCAGGAAACTACGCTGGCACTGGTCGATCTTGACCACTTTGCCGAAACCAATGATGCACTCGGTCACCGCTTCGGTGATTCGCTGCTGCTAGCGGTGGCCGGACGGCTGCAAACAGAACTGGGCGACAGCCTGACCGTGGCGCGGCTGGGCGGCGACATCTTCTGTGTGCTCGGCGATGCGTCGCAAGTGAATCCGGTGAATATTCTGACCCTGTTCCAGCGCCCTTTCAGTATCGAAGAGCAGGACGTGCAACTGTCGGCCACCCTCGGACTGGTGCGCCTCGGCGAGCATGAAGGCAGCGGGGTCGAGGCCCTGAAAGATGCCGATATCGCTCTGAAACGGGCGAAAACACAACAGCGCTCCGGACACTATTATTTCTCGCGCTCGATGGGTGTCGAGATCCGCGAACGGGTACGCATGATGCACGCGCTACGCCGTGCTTTCGGGCAGAACGAACTGTTTGTGGTGTACCAGCCGCAAATCGATCTGGAGACGCGCCGCCCGAAGGGCGCCGAGGCGCTGCTGCGCTGGCAGACGCCGGACGGCAAGTTCATCTCGCCGGATCGCTTCATTCCGATTGCCGAATACTCGGGCCTGATCATCGATCTCGGTGAATGGGTGCTGCGCACCGCCTGTCGCGAACTGGTCACACTGCATCAGGCCGGCCATCATGATTTCATGATGTCGATCAATGTTTCGCAAGTTCAGTTCCGACATCCCTACTTCCTCGAAATGCTGCGCAAAGCACTCGAAGATACCGGCGCGCCACCGGAATTTGTCGAGCTCGAAATCACCGAATCGATGGCGATGGAAGAGCCGGATCTGCTGATCAAGATGCTAGCCCAGATCAAACAGACCGGCGTCAGCATTGCCATTGATGACTTCGGCACCGGTTTCTCCTCGCTGTCCTACCTGCAGCGCCTGCAGATAGACCGGCTCAAGATTGATCGCGCTTTTGTAACGGAAATTACCGGCTCGGCGCGCGGCAGTAGCATTGCAGAAATGGTGGTGCAACTGGGCCGCAATCTGGGGCTGTCAGTGATCGCCGAAGGGGTGGAAGATGAGCGTCAGGCGCAGATTCTGCAGGCGCTGGGCTGCCCGCTGGCGCAAGGTTTCCTGTTCGCCCGTCCAATGACGGCCGATGCCCTGAACGGCTGGCTCAGTAACGAAGCCCTGCAGGGTGCCGCCTGAGGCGAGCCGCGTGGTCTAGTCTCAACCCTAGCCTCTAGCCTCTAGCCCAACAAAAAAGCCATGCAATGCATGGCTTTTTAAGGTCTGCGCGCCGGCCTAGTCGGCCGCGTGTTCGGCCGTCTCGCCCGGCCAGTCACGGATGTAGGCCTTGAGCATACGATTCTCGAAGCTCTGCGCTTCCAGCACGGCACGCGCCACGTCGTAGAAGGAGATCACCCCGAGGATGGTCTTGGCGTTCATCACCGGCAGGTAGCGCGCATGCTTTTCCAGCATGATGCGGCGCACTTCGTTGACTTCCGTATCGGGGGTCACCGTGATCGGATGGTCATCCATGTGTTTGCGCACCGTACCACCGCCCACTGTGCCGCCATTTTCGTGCAATGCACGCAGCACTTCGCGGAAGGTCAGCATACCCACCAGATCGCCAAACTCCATCACCACCAGCGAACCAATGTCTTTTTCAGCCATGATGGTGGCCGCTTCAGTCAATTGCTGATCAGGGTTGATGGTGTAAAGGATGCTGCCTTTAACCTGCAGAATTTCCGAAACTTTCATAGGGGGCCGTCCTATCGACTGAGATGCTGGATGATGGGGAGTGCATAGCACCGTATTGCGAATGTAGCCTATGCCCGCTAAAAAATCCAGCGCTGTCGATAATCAATTTCCAACATTGTTGCGATGCTGTTGCCAGCCCGCGAATCAGGGTAGCATGCCGTCCATACCAACCAACAACATGAGACATTATGAGCGGCCCTCACTACCCCGGTTTCGACACGCTGGCACTGCACGCCGGTGCGGCGCCTGACCCGGCCACTGGCGCACGCGCCACGCCGGTGTATTTCACCTCATCGTTCACACTCGGCGATGCCGACCACGCGGCGGCGCTGTTCAATCTGGAGCGCGCAGGCCATGTGTATAGCCGCCTCTCCAACCCCACCAACGCCGTGCTGGAAGAGCGCATCGCCGCGCTGGAGGGTGGCGTGGCCGGTATCGCCACCGCTAGCGGACAGGCCGCCATGCACCTCGGGCTGGCCACCCTGTGTGGAGCTGGCAGCCACATCGTCGCCTCGCGCGCCCTGTACGGCGGCTCGCACAATCTGCTGGCCTACACACTGGCGCGCTTTGGCATCGCCACCACCTTCGTCGATCCACGCGACCTCGATGGCTGGCGCGCCGCAATCCGCCCGACCACCCGTTTGCTGTTCGCTGAGACGCTGGGCAATCCCGGCCTCGATGTGCTGGACATTGCCAGCGTGGCCGACCTGGCGCACAGCCACCACCTGCCACTGATGGTCGACGCCACCTTCACCACCCCCTATCTGCTACAGCCCTTCGAACATGGCGCCAATCTGCTGTTCCACTCAGCCACCAAATTCCTGTGCGGGCATGGCACCGCCATCGGCGGGCTACTGGTCGACGGCGGCACCTTTGACTGGCAAGCCGCCCATCAGGCTAGCGGGCGCTTCCCGGAACTGTGCGAGCCATATGCCGGTTTCCACGACATGGTGTTTGCGGAAGAGTCGACCGTGGCGCCGTTTGCCTTGCGTGCGCGCCGCGAAGGTCTGCGCGACTTCGGTGCTGTGATGAGCCCCCACAACGCTTTCGCCATCTTGCAGGGTATCGAAACGCTGGGCCTGCGCATGGACCGTCACGTTGCGAATACCCGCAAAGTGGCCGAATTCCTGCTGTCGCATCCGGCAGTGGAACAGGTAGTGTATCCGGAGCTGCCCGAGCACCCCGACTATCAGCTGGCGCAGCGCCTGCTGCCGAAAGGCTGTGGTGCGGTGCTGACCTTCAATATCAAAGGTGGACGTGCGGCGGGACGTCGCTTCATCGATAGTCTGCAGCTGTTCTCCCATCTGGCCAATGTGGGCGACGCGAAATCGCTGGCAATTCACCCAGCATCGACTACCCATTCGCGGGTCCCGGCCGAGCAACTGGCCGCAAGCGGCGTCGGCGAAGGTACGCTGCGCCTGTCGATCGGGCTGGAGGCGCTAGACGATCTGCTGGAGGATCTGGGACGCGCCCTGAAACTGTCGCAGAAAGGAGCCTGACATGGAACTCACTGTTCACGGCCTGCCCGCTTACTGCTACAGCGGCGGCAAGCCCTTCGATGCCAGTTTGCCGAGCGTGGTATTCATCCACGGTGCCCAGAATGACCACTCGGTGTGGGCACTGCAGAGCCGCTATTTCGCCCACCACGGCTACAGCGTGCTGGCCGTCGACCTGCCCGGCCACGGCCGTAGCGCTGGCCCGGCGCTGAGCAGCGTCGAAGCGCTGGCGCACTGGTTGCTGCAGCTGCTAGACGCGGCCGGCGTGCAACGCGCGGCGCTGTTCGGCCACAGCATGGGTTCACTGATTGCTCTCGAAGCGAGTTTTCAAGCGCCCGGACGGGTCAGCCACCTGGGTCTGGTCGGCAGTACTTACCCGATGCCGGTCGCGCCAGCCCTGCTGGAAACGGCGCGCGACAATGAAGCACGCGCCATCGACATGGTCAACATCTGGTCGCACGCCAGCCAGTACGGTCGCTCGGCAAACCCGGGCTTCAGTACGCTGGGCGTCGCGCGCCGCCTGATGCAGCGCATCACGCAAATCAATCCGCAGCAGGTGTTCTATACGGACTTCAGCGCCTGCAACAGCTACGCCAATGGCGAAGTCGCGGCACGCGCCGTGCAGTGCCCGACTTTGTTCGTGTGTGGCACGCGTGACAGCATGACGCCTGCCAAGTCGACGCGCTTGCTGACCAGTTGCATCAGTCATGGCAAGCTGGTGATGCTCGACAGCGGCCACTCGCTGATGAGCGAGCAGCCCGATGGCGTGCTGGATGCGCTGTTCGGATTCGCCGGCGCCTGATTAGCCCGATCGCTTAAGCGATGTGTTCGGGCGCGCTACATCAGCGGCGCGCCCGAGCGGCTGAATCAAGCAGCTTCCAGCGGGCCGAAATGTTCAGCCAGCGTCTTGCCCAGACCTGCTTCGACGGCGCTCTCCACCGCGCGTGCCAGCTGCGCTGCGTCGTGGGCGGCGCGAATATCGCGTTCGTCTTCGCTATCGTTAATCACACCCGCATTGATCGCCATTCCGGCGAACACGAAGAGGCGATACACTTCCGCCAGCGGTAACTTATGCAGATTGGCCAGCAGCACCCAGTGGTCGCCGCCATCGCTGACGCGCTTACCCCACTGCACCCGCGCAGGGGTATCGATCTTGACCCGCCCTACCCAGCCCTCGGCTGCCATGCGTTCCAGCAGAATGTCCATCTCGTCGAAACCTAGACGGGTACGGGACCGGATCGCACCGGCGCTGACCAGTGCCGAATCACCGCAGGTAGCGGCCACCGCCAGCACCCGCAGGATCGCCATGGCGTCGACAAACTCGCCGCCCGGCTGGGCCTCATGCCACCAGCGTTCATATTTCACCACCGGTAGCGCCGCTACCAGCAAGGCGCCGAACAGGGTAATCATCCACGACACATACACCCACAACAGGAACAGCGGCATGGCCGCCAGTGCACCGTAGATCTTGGAATAGGCCGGGAACTGGGTAATGAACACGGCAAAGCCACGCTTGGCCACCTCGAAGGCGACACCGGCTACCAGCCCGCCCCAGGCGGCATCCTGCCAGTCCACATCGCGATTTGGTACCGCCATGTACAGCAGGGTAAAGGTGACCGTGGTCAGCGCCAGCGACAACAGCGCATAAATCAGCGCCCCGATTACGGGAATATCGCCGATCAGGTCACTGGTGGCCATGAATACATGCGAGGACAGCGACAGCGAGACCCCGATCAGCAAAGGACCCAGTGTGATCAGGGCCCAGTACACCAGGATGCGCTTGGCCCAGCCACGCTGATCGCGCACCCGCCAGATGCGGTTGAACACCCGCTCGATCTGCCCCATCATCGCCACCGAGGTCAGAATCAGCGCCACCGCGCCCACCGCAGACAGCCGGGTAGCCTTGGAGGCGAACATGGTCAGGTAGTTAAGAATGGTGCTCGAAATCGACTTCGGCATCACACTCTGGACAAAATACGCTTCCAGCGAGGCCCGGA
Source organism: Oxalobacteraceae bacterium (assembly GCA_027490725.1). Lineage (GTDB taxonomy): Bacteria > Pseudomonadota > Gammaproteobacteria > Burkholderiales > Burkholderiaceae_D > Rugamonas. The sequence continues at coordinate 104,140 of JAIXXN010000029.1, forward strand.
AGGTATTAAACATCGGGAACGTGGTAAAAATCGCCAGCGCAATGGTCAACAGAGGCACCAGCGCGAATACGGTGGTGAATGTCAGACTACCCGCCACTTGCGGCAGACTTTCTTCGCGCAGGCGACGCCGCGCAAACATCAGCAGGTCGCGCATTTCGGACCAGGACAGCGAACGCACGGAATCTATGCCAGATTGGCAACTACGTGACAGATACTGGAAAACGGGACGTATTATTTTTTCAGCCATGTGCAAAAACCAAAATCCACGGGGAACAAACGTTCGAACCCCTCAAAGCGCCCTATAATACCGCTGATGAACCAAGCCAATCTGATTATTCTCGTATTGTTTTACTCCCGCCACGGCGCAACCCGCAAATTGGCGGAGCTGATCGCACAGGGCGTCGAAAGTGTCGCGGGCTGCGACGCGCGTCTGCGCACCGTGCCCGCCGTCTCCAGCGTGGCCGAAGCCACCGAGGCGGATGTGCCGGCGCAAGGCGCGCCCTACGTGGAAGCGCAGGACTTGCAGGAATGCGCCGCTCTGGCGCTTGGCTCGCCCACCCGCTTCGGCAATATGGCCGCCGCCATGAAGTATTTCTGGGATGGCACGGCTAGCCAGTGGCTGTCCGGCGCCCTGGCCGGCAAGCCGGCCTGTGTATTCACCTCGACCGGCAGTCTGCATGGCGGTCAGGAAGCGACGCTGCTATCGATGATGATCCCGCTGTTCCATCATGGCATGATGGTGGTGGGCCTCCCCTATACCAATCCCGAACTGATGACGACTGCCAGCGGCGGCACCCCCTACGGCGCCAGTCACTGGGCTGGTCTGGATGGCAAACTGGCGTTCACCGACGATGAGAAAAAGCTGGCGGTGGCACTGGGACGGCGTCTGGCGGAAACCGCCATCAAGCTGCATACCAAGCCATAAGGGGAGACACGATGGAAAACCGACTGCAGAAGTTTTTCCACCTGGGCGCCATCGGCAGTCTGATCCTGCTGATTCTCTGGTGTCTGGCATGGGAACTGGTAATCGCCCCGCTCAAGCCGGGCGGCTCGTGGCTGGCCCTGAAAGCGGCCCCGCTGCTGTTACCGCTGGTGGGCGTCTGGAAGCGTGACGTCTACACCCTGCAATGGACTTCGATGATGATCCTGCTGTACTTCACCGAAGGCGTGGTGCGCGGCTGGAGCGACAAGGGCCAGTTGTCGGCATGGCTAGGCTGGGGCGAAGCGCTGATCGTGGTGGTGTACTTTATCTGCGCCATCCTGTACGTGCGCCCCTACAAAAAAGCGGCCAAGAAAATGGCCCGCGAACTGCTCGACAAAGTTAAGGAAAACACCGTCCAATGATGGCGTTCCTGCAGCAGTGCCGCACAGCGATCGGTGCCGAGTACGTGCTCGATCAGCCGCACGACATGGCGCCCTACCTGAGCGACTGGCGCGGACGCTTCACCGGCGTAGCACTGGCCGTGCTGCGTCCGGGCACGGTCGAACAGGTGGCGGCGCTGGTGCAGGCCTGTGCACAATGGCAGGTACCGCTGGTACCGCAGGGCGGCAATACCGGGCTGGTACTCGGCAGCGTGCCTGATGCCAGTGGCAAAGCGGTGGTGCTGTCGCTGGCACGCCTGAACCGCATCCGCCAGATCGATGTCGCCAACCGCACCATGACCGTCGATGCCGGCTGCATACTCGCCCATCTGCAGCAGGCCGCTGCCGCCGAAGGCTGTTTGTTCCCGCTGTCGCTAGCCTCGGAAGGCAGTTGCACCATCGGCGGCAATCTGTCCAGCAACGCGGGTGGCACAGCGGTACTGCGTTACGGGAATACCCGCGAACTGTGTCTGGGACTGGAAGTGGTCACAGCACAGGGCGAGATCTGGAACGGTTTGCGCGGTCTCCGCAAGGACAATACCGGCTATGATTTGCGCGATCTGCTAATCGGCGCAGAAGGCACGCTGGGCGTCATTACCGGCGCAGTACTGAAGCTGTATCCGCAGCCGAAAGCCAGTATCACGGCACTGGCCGCGCTGCCTACGCCGGCCCACGCCTTGCAGTTACTGAATCTGATGCAGGACCATTGCGGTGCCAGTCTGACCGGCTTCGAGCTGATGTCGCAACTATGTATGACTCTGGTGGCGCAGCAGTTTCCTGCCCTGCCCCAGCCGTTCGCCGTGCCGCACCCGCAGTACGTTTTACTGGAACTATCGAGCAGCGAATCGGCCGAACATGCCATCGCGCTGCTGGAACAGGCGATGGCTGCCGCACTCGACGCCTCTATCGTCAGCGATACGGTAGTCGCCAGCTCGGTGGCGCAATCCACGGCACTCTGGCAGTTACGCGAGCACATCCCACTGGCGCAGGCCAAGGCCGGCAAAAATATCAAACACGATATCTCGCTGCCCGTCTCCAGCATCCCGGCCTTTATTGCCGACACGGCGCTGCAACTGGAACAGGCCTTCCCGGGCTGTCAGCTGGTCTGCTTCGGCCATCTTGGCGACGGTAATCTGCACTTTAACGTCGCCCCGCCGGAAGGCGTGGAGCATGAAGCCTTCCTCGCCAATCAGGACGCGCTCAACCGGCTGGTGCACGATAGCGTGGCGCGCTACAGTGGTTCGATTTCGGCCGAACATGGCATCGGCGCGCTGAAAAAGGACCAGATGGCACGCTATAAATCGCCAGTCGAACTGTCACTCATGCGCGCCATCAAGACGGCGCTGGATCCGCAAGGCATTATGAATCCCGGAAAAATTCTGTGAAGGGATTGCCGATGCGCCAGCCTTATCTGATGACCGCCCTGTGCGGTCTGACGCTGCATGCTAGTAGCGCCGTACAGGCACAGACCCTGCAGCGCTGCGTTCAGGAAGGCAAAGTCAGTTATACCGATCAGGCCTGTCCGGCAGGTGCCAGCAGCAGTACGCTGCCAACACCAGGGGCTGGCACAGCCGATCCTGGCGCAGCACAGGAGCTGGCACGTCAGGCCGCCAAGGCGGCGCAACTACAGAAACAGCGCGAACTGCGCGAGCGCCATGACGAGCGCGCAGATGAACGCTCGCTCGCGGCGGCCCGCGCACTGCGCAAAAAATGCGACAAGCTGCATCTGACGCAGCGCTGGGCCGCGGAAGACCTCAACCGGGCCCCTACCGCCCAGCGTGAAGCAGCCCAGTTGAAGGCGCGCCGCACCGCCGAAGCGGTGGCGCTGGAGTGCCCGCACTGATGACGCAACAATCTGTACCGCAACGCACGCCCTTACGCTGGCGCCTGACGTTCGCACTGCTGCTGGGCGAATGGCGCGCCCACCCGATCCGGGCGCTGGTGGCGGTCGCCGCAATCGCCGTCGGGATTGCGCTAGGCTTTGCGATTCACCTCATGAATGCGGCCGCCTTTAACGAATTTTCGTCGGCCATCAAGGGCTTGTCTGGCGTCGCCGACATGCAGGTGCGCGGTACGGAGGCGCTGTTTGACGAAGCGATCTACCCGGTCATCGCGCGCCATGAAGGGGTCGCGCTGGCCTCACCCATTCTGGAAATCGACGCCTCGGTAGCTGGCCAGCCGAGCGCCCTGAAAATCATCGGCAACGATGCGCTGCGCGCCGCCTACCTGACGCCGGAACTACTCGGGGTGCCCGCTGACGGTAATCCCGGTAGCGCCTTCGCCGACGATGCGCTATTCCTGTCACCGGCAGCACTCAGCTGGCTGCACACGGCAGCCGGTCAGACGCTGAACCTGCAACTGGGCGTGACGCCACTGCGCTTGCAAGTTGCGGGTACGCTGCAGCAGGCCCGCGCCGGCCAGCGTCTGGGCGTGATGGATATCGCTGCCGCCCAGTGGCGTTTCGAGAAACTGGGCCAACTGTCGCGCATCGATTTGAAGCTGCGCGACGGGATCAACCGCGATGCCTTCAAGGCTGCGCTGCAGCAGCAACTCGAACGCGACTTTCCCGGACGTTTCCGGGTCAGTCAGCCTAACGACGAAGACCAGAATAGCCGCAATGAAGGAATGAGCCGCGCCTACCGCGTCAATCTGACGGTGCTGGCACTGGTGGCACTGTTCACCGGCGCGTTTCTGGTGTTTTCCACGCAGGCGCTGTCGGTGATCCGGCGCCGCAGCCAGTTCGCGCTGCTGCGCGTGCTGGGCATGGAACGGCGCCACTTAATCGGCCAGATTCTGCTTGAGGGGCTGAGTCTCGGTATCGTTGGTGCGGCCTGCGGCGTGGCGGGCGGCTATGCCCTGGCGGCAGCCGCGCTGCACTTTATGGGTGCCGATCTGGGTGCCGGTCTATTTTCAGGCGTCCAGCCGCAAGTGCAATTTACCCCCGTCGCAGCGGCCGTGTACTTCTGTCTGGGCGTCAGCGTCGCTCTGCTGGGCTGCAGCGCGCCCGCCTTCGATGCGGCACGCGCCCAGCCTGCGGTTGCCCTCAAAGCCGGCACGGAAGAAGCAGCGCTGGCCGGTCTGTCGCGCGCCTGGCCGGCCTTGCTGTGCATCGCGCTGGCGGCATTGCTGTCGCAGGCGCCACCCGTGTTCGAACTACCGCTGTTCGGCTATCTCTCGATCGCCCTGCTGCTGATCGGCAGCATCGCCCTGATGCCGCGCCTGGCCGCGCTCACATTCCGGCTGGCGCATCGCCGCTGGCAAGCCGCGATCGCGCACCGGCCGCAGGCCCCGGCCGTCGTCACGCTAACGCTAGCGCGACTGGCGAATGCTTCCAGCCAGGCCGGTATTGCGCTTGGTGGCGTGCTATCGAGTTTCAGTCTGATGGTGGCCATGGCTATCATGGTGGCCAGCTTCCGGGTGTCGCTGGACGACTGGCTACGGCATATCCTGCCTGCCGATCTCTACATCAGCAGCACCAGTGCCGGCAGCACCGCCGGTCTCAAACCCCGGCAGCAGGACGCGCTCGCCGCCCTGCCGGGCGTGGCAAGCGCCGACTTCCTGCGCCTGCACACAATTTCACTCGATCCGGCCCGTCCGGCTGTGGCGCTGATGGCGCGCCATATCGACGCTGCCCATCCGGACCGCACACTGGCGATGGTGGGCGAGATTCACGTGCCCGCAGCGGCAGCGCCACCACCGGTGTGGATTTCGGAAGCCATGGTTGATCTGTACGGCATGCGGCCGGGCCAGCGCATCGAACTGCCGTTAAATGGCCAGCGCCATGCCTTCACGGTAGGGGGTGTCTGGCGCGATTACGCGCGTCCCACCGGCACCATCCAGATGCGCCTGTCCGATTACCGTGCGCTGACCGGTGATCTGGACGCCAGCAATGCTGCCTTGTGGCTGAAACCCGGCGCACGGCCCGAGGCAACCGAGGCAGCACTCAAGCGCCTGCCGTTCGCGGACAGCATCGCCAGCAACGCACCTTCGGAAATCCGCGCCATGAGTATGCAGATCTTCGACCGCAGCTTTGCGATCACCTATTTACTGGAAGCGATCGCCATCGTGATCGGCCTGTTCGGCGTTGCGGCCACTTTTTCGGCGCAGACACTGGCGCGCGCCCGCGAATTCGGCATGCTGCGCCACGTCGGCCTGACCCGTAGCCAGATTCTGAGCATACTGGCTATCGAGGGTGGCGCGCTGACCGGTCTGGGCATCCTGACTGGCTTTGTGCTGGGCTGGTTTATCAGCCTGATTCTGGTCTTTGTCGTCAATCCGCAGTCCTTCCACTGGACCATGCAACTGCATATGCCGTGGCCTTTGCTGGCCAGCGTGGCGGCACTGCTGCTGTCCGCCGCCGCACTCACGGCATTACTGGCTGGCCGGCAGGCCTTATCCGGCGGCCCGATCCGCGCAGTCAGGGAGGACTGGTAATGCGTTTTACCCATCGACTCTTGCGCCATGCTTGGCTGGGCATCTGCTGCGTCCTGATTTGCTGCAGCTTCGGCGCCAGCCAGCCGGCCCACGCCGCAGCACCCGCTTTCTCGCCAGTCACGCCGCTGCCGCCAGGTCAGGCGCTAGCCATGCCGGCCGACACCGGCGCCCATCCCGATTTCAAAACCGAATGGTGGTATGTCACGGGCTGGCTAAGTACCCCTGATGGCAAGCCACTTGGCTATCAGGTGACGTTCTTCCGCAGCGCCAGCAGCCATGATCGCGCCAACCCTAGCCAGTTTGCGCCGCACCAGATCATCGTCGGCCATGCGGCCGTGGCCGATCCGCAGCGCGGCCAGCTACTGCACGACCAGCGCAGCGCACGTGCCGGCTTCGGGCTGGCCTATGCAAAGACCGGCAATACCGACCTGCGGCTCGATGACTGGCGCATGCAGCGCATGGCCGATGGCAGTTATCGCATCCAGCTGGACGCCGCCAGTTTCAAGCTCGATCTGACCCTGAGCATGACGCCCGGCCAGCCGCGACTGCTGCAGGGCGAGCGCGGCTACTCGCGCAAAGGCAGCGCAGCACTGGCCGCCAGCTACTACTACAGCGAGCCACATTTGCGTACCAGCGGCAGCATTACCCGCGCCGGGCGCAGCGTGGCAGTCAGCGGCAGCAGCTGGCTCGATCACGAGTGGTCAAGTCAGGTACTCAGTCCCGATGCCAGCGGCTGGGACTGGATCGGCGCCAATCTGGCCGATGGCGGCGCCCTGATGGCTTTCCAGATTCGCAACAAGTCAGGTGCTAAACTGTGGTCACACGCGACATGGCGCGATGCATCCGGTAAGATCACACAGTTCGCGCCCGAGCAAGTCAGCTTCAGTCCGCAGCGCCGCTGGCGTTCACCGCGTACCGCCGCCGAATATCCGGTGGCGACCCGCGTCAGCACCGGTAGCACGGAGTGGCTGATTACGCCACTGATGGACGATCAGGAGCTCGATTCGCGCCGTTCGACCGGTGCCGTGTACTGGGAAGGCGCCATCACGCTGGAGCGCGATGGCAAGCCGGCCGGCCACGGCTATCTGGAGATGACCGGCTATGTTCAGCCGATAAAGTTTTAGAAATACCGTACAAAAGAGACAGCTCAGACAATTTCGCCCCATCTGCAACGTCAACACAGCATAACTATCAACCGCAAGCACACGATGACCACTAGTACCACCGCAGCCAGCACCCCTTCCGCCGCCGCTCCATCGACCACCCGCGAAGCCAAGAAAGGCAGCATCGCCACCCTGCGTGGACTGACGCCCTTCCTCGCTCCCTACAAGCGCCAGTTCGCCATGGCCGGTGTCGCGCTGGTGGTGGCGGCCGGCTCCACGCTGGCAATTCCGGCTGCCTTCAAACAGATGATCGATCTGGGATTTGGTGGTGCGGGTGCCGGTGGACGCAGCATCGAGCACGTCGATCTGGTGTTCCTCGCCCTGTTCGGACTGGCCACCCTGCTGGCGCTGGCCACGGCGGCGCGCTTCTACACTGTGTCCTGGCTCGGCGAACGCGTCACGGCCGACATCCGCAGCGCGGTGTACCGCCACGTGGTCACGCAAAGCCCGGAATTTTTCGAAACCACCCAGACCGGCGAAGTGCTGTCGCGGATTACCACCGACACCACTCTGATCCAGGCCGTGGTGGGTACCAGCATCTCCATGGCACTGCGCAATGTGCTGCTGTTTATTGGCGGGCTGGTGATGTTGTTCGTCACCAGCGTCAAGCTGTCGGCCATCATCATCGGTCTGCTGATACTGACCGTGCTGCCGATCGTGATCTATGGCCGGCGCGTGCGCAAGCTGTCGCGCGACTCGCAGGATCGCATCGCCGATGCTTCTGCAATGGCCGGTGAGATCCTGAATGCCATGCCCACCGTGCAGGCCTTCACCCACGAGACCATCGAATCGACCCGCTTCGGCGCTTCCGTAGAAAATGCCTTTGGTACCGCCATGCGCCGCATCCGCGCACGTGCCGTCCTGACCATGCTGGCCATCGTGCTGGTGTTCGGCACCATCGTGTTCGTGCTGTGGCTGGGCGCCCACGCGGTATTGGCTGGCACCATGACCGGCGGTGATCTCGGTCAGTTCATTCTGTATGCGACCATCGTCGCCGGTGCGATCGGCGCGCTGTCGGAAGTGATGGGCGAAGCCCAGCGCGCCGCCGGTGCTACCGAGCGCCTGCTGGAACTGATCTCGGTCAAATCGAAAATCGAATCGCCGGCACAGCCACTGGCACTGCCTCCGCGCGCAGCGTCCGGTGCCGCACTGAGCCTGCAGGATGTCGGCTTCAGCTATCCTTCGCGTCCGGATACGGCGGCACTCGAGCATCTGTCGCTCGATATCCAGCCCGGTGAAACGGTGGCCGTGGTGGGACCTTCGGGCGCCGGCAAGACCACCCTGTTCCAGCTGTTCCTGCGCTTCTATGATCCGCAATCGGGCAGCATCAAACTTGATGGCGTCGACATTACCCGCCTCGATCTGCATACGCTGCGCGGCGCCATCGGTATCGTGCCACAGGATACCGTGATCTTCTCGGCTGACGCGATGGAAAACATCCGCTATGGTCGTGCCGACGCCAGCGACGAAGAAGTGATTGCCGCTGCCAAGCTGGCTGCCGCCCACGAATTCATCGAACGTCTCCCGCAAGGCTACCAGTCCTTCCTCGGCGAGCGCGGTGTACGTCTGTCGGGTGGCCAGCGTCAGCGCATCGCGATTGCCCGCGCCCTGCTGAAAAACCCGCCGCTGCTGCTGCTCGACGAAGCAACCAGTGCGCTCGACGCGGAATCCGAGCGTCTGGTGCAGGCCGCGCTGGAAGCGGCGATGGTCGGCCGTACCACCGTGATTATTGCCCACCGTCTGGCCACCGTGCAGCGTGCTGACCGCATCATCGTTATGGAAGATGGCAAGATCGTCGAAACCGGCACCCACAAATCGCTGGTTGAACTGGGCGGCATCTATGCCAATCTGGCGGCGCTGCAGTTCCACCACGTGCACGCGGCAAATAGCACTCACTGAACCCTCACTGAACCCATACTCAGCACAAACCAAGCACACACCAAGCACCCTGGTGCAGGAAGCCCGAATGACCGATGCCGAACTTCGCCTGAGCTGCACCACCCACCTGCCGGGCCATCACCAGCCCGCCCCTGCCCAGCTATTTGCGGCAATGGGCGCCTGGTGTGCCGAGCATCAGGTAGCGCACGATGTCTACGGCAGCGGCGCGCTCATCGAGGACTTCGAGCAGAAGATCGCCCGCTTGCTGGGCTTCGAAGCGGCGCTGTTCTGCATTACCGGCACCATGACCCAGGCCACCGCCTTGCGGATTGCCTGCAGCGAACGGGGCAGCCGCCTGGTGGCCCTGCATCCCACCTCGCACATCCTGCGTCACGAACGCAGCAACCATGTGCTGTTTGATCATTTTCAGGCGCTGCAGGTCGGCGATCCGCAGCGCCCATGGTCAGTCAGCGATCTGCAGGCCATCCCGGACCAGCTGGGCGCAGCCACGCTGGAACTGCCGATGCGCGAAATCGGCGGGCAGTGCCAGAGCTGGGAAGAACTGGACGCCATCAAACAGCATTGCCACGCGCACGCCATCCACCTGCATCTGGACGGCGCCCGGCTGTGGGAATGCGCCGCCGCGTATGGCCGCAGCGCGGGCGAAATCGCACAGGGCTTCGATTCCGTCTATGTGTCGCTATACAAAGGTATCGGCGGCATGGGCGGTGCAATGCTGCTAGGGAAAGCCGGCTTGATCGCCAAGGCCCGGGAATGGTTCCGCCGTCAGGGCGGGAATGTCTACCAGCGCACCCCTTACGTGGTGGCCGCCGCCATGCAGTTTGATGCCCGGCTAGCCGCCATGCCGGCCTACTTCGCCCGTACCGAGTGGCTGTATGCCACGCTGCGCGAGTTTCCGCTACTGACACCGAATCCGGCCCGCCCACAGGCGAATATGCTGCATCTGCACCTACCCGTCAGCCGTGAGCGGGCTAACGAAATTCGCAACCGCATCGCCAGCGAACATGGGGTCTGGCTGTTTAACGCCGCCAGTCACGCGGCGCTGCCGGGACGCAGTTCGGTGGAACTATACATCGGTGATAATTTGCTGAAGTTGCCGGACCAGCGGGTACGCGAGATCCTCGCACTCTGGTCGGCTGCGCTGGCTAGCAACATAGAATAATCGGGCCTGCCCGCCGCATGCTGTTACACTGCGCGCCTTTCTGCTTTCTGATTGAATGACCTTACCATGACCTTCCTTGCCCTCGGCCTGATCGATCCCCTCCTGCGCACCCTGGACACGCTGGGCTATAAACAGCCAACGCCGGTGCAGAAGCAGGCGATACCTGCCGTGCTAGGCGGGCGTGACCTGATGGCGGCAGCGCAAACCGGGACCGGCAAGACGGCGGCGTTTGCCCTGCCGCTGCTGCAAACCCTGCTACTGGAAGGCGTCACAGCACCCAAGGCGGTGCGTACGCTGGTGCTGGTACCAACCCGCGAACTGGCCGAACAGGTCTACCAGAGCTTCCGCACCTACGGCGGCAGCCTGCCGCTGAAATGCGCAGTTGCCTATGGCGGCGTACCGATCGAAGGCCAGATCAGCAAACTGCGCAGGGGACTCGATGTACTGGTCGCGACGCCGGGCCGGCTGCTGGACCTGCACGATCAGGGCGCAATCAGCTTTGCAATGATGCAGACGCTGGTACTGGACGAAGCCGACCGCATGCTCGATCTGGGCTTCGAGCACGATCTCGATATTCTGCTGTCGGCCATGCCCAAGCAGCGTCAGACCCTGCTGTTCTCGGCCACGTTCTCGGACCCGATCCGCAAGCTGGCGAATACCATGCTGCGCGATCCGGTCAGCATTCAGGTCAGTGCCAGCAACACCACCACCCGCTCGGTCAAACAATGGCTGATCCCGACCGATAAACGGCGCAAGCCGGAACTGTTGCTGCACCTGCTGAAAAAGCTGCAATGGGGTCAGGTGCTGATCTTTGTAAAAACCCGCAAAGGCGTGGAAACCCTGATCAAGACGCTGCAGGAACACGGTTATTCGGCCGACGCCATCCACGGTGACAAGACCCAGCCAGCCCGACTGCGCGCGCTGGACCGTTTCAAACGCCGCGAAGTGCAACTGCTGGTGGCCACCGACGTCGCTGCGCGAGGTCTGGATATCGAAGCCCTGCCGCAGGTAGTGAACTTTGACCTGCCGTCGGTGGCAGAAGACTATGTGCACCGTATCGGCCGCACCGGTCGCGCCGGCATGGAAGGCGAAGCCATCTCGCTGCTGTGCGCCGATGAAGTGGATCTGCTGAAAGAGATTGAAACACTGACCGGACAGCTGATCTACCGTGTTGAAGAAGCAGGCTTCGAGGCTGAGCACCGGGTTCCCGAAACCGGCCCGAAAGGCATGGCGATTGCCGCTGCCAAGCGTGCCGCAGCCGAAGCGGCGCCCAAGAAGAAACGTCCGTTCACCGGTCCTGCCGGTGGTCGCGCAGCACAGACAGCAGGCGCCCCGGCAGGCAAGCCGGCTGCAACAGCCAGTGGCGCTGCCCGCAAGTCTCCGTATAGCAAATCAGCGCCAAATCGTGCGGCAAGTAGTGCCCCGAGCGGCGGCCAATTCGTCGTCACGGCTGGCCGCGGCGCCAAATCGCAGGCCCGTTCGGCTGGCAAAGCACAAGCCCAGAGCGGTGCGCGGCGTCCGAAAAGCGGCCAGCGATAAATTGGCGGCCTGATAAAATATCTGTTTTTTTTACGGGTCGGGCGACCCGCGCACCCGCTTGGAGTTTTGAATGCAGCAATATCAGGAACTGATCCAGACCGTCATCGACACCGGCAGCTGGCAAGACAACCGCACCGGTATCCGCACCCTCAGCGTGCCGGGCGCCATGATGCGCTTCGATCTGCAGCAGGGTTTCCCTGCCGTGACGACCAAGAAACTGGCTTTCAAGTCCGTGGTCGGCGAATTGTGCGCCTTCCTGCGCGCCTCGCGCAGCGCGGCCGACTTCCGTGCACTGGGCTGCAAGGTGTGGGACCAGAACGCCAACGAGAACCAGCAATGGCTGGATAATCCCTACCGTCTGGGCGAAGATGATCTGGGCCCCGTGTACGGCGTGCAGTGGCGCCAGTGGCCCGGCTTCAAGCTGATCGCGCTCGACCAGCCGGCGCAAATCGCCGATGCGCAGAAACAGGGCTTCCGCCTGATTTCCCAGTTCGACGACGCCGGCGTGCCGAAAGTCCTGCTGCACAAGGCCATCGACCAGCTGCGCGAATGCCTCGACACCATCGTCAACAATCCGTCCAGCCGCCGCATCCTGTTCCATGGCTGGAATCCGGCCGTGCTGGACGCCGTGGCGCTGCCAGCCTGCCACCTGCTGTACCAGTTCATCCCGAATCCGGCCACCCGCGAATTGTCGATGTGCTTGTACGTACGCAGCAATGACCTCGGTCTCGGTACGCCCTTCAATCTGGCCGAAGCTGCGGCGCTGATGCATCTGGTGGGTCGCCTGACGGGCTACCAGCCACGCTGGTTCAGCTACTTCATTGGCGACGCCCACATCTACGAGAATCATATGGAAATGGTCAGCGAGCAGCTGACCCGCACGCCCTTCCCGGCGCCACAACTGCGGATCGCCGACCGGGTGCCCGATTTCGCCGTCACCGGCCAGTACCAGCCGGAATGGCTGGAACTGGTGGAACCGTCCGACTTCTCGCTGGAAGGCTACCAGCACCACGCGCCCATCACCGCGCCCATGGCAGTATGACGCGACTGGACTTCATCCCCGGCACGCTGTGTGATGCCAGGATGTGGTCCCGCCTGTTGCCTTTGCTGGGCGAGCAGTACGCCTGCCAGCACGTGCCGCTGCATGAAGCGCAGACCCGCCAGCAGATGCACGCGCTGATCAGCCAGCACAGCGCCGAGCGCGCCCATTTGGTGGCGTTTTCGCTGGGCGCCTATCTGGCACTCGAATACACGCTACGCCATCCGCAGCGGGTGCAGTCGCTAACCCTGATTGCCAATTCGGCGCGCGGCCTCACGCCCGGCGAGATCGCGGCGCGTCAGCGCATCATGCAGACGCTGGAGCGCACCCCGTATATGGGCATCAGCCGTATCCGTCTGCGCGAGATTCTCCACCCTAGCCATCTGGACGATCCGGAGAGCGTCGGCATCATCCGCCAGATGTCGGTCGATCTGGGCAAGGACGTGCTGCTGGCGCAATTCCGCGCCTCGATGGAGCGCCCCGACCTGATGGAACAACTGGCGCAGATCAGCTGTCCGGTACTGCTGATCGGCGCTCACGAGGATCAACTGGTGCCAGCCGACGATCTGCTGGCCATGCAGCGCCGCCTGGCGCACGGTCATCTATCGCTACACCACGGCAGCGGCCACATGCTGCCACTGGAACTGCCGCAGGCGGTGGCTGCCGACCTGCGCGCCTTTCTGCCCACGCAGTGAAATTTAGACGATAATATCGCCTCTAATCCGCTACCTCCTGCTATGAGCAATCTCACCATCATCGTCGCCACGGATGCCCGGCGCGGCATCGGTATCAACAACACCCTGCCGTGGAAGCTGCCGGAAGATCTGGCACATTTCAAGCGCACCACCAGCGGCCATCCCATCATCATGGGGCGTAAAACCTTTGATTCGATCGGTCGCCCCCTGCCGAACCGGCGTAACATCGTGATTAGCCGTAACCCGGAGTGGCGCCACGAAGGCGTAGAAGTGGTGAGTTCGGTCGAACAGGCGATTGCCTTGCTTGATGGCGCGGAGGGCTTTGTGATCGGCGGTGCCGAGATCTACCGTCAGACCCTGCCGCTGGCCACACGCCTGATCATCACGGAAATCGCCGACAGTTTTGACTGCGACGCCTTTTTCCCGGAACCGGACGCCACGCTGTGGCAGGAAACGGCACGGGAAAATCATGTGTCGGAAAACACCAAACTGTCATATGCATTTGTTACACTGCGCCGCAAGCTAGCAGGCATTACCTCCAATCATTAAGTAAAAGGCAATAATCTATGTCCGGTCATGGTTTTCACGTTCACGGCCCGCACGACCACGCGGTTGAGCACGCATCGCACAGCAATGATGGTTTTTCGAATAATATTGCCGTCATGACGGCAATTCTGGCC
>JAIXXN010000063.1 GCA_027490725.1 Oxalobacteraceae bacterium
ATCTGGATCTTCTGGTTTGCCAAACTGACGGGCTGGCCACCGAAAGCGGCCAAAAATGCCCTGAAACTGGTGCCGGGCTTCACCCCGGAACTGGGCTGGATTGCCCTGCTGGTCGCGCTGGCCGCTACGGCGGGCTGGTTCATGCTGGTGCACTGGCGCATCTCGCGCCAGCCGGCCGTGCTGTGGCGCGCCGTGGTGCTGTCCTCGGGCGGACTGATTCTGATCTGGATTTTACTGATGACGCTGTTCCTGCCGGACGTCAACTACTCGAAGAGCTATGCCGCCGTGGCCCGCCAGATCGCCGACAAAGTGCCGGCGGGCGGTGGCTGCATCAGCACCAATGTGGGACCGGCGCAGCGCGCCTCGTTCGCCTACTATGGCGCACTGACCTTCGAAGGCGTGCAGGCCCAGCGCTGCGAATTGCTGCTGTTACAGGACAGCATACGGGTCCGGGACGAACACGAAATCGCGCCGCAATATCGCGGCCGTCAGTGGCTGCTGCTGTGGGAAGGACGGCGCGCGGCGGATCGCGAAGAACGCTTCCGCCTATACCGTCGGGCTGACTAGCACGAGCACCTCCGGCTGGCCCGCTCGGGCCAGCCACACCGCTAGCGACGTGCCAGCACCATGCTGCGCGCCGGCGCATTCGCCATCGGCAGCAGGCCGAAATTGGCTACCGCGATGGTTTCGTTATCATCACGGAATTCGAACTGGGTACCGGCATCGCTCTGGAAGCGATCTTTGGCAAACGGGAAAATTTCCACACGCGCACCTTTATCGACCTGTACGAATACGCGGGTCTGGCGCACGCTGAACTTCATGGTCTGACCATTGCTCAGGCCAAACGTCTGCTGGTAGTCGCCGAGTTCCTGCTCGTTCAACTGATAGCTGGGGGATGGTTTGATCTGAACCATGGTATCGGCTGCCGAGGCAGCGCCGACACTGAGGGTGGCAAGCAGGGCGATCAGGATGTGTTTCATGGTGTACTCCGTAAGTTGGTGGAAAAGTTGCACTACCGGGAGTCACCGCTGCACTGGGTTTTCAGCGGTTGACCTAAGCAGATTAACAACTCTTCGCGCCAGTTTCAGGCCTGTGCGACGAGCCGCACAGAGACGGGCACCAACGGTATTTTGGCGCGACGAAGTGCAAACGCGCCCCAGCGGACACGCTTCTGCCCACCCTGAAGCGAGGCGGCTTGCAGCATCGGGGCAAATCAGTGATAATGTTGCTCGCGTCGCCCGAGTGATGGAATTGGTAGACGTAGCGGACTCAAAATCCGCCGCCGCAAGGCGTGCCGGTTCAAGTCCGGCCTCGGGCACCACCAATACATGAAAAAAGCACTGACGCGTCAGTGCTTTTTTTTATTCCCGGATAGTCCGTGCCACCCTGTGCGTGGCGCCAGCGCCCTTAGTTGCGTCCCGGCACCATCCGCTCGAACACCCCATCTTTGTCGACCAACCGGTGCTTGAGCGCCCCCGCCACGTGGACACACACCAGTATCACCAGCAGCCAGACCAGCGCGCCGTGGAGTTCGTAATAGCTCTCCGCCACATCATGATTCGGCGCCACCAGACGTGGCAGCGTGTAGCCGAAGAACACCAGCCCCCCTTTGCTATGCAGCGCACCAGCCACCCCGGCCAGCGGCAAGGCCAGCATGCACAGATACAGGCCCACCTGCACCAGCTGGGACGCACGTAACTGCCAGGCCGGCATATTGGAGGGCAGTTGCGGCACCGGATGGCTGCGCCGCCATAACAGCCGGAATACCACCAGCGCCAGCACCATCAGCCCCACCGACTTATGCACGATGAAATACGGCGTAGCGCCCGGCGTATGCTCGATGGCCATCATGGTCCAGCCCAGTGCCGTCATGGCGACCAGTAACAGCGCGCTTAGCCAGTGCAACGCCAGCGCCGTCCGGTCATAGTGCCAGCCCACGGTAGGCATGGCTTGCGGGGAAAAATGCTTCATATCAGCCTCACGATGGAATACTTCTGCTTGAATTCTAGCGCACAAACACTATATTATTCAATATAATATCAAGTCACAAATTGAAAGACGTGCCGTGCCCGACTCTACCTCTCTGCCCCTCGATGCCATGCATGCCGCTGCCAGCCAGGCTTGCAGCCTGCTGCGCGTGCTCTCCAACCCCGACCGCTTACTCCTGATGTGCCAGTTGTCGCAGGGCGAACATGCAGTCGGCGAACTGGAAAGCCAGCTCGGCATTCACCAGCCCACCCTATCACAACAACTCGGGGTGCTGCGCAGCAATGGCCTAGTCAACACCCGCCGCGATGGCAAAAACATCTATTACTCGGTCGCCAGTGCCGAAGCGCTGGCCGTACTGCAAGTGCTGTATCAGCAATACTGCCCCCAACCTGCGAAAGCGTAAACCATGCTCATTGATCTCGAACATTTCACCCCCGGTCTGTCCCTCGCAGGCGGCCTGCTGATCGGCGCCGCCGCCAGCGTGCTGCTGTTGTTCAATGGCCGCATTGCCGGCATCAGTGGCATCCTCGGCGGTCTGCTGAGCTGGCCCCGCAACGACCGCCACTGGCGGCTGGCGTTTCTGGCCGGCCTGATCGGCGCACCGCTGCTGGCCAGCCTGTTCGGGCTGGCTACCCGCCCGGACATCCAGGCCAGTTGGGGCACTGTGCTGCTGGCCGGCTTCATCGTCGGTCTGGGCACCCGCTATGCGGGCGGCTGCACCAGCGGCCACGGCGTGTGCGGCATGTCGCGCGGCGCCGTGCGCTCGGTGGTCGCCACGCTGACCTTTATGGCGGCCGGCTTCCTCACCGTCTATGTGCAACGCCACCTGCTGGGAGCCTGAGATGCTGATCCTGATGTCACTGCTGGCCGGCCTGCTGTTCGGCCTCGGCCTGATTCTGTCCGGCATGGCCGATCCCGTCAAAGTGCAAAGCTTCCTCGATCTGGCCGGGTACTCGGATCCTTCGCTGGCGATGGTGATGGTGGGCGCCATCGGCGTCGCCGGTCTCAGCTACCTGATCGCACGCCGACGCAGCCGTTCACTGCTGGGTTTGCCAATGCAGTTACCGGCAAACAACACCGTCACGCTGCGGCTGGTGCTGGGCAGCGCCGCCTTTGGCATCGGCTGGGGTCTGGCCGGCTTCTGCCCCGGCCCGGCACTGGTGGCGCTGGGTGCCGGCTATCCCAAGGCCGCCGGCTTTGTCGCCGCCATGCTGGCAGGCATGGCCGTCTTCGAATGGCTGGAACGGCGCTCCGGCCCCGGTTCGGCGCTCAAAGGAAGCCAGCGCGCCTCCTGACACAGGCCCTGAAAGTCGATTTGTGCTGTACAAAATAGTGCAAGAATAGTTTCCTTGCGGGAAAATATGTAATAATACGCACCGTCCTTTTGTTTAAAATAAGTTTGCTCTATAGCCATGCCGCGCGACACGTCCTCTGACACCTTAGCCTATTGGGATGAACGGGTAACTGCCTGTCACTGGCTGATTGCCAAGACCGCCGTCTGGGGTGGTCTGGCCGCGATTTCCGCCGTATTGGGACAGGGCTGGCTGGAAGATGCCCGCCCGATCTTCCCGTTTATCCAGCAGAACTACGGCGTCTGGCAAGCCGGCTATCTGCTGGCACTGGCACTGGTATTCGTGCTGTGGGCTGCTGCCATGCAGCAGAAAATCACCATCCTGCACAATAGCAAAGTGGCGCGCGCGGCCCAGCAGCGCATCGTCGACTTCAACGCCCGTCAGGCCCAGCGCAGGCTGGAAGCCCAGCAGCGCCGGGAACAGGCGCTGCGTGAAAAACAGGCGCTGGCCGCCAAGCCGCAACAGGAAGTGCGCAGCAATAAATTCGATTTCTAACTGCCTGCCGGCGCCGCGACGCCAGCCATGCTATTCGTAGCGCAGGCAGTCCACCGGCAGCAGTCGCGACGCGCGCCGTGCCGGATAAAAACCGAAGAACACCCCCACCAGACTGGAAAAGCCGCAGGCCACCACCACCGCCTGCACGGTGATGAAAACATCGAACTTGCCGGTGGCAGTAATCGCGGCTGCCGCAGCGCTGGCCAGCACGATGCCGAAGATGCCCCCCACCAGACAGATCACCACCGCCTCGGTCAGGAACTGCCACAGCACATCGCGTGGCTTGGCACCGATGGCCATGCGGATGCCGATTTCACGGGTGCGCTCGGTGACTGACACCAGCATGATATTCATGATGCCGATGCCGCCCACGATCAGCGATATCGCGCCGATCAGGCCCAGCAACGCCGCCAGACCGGCACTTATTTTCTGCGCCGTTTTGGCAAACGAGGCCAGATTGTCGATGCGGAAATCGTCAGGCTGTTCGTACTTGATATGGTGACGGTCGCGCAGGGTTTCCTTGATATCCTCGATCGCATCGGGCAGACTGCCGCCCGATTTCCCCTGCGCCACCACGTAGTGCACATTGCCGGGGAATGGCAGCCGCACCAGATTCGCAGCAGCGGCCGTAATCGGCACCAGCACATAGTCCGCCAGATCACCGCCATCGACCTGCTTACCCTCGCCGTACAGCACCCCCACCACCTGGAACGAGACATTCTCGATGCGGATGTATTTGCCCAGCGGGTCGGTCTTGTAGAAGAACTGGTCGGCGATCTTGTGGCCGATCACCACCATCCGCGCAGCTGCGCGCACATCGGCATCGCTGAACACATTCCCCTGATCGATCTTCCAGCCGCGTACCTTGAACATCGCGGTGGACACCCCGTGCACCGTCTTCGAAGCACTCTCGTTACCCACCGACAGATTGAAGCCGCCCTGCAGCACCGGCGCAGCACCCGCTAGCGAGGGCAAGGCGTTCAGGGCGGCCGCATCGGCCATGGTTAGCGCCGGTGCGGCGCCAGTGCGCATGCGCTGCTGCTGCGCGCGATCGCCACCGGGCGAGATGAACAGCATATTGGTGCCCAGTTGCTCGAGCTCCTTGGCGATAAAACGCTTCATACTGTCGCCCACGGCCAGCAGCAGCACCACCGAGGTAATCCCGATGATGATGCCCAGCATGGTCAGCAAGGTGCGCAGTCGGTTCGCCATCATCGAACGGAAAGCTTCCACTACGATCTGTAAGGGATTCATCAGCTAGCTACCGTGTGTGGTTCGTGACTGGCGGCCAGCTGGCGCAGGCCTTCCGCTGCCGGGCCGTCATACAGCACCCGGCCATCCTTGAGACGCATCAGCCGCTTGGCGTAAGCGGCGATGTCCGGTTCGTGCGTCACCAGCAGAATGGTGATGCCGCGCTCCTCGTTGAGCTGCTGGAAGGAACGCATGATGTCGATGCTGGTCTGGGTATCCAGATTGCCGGTCGGTTCGTCGGCCAGAATCAGAGGCGGATCGCCCACCAGTGCGCGCGCGATCGCAACGCGCTGCTGCTGGCCACCGGACAGCTGGTTGGGGGTGCGTTTTGCGTACTCCTTCAAGCCCACCCGCTCCAGTTCCAGCAAGGCTTTGGCATGCGCCTTGGCGCGCGAGACGCCGGCATAGATCAGCGGCAGCGCCACATTCTCGGCCACGCTCATGCGCTTGATCAGATTAAAGCTCTGGAACACAAAACCAATGGTACGGTTGCGGATGGTGGCCAGTTCGGCACGCGACAGCGTCAGGGTATCGACCCCGTTCAGAAAATAGCTGCCACCGCTGGCCTGATCAAGACAGCCGAAAATATTCATCAGCGTCGATTTGCCGGAGCCGGACTGTCCCATCACGGCGAGAAAATCGCCGCGCGGCACCGCCAGATCAATCCCGAACAACACCTGGGTTTCGACATTACCCGAGTGGTAGCTCTTGGTAACCTGACGGATATCGATCAGAAGCGCCGTCACAGCTCCTCCGGTTTTTCGCCGAGCGCGCGGGTAATCACCTTGTCACCCTGTTTCAGATCACCGCCCAGCACTTCGGTGTAGCGGAAGTTGGACAGCCCGATGCGGATATCTTTCGCTTGCGGCTGGTTGTTCGCGTCCAGCACATAGATCTTGAACGAACGCGCCAGTTCGCCCTTGCTGCGGAAGGCCGCATCGTCTTCCGGCAGCGGCAGTTCCGCGGCAGCACTGGCACTGGCACTGGCACTGGCACTGGCGCTGGCACTGGCTTTGCTCTTCTGCTTCTGCTTCTCGATCTCTTCGTCGCTCAGCCGGAAACGCAGGGCCGCAGTGGGAATCCGCAGCACCTGCTGGCGATTCCCGACCAGCAGCCGCACCTGCGCCGTCATGCCGGGCTTGAGCAACTCATCGGTATTATCCACGTCCAGCACCACGTTGTAGGTGACCACATTCTGCACCACATTGGCGGCCAGCCGGAACTGGCGCATGCGCGCTTCGAATTCCTTGTCCGGGTAGGCGTCGACCACGAAGCGCGCCTGCTGGCCTTCCTTGAGCGCGCCCACGTCGGCTTCCGAAACACTGGTATCGATCTGCATCTTGGTCAGATCGCGGGCAATCTGGAACAGCGTCGGGGTGGTGAAGGACGCCGCCACCGTCTGGCCCAGATCGACGGTGCGCTTGATGATCACGCCATCGATCGGCGAGCGGATCACACTATTATTCAGATCCGCCTGGGCCCGTGCCAGCTGCGCCTGCGCCAGCTGCAGATTGGCCTGCGCCACTTCCACTTCGCGACGCGACTGGTCCAGCGCCAGCGAGGACATAAAGCTTTGCGCCACCAGTGTCTGGTTGCGCTGGAAGGTGGCCTGGGCCAGCCGCAGATTGGCGCGTGCCGACGCCTGCTGGGCTTCGCTCTGGGCGATCACGGCATTGAAAATGGTCGGATCAAGCTTCAGCAGCACCTGACCTTTCTTCACATGATCGTTGAAATCGGCCTTCAACTCGCTGACCGTACCGGAGACCTGCGAACCGATATTAATCAGTGCCACCGGATTGATGGTACCGGTCGCTGTCACCGTCTGGGTGATGGTGCCGCGATCCACGGCGGCCGTGCGGAAGCGTGGCGCTTCCACCACGGCAGGTTTGGAACTGGTGTACCAGACCGACATCGCGCCGGCCACGATCAGCAGGCCAACGGCCAGCACGATCTTCTTCCTGGTCAGAAAAGCCATCGTTGCTTGTATCCCTGAGCGAGATCCGTCGAAATGCGGATCAACTCAGGCAGTATTATTGAATTTTGTCGTAAATGCAATTAGACGGCGAGGAATTCTTCAGGCAGCGCTATCCGGCGCCAGTGGTAGCAGAATCCGCGCCACCAGCCCCGGCGCGCCATCTTCGAGCTGCAGTTCGCCGCCATGCGAGAGCGCCGTGGCGCTGACAATGGCCAGCCCCAGACCATTGCCCGGCAAATGGCGGCTGGCATCGACCCGGTAGAAACGCTGGGTCACCTTGCCCAGTTCCAGCGCCGGTATACCGGGGCCGTTATCGGCCACCACAATCGCCGCACGGCCCTGGAACACCCCTACGGCCAGCCGCAGTTGCGCGCCCGCGCCGGCGTATTTGATGGCGTTATCGAGCAGACTGGCTACCGCGCTGGCCAGCAGATTGCGGTCACCATCGACGACCACGCTGGCCTCCAGCGCCAGCGTCAGGCTCACGCCACGGTCCTCGGCACTGGCTTCGTACATCTCGCCCATATCGCGGGCGATCTGCAGCAGTTCGAGCCGTTCGAACAGCCGGGTACGCACACCGGATTCGGCTTCGGCAATCTGCAGCAGGCGTTCGAACAGGCGGATCAGGTCATCGATATGCTCGATCGCATCGTGCGCCGCGCCCGTCAGCTGCGGCACGCTGGGCGTGTGGCGCAGCGCTTCATCGAGCTTGCTGCGGATCCGCCCTAGCGGCGTGCGCAAATCGTGGGCGATCGCATTCGACACATGCCGGATCCCGTCCATCAGCAATTCGATGCGGTCCAACATGCGGTTGATGTCGCTGCCGAGCAGCGCAAATTCATCGTCACCGGCCACCGGAATGCGCGAACTGAGATCGCCGGCCTCGATCTGCGCGGCAGTGCGGCGGATCGCGCCCAGACGCCGCTCCGTCATGCGCCGGAACAGCAGCGCACCGGCCACCGTCAGCAGCAGCGAGACACCGGCACCGGCCAGCACCGCATGCCAGATCACCGTGCGCACCGCTTCCTGTTCGCTCAGATCGCGCCCGACGATCAGCATGCCGCCACGCTTGAGCGGGCGCAGCGCCAGTCGCGCACGGGTGGGCAGGCCATCGCGCATCACCACCGACGTCAGCATCTGCGCGCCGTCATCTTCCCGGTCGGCCGGCAAGGCCGGCCACGACGTCAGATTGCCCACTTCACCGCTGCCATCCGGGGCCACCAGTTCGAACACTTCACGATCGCTGTCGATGCCGTCATCGAGCTGACGCCGCACTTCCGCCTTCAGCACCTTGTGGGGACGGCCCATGGCACGCACCAGTAGGCGATCGGCCTGGGCCTGCAGACGACTATCGTTTTCGCGCTCCAGTACCCCCACCGTGCCGCGATAGAACACCGCCGACACCAGCGCAATCGAAGCCGTCCCCAGCAAGCCGTAGCCAAGTACCAGCTTGACGGCGATCGAGGTGTGCAGTTTACTCAAGGCCGCCCGCCGGCTGCGCCGTAGTGACGCCCATGCGATAGCCAACGCCACGCAGGGTGTGGATCAGCATCACGGGGAAATCCTTATCGACCTTGGCACGCAGACGACTGATCTGCACATCGATCACATTGGTCTGCGGGTCGAAGTGGTAGTCCCACACGGATTCCAGCAGCATGGTGCGGGTCACCACCTGATTCACGTTGCGCATCAGGTATTCCAGCAAACGGTATTCGCGCGGCTGCAGGGCAATCACCTTGCTGCCCCGGGTCACCCGCAAGGTACGCAGATCGAGCCGCAGATCGGCTACCTGCAACTGGGCGCTATCGGCGCCGGGCGCGCTACGCCGCTGCAGCGCTTCGATGCGCGCCAACAGTTCGGAAAAGGCAAACGGTTTGGACAGATAGTCATCGGCACCGCCACGCAGGCCACCCACCCGGGCATCGATGGAATTGAGGGCACTGACGATGATCACCGGCGTGCTCTTGCCCTGCGCGCGCATCTGCTCGACGATGGACAGGCCATCGCTGCAACCGGGCAGCATGCGGTCGAGAATCACGATATCCCACTCGCTGCCCAGCGCCAGCGTCGCGCCTTCGCTACCACTGGCGCAGGCACTCACTGCATGGCCGGCATCGCGCAGACCTTTGCAGATATAGTTCGAGGTATCGATTTCGTCTTCAATGACAAGGCAGCGCACGCGACTCTCCGGCAATTCTGTGGGTAGCCTATTCTACCCCGCCCCACCCTGTCAGGCGTTCAGGCGTTCCGCTATTCAGGGCTTCTGGCGCCCGGCCAGTTCGCTATACAGGGCGGCGTAATTACGCGCCATGGTCTGGGCGGAAAACAGCTCCCAGTAGCGCGCTTCGGCGCGTTGTCCCATTTCGGCGGCCCGTTCCGGGTGTTCCCACAGGAAGCGCATCGCGCCAGCGAGTGCCTGCGGATCATCGGGTGGCACCACCAGTCCGGTGTCCTGATCGATATTAATGTAGGTGGTACCGGTACCGATCTCGCTCGAGATCATCGGCTTGCCGTACATGGCTCCTTCCAGCAGCGAGATGCCGAAGGCTTCCGAACGCAGATGCGACGGGAACACCATGGCGTAGCTCAGCTCCAGCAGCGCCACCTTGTCTTCCTCTTCCAGCGCGCCGACAAACAGCACGTGGCTCAGCCCGAGTCGCTCGGCATGCTGCTTGAGTTCCTGTTCGATCGGACCGGCACCGACGATCACCACCGGATAATCGAGGTGGGCCATGGCATCGAGCAGAATGTGCAGACCTTTGTAGTAGCGCAGTACGCCGACGAACAGGAAGAAGCGCTCACCGCAGCGGGCGCGCCACTGCTGCTTGACGCTGTCCGACGGACGCGGATAGATACTCTTGTCCAGACCGTAAGTGATGGTGCGGGTCTTGTGTTCGAAGCGCTTGAGTACCGGCGACGAGGCCAGATAGTTGGGCGAGGTAGCGATGATCGCATCGACGTCGCGCAGGAACTTGCGCTTGAGCGGGCCATATACGCGCAGCAGATTTTTCTGTCGCACGATGTCCGAATGGTAGGTCACCAGACTCGGTTTCTTAATCCGCGCCAGAAAGTGCGCCAGATCCATGAACGGCCACGGGAAATGGTAGTGGATCACATCGGCCTCGCGCGCCAGACGCGCCAGCTGACGGATCGCAGCAAACGAAAAACCGGTCGAGGCAATTTCGAAATCGAGCGGCATGCGGTGCACCGTATGGCCTTCGAACTCCATCTGCTGCGGGCCCTGGTCCCGGGTCAGTGTCAGTACGACGTTTTCGACGCCGAGCCGGCCGGTGCCAACGCACAGCTGGCGGATCACCTGTTCGATGCCGCCCCAGCTGTCTGGATAGTAGGTCTTGTAGAAATGGAGAACGCGCATGGCAGATTATTGGGTAAGGACTTGCTGATACACGGCGGCGGTGCGGCGTGCAGCCACATCCCAGGTCAGCTCCAGCGCACGACGGCGCCCGGCCGCGATGCAGCGGTTACGGGTGGCATCATCGCGCACCAGGGTGGTCATGGCAGCGCTCATTTCCGGCACCGACAGCGGATCGAATTCCAGCGCAGCGCCATGCGCCACTTCCGGCAGCGACGAGGTGCCGGAGCAGGCCACCGGCACACCGCTGGCAAACGCTTCCAGCAAAGGCAGGCCGAAGCCCTCGTGCAGGGACGGGAAAATAAACGCACCGGCACTGGCATACAGTTGCTGCAGCTGGGCGTCATCGGTCAGCTGATCGAGCCAGACCACGTTTTCGCCGCGCTGCTGTGCAGCTTTGATCTGCGCCACCAGCTCCGCGCTGCGCCAGCCCGGCGCACCGACGATCACCAGCTGGCGTGCCGAACGCAGCACCGGCGGCAAAGCCAGATAGGCTTCCAGCAAACGGCCGACATTCTTGCGCGGTTGCAGGGTTCCGACAAACAGGAAGAAACCGGCACGCAAGCCATACTGCTCTAGCGTCGCGGCGCAGGCGGCCGGCTGCGGCGCCTCGAACCACTCAGCGCGTACGCCATGCGGCACCACGCTGATGCGCCGCTGGTCGACACCAAAGCATTCCACCAGCTCGCGGATCGAAAACTGCGAGCCGGTAATCACATGCTGCGCTTTGCGGGCGGCGCGGATCTGCAGCCAGTTTTTCAGTGCGCGCATTTTCGGGCTGCACCATTCAGGGTGCGACACCGGCAGCGCGTCATGCAGGGTCGCCACCACCGGCACATCCATCCGTACGATGCGGTAATCGGTCGCATGGAACAGATCGAGCGGCGCGGCCAGTCTGCCCAGCGCCGCCTGGGTGCTCAGATGTACCGAGGCGGGCAGCAGGAGATCGCCCAGCGTCGCCAGCGGAAACGACAGCGGCAACGCCCGTCCGACCTTGAGGCGCGGTTTGTCACCGGGCGGCGCAAACGAAAACGGCACAACATCCACCGCGGCACCCGGCAGATGCTGTAACAGGGCGCGGCTATACACCCCCAGACCATCGAGGCGTCCGCCCGTCAGGGCCGGCTCCACGGTGGTGGTCGACAGCCCTACACGCAGGCTGCCCGCAGCTGCTGGCTGACCTGGCGGCAGAGTCACAGGTGGCTTGCTGTGCTGGCTCACGCTGAATACATCCAGCGCAGCGTATCGGCCAGCGCTACCGGTTCAAGCGGGCCGATGGCAGCGCTCAGGCGGCGGTTATCGCCCACCAGTCGCACCACTTCATTGGCGCGCACAAACGCCGGGTTCACCCGCACCTTGATCTGGTATCCGGCGATTTCGCCCATCATCTCCAGCACTTCGCCCAGCGAGTAGGCCTGACCGGAACAGACGTTGAAGGTCTGCCCGACCGGCGCTACGGCCAGTAGACGGCGATAGCAGCGCGCCACCATGCGCACATCGGAGAAGTCGCGCCACACCTGCAGGTTGCCCAGTTCGATCTCGCTGGCCTGACGGCGGAAATGACCGACGATTTTCGGCAGCAGGAAATTTTCCTGCTGGCCCACGCCGGTGTAATTGAAGGGACGTACAAAGATCAGCGGCAGCTTGTCCTGCCATAGCCGCGCCATGTATTCCATGGCCAGCTTGCTGACGGCATAGTCGTTGGCCGGTGCGGCCACGACATTTTCATCGATCACACCAAGCTCGGTATTGCCGTAGATATTCGCGCTCGAGGCCAGCAGCACCGCCGCGGGGCGATGGCTCTGCGCGGCCAGTGCTTCCAGCAGATTACGGGTGCCAGCCAGGTTGACGCGGTAAATCTGCTCGACGTCGCCATGGCCGACAAAGGCGATGGCCGCCAGATGGGCCACCACATCGGGCTGCACCTGCTGCAGCACTTGCGCGAGTGCCGCGCGGTCGTTCAGATCGACGGCAAACTGGCCTTCGGCCGGCGTGTGGCCGGGCGTGATGGTACCGAACACCTGATAGCCGGCCGCCCGCAATTCCTGCTCGACGTAATGACCGGTAAATCCGGACAGCCCGGTAATCAGGGCGCGCTTACCGACGCCTTCCATCACCATGGTCAGGTCCTTAGAACGAGAAGCCGGCGCGATTGCGGCGCAGGTCAGCTTCCACCATCATCTGGCACAGCTGTTCCAGCGTGGTTTCAGGCTTCCAGCCCAGCTCCTTGAGGGCTTTGGCCGGATCGCCAATCAGCAGCTCCACTTCGGCCGGGCGGTAGAACTTCGGATTCACGCGTACCAGCACCTTGCCGGTTTTTTTGCAGGTACCGATTTCATGGTCGGCTTCACCGCTCCACTCCAGCGCCACGTCAACCGCCTTGAACGCCATGCTGACGAAATCGCGCACGGTTTCGGTACGGTTGGTCGCCAGCACATAGGTATCCGGATGGTCGGCCTGCAGAATACGCCACATGCCTTCCACGTATTCCTTGGCAAAGCCCCAGTCACGCTTGGCGTCGAGGTTACCCAGTTCCAGCACATCGAGCTGGCCCAGATGGATTTTGGCGACCGAATCGGTGATCTTGCGGGTCACGAACTCGCGTCCGCGCAGCGGCGATTCGTGATTGAACAGAATTCCGGAGCAACCGAAAATGCCGTAGGACTCGCGGTAATTCACGGTCATCCAGTGGGCATACAGCTTGGCCACACCGTAGGGACTACGCGGGTAGAACGGCGTGTCTTCCTGCTGCGGTACGGCCTGCACCTTGCCGAACATTTCCGAGGTCGAGGCCTGATAGAAGCGGATCGCCGGGTTCACGATGCGGATCGCTTCGAGCAGATTCACGGCGCCCAGGCCGGTGATTTCTGCCGTAGTAATCGGCTGCTCGAACGAGACACCGACAAAACTCTGTGCCGCCAGATTATAGACTTCGTCCGGACGGGCATTCTGCAGCAGACGGATGCTAGAACCCAGATCGGTCAGGTCATATTCGACCAGCGTCAGATTCGGATGGGACTGAATGCCCAGTTCTTCGATGCGCCAAAAATTGACCGAACTGGTGCGGCGGTAAGTACCGAAGACGGCGTAGCCTTTTTCCAGCAGCAGCTGCGCCAGATAAGCACCATCCTGACCGGTAATGCCCGTAATCAGGGCTGTTTTTATTTTATCCATGGTGAATCGAAATCCAAATCATCGTAGGCTGTATAGCCCACTATTGTAACAGACCACTTCCGGCGCACTTCTCACCAAATATGTCATTACATTAGTTACAACCTGTTACCTGCGCCAGATCAAACCATTGCCAGAAAAACAAAAAAGCCGGCACGTCACCGGGCCGGCTTTTCCGCATTCTAAAAGGAAATTATGCTTTCCGTTGGGCTACCGCATCCACCACGCACAGTGCCGTCATATTGACGATACGGCGTACCGTGGCCGAAGGCGTCAGGATATGCACCGGCTTGGCGCAGCCGAGCAGAATCGGGCCGACCGCGATGCCGTTGCCGGCTGCCGTTTTCACCAGATTGTAGGCAATATTGGCCGCATCGATATTCGGCATCACCAGCAGGTTGGCGTCGCCCTTGAGTTCCGAGTTCGGCATGATGGCGTTACGCAGCTTGGAGTCGAGCGCCGTATCGCCGTGCATTTCGCCGTCCACTTCCAGCGTCGGATCGAGCTGCTTGACCAGCTCCAGCGCGGCGCGCATCTTCTGCGCCGATTCGCTGTTGGACGAACCGAAGTTCGAGTGCGACAGCAGCGCTGCCCGTGGCGACAGACCGAAACGGCGCATTTCTTCGGCCGCCATCACGGTAATGGCCGCCAGTTCCTTGGCGTTCGGATTCTCGTTGACGTGGGTATCCACCATCACCAGCTGACGCTCCGGCATGATCAGCACATTCATGGCCGCATACACGCAGGCGCCTTCGCGCTTGCCCAGCACCTGATCGATGTAGTGCAGATGCAGCTGGGTAGTGCCAAAGGTACCGCAGATCATGCCGTCGGCATCGCCCTTCTTGATCATCATCGAACCGATCAGGGTGTGACGGCGACGCATTTCCAGCTTGGCGTATTCCTGCGTCACGCCTTTACGCTGGGTCAACTCGTAATACGACTGCCAGTAATCGCGATAGCGCTCGTCGTGATCGGGGTTGATCACGTCGAAGTCGACGCCCTGCTTGAGACGCAGACCGAATTTGGTAATCCGGGTTTCCAGCACGGCCGGACGGCCCACCAGAATCGGACGCGCCAGTTTTTCGTCGACGATCACCTGCACCGCGCGCAGTACGCGCTCTTCTTCACCTTCGGCATACACGATGCGTTTCAGTTCGGAAGCGGTCTTCTTGGCGACTTGGAACAGCGGCTTCATGAAGGTGCCGCTGCGGTAGACGAACTGCTGCAGACTGTCGGCATAGGCTTGCAAATCCTTGATCGGGCGCGTCGCCACGCCCGAATCTTCGGCCGCCTTAGCCACTGCCGGTGCAATCTTGATCAGCAGGCGCGGATCGAAAGGCATCGGAATCAGATATTCCGGACCGAAGGACAGATTGCTGAAACCATAGGTGGTAGCGACGATGTCGGACTGTTCGGCATGCGCCAGTTCGGCAATCGCATGCACCACGGCGATTTCCATTTCGCGCGTAATGGTGGTGGCGCCGCAATCGAGCGCACCGCGGAAGATGTACGGGAAACACAGCACGTTGTTCACCTGATTCGGATAGTCCGAACGGCCGGTGCAGATCACCGCATCGTTACGCACGGCGCGCACTTCTTCCGGCAGAATTTCCGGGGTCGGGTTAGCCAGCGCCAGAATCAGCGGATTCGGCGCCATGGCGCGCACCATGTCCGGCTTCAGTACGCCACCGGCGGACAGACCGAGGAAGATGTCGGCATCCTGAATCACTTCGCCAAGGCTGCGCGCGCTGGTGTCCTGCGCGAAGCGCTCCTTGTCCGGATCCATCAGTTCGGCACGGCCTTTGTAGACCACACCGGCCAGATCGGTCACGAAGATGTTTTCCAGCGGGAAGCCCAGATCCACGATCAGATCCAGACAGGCCAGCGCAGCCGCACCGGCGCCCGACACCACCAGTTTGCACTGTTTGATGTCTTTGCCGACGTACTGGATACCATTGGTGATGGCAGCGCCGACGATGATGGCGGTACCGTGCTGGTCGTCATGGAAGACCGGAATCTTCATCCGGTCACGCAGCTGGCGCTCGATGTAGAAGCATTCCGGTGCTTTGATATCTTCCAGATTCACGCCACCGAAGGTCGGCTCCAGCGACGCAATGATGTCCACCAGTTTGTCGGGATCGGATTCGCTGATTTCGATGTCGAACACATCGATACCGGCGAATTTCTTGAACAGCACGCCCTTGCCTTCCATCACCGGCTTGGCCGCCAGCGGGCCGATATTGCCCAGACCCAGCACGGCGGTACCGTTGGTGATCACTGCCACCAGATTGCCGCGCGCCGTGTATTTATAGGAATTGGCGGGATCGATTACGATCTCTTCGCAAGGCGCAGCCACGCCCGGCGAATAGGCCAGCGCCAGATCGCGCTGGTTGGTCAATTGTTTAGTGGGAGTAACGCTAATTTTGCCCGGGGTCGGAAACTCGTGGTATTCGAGTGCGGCGAGACGCAATTGCTGGCGAAGTTCTTCTTTTTTCTCAGATGACGAATCCATGCTGTGCTGCCTTCCTGTTTGTACTGTCGGAAAGCTGTTGATTTTATCAGACCAATTCTTTCAATTAAGTAGGTATTTTCACCAACAGCTATGACGGATATCAGCATTATTAATATGAGGAATCAAGCAAAACCGAATTTTTGTCGTTTTTAGCGGGATTACTCCCTCGTTCGCCACACTATATGCGCCGTTGGGCAACGATCACAATTTCATATCGACCGATGAAATTTAATAGAAATTTACAATAGCCCCACACCGGTAGCGCTAGCTGCTGGCTGCGCTGCGCGGCGTCGCGGGCTGCGACGTCGCGGGGTGCAGGTACAATAAGCGATGCTCTCCGAATTCGACCTCATCAAAGAATACTTCCAGCGCCCCCGTCACCCCGTGCGTGCCAGCCTCGGCATCGGTGACGATTGCGCCCTGCTCACCCCCGGTCTAGGCATGCAGACGGCGATTTCCTCCGACATGCTGGTGGAAGGCCGCCATTTCTTTGCCGGCGAAGACGCTTACCGGCTCGGCCACAAGAGTCTGGCCGTGAATCTGTCCGATCTGGCCGCGATGGGCGCCCGCCCGGTCGGCTTCACGCTCGCGCTGGCCCTGCCAGCGGCCGAGCGCAGCTGGCTGGACGGCTTTTCACGCGGTCTGTTCGCGCTGGCCGACGCCTTCAATATCGAACTGATCGGCGGCGACACCACCAAAGGCCCGCTCACCATCTGCATCACCGTGTTCGGCGAACTGGCACCGGGCAGCGCCCTGCGCCGCAGCGCCGCGCAGGTCGATGACGATATCTGGATCTCCGGCACGCTGGGCGACGCCCGCCTGGCACTGGCCGGCTACCGCCACGAAGTAGAACTCGACGCCGCCAGCTTGCAGGCGGCCGCCGTGCGCATGCACCTACCCGTGCCGCGCGTCGAACTGGGCATGCTGCTGGCGCAGCAGCGCATTGCCCACGCCGCGATCGATATTTCCGACGGGCTGGTCGGCGATCTGGGGCACATACTGGCGCAGTCCGGGGTGGGCGCCACGCTCGACGTCGATGCCCTGCCTGCCGGCGCGGTACTGGCGACCCGCGAGACCGCACTGCGGCGCGCCTACACGGCCGCCGGTGGCGATGATTACGAACTGTGCTTCACCGCGCCTGCCAGCGCGCGCAGCGCGATTCTGGCCGCTGCCGCCAGCGTGGCCACGCCGGTGAGCCGGGTCGGGCGGATTGAAGCAGCGTCCGGTCTGCGCCTGTGCGATGCCAGTGGCGCGCCGCTGGTGCTGGCCTTGCAGGGCTTCGATCACTTCACGTCGTAAGCGTCGCACCGCTGGCCGCCACTCCGGCGCCCAGCGGTGCCAGACTCAGCGTGCGCCCCGAATGCAGCAGCGCCGCCAGATCATTCGCCGTCAGCGGCTGGCTGTATAGGAAACCCTGAATTTCGTCGCAGCCGCTGCGCCGCAGATACGCCAGCTGCTCCTCGGTTTCCACCCCTTCCGCAATCACCCGTAATTTCAGGCTATGTGCCATGTGGATAATTGCATGGGCGATTGCCGCATCGTTGGGGTTGGTGGTGATGTCGCGCACAAAGGCGATATCAATTTTCAGCTTGTCGATCGGGAAGCGCTGCAGATAGGCCAGCGAAGAATAACCGGTGCCGAAATCGTCGATGGCCACTTTCAGGCCCATGGCCTTGAGCTCGGACAGCACGCCGATGGTGCGCTCGCTATTCGACATCAGCGCCGTCTCCGTCAGCTCAAGTTCCAGCAATTCGGCCGGTACGCCGTGCCGCTGCAACGCCGCCTGCACCACTTGCGCCAGCTCGCATTCGACAAACTGGCGGCTCGCCACATTCACGGCGATGTGCACCGGCCCGACACCATTGCGCAGCCACTGGCTGATCTGGCGGCAGGCGCTATTAATGATCCACGCCCCCACCCGCACGATCAGCCCGCTGTCTTCTAGCACCGAGACAAATTCCGCCGGATAGACCAGCCCGTAATCCGGGCGCTGCCAGCGCAGCAAGGCTTCCACACCGGCCAGCTGGCCCGTATCGAGGCGCACTTTGGGCTGGTAATACAGCAGCAACTGCTCCTGTTCGACGGCGCGCCGCAGCGCCACTTCCAGATCCAGCCGCGCCGCCACCTGCGCATTCATGCCGGCCGTGTAGAAACGGAAACCGTCGCGTCCCGTCTGGCGCGCCCGCTCCATGGCGATATCGGCATACTGCACCAGGGTTTGGGCATCGGCCGCATCGTCGGGATAGATGGCGATGCCGATGCTGGCACTGAGTTCGGCGTGATGACCATCGAGTTCGAACGGCCGGCGCAAGGTGGCGCGCACCTCATGCACCGTCTGCACCGGATCGAGCTGCTCGCGCGGCACGCTCAGGATCAGGGCGAATTCATCGCCGCCCATGCGCCCTACCGTGTCGCGCAGCCGCACGCACTGCACCAGCCGGGTACTGAACTGGCGCAGCAATTCGTCGCCCTGACGCGAGCCCAGTGTGTCGTTGACACTCTTAAAACGGTCGAGCGCGATGAACATCACCACCACGCAACTGGCCTGTCCGGCTACCAGCGCGATGGTCGCTTCCAGCGTGCGGAAAAACAGCGTGCGATTGGGCAGCCCGGTCAGGCTGTCGTAGTGCGCCATGCGCTGCAACTGTTCGCTGGCCAGACGCCGCTCGCTCAGATCGCGCGCCACCCCCAGCAACAGATCGGGCTGGCCCGCAGGCTGGCCCGGCAGATCCGGCTGCGCCATCCGTTGCCAGCTCAGTTCCACCGGCACCGCCACCAGATCGCTACGCATCAGTTCGAGTTCCTGCAGCACCGCCGGCGCCCCTTCCAGCCCCAGTTGCGCGGTCAACGCACGCAGCGCCACCGGCGAGCCCAGCCCGAGACGGCTGGCCGACAGCCCCACCAGCTCCTCGGCGTGGTAAGCCAGCATGCGGCAGGCGCCCTGATTCACATCGAGCAGTTCGGCGCGGCTGGCATCGAGCAGAAAAATCGCATCGGCGGTGGCATCCATGGCGCTACGGAAGCGCTGCAAGGTGGCGGTACGCTCGCGCACCGTCTGCTCCAGTCCGGCGTTGTAGCGTCGCACTTCACGGTGCAGCAGGCGCACTTCCAGCAGGTTGCGGATGCGTGTCAGCACCTCCATCGGTTCGAACGGTTTGCTGAGAAAATCGCGGGCGCCCATCTCCAGTGCGCGGATTTTATGATCGGGCTGGGCGGTGACCACCAGTACCGGCAGCCAGGCCTCGGTTTCCAGCGGTTTCAGGGCGGCCATCACCTCGAAACCACTCATCTCCGGCATCTGCAAATCGAGAATGATCAGGTCGTAATGCTGGGCAGCATGCCAGCCGGCTACCACCCGCGGATCGGTGGTGGCACTGACCGACTGATAGCCACTGCTCTGCAGCAGATACTGCAGGAATTCGACATTGACGGGCTGATCATCGACGATCAGGATCCGCGCGTGATGAATGTCATGCTGACTGATCATGGCACCTCCTGGTTGGCCTACGCCACACTGCTGCAGATCAGCAGTGCCAATTGACAATATTAACACCTTGACCAAACATTGGCGCACGCTATCGGGACGATATTTTCCCCGCTGTTTCCGAGAATTGTGGCGATTCAGGCATGCCACACCCGCCTCGCTGGCACCGTCCGCAAAGGCCATGTTACAGTGGGCACCAGTACCGACTACACAGGAGACAGCCATGCACTCGACTAATTGCGATCTCATCCTCGACCTGGCCGCCCAGGTCGGTCAGGCCCTCCAAACCCGTGGCCTACTCCTGACCACCGCCGAATCCTGCACCGGTGGCGGGGTCGCTCAGGCCATCACGGAAATTGCCGGCTCGACCGCCTGGTTCGACTGCGGCTTCATCACCTATTCGAATGCCTCCAAAACGGAAATGCTGGATGTCTCGGCCGCTCTGATTGCCCAGCTCGGCAGCGTCTCCGAAGAAGTCGCGGCGGCCATGGCCAGCGGCGCACTGAGCAACAGCAATGCCCATGTGGCCCTGTCCACCACGGGCATTGCCGGCCCCACCGGCGCGGTACCGGGCAAGCCGGTCGGCACCATCTGCTTCGGCTGGGCGCGTGGCGATCAGGTGTACACCGAGCGCCATATTTTCTCGGGTGACCGCCAGTCGATCCGCAACCAGACGGTGCTGCATGCGCTACAGGGGCTGCTGCGCTTTATTGCCTAAACCACAAGGCTGCCACACCCGGCGCGCACTGGCGGTTGCCAGCGCGCGCCAAAACCACTACTCTCGACGCATTCGGGCGCGACGGTGCGCGGGTTTTCCAATGATTCAGGAGTAATTTCGATGCAAAACACGGTACATTTCATCCTTCAGGGCAAAGGCGGCATCGGCAAGACGCTGGTCTCCACCATCCTCGCACAGTGGGTTGCCAGCAAGGATGAAAAGCCCTTACGCTGCTATGACACCGACCAGGAAAACGCCACCTTCTCGCGCTACAAGGCGATGAACGTCAAGCACGTGCCGGTGATGACGGATAGCCGCACCATCGACCCGAAACGCTTCGACGCGCTGATGATCGACATCCTCGAAGAAGAAGGCAATTGCGTGATCGATAATGGCGCGAATACCTTCTCGCCATTGATGGGCTATCTGATCGAAAACGATTGCTTCTCGCTGCTCGAAGAATCGGGCCGCAAAGTCTATATCCACACCATCGTTGGCGGTGGCGACACCCTGCACGATACCGCCATGGGCTTTGTCTCGACGGCCAAGGCCACCAAGGTGCCGCTGGTGCTGTGGGAAAACGAACACTTCGGCCTGCTGCAATCGGCGGCCGGAAAACAGTTCACCGAATCGCAAACCTATGCCGACAATTCATCGCGCGTGAAGGGTCGCGTGGTGCTGTCGGCCCGCAATGCCGATACCTTTGGCGCCGATATCAAGAAGATGAATACGGCCCGCCTGACCGCTGCCGAAGTCAGGGAAAGCGACAAATTCAACCTGATGGAAAAGCAGCGCATCAAGGTAGTGTTCCGCGACCTGTTCGAACAACTCGACAAAGTGGAGTGGTAAGCTGCCATGGATCAGCAGAAGCTGCGTACTCTGGTATTTGAAAAGACCGGCGTCAAGATCGATATCGACGATCCGGTGTTCGCCCTGGTGGCGCTCAACGAAGCCGTGCTGGAAGAGGCCGTTAGCCGTCATATTGCGCTGATCGATAGTACGTCGCAGGAACTGGTGCGCCATGCGCGCGCTGCCGGCGGACTGGCAGCGCAAACGCCGGCAGCCCGCCTCAAGGGCACCCTGCTTGATGCCACCAACGAAGCGCTCGACCACGCCCCGGCCAGCAACGACGATGCCCCCGCCAGCACGCCCGGTAGCGCCCCGTCAGGCACTGCCGGACGCAGCGCCGCGCCCGCTGCGACCGACGCCGCCGCGGCACCACGCCTGCTGGCTTTAGCTGGCGCGACGGCAGTGCTGAGCGCCTTGCTGGTGCTGGCCGGTCAGGCGCTCTTCTTCAAACCGGTGGCCGCGCCCGCGCCCATCGTGCAGCAGGCCAAACAGCTCACGGCAGCGCAAATCCTCGCGCTCGACCGCGCCGACAAGCTCGACAAAGCCATCCTCAAGCTCGACCCGAAAACCCGCGCCCAGTTGCAGGCCGAGTTAGCCCGCTAAGCGCGCTAGGCGGGCTGACATGCACTTGACGCGTGGTAGTTCAACTTCCCCCTCCTCACCCGCTGCCTGTCCCTGCGCTGCCCTAGCTGCCAATCACGACATCCGGCTCGCCGCGCTGCCGCAGCGCGCGCAAGGCCAGATCTGTTGCGTTGCATTACATTAGGGCAGCCTCTTGTCACATTGATAAATATCAAGCATCAATACCGGCTATGTAAACCGGTCACGATGCAGCCCTCGCGGCTGCATCTTTTTTCTGCTAACATATGAACACCTATTCACTTGTTAGCATTATGAGCTGCCATCACGACATCAGCACTTGCGATCCCGCCATCGCCCAGCTGGCCGATCTGTTTCACCTGCTCGGCGACCCGACCCGTTTGCGCATCGTACTGGCCTGCCTGAGCGCGCCCATTGCCGTGAGTGACATCGCCACCACGCTGGAGCTGAGCAGCTCGCTGGTAAGCCACCACCTGCGCCTGCTGCGCGCGGCCCGCATCGTCAAATCCGAGCGTCAGGGCAAGCAGGTGTTCTATTCCGCCGCCGATGCCCACATCAGCGGCGTTCTCAACGATATGCTGGAACACATCGCCGAACCAGCCAACGGGAGCGAAGCATGAGCCAGCACCACGACCACGACCACGATCATGATCATGATCACCAGCATGACCACGCGCCGCATCCGCAGCCCGGACAAGCGGCTGCCAAGCCTTGCAGTCATGGGCATGGGCATGGGCACGATCACGGCCATCACCACCATGGCGATCCGAATACCATGGGTCGGGCGTTCGCGATCGCTATTGCGCTCAACACGGCGTTTGTCGGCATCGAATTCGGCTACGGTTTTCTGGCCAACTCCACCGCCCTGATGGCCGATGCAGGCCACAATCTGTCGGACGTACTGGGGCTGATGCTGGCCTGGGGCGCGGCGATTCTGGCGCGCCGCCTGCCCAACGGCCGCTATACCTACGGTCTGCGTAGCACGTCCATGCTGGCCGCGCTGTTCAACGCCATGCTGCTGATGGTAGCCTGCGGCGGGATCGCCTGGGAAGCTGTCCAGCAACTGCTGCACCCATCCCCGGTGGGCGGACTGACAGTGTCCGTGGTGGCCGGTATCGGGATACTGATCAACGGTTTCTCGGCCTGGCTGTTCATGTCCGGCAGCAAAGACGACATCAACATCCGCGGCGCCTATCTGCACATGGCCGCCGATGCGGCGATTTCGCTGGGTGTGCTGGTGGCCGGCGTGGCCGTGATGTATTCAGGATGGAACTGGCTGGATCCGCTGGTCAGTATGCTGATCGTCGGCTTTATCGTCTACAGCACCTGGGCGCTACTGAAACAGTCACTGCGCCTGATGATGGCCGCCGTGCCGGACCATATCGATGACGCCGCCATCACCCGTTTCCTGCAACAGCAGCCGGGCGTGAGTGCCGTACACGATCTGCACATCTGGGCCATGAGCACCACCGAAACGGCACTCACGGTGCAACTGGTCACGCCGCAGGGCCATCCCGGCGATGCCGCGCTGGACGCCATCAGTGCCCAGCTGCGCGCGGACTACGCGATCCACCACAGCACGCTGCAGATCCGGCTCGGCGCTAACGCCCAGACTTGCAGCCTGCTGAGCGCGGCACACTAAACGGCAGCGGCTAGGAACGGCGGCCATGCGCCGCCGACATATTGCAGCGCTGACGCGGGCGCTCCTTCACAGCAGCGGAAGCCCGCGTCGCGTTTAGTCCGCCAGACCGGCGTACAGTGGCGTACTCAGATAGCGTTCGCCGAACGATGGAAT
>JAIXXN010000034.1 GCA_027490725.1 Oxalobacteraceae bacterium
GCTCCTGGCTCAACGTCACTACCTCGATTGTTTGCTTGTTCCTAGTCATATGCACAGTCCTATTCCTATCCGTAAGAATAACGCATAGGCTGTGTCCGGTGAATCAGGGGGCTATCTCAACACGTACCGTCTTAAGCTCGGGAAGCATTGCAGCTATACGGGCATCACGTTCCCTCTCCCTCGCCCCCAAATCTCCTAAGTTTGCTCGGTGAGTAGCCGCTTTTCGGAGAAAATATTTTCTAAACCTTTCCAACAATTGTTCTAGTTCTGCAATCGTACGATCATATGGAAGCACCATAGCCAACTGGTTCTGCAACGGAATTCCATCTACCACAAGGGTTGAATCGTCGCTCGAAAAATAGACAGGACCACTGATCGAGCGAAATCGAACTTGCGGCTCATCGCTTAACTTGATGTAATTTTCAGGTTCTATCGGAACCAGCAGACTTGATATATTCTCATTACTTTCCCAGTAACGATAGGAGACCGATCCTTGATGTATGAGGCACGCCAATTCAATCAACGTTTGCATTACAGATTGGGGTGGGGCAATTAGCGCTCCCCACGGATAGAAGTGACCAATAGGGATATCCAGGCTCCTCGCCACCCATTGCATTGATCGATGTGACAATGTGTGAGTTTTTCTAATTGGCAAGATGTTATGCTAAATAGTTATGGGCGAAAGCCGGACGGAGGATTGCTGTTGCAGGCAACTAGCCTCGTCTTGCTGAGCTCCTAAAGCACCAATGAACGATGCGCAGTAGAACAGGAGGCAACATTTGAGTTCGGCACCGAAAAATGATGGAAGCCACTCTGCCGTCAGTGCGGCACTAGGCTTTTATTACCAATCGCTATATGCGCTCCTTTCCATTTTAAGGGCACACCACGACGATGCCGCCGTGTGCCTTGAGCGCCTTGACGATGTAGAGATTATTACTAACGGACAATCGCTTCTTACCCAACTGAAGCATTCGCTGAGTAAACAACCCGCTTCAGTGACACTTAGTTCTGTAGCGTTATGGAAAACGCTGAAAGCTTGGATCGACGTCCTCCCCTCAGTAAATCTGAACGATACTCGCTTCCAACTCGTGACTGTAGCACCGCTCTCTCAAGGGAACCCGCTCGAAGTACTTCTCGACGAATCACCCCGATCTGCGTTACTCATACTTCTTCAAAAGGAAGCCGAACGAGTTTTAGCGGAGCATCAAGCTAGTAAAGATAAAAATTCGTATCCTTTAGCACATGCTGATCGCATTTCCAGCTGCACTAAATATCTCGCTCTAACGGACGTTGTTCGAGCTCAGCTTCTCGCCCGGATAACCATTCAACCGGGGGCCACAAATATAAAAAGCGTTCCCGATGAAATAGCAAAGGAATTAAGAAATTTTTCCCCCGACCGCAGAAATGATATCACCCAAAAACTTATAGAGTGGTGGGATCTACAAGTGATCTATTCATTCTGTGACAAAAGAAACAGAGCAATCTCAATGCTTGAAGTCCAAGAAAAGCTAACAGAGATCGCGGGAGAGATCGAACGCGATGAATTGTTAGCTGACTTCCAGTTCGCCACCCCTCCCGATGAGCACATCCCTCCGTCTTTAATTGCTAAGCAAATTCAATTGGTGAAGGGAACCTCAAGCGAGGTTCAGTCGGCGGAGCGCGAAGAGTGGAGAACACGATCTCAACGCCACAAATGGCTGAGTAATCGCCTAGACATGGCTGTACGCATCCTAACATACGACGCGCTACTCATTGAGGAATGGCGGCTCAAACACGGCATTATGGTTGAGACGCTATCAACTGCTCAAGAGAAAGACAAATGCGCATCAGGACTTGAACTATTCAGGTGGTCATTCAATAACGCATATATGCAGCTTCCACCCTTTGCACGTAATTGGAACACCACCTATTACGTTAGAGGAAGTTATCAGGTTTTAGCGGTGGAAAAAACCGTGGGTTGGCATCCAGAATATCTGGCCTTACTTAAGGATAAGTAATGACCATTGCACGTGATGTTCTGGCAGAAACAAACCCTGCCCTTTGCTGCGCAGTTTTTTCTGAATTTTGTTTGGCATATAAAAAGTCGCATAAATCGGGGCTAGCTCCTTCCGTAGCTCTTGCATACCTGATTTTACCCATTGTAATCTCCGAAGAGTTCGCGGAAACTTTTGATGGCTGCAAAAAAGAGACTGGACTCATAGTCTGGTTAAATAGAAACCCGCAAATTATTACTGAACTATCGAAAAAAGTTAATTCAACGCTAGATATTACTACTACAGCTATACAGTTCGGAAATCTCACAGGTGCGCTACGTCTAACCAGCACTGGAGAACTAGAGTCGACATTTAAAAAATTCCCTTCCAATGTGGCAGGTGGCGTATTTAAGGCGACATTTAGTCGAGCACGTTTATTTGGAACATGGACCGCCGCAACAGGGTCACCTAGAGCGGTTCTAGAAGCATTTGGAGTCTCGGTATGAAGCGTTGGAATATTGCTAGCATTTTCTTCATCGGCGAAGATAACGCGTTTAGGGCTATAGGCTTAGACCCTGGACGTGTGAACATTATCACGGGCGCGTCTGGCACTGGCAAATCAGCAATCATTAAGGCATTGGACTATTGCCTGGGTTCATCCAAATGCCAACTTCCTGTCTACGTGCGGCGACGGTGTATAGCTGTTGGTGTGAAATGGGTCAAAGGAGATGACGAGATGATTTCGTGTCGCCAAGTTCCATTCGTTGGAAAGTCTCCTAATGCTCACATGTTTGTGACCACGGGTCGAAATCTTAGAATTCCTCGAACTGTTAGCGAATTCGAAGGCAAAGGGACAATTGAAGCCAGTAAAGCAAGCTTGGGGTACGCGTTCGGTATCGAAGCGAGCTCAAAGGTTGAAATTGCTCCGCAAGAAGGCGAGCCACGCGATCGACCTACAGTTCGCCAGTTCACACCTTATGTCTTCGTCACCAAAGAGGTGATTGATAGCGAGACAGTTCTTCTCCATGGACTGGACGATAATCGTAAGGCTTGGCACATAATTTCTTCGATGCCATATTTCTTAGGAGCTGTTACAGGATCAACGGCTGCGGCAGAAAGAAGATTAAAGCAAGCACGTCGAGCACTGGAAATTGACATTGCACGTGACGAGGCTAGGCAGAAAAAAGATAGCCTGTTGAAGCAACGATCACGAGTGCTACTCAGCGAGGCACGACAACTCGGCTTGGCAGAAGATCCTCCAGCAGTGGCGGACGAAAAGGAACTACTGAGGCTGCTGCAGGAAGCCATATCACCATCGGCGCGTGTCCCGCAGTACCCAAACGCAACTCAACTCGACAAACTGCAGGAGGACCGGCAAGCAACCCTGCGCGAACTAAACCAGACCAAACGGAAAGCGCGCGCAGCGGGGACGGCCGCTCAAGAGTCCCAAAACTACGAGTCTGCGGTCAACAGTCAACGCGAAAAGCTGGCCATTGCTGAGCATCTGCATCTCCTTGATGTTTCTACAATCTGTCCAGTATGTGAGTCTCACACGGACAAAGGTGCAAAACTTGCCGCAGCCATGAAATTGTCATTAGACATGATTCGCTCCGAGTCAAGTTCAATCGAACGCTTACGCCCTCAAATAGATGCAGCGACACAGAAGTTAGACCAGCAAACAGAGGAATTGAGCAGGAAACTTAGAGAGATCGATGCAAGCATTACCTCCTCACTCAATCAAATTGCAGAGGCAAAGAATTTTACTGATCTTGCACAGTTACATGCCTACTTTAGAGGTAAAGCAACTTATTTCCTAGAAACGATTGATGATCAGCTTCTACGCCCCGCGAAAGATTTAACGCAACAACAAGAGGAAATTGCCGAGCTAGAGACTTTAGTTGACTCGGACAATCGCCGAATTCGAGTACGACGTGCGGAAGATTCGGTATCGAGGTATGCGACGGAAGCATTCTCCAAACTCCCCAAAGTCGAACCTTGCGTAGACGCAGAACTCCTGTTTTCCACATTGGGACCGCAAATTAAGATTATTGAAGCAGGCCCTAAACATGCGGTGCTTTCAATGGCTGATGCCGGTTCAGATCAGAACTGGCTAGCAGTTCATGTGGCGTTAGCCTTTGGACTTCAAAGACACTTCGAAAAGGAACATAGACCAGTTCCCGGTTTGATTGTGATGGACCAAGTGAGCCGTCCATATTTCCCCAACCAGGGAGAAAGCACATACGAATCGGAAGAGGATAACGAAGCTGACGTTAGTCGTGACGTAGATCGTCCCGACGAAGTTTCTATTGGATTGGACGACGAAGACTATTTGGCCATGCGTCAACATATTGACTTTCTCTTTAAAGAAGTTGCCGCACGCAATGATCTACAGGTGTTGTTGCTTGAGCATGCCTATTTTCCTGACGACCAACGCTATGTGCAAGCAACGAAAGAACGCTGGACTCGAGCGTCAGGCAAGGGACTAATTCCTCGAGACTGGAAAATGCGGCAGTACTAACACCTCGGCAACATTTCGGCAGGTGACTATTTTATTTTTAGAATCTGCCAAATACGTCATGCCTGTCGAGAAAAAAATAAAAACCCTACGTTTTGATTCGGATACATACCATGGCTCTAAAAAAAATGAAATTCAAGGTAATTGGTCGGCACGATGTTATACCATCTGCTCAGAATATCGCTTATCTAATTAAAGACGCGTGGGATGATTGGGGCGAGTTTAACACCTTGTTCAGGCTAGTGGTTCTCGACGACACTGGAGAAAAACATGCTATCGGCGAATTAAAGATAGGCGAATTTTCGATGCCGAAAGGCCAGCGATCGCCTGCCCTTCCCGAAGCCTTTCCCTTTCTCGAGGATAGTTTCTTTTCGCTCGGGCAGGATAATAGCTATTATGCCAACTTGCATAAGCTTAAATCGGGTATCCGAAATGAGATACTGAAAAAATTAAACGACGTTGTTGTTGACGAAGAACTATTAGAGCGTGCTATTCCGGAACGTGTCACGAAGATATCTTTACTCAGATCAGTTAGCGTTTCAAGCATACGAGGTCAATTCCGCCGAATTTTAGAGGGCCACGCAATTTTGACTACGTATGCATTCGCGTACACCCTTCCGAAGCAACGAGGCTCTGACTCAGTTCCAATTAAACTACATTTCAAGGTAAAACCGGATACTTTACCACCTTCCAATATTCACGTTTTGATTGGTCGAAACGGTGTTGGCAAAACCCACATTTTAAACAAAATGGCCCTTGCGTTGAAAAGTGAAGGCAAGTCGCCTTCGACCAATGGATCATTTGAATTTGATGAAGATATAAATGATGAGCAATTCGCCAGCGTTATATCTATATCCTTCAGCGCATTCGATCCATTTCAACCACTACCTGAAACCAAAGATAAATCTCTTGGCGTCACATATTCCTACGTAGGTCTCAAACGACAAAATAATATTGGCGGAAAGGTGGGCACTCCAAAAACACCTGAA
Source organism: Oxalobacteraceae bacterium (assembly GCA_027490725.1). Taxonomy (GTDB): domain Bacteria; phylum Pseudomonadota; class Gammaproteobacteria; order Burkholderiales; family Burkholderiaceae_D; genus Rugamonas. The sequence continues at coordinate 5,478 of JAIXXN010000034.1, forward strand.
ATACTTCGCCGAGAGTTTGTGAAAAGCCTAAGGTCATCCCTACAAGGAGCAAGCCGAGAACGTTGGTTAAAGGTAATGTCGCTGTTTGAAGACGACCCCAATTTTCGCGATGCGCAAATAACTTCATTGGACGAGGTTCTCGATGAAGAATTGGCAGAAGAGGATGAGTCAGATTTTGACGCAGAAGCAGGTTCGCGTTTTGACGCGTTGAGTACAGGTCATAAATTAGTTGCACTCACGCTAACTAAGTTAGTCGAACTAGTTGAAGAGAGGACTTTAGTCCTCTTTGATGAGCCGGAATCACACTTGCATCCTCCACTTTTGGCCCAATTCATTCGTGCGATTTCCGAGCTGCTAACGGATCGCAATGGAGTAGCCATACTAGCTACTCACTCCCCCGTAGTCCTACAGGAAGTGCCTAAAACCTGCGCTTGGGTTCTAGCGCGCTCCGGAAGTTTGACATCAGCAGACAGGCCTGAAGAAGAGACATTTGGGGAAAATGTGGGGGTACTGACCCGCGAAATATTCGGGCTAGAAGTCATGAATTCAGGATTCCACAAACTGATCACCAAAGCTGTCTCACGATCGGATTCTCTGGAATCAGTTATGGCGGAGTTTAACAACAAGATTGGCGTTGAGGGTCGTGGGATAGCACGTGCTCTTTTTTCTGCAAAGCGGAAGACTGAACAATGAGAAAACTTGCAAAGCCAACTCGAGATGCTAAGAGTGTATATGAGCTCTGCATTAGCAGAGTAAAAAAGGCGACATTAAAAGCGTCACTAACGGCGATTTCTCCAACTGTCCAGGCAGAAGCAGCCTCCTACGAGATCAGCGCAACAGCCGGAAGCCTGCATACAATGGCGACCTTCCCCAATATTGGCGGGTTGAGCAATAAAGAATTTAACAAAGTTTACACCGGAAGAATGGCTAGCCCAAAAGCACCGGGGCGAGCCATATACGATGAAATTTTTATATCCTCTAAAATTTGTCCATTGTGCGGGCATGGTAAAGTCACCACAGTTGACCATCATTTACCTAAAGCACACTATCCAGCCTTAACCGTCACTCCGATTAATTTGGTACCGGCATGCTCTGATTGCAACAAACTGAAAGACGACGTTATTAGCACCGCAGCGTCTAGACAAACAATCCATCCCTACTATGACGATTTTGATTCTGAACAGTGGCTATTTGCCGACATCAATCAAATAGAACGGGTTTTTTACTTCCACGTAAAAAAGCCAACGAGCTGGAGCCAAACAAAATTTCTTAGAGCAAAATTTCATTTGAAGACTTTCGAATTAGCTATTTTATTTTCCCTTCATGCGATAGAGGAACTCAACGATAGATTACTAACGCTTGAAAAAATATTAGCAGCAGGAGGTTCACAAGAGGTAATGGATGATTTCTTAGATACTGCGGAAAGCTGCAAAAGCAACCACTTGAATTCCTGGAAAACAGCAATGTATCAGGCGTTAGCCAACTCTCCGTGGAGTTGCGCTGGGGGATTCCGCGATTTGGCTGCAGGCTAATTCGATTCCTACTTGACAGAATAGGCGTGATGCGTATCCAAGGGGTTATACATGCCATACTGAAAGTGTGCCCTTCATTCCCTTAATATAGCTTCAAAGAAAGAGTTAGATGCAACCCAATAAAGTCTCACCACTAGCACTCTTCAGTCAACCTCTTCAATACTTAGTCCCGATTTTTCAACGGGGATACGTTTGGACGATCGAACGGCAAATTCAGTTGCTTTGGTCAGATATCGCAGAGCGAGCGATAGAATTAACTAGATATCAAGAGCTAATGGTGCAAGCTCGACAAAACGGCTCCTCGCATATGCTTAAGCAGCCTCGGAAACACTTCCTTGGAACAGTCATCATCACCGATCATCAACCGGGCCGTCCTGGCGAACCAATCACAGCCGAAGTGATCGACGGCCAACAACGCATGACTACGACACATTTGCTTGCGTTAGCTTTCCGAGACGCAGTGGCGGGGGCTGACGATATTTATCTAAAGCAGTCGCTCGATGTGTACACGCATAACAGTGCAGCGTATAAGGAGCCCCACTATCACTATAAAGTTTGGCCAACCAATGCAGGACGCGCAGAGATGAGTGCGCTGGCGGAAGCCCGCTCTGTAGATAAAGTATGCGAGTTATACCCAATCCTAACCATCGGCAGCGGAAGGGCCAAAAAGCGTATTCGTCGCCCTCTGCTCGTGGAGGCATATCTATATTTTTACGGAGTCATTTCCATGTATCTGCGTGGGAAAGACTTTGACGAGGTAGTTCCCAACAAGGTTGACGACGCGCTTACAGAGCTATTACAAGAGGTAGGCGCATACGTCGAAGAAACATGGGCAACACAATGGATTCATGCGATACGTCACGATACACAACCCAGCCTTCCGTTCGAGGACTTACCTATCCTCGCTGAGCGTATTCCGCTGCTGTTGGCAACATTGACGGATTACATCCAGCTGATTGAATTACGTTTAAGCCCGGAAGACGATGCTCAGGTCATATTCGAATCTCTGAATGCACGGGGAGAACGCCTAACACCCGCTGACTTGGTTCGCAATTTTGTCTTCCTTGAAGCAACTCGGGCGAACGCCCTTGTCGATGTTCTCTACAAATCGCACTGGCAGGATTTTGATGAAGCACCGACAGAAAAAGGAGCGATTAGCAAGAGTAAACTTTTCTGGAAGGTTGAAGAACGGCAAGGGCGGCTAACCAATACACGCCTCGATACATTTTTGTACCACTACGTTTCAATGCGAACGATGGATGACGTAAAGCTAGACCACGTCTTCGAGTCTTTTAAGCAATGGTGGTCAATGGCTAATCGCGACGTGGGCAATGAACTCGCTCGCTTAAAACAGTCTGCCTCGCTCTTTAGGTCACTTATCCTGCCAGATAGAACTACGCAACTCGGACGATTTGCGCATAACATGCGCGTGCTTGACAGTTCGACGATGACCCCCGTTGTGCTCTATCTAGGAGAGTGCCTTACTACCAACTCTAAAGAATTTTTGGCTTGTCTACAACTCCTGGAATCCTATGTTGTTAGACGCGCCGTATGCGGCCTAACCGCAAAAGCGTACAACCGAGTATTTCCCCAGCTCCTAAAGAAGTTGTCATCATCGGGTCAGCCAACAGTTGCAGCGATAGCTCAACATCTAATTGGGCTAACGGGTAATACGCAAAACTGGCCGGGTGACGACGAATTTGCAGCCGCATGGTTAGCGGGAACTACCTATAAAGGCTTACGATCAGCTAAAACAAAAATGCTTTTAGAAGCACTTGAACTAGGTTCCCGAAATACGTTCCACCACGAAATGCAAACACTACCGACTGTACCGCTTCACGTTGAACACGTCTTGCCAGTCGCCTGGAGAGAACATTGGTCGTCTCCAGGGGACGAAAATGCAGAGAGTGTTCGCGACCAAGTACTGCACAATATAGGCAATCTAACTTTGTTGACCGAGAAGCTTAATCCTTCGCTCAGCAACCACACTTTTGACAAAAAAAGGCCAGAGATAACTAAGAGCTTGCTATCGTTGAATTCATACTTCCAAGACGTTCGCTGGATCGCAGAAGGTGCTGGATGGCATGAGCATGAGATACGTAAGCGCGCTGAATCCCTCTTTAATGTAGCGATTAAGATCTGGCCGCATACCGTGTAATTCCGTGCAGTGGACGAAGAGGCAGGATTTCCAGGAAGCGACTGCAAAATTACTAGTGAAAGTCTGCCAAGAGAAATGATAAACGTAATGAAAAACGGTAAACAAGTCCTCGAAATTGCAGCGGTGTCAGTGCTCGCCCAAGCATGCGAGGATTACCTACTATTCATAGCCAATATTCTTATTCCAGCCAAACATTCATTAGAGGCAAAGGTCGACTTAAATAAGGTTCAATTGCATGAGGCTTACGGCGCGAACTTAATAGTCGCGCATAGCATCGATTACCTTCTTGCTGTGAGAGCCGCAGACGGGATAGAGGAAACCCGTACGAATCTAGTCCAGAAGTTTGACGAAGTTTATTCTGTGAACGGCGCGTACATCCGCAATCGCAAGATGGCGCTTATCGACGCTCTCAACAATGGCCTTAAGCATATTCGCCTCGATCCAAAACGCTATAAGGAGGTCGAAAAGCATTTCGGCAAGATATCGTTCGGTAGCCTGCAAGAGGAAGATGGCAAAACTATCTGCAACCTGGACACGTATCGATTCGATTACTGTCGAGTCGTGCTCCTGCCTGCCTTCAGGGCATTGTCTCGCTGGGAGCTCCATGGAATCGAAGATGTGTTGGAGTTCGCGAGGGGGGATTTCAGCCCCACCGGGGTCTCGTGCGACTTTGATATGTTCGATCCTGACGATCCGTCAACCGCTATTGATAGGATGATCGCCCACGTCTCCTCTCCTTGCGAGAACTGTGGTGAAGCCGCCAATGACTGCCAATGTGAGCAATATGTAATCGATGGTTTGCAAGGAAGGTACGCTCCACTACATAGCTTAAGTCACAGCGAGTTCAACGAACTGGTGAACCAGATTTCCCCTTCCTATAGCAACTCATAGTGTTGCTCAAGATTTCGCCAAGGCAGTCAGGGTGTCAATCTTACTTCCTTTATCCCCCGTAGCTATATGTACACCAGCGTCTTCCGGTCAACCGACGGTCTTTGCTGACCATCTGGTCCTGTTCTGGTCCACATTATCGCCTACAAAAACTTTTCAAAATACTTGATTTCGCTTTGACTTACTGAGAAAAATTCCCGTTTGAAGAAGTATCCAGCGGACTTTTAATCCGTTGGTCGCAGGTTCGAATCCCGCACGGCCTACCAAGAATACTCAAGGAAGCCCACGAATTTACGTTCGTGGGCTTTTTTGTTTTTGGTCGCTCGCTGGTAATCCAAAATCCCTCCCCTTCCTCAACAGAGGGCATCACCTTATGAGATGGGCCAAATGAGCGGCCTCTTTACAGCCCCCCCACCGGACAACAGATCAACCAAACTACAGTGACGCGCCACGTTCCCGGTAGTCACAAACTGACGAGCACCAACTGCTCGGCATGGATGAAAAACCCTTTGATTTGCCAGAAAATTGGGATTGGATCCGACTAGGTACGTTAGTCGAAAAGAGCGGTGCTGGTTGGAGTCCAAGCTGTGAGGGACATGCACGCGTAGGAGATTCATGGGGAGTGCTTAAAGTCAGTGCAGTGTCATGGGGGGAATTTTTGCCTGATGAAAACAAAGCACTTCCGAAAACATTGGAGCCGAGACTCGACTGTGTTGTCGAATCTGGCGATTTTCTTATCACACGCGCCAATACTGATGAGCTGGTGGCGCGAAGTGTAGTTGTCGAGAATTGCCCTCCAAACCTAATGCTATCAGACAAGATTGTTAGGCTTCGCCTTTAATTGCCATGAGGCAATAAATTCATTAACCTTGTAAATTTATCACCATTATCAAGAAATTATTACGCTCTAGCAGCCGGCGGAACCAGTAGCTCGATGAAAAATGTAACGCGAGAACAAATATTAAATTTGGTCGTAGGAACACCACCGCTTGCGGAACAACATCGCATCGTCGCCAAAGTGGATGAATTGATGGTACTTTGCGACCAACTTAAGTCGCGCATCACTACGACCAACCAACAACAGAAAAAGCTGGCGGATGTTCTAGTTGAGCGCGCTGTTGTGGGTGAGATTGCGCTTTGATCCGAATGTAGCGGCACCTGTTGCGATGAATTCGGCAGTACCAAAGAACTACATCCAGGAATTTTTAATCCATTGGCCAAGTAAGAATCCCGCACGACCTACCAAGATAAATCAAGGAAGCCCACGAATTTCGGTTCGCGGTTTTTTTGTTTCTGGTGGCTCTCTGGTCGCGTGCGAAAATGCCCCAGCAGCCTCAGCAGCTCCTGTCCGCACCAATCCCAAGCGCTGTTGCATTCAGCTCTTTAGCGCAAGCCGGAACTTTCCCCATAATGGGCGCAGCTGCTTCCGGATGCCATCCGAGTTCATAATTTTCGCAGCTCGATAACCATAACTAATAAAATTTCGCCGCCCGAAGTATGTATACCGGCGCAAAAGGTTACTAGTAAAGAGCGGGCGCGGGTCCTCGCCACGCGCGATCCGTGCTCGATTCCGCTTCGCCAGCTGAGCACGCTGAAACAGATCCCTATGGACCTACAATTCCCAAATTGTCGGCTTCATAATGCACGTCGCTCATTTCTAAAGCCAAAACAGCTGCACTAGTGACATTTTGAGAGAATTTTCCCTATTAATTCGTGGAAAATGTAGGAAAAATCCTACATGACGGACAAACCTTGATCAAGCTAATTTTGGTGCTCGCTTGCATGTCGCCCCTTTTCATTCTAATGGCGATTAAGGGGGTAGGCATAATACCTTGGGAAATATACTTTCCTATTTTTCTTGGGCTAGCAATCATTCCAAATCTTTTTTTAATTATCAGAATACAAATATCAAAGCGCGCTAACGACAGGAAGCGAATTCAGATAACCGCTTACACCGACAATAGAGAGCATCTCATAACTTATATATTTGCCCTCCTGATTCCTTTATTCCAAACAAACGTCACTACAGAACCTGATCTTTATGCAGCATTGTGCGCTCTAATTTTTATAATTTACATATTCATGCATATGGATTTGTATTACATGAATTTCTTTTTCGCCCTGTTCGGATACCGAGTATTATCTATAAAGCCAGATGCAACATCGAGATTTTCTGTTTCACATGTATTGATAACAAAACGATGGTCGATACCTAATAACTTAGACATAACGCCACTTCGCCTTACAGATTTTCTACTATTTGAATAATATGAACTTCGACGTCCAGAACATCACCACAACTACCTTTTATGGTTTTTTTGACGATGGCCATTCAGAGGCCCATATACAAATTCCCATCGATGGGGACGTGGCCACAGAATTGGCCCGCATGATCGACTTTACGATTGACCAGTTGCTACCACAACCACCGCAACCACCGCAACCAAATCAAGTGTTATTGGCAAACCTTCCAATATTTGACCCAGCGGAGAAGTATGCGTCTGTCGAGCAATTGAAACTGCCGCTACTTACTGATTATATTCAAGACTTACAGAACGTTATTGCGCTTAGAAATCTGCCGAGTGATGTGAACGCTCTGGCGAATGCTAATGATTTAGAGTACTACTACGCGATTTTTGAGGATAATCAAGGGCGCCTATTATATGCATTTAAGCGAGCCAGCAGGTTCAAGGGCATCAAGAAGTCCGTCTTGACGTACATCGCAGGTGGGGCACTTACTTTGATGAACACCCCGATCTTCAGGTTAGATAGCGACTTTGACTATTTTGTAGATTGTGACTCCAATACAATTTATATTTTGCGACCAAGTGGATTTGAGTTCACCACTAACGTGCATGGAGAAATTATGAGGTCGGCAACTCTGAATGGAAATCAGATTCAAGCAACGTTACCCTATATCGATCTAACAAGCGTAATCGCTTATGCATCCAGTCATTCCAAGAGTGCTCGGCTTTTGTCAGCCATAAAATCAAGAATAGATTTAGCACATGTTGACCGTGTACTGCTGACAACCGCATGCAACGAAAACGGAGTAGCCACTACAATCAATCCAACCGGTCAACTCGTCCCAAACGCAGGGGAGGAATATAACTTTCTATGCATTCTTGACCGGAGAGCCTATACATCTACTCTCATTACAAATCAACCTGAGAATTATATTGCCGCTAGCAGGGCACGACGGTAGCTCAGCGCAGCGTACAGTTAGGGAACATAAGCCGTCTACGTCACCTCCCACAAATTCTGGTGTCATTTCCCCAGTCTTTATCCCCTGGCGTAAAAAAAAACCGGTAAAATTCCGGTCCAAGGACGGTGCAACACTAGGCATCTGGTGCTTTTCTGGTCCACATTAATCCGGCGTCATTGCCCGAACATTTCTGTATGCCACTGCATTTCCTGTCTTGCACTGTGATGAAATAAGCGGGCCAAGCGGACTTCTAATCCGGTGGTCGCAGGTTCGAATCCCGCACGGCCTACCAAGAATACTCAAGGAAGCCCACGAATTTACGTTCGTGGGCTTTTTTGTTTCTAGACCATTTCTGGTCCTCAGAAACTCAGTCTAAGACGCCCTTCCGACTATGTCACTGAAGGTCGAACTCACCCACTCCGCTGCGTCGACCGGAAATTGCCCCTTCCAACATCTTGCGCCGCTTCAAATGCCCGCAGCCTGCAACGCAGTACTCTCGTCAGAAACCTTTTGACAGGGAGCCGTCCATGCAGCAGAGCGACGAAGACGCATTCGAAAACGCCATCAAATCACTAGAAGCAAGCACAGCCAGCGCAGGGATGCATCTGGAAATTGATTCCGCCGCACGCCGAATATACTCGCGCGAAATAAAGGCCATGTCAGACAAGCTCCGTCGGGAAGTCGCCAAAGGGAGCTTGACTTGGGCGCAAGCGGCGGAGCAGGCCCATAGCACCCGGAACCTCGTCATGCAGCTCACCAGATCGCGTACCACGCCCGTTGCCAGAGCCTTCGCAGAGCACAACAAGGCCGAGGGCCGTGGCCTGAATGCGTTGGTCGCCGAAAAAACCGCGAAGCTATTTGGGAAAAATGCTGTCTTCGCAAAGCTCGCCCCATCACAGCAGAACCGCGTATTTGCCGAAATTGTGGCCTCGACCGGCAGGTCTCAACCCGCCATCACACGCAATATGCTGCGCTTGTCATACGTGGGCCGTAGCGTCATTTTGCTGTCATTAGCGCTATCGACGTACAATGTTCTCACAGCTCGCAACCAATCCACTGCGCTCAAGCGCGAGCTGGTCACCACCACTGCGGGAATCGGCGGAAGCATTGCGGCTGGTGCTCTTGCGGGTCTAGCGTGCGGCCCCGGTGCTCCAGTATGCGTGACAATAGGTGCGTTTGCCGGGGGCGCTCTAGCGGCCTTCGGCGCCGGCTTTATATGTTAGAGCAGACTCGTGAGATTACTTTCGACCTCAGAATTCGCGGCACGGCTAGCATCACCCTACTCGGATAGGAAGCTGGCGACTTCCGAACTGCTGCTGGACGGCAAGCCAACCGGGATGATTGTGACCGGAGCAGTGCTGGAAGCAGCCATAGAATGGCAAGGCTGTCGCATCGCCTTCCTCACCGACGACATCCCCTTCGAAGACATGCTGCGGATTTATATGTTCGACGCCAATATGACATTGGTTGATGCGGCCGTGCTCGGCGCGATGTATTCCACCGGCACATTTACTGAACTATGCCTGCAGCCACCGATTGCGCTGACGTTTCGCTTCTTCGGCGGCACCGTCTGGCGCATGGTACTGCTCAAAGAGCGGGAATTACGCCTTCCCTTCCTTTCCGATCCGAGCGGCGTGAGCCGAAAGTTCCAATTCTTCAGGCACTTTCGGATTGAAGGCAAACCACAGCCTGAAAGCGTGCGGGGCGTCGCAAGTCAATTCGAGACGGCCACACGGACGCAGCCTGCCACTTCGGTACCACGCCACACTACGCGAAAGCGCATTCCCAAAAATAGGATAAATCGTTCCTGATCAACGGACCTTGGACAAGCCTGAGTCTAGGTCTGGCTAACGTTCAATCACATCCTTGGCATGCTAGAATGCTGCCTTGATCGATTAGCGCGATGTGTGCCAGTTCGAGCGCCACGCAGCCCCTTTAAGGGCAGCAACTTCCGCGCGGTCTCCCCAGAATGACTGCTTCGAAAGCTTATCCGCTGCGGCGCATCAGCTTTTTTAATCGCCTCCTCCAACTACCGCAGCCCCGAAGAAAGTAACATCATGAGAAAGACCGATCTGGCGAAAAACGACGCCAAGAAATTAATGAGCAAAATGGCAGTGCCAGGCGCCGAATTCGGCAAAGCCGTGGTGGCGGTCGATCGTCGCGAACAGCGTCGTCTGGATCAGGCGGCCGGTCTAGTGCCCTTTGCTACCAAGCTCAACGCAGAACTGGTTGCCCAGCTCAACGCGCTGGCAAAGGAACAGGGCAGCGATGTGGGCACTGTGGTCACCACGCTGCTGAAAAAAGCCCTGGGCGACTAAGCACAGGCAGCCACGCAGGGCGTGCGGAACCGGTACCGTTCTGAATGCCGGCTCGGCCCGCCGCGAGGTTCACCTGATGCGCCACAGACTTTTTCCAAGCATGGAAATCGACCACCTTTTTTTGCGCGCCCAGCATGGCGCGCCCGAAGCCGCGCTGCTGCGGCAACTCGGTCTGAGTGAAGGCAGTGCCAACCAGCATCCCGGCCAAGGCACGGCCAACCGGCGTTTTTTCTTCCAGAATGCCTACATTGAATTGCTGTGGATCGCTGATGCGCAAGAAATCCACAATGACTGCACGCGTCCCACCCAACTGGCCGAACGTCTCCAGCTACCAGCGGGAGATAGCTCGCCCTTCGGCGTCTGCTGGCGCCCCTCGGCCAGCCATCTGAGGCCACCATTCGCCAGCTGGGTCTACCAGCCGCCCTACCTTCCCGCCGGCATGCAGGTCGATATCGCGCGCCACACCCCGCTGACCGAACCGATGTGGTTCTATCTCGCACAGGCGACCGCCCCTGCCGCCGCACCGGCCGAACGACGCCAGCCGCTCGAGCATGCACTGGGCGTACAGGAACTCAGTGCCGTGTCGATCACCGTACCGGGCAACGCGGCATGGTCAGAAGCAGCACAGGCTGCTAGCACCAGCGGGCAGCTACATCTGCAGCGCGGCGATGCACATCTGCTGGAACTGACCTTTGATCATGGTCGCCAGGGCCGGCATTACGATTGCCGCCCAGCGCTTGCGCTGATCCTGCACACCTAGTTCGCGCAAGCCGGGCTAGCGCGCTCAATTCAGTGGATAATCTGGCCCATGCTTTAAAAACAACAGAGGGTGATCCATGAATAAAGATATCTCGGAAATCGCTGGTGCCTGCCACTGCGGAACAGTGCAATTCCGCGTTCGACTCACCAATGGCCTGCATACCGCACGCCGCTGCAATTGCTCCTATTGCCGCATGCGCGGCGCCGTAGCGGTGTCCGCCAATTTGGCCGACATCGAGATTACCGCCGGTCAGCAGGCCTTGACGCTGTATCAGTTCAACACCAAGCAGGCGCGTCACTATTTCTGCTCGCATTGCGGCATCTACACCCATCACCAGCGCCGCTCGAATCCCGAACAGTATGGTGTCAATGTCGCCTGCCTGAGCGGTCTCAGCCCGTTTGATTTCGACGTGGTGCCGGTCAATGAGGGAACGCTGCACCCTACCGATCGCCCGGCCCAAGCCGGCCCGGTAGTCGCCGGACATCTGCATTACATCCCCCAGCTCCCCTAGCCCGCTGCCGGATATAAGGCGACGCGTCATGGCGGCAGCGGCGTTTGTGGTGTTTGTGGAGTTTGTACTGAAGCACCGCCAGCAGGTGCGCGGGCGACTGGAAAGCGCGGCAGCAGCGGTGCTGCCGCAAGCCCGATCAGGCCGTTACAGAGCGGGCCGTCAGTGGCGCAGTCATCGCCTGCATCAGACGGCCCAGCGGCACTTCCACCCAGCGGTGGAACAGCGCACCCGCCACCAGACTCAGGCCCCATGCCAGCAGCATGCCGAGCGCCTGTGGCAGCGGCTCGGCCGGTGCCAAGCGGGTGAAAACAGCGTTGACCAGCAGGCAAACGGGGAAATGGATCAGGAACACCGCATAGGAAATCTTGCCCATGCCGTGAATCGCCGTCCAGAAACGGCCGCGTGCCGGTACCTTGATGCGACCACACAGCAGCAGCAATACGGCCACCAGCAAGGCCAGCGCGATACGGCTACGGAAATCAACCATCAGCGCGACCAGCGCCGGCAGCACGGCCATCAGCACCAGCAAGGCTACCGCCAGCGGCTTGCGACGCTGATCGCCGCCCCACCATGCCAGCAGACCGAGTCCATAACTGCCGAAGAAGTACGGCGCCCAGTTATCCCAGTCGGCATCGAGATTGAAGTGCAGCAGCGATAGTGTCACACCAAGCGCCATCAGCACCGGCAGCAGCCAGGCCATGCGGCGCGCGCCCGTCACACGACTCACCAGCCACAGCACCAGCACGACCAGACTGTAAAGCTGGAAATCGATCGCCACATACCACGCTCCGGCGGCCAGCGAGGGATAGCCGAGAATGCTGTGCAGCAGCAGCGCATGGGCGCTCAGCTGGCTGACCGTGGCCGGGGCGGAAATCGAATGATGGTCCATCCACTGCGCCGCCACATAGGAGGCACCCGCAGCGAACAGGGTGGCAACGAAGAACGGCGGGGCCAGCTTGGCATAGCGGCGCCAGATCGCCGACAGGGGCTCGATGGCACCCGCGTGGCCACTCGGCGCCAGCGATTTGGCGACCAGAAAACCACTAATCACGAGGAAGATCTGCACCGCGATACGCGCATTCCCGCTCAAAAACTCGAACAGTTCCGGCCAGAGAATGCGGGCGTGATCGGACATCGGGCCATAAAATGCCAGATGATGCAGCACAATCAATTGCGCCGCGCCAGACTTCAGCAAATTAATCAGACCAAATTGCGGCGGCACAGATTTCTCCGCCGCAGAAATTTCCCGTTGTACAACAGTCATGCACTTCCTCAGCCAGTTCGAAACAAAAGGCCGTTATGATAGCTGACCTAGGCCCTGCATGGCGCATTCTGACGGCAACTGTTGTGATAAACGTGACATTATTCGGACAAGTAGCGGCTTCGCCTCGCGATTGTTTAACGGCGGAAGCGCTTCGGTTGTCGCTTGCGCGCGGCCGAGTTCTGTTCATGCAGCAGAGCATCAACGCGCTCGGACGCCTGCCGCGATAACTGCTGGGCCAGTTCCGTATCAGGGAAGTACTCGGGCTGCCGGTAAGCCAGCCACGCATAGGCCGAATACAGCCGGCAGGCATCTTCCACTTCCTGTAGCGACAGATAGTGCAGGGGCGCCTGCAGCGCCTTCAGACCAGTGATCTGTTTGGCCGCCAGCGCCTTGGCCCAGTGCTCCCAGGCGCGCTGCAGCGACGGCACTTTGGAGGAAATCGGCACCAGCGACAGGGCAAATTTTTCCGCCACCGACAGCGCCAGCGTATCCAGCCAGGCGGCGCGCTCGAACTGCTCCTCGGTAATGCGCGGATAGAAGAAACCGTCCGGCACATCGATATTGTGGACGAAGCGCTTCAGCAGGCGCGCCAGCGATTGCTCCTGCGTCACCGAGGAAATCCGGTGCAGATGCTCAAGCGTCGGTGCCACGGCAAAGCCACTGGTCTTGATCGGCACCGGCTTTTCCTTGAGTAGCGAGCGCATCACATTGTGGGTCTGGTTGTCGTAACCGGCTACCAGCCCTTCCTCATGCACGCCGTAGCGCCCGGCCCGACCGGCAATCTGGCGCGCCAGCGCGGCCGGAATCTCTTCCTCTTCGTAACCGTTGTATTTGACCGAGGTGGTCATCACGATGCGCGCAATCGGCATATTCAGCCCCATCGCAATCGCATCCGTACCGACCACCACATCGGCCGTCCCGTCACGGAAGCGCTGCGCCTGCGCGCGCCGCACCTCGGGTGACAGATTGCCATACACGGTCGCCACCGAAAGGCCCAGCTCAGTCACCATATCGCGCCACATCAGCACTTCCCGGCGCGAGAAGCAGATCACCGCATCGCCGCGCCGCAGATTGCTGAGCTTGCGCACCGCGGTTGGCTCCAGCGACAGCGGGCCTTTGCGCTTCAGCACATGCACCTCCAGCTCGCACTCGAGACGCGCCGCCAGTACCTCGATGGCGCGACGCGCTTCCGGCGCCCCCACCAGATACACGGTATGCGCCGGCGCACCGCACACAGCGGCAGTCCAGGCCGCACCGCGATCGCGGTCACCCAGCATCTGGATCTCGTCGATCACCGCCACATCGACTTCGGTACGGGTGTCGAGCATCTCCACCGTACTGGCCACATGGGTCGCGCCCGGCACCAGCCGGCGTTCTTCGCCCGTCACCAGACTCACTGCCAGCGGCTTGCCGCGCGCCTGCATGCCCTGCAGACGTTCGTAATTCTCCAGCGCCAGCAAGCGCAGTGGCGCCAGATACACGCCGCTGGGTGCTTTCGCCAGCGCTTCGATGGCCATATGGGTCTTGCCGGAATTGGTCGGTCCCAGCACGGCGATCAGGCGCCGCTTGATGCGCCGCGCGGTATCGAAGGAGGCCGGATATTCGGCCAGATTGATACTCTGGCGGGTACGTTCGGCGTGCTGTTCTTCCATATCCCGCTCGACCGCATGTTCGAGGCGCTGACGCAGACGGTCAAACACCATGCTGGCCGGCTCGCTGATCTGCATGCTGGCCAGCGCATCGAGAAACGGCGTGGCATCGATGTCGCAGTCAGCACAGGCCTCGCCAAGCTCCACCACAAACGCCGCCACGGCCGCACGCAACTCCTGCGCCACGCTCGCACTGGCGCGCTCGCGCAGGGTCTGGCTACGAGTGGCGCTATCCATCTTGCGCCATTTGGAGGACTTGGCCAGTACCCCCTGCTCCGGCACCAGATCGTACGCCACCTCACGTCCTGCATACGGCACCGTACCACTCAGGCGCAGAAACACCCGGCCATCCTGACGCGCCAGTTGCACACCCTGTGCCGCCAGATCAAGTTCGCGCATCAGCGCATCGTCTTCGAATTGCTCGTGATCGGGGGCAGGCATGACAGCGGTTGGCGAGGATGGCGGCATAGTGATCAGTTCCGGAAAAAGGGCGCGAATTTTAGCAGGTGGTGACAGTTCGTGAGAATGCCGCGCAGAGCGGGCCTCTATAATCTTTCGCCGCAAAGTGACTGCGATGCGAAATTTACTGCTAGCATAACAAGCACAACAATAACCGAACTGGAAGAAAATTATGGGTATGGTATTTTGCCGCGGCTGCGGCAAGGAAATTCACGAGACAGCACCTGCTTGCCCTCACTGCGGCGCACCGCAACATGTCGCCAGCGCCAGCACCGGTCCGCGCTCGGACAAGGACTATCTTGTCACAATTCTGCTGTGCTTCTTCCTGGGCACCTTCGGTGTCCACCGCTTTTATGTCGGCAAAATCGGTACCGGTCTGCTGATGCTGGTCACGCTGGGCGGTTTCGGCATCTGGACCCTGATCGATTTCATCATCGTGGTACTCGGCAATTTCACCGATAGCGACGGCCGTAAAATCAAGAACGGCTAAGGCCTCTTCCCCGTAGCACTCTTTGTATTTCGGCGGATTTCTGGCAACATGAAGCGGTTTACCCTGCTTTCCTGTCAGAAGTCCCCATGCCCTACTCCCTCGCCGCCCCCGTCCACAGCGAACTGATCATCAAGAAAAGTCGTTTCATCGCCTGCGTCCAGCCGATCAGCGATCGTGCTGCTGCGCAAAAAGTGGTGGCTGAACTGTGGGCCCAGCACCCCGGTGCCGTGCATGTCTGCTGGGCACTGCTGGCCGGAGGCCAGTCGGCTGCGGTGGACGATGGCGAACCGAGCGGCACAGCCGGCCGGCCCATGCTCGATGTGTTACGCCATCAGGATCTGGAGGGTGTGCAGGCGACCGTGGTGCGCTATTTCGGCGGCATCAAACTCGGCGCTGGCGGGCTGGTACGCGCCTACACGGACAGCGTCGCGCAAGCCTTGCTGAAGGGCGAAAAAATCCCCATCATCAAATTGCAGCAACTGCGCTGCAGCGCCCCCTACGCCATGGAAGGCATGGTGCGCCGCGAGATCGAACTGGCCGGCGCCACGCTGGCGCAGGTCAGTCACAGTGATCTGGTGACATTCGAGTTCCATTTACCCGAGAGCGCCGCACCCGCGCTGATCAGCCGCCTCAACGAAGCCGGCCATGGCCGGCTCCTCTGGCTGGCTGATCCGGAACTGTAGGCAGCGTTTATTTGATGCGTTTCACCCGCGGCGAATTCCGTGCGCCCTCGATATCCATATAGATCGCCCCCATCATGCCTTTTTCCAGCCGCACTTTCGGGTTGTTCAGTTCGAGTATCGCCTGACTGTCATCGGCAATCATCCACACTTGCCCATTGGCCAGACGGATACGCTGTTTCGGCACCCAGCCGTCGAACTCGCCAACGATGGAACTCTCGATCGATTCCAGCTTGGCTGCCGGGCTGTTATGTTCATTGCCGAAGCCACGTTCCAGATCAGCCTTGCTAGGCATGTAGACAGTTGCGGCAGGCGCTCCTGCGGCAGGCGCTCCTGCAGCAGGGGCGGCCTGCGCCGCCACAGTACCGGCTGGCGCGAGCTCGATCGCATCGTAGCAAGCCAGCCGGGCCGGAGCCTCCTTCAACTGCCGGCAACGCAGCATCGAAGCATCATCGGCCAGCGCCGCGCCGGAAACAAATAACAGGACCCACAGTGATTTCATTGGAGCACTTTCATGGAGAGGGAAGTGCTGCGATTATAGCGTTGATCCCGCGCCGGGAAAGGGCGCGCTCGACGCCGCGCGCTCGACGCCTGCCCTGCCCCGCGATCCGGCCGGTCTAGAATTGCTCCCAGCTCTCGTCGGTGGCGACGGCAGCACGGCTGGCCGCGGCGCCGCCGCCACGGGCGCGTTGCGTTACTGCGGTGCGCTGTGGCGCGCGCGCGGCAAGGCGAGGCTGGAGTTGCGTCACACTGGCCGGCGTCCCGAGTCGGCCGCGCTCCGGCGCTGCCGGCCGGGCCACGCTCTGTGTCTCCAGCCGGAACACGCTAACCACCCGCTCAAGCTGCTCGGCCTGCTGCTGCATGGCCGCTGCTGCATGGCCGCTGCTGCGGCCGCCGCTTCCTCCACCAGTGCCGCATTCTGCTGGGTGACGCTATCCATTTCACTGACGGCCTGATTAATCTGCTCGATACCCGCGCTTTGCTCATCGCCCGCGCCGGAAATCTCCGCCATGATATCGGTCACGCGGCGCACACAGGCCACCACCTCCCCCATGGTCGCGCCCGCCTGTTCGACCAGCTTGCTGCCCTGCTCGACTTTCTCGACCGAGTTACCGATCAGCTCCTTGATCTCGCGGGCCGCCGATGCCGAGCGTTGCGCCAGCGTACGCACTTCGCTGGCCACCACGGCAAAACCGCGCCCCTGTTCACCAGCGCGGGCCGCTTCCACTGCCGCGTTCAAAGCCAGAATATTGGTCTGGAAAGCGATCCCGTCAATCACGGCGATGATGTCGACAATCTTGCGTGAGGACGCATTGATATCGCCCATGGTATCGACCACCTGCGCGACCACCGAGCCGCCCTGCACCGCCACTGCCGAGGCTGATTGCGCCAGCTGGTTGGCGTGGCGCGCGTGGTCATTATTCTGGCGCACCGCACTGGTCAGTTCTTCCATGGACGAAGCAGTTTCTTCCAGCGCGCCAGCCTGCTGTTCGGTGCGCATCGACAGATCCTGATTGCCACTGGCGATCTGGGCCGATGCGGTGGCAATCGCCTCGGTACCACCACGCACTTCGGCGACGATCGTGCTCAGCGCATCACGCATGGTTTTCATGGCGAATAACATGCTGTGACGATCATCGGCATGGGTGTCGACCTGTACCGTCAGATCGCCCGCCGCGATCCGGCTGGCCACATCGGCGGCCACGGCTGGTTCACCACCCAGCTGGCGCAACAGCGAGCGGCTGATGCGCACCGCGATGGTCATCGCAACCACCAGCGCCAGCGCGCTGATTGCCAGCATCCAGTTGCGCGCACGCTCGTAGGCGACCCGCGCTTCGGCAACATCTTCGACATTGTTTTTCTTCTGTCGTTCGATATACGCGTCGATGGCGTCCTGCCAGCGCTGAGTCGCCGGGGCGGCCTCCTTGAGTAGCAGTTGCACGGCTTCGGCATCCTGACTGGCACGCGCCAGCGCAATCACCCGGTCATTCAGGGCGCGGGTCTGCTCGGCCAGCGGCGCGAACGGCCGACGCGCCGCCCCCCCGGCCGGTGTCGACGGCAAGGCTTCGAGTGCCAGACTCGCCTTGCCATAGGCTGCCCGTGCCGCCTGTACCTTGGCCAGTTCGGCATCGATGGCGGCTACATCGCTGAGCAACACCACGCTGCGAGTGACCCGCGCCACGATATGTACCGATTCCGCCATTTCCTGCGCCAGTGCAGTTTTCGCCACATTGACATCGACAATCTCGCCAACCTTGGCTTGACATCCTCCCCGCCCTAAAGAGCGGGGATTCCTACGGCGCTGCGCAAAGATTTGCGAGTCGCTTCGGTGGGTTCCTGCTTCTTCGAGCGGCCTGACTGCACCATCTCTCCACAGGCTAACAAGCGGTATCCCCGCTCTAACACATTGATCGCACCAACGACATCAGCGTGATTTTCGTAACCGCAATCGACGCACAAGAATTTTGCCTGTGTTTGCCGATTGTCTTGTGATACGTGACCGCAGCACGGGCAAGTGCGACTAGTATTGTGTGGCGGAACTGCCAGCAGCATACCGCCGTTCCACACCACCTTATAGTCGAGCTGCCGCCTGAACTCGCCCCAGCCTTGGTCGAGCATGGCACGGTTAAGACCGGACTTCTGCTTCACCATCTTGCCGTGCTGTTCGCTGTTGCCCTTGGAAGACCTGGACATGTTCCGTACCTGCAAATCCTCAATGCATACGAGCGCGTGGTTTTGGCTGATCGTTGTTGTGGTTTTGTGCAGGAAGTCTTTCCGGGCATTAGCGATGCCGGTATGAATCTTCTGAACTTTGGCTTTCGCCTTTTTCCAGTTGTTGCTGAATTTGACCTTGCGGCTCATGCGGCGCTGGTATCGTGCAAGGCGTTCCTGATGCTTATTAAAGCTGTTGAGCGGTGCGATATAGTTTTCGTCGCTCATGGTGGCGAACCGGGCAATGCCTACATCAATGCCAATGGCGCTTGTGGCTGCTGGCAAAGCTTGAAGAATTTCCCGTTCGGTTTGAATCGACACGAACCACTTGCCGCCCGATTGGCTCACGGTGGCGTTGCGCACCACGCCCAGCACATCCCGACTGTTTCGATAGCGCAGCCAACCGAGTTTCGGCAGGAGAATGCGGCAGTTGTCCTGATCGAGCTTGATCTGCTTCGGCTCAGGATACCGGAAACTATCGCCGCTGCCTTTTCGCTTAAAGCGCGGGAAGCCGGCGCGTTTGGCGAAGAAATTCTTGTAGGCTCTTTCCAAGTCTTTCAAGGCATGTTGCAACGCCTGTGACGGCGCATCCTTGAGCCATTCCTGACCGACTTCCCGCTTCCAGATTGGTAGATTCGCCGCCATCGGCACATAGCCGATGAACTTGTTCCCGGCCTCGTGGTTCTCTTTCTGCACCCCCAACGCCTTGTTATAGACGAACCGGCACGAACCAGCGAAACGGCGCATGTCGCGCTGTTGTTCGCCGTCTGGCATCAATTCGAATTTAAAGGTTTGAAGTCGTTGCATGATCCAATCATACGCTGATCTATGAGCGATGAAAAAACGATATGAGGAGTGGCAGACAGTGTGTTTTCATGATGCATGTCGATCTGGTCTTCGTGACAAAATACCGTCGCGGAGTGTTCACAAAAGAGATTCTTGACGACCTGCGCCCGATATTCGCCAGTGTCTGCGTTGACTTCGAGGCGGAACTGATCGAGTTCGATGGCGAGGATGACCACGTACACTTGCTGGTGAACTATCCGCCTAAAGTGGCCGTATCGAAACTGGTGAACAGTCTCAAGGGAATATCCAGCTTGCTTATCAGGAAGAAGAATTATCCCAGTATCAAGAGGAGACTATGGGGTGGCGCTTTGTGCTCGCCCAGTTATTTTGCTGGAAGCTGCGGCGGAGCGCCAATCGCAGTTATTCGCAAGTACATCGAACAGAAGCGGACCCCGCATTAAAGTCAAGTACAGGTGTAAGGACGGCTTCGCCGTCCGCGCTTACATCCCCGCCCTGAACGACGGGGTTTTACGCGCAAATCCGATAAATCGTGCTCATGCTCCACAGGCCAAGCCCGGCTACAGCCATCAGCAGGGTCAGTACCAAACCGAAACCAGCCCCTAGACGGGTACCCACTTTCATATTTTCAAATGTCATCACTACACTCCCTGAAAATTGATCTACTAGCGGTTTTTTTGATTCTACGGAGATCAGTGCGCGATGCCTAGAATTTTTCCAAGGAGAAACTTTTATGTGAAAAGTAAGTGTTTCACCTAGCCTGACATATCGATATACGAAAAAATTCGACAGGCCAGCCAGTCCGGGCGTTCCGTCGCCGGAAAATTAGCGGCTACAATGCCAGCCACCGTCTATTGATGAAACCGCAACGCCCCACACTTTAAGCGAATCGAAATGACCCTGAATGTTCTCCTCAATCTCCTCGCGGCCGTTGTTTTATTGACACTGCTCTACGTTCAGCAACGCCATACCGCGTCGTTTTCGGTGCGCGTGTTCACCGGCATGGGGCTCGGTGTCGTGCTCGGCGCCGTATTGCAGGCGATTTACGGTGCCAGCCATCCCGATCTGGCGACCACCGGCAACTACCTCGACATCGTCGGCAGCGGCTACGTCAAACTGCTGCAGATGGTGGTAATTCCGCTGATCATGGTGTCCATCATCGGTGCGATCCTGAAACTCAAAGGCATCGATGCGCTGGGCAAAATCAGCGCCCTCAGCATCGGCACCCTGATGGCGACCACCCTGATCGCGGCCGGTCTGGGCATTCTGATGGCGAAACTATTCGGTCTGACGGCGGTCGGTCTGACCGCCTCGGCGGGTGACATCGCCCGCGGCGTCTACCTGCAAGGCAAAGTCGAAGCGGCGCAAGCCATCTCGCTACCCAGCATGCTGCTCAGCTTTATCCCCGCCAATCCCTTCCTCGATATGACGGGCGCGCGCAAAACCTCGACGATTGCCGTGGTGATTTTCTCGGTCTTTATCGGCGTCGCCGCCGCCGGCATCCACGCCGAAAAGCCGGCTCTGTACGCCAGCTTCGAGCACTTCATCCAGGTCGCCCATGCACTGGTGATGAAACTGGTGCGCATGGTGTTGCGACTCACGCCTTACGGGGTATTCGCCCTGATGGCGCAAGTGGTTTCAAGCTCGAGCTACACCGACATCCTGCACCTGATCGACTTCGTGCTGGCCTCGTATAGTGCGATTCTGCTGATGTTCGGCGTACATCTGGCGCTGGTCGCCGCGACCGGCCTGAACCCGCTGCGCTACGCGCAGAAAATCCTGCCGCTGCTGACCTTCGCCTTTACCTCGCGCAGCAGCGCCGGAGCGATTCCGATGAGCGTACAGACCCAGACCCTGCGACTGGGTACGCCGGAAGGCATCGCCAACTTTGCCGCCTCCTTCGGCGCCACCATCGGCCAGAACGGCTGTGCCGGGATTTATCCGGCCATGCTGGCCGTGATGATCGCCCCCACCGTTGGCATCGATCCCTACACGCTGAGCTTTATCGCCCCGCTGCTGGCCATCATCACGATCGGCTCGGTGGGCATTGCCGGGGTAGGCGGCGGCGCCACCTTCGCGGCCCTGATCGTGCTCTCGACCATGAACCTGCCGGTGGCACTGGCCGGCCTGCTGATCTCGATCGAACCCCTGATCGACATGGGCCGCACCGCCCTGAATGTCAGCGGTTCCGTCACGGCCGGCACGCTCACCAGTCGCGTGCTAGGCGAAACCGATACGGCTATCTTCAACAGCAACGCCGATCTGCCCGTCGATCAGACGCCCACTGCTGCATAATTCACAGCGGACGGAACCTACCCACCGTCCGCTGGTCTAAACGGTTCTCTCCATGAAAGGAACCGTTATGACTGCCTTCCATCACCGTCCCACCCTGCGCCCCACCCTGCGTCTGCTGCTAGCCAGCCTGTGCGCCGTGAGCGCACTGGCCGCCTGCAACAAGCGTCCGGCCGATCAGCCACCAACCCCGACCACCATGCCGGAGCCGGCAGCGCCGGTCACACCTGCGCCGACGCCGGAGAACCAGCCACCGGCCGGCACCACGCCGGCCATCACGCCGGACAATCCGACCACTACGCCACCACCACCTGCCAGCGCACCGCCGATAGCGGGCCAGTAGCGCCCGCGACGGACGAAAAAAAAGGGCCCGAAGGCCCTTTGGTGTTGCTGCGGTATTGCCGCAGTATTGCGTGCTTAGAACTTGTAGTTGTAAGACAGGCCGATCAGCGACAGATGCGTCTGGAAGGTGCCACGGGTGGTCTCGCCATTGCCGGTGCAAGTGGTCATCAACGGATTGCAGCCGTTGGTGTAGTTGATGCGCGCATCCTTGAAGCTCAGGTAGGTGTAGGCCAGATCGACCGAGCTATTGTTGCTGACTTTCCAGTTCGCGCCGAACGAGTACTGCATACGGTCGCTATCTGGCAACGCAGGATGGGTCAGTTCAGCGCTCTTAACCGGCGACTCATCGTAAGCCACGCCGGCACGCAGGGTCAGTTTTTCGTTGTAGGCATAGTTGCCGCCCAGCGAAACACGCACGGTGTTTTTCCACTGCTGACGAATCACTTCGGCGCCTTCGGCAGTCCCCGGGAACTGGATATCCAGGTCGCCCAGACGGTTGTGACGCACCATGGTGATATCGGCCATACCCGCCAGTTTGCTATCAAACTGATGGAACACGTTCGCCGACAGGGTTTCCGGGGTACGCAGCTCTACCAGCGCAGCCGAGTTGGCTTTATTCGAAGCCGCTGCCAACACGCCGTTCACGACCGGGTCAGTAGTCACTTTCGAGAAGTCCCAGACCGTGCTGCCGCGCAGTTTGTGCAGGATCGACGAGCGATAGGACAGACCGAAACGGGTGTTCTGGTCCAGCGTGAACAGGTAGCCCAGATTGAAGCCCCAGCCCACATCTTTACCGTCATTCGAGCCGTGCGCATCACCGGCGGTGCGCAGCAGTGCTGGATTACCGCCCAGTGCTGCGATCTGTTTTGCCAGTGCTGCGCCTTTTGCTGCAGCAGCGCCGGTCGACAGTGCCGTGATCGAACCCGGTACGTCAACCGCCTGACCCAGTTCCGCTTTCATGAATTCGGCATCGATGCCGAAGCCGAAAGCGTGCTGCTGATTGAGTTTGAACGCGACGGAAGGATTCAGGGTCAGCGATTGCAGCTTGACGTCGGACAGCGCGTAGCGGCCAGTCCAGGTATTGCCATAGCTAATTTTCGTACCGTATGGCACGAAGGAGCCCAGACCCACGCTCCACTGGTCATTGATTTTTTTGCTCAGGTAGAACGATGGTGCCATCACCGCGGTCGGCACGTAGTCACCCACGGCGGTACCGCCAGTGGACTGACCGGTAAAGCGGGTCGAACCGGCATCGATGAAGGTCGAGTGTGGCACCACCACGGTGGCGCCTGCGCTGATCTGCATGCCATCCAGGCGGGACAGGCCAGCCGGGTTAGCGAAGATGGTGGTGGCGTCATTGGCTTCAGCGCCATTGGCTTCGGCAGTACCCTGGGCCGCAACGCTTTGCGAACCGAAACGGTAGCCCGACGCTTGTGCGCCGACCGACATAAGGCCCAGAGCGAGCGCGATCATCAGGGGGAGGGTTTTGTGTTGCATGCTGGTCTCACTTTATGTGTAGGCGCACTGCGCCGGGTTTTTTCTGGCCTCTGCATCGATGATGATGCAGGGAGGCTAGCAGCTTACTACATAACTAAAACAAACCAAAAGGCAAGTCGTTAGAGTGACTACACTAAATAAATACTTGAAACCGAGCGATTGCTCTGCGTTTGGATGAAAAAACAGGGCCGGTATGGCCCTGTTTTAAATGCTTCTAAAACAACAACTTATTCTCGCGGCGGTGCTCCTTGCGGACGCTTCCCGCCAGCGCGTCCATGCCCAGATTGCGCCGGGAACACTACGCGATAGCAACCATCTGTAGCACTGTTCCCCGGCGCCTGCAGGGCCGTTCAGCGGACTTAACGCAGCTCCGGCAGCGTCGCCCCCGGCAGGCCAGCACCTTTTTTGCCCGTGAGTTTGGCCACGCCCTGCATGACCAGACGGAACAGCATGCGTACCAGCAGCAGCGTCAGCACGGCTTCCAGCAAGGTCAGCGCGAACGCTGGCAAAGCCGTCCAGCGCTCGGCACGGCGCTGGAACTTGGCGACAGCGCGGTCTTTGCTGATTTCGATACTGTCGTAGAAAGTCGGCACCATCAGCAGCGTCAGCAGAGTCGAAGTAATCGTGCCACCGATGATGGCAATCGCCATCGGACGGTAGAACTCGCCGCCCTCACCCAGCCCCAGAGCGACCGGGAACATCCCGGCGATCAGCGCGAAGGTGGTCATCAGAATCGGACGCAGACGCATACGACCGGCATACATCAGTGCATCTTCACGACCATAGCCTTCTTCCTCGCGCTTGCGGGCAGCATCGAGCAGCAGAATCGCATTCTTCGCTACCAGGCCCATCAGCATGATCACCCCGATCAGACTCATCAGATTAATCGTGTTTCTGGTCGCCAGCAGCCCCAGCACCACGCCGATCAGCGACAGTGGCAGGGACAGCATGACCGCCAGTGGCGCGGTGAAGGAACCGAACTGCATTACCAGAATCAAATACATCAGACCGATCCCGGCGACCAGGGCGATCCCCATCGCACCGAACACTTCATTCATATCCTTACCGGCGCCGCCCAGTGCCAGGCCATAGCCGGGTGGGAAATCGATATCTTTCACCAGTTTCATGGCGTCCGCCGTCACCTCGCCCGGCGAACGGCCCTGCACGTTGGCGCTCACGGAAATCACCCGCTTGCCATCCTTGTGCTTGATGGTGGATGGACCTTTGCCCATGGTGACACGAGCGATCTGATCCAGTGGCACCATCTGGTTGGTGCCCGTTACTGCGATCGGCAAACGTTCGATGTTTTCCGAACTGGTACGGTCTTCCGGTGCCAGCCGGATCGCCACATCGCGTGCTTCGCCGGTCGGGTCAACCCAGTCACCGACCTCAATCCCCGCAAATGCCACCCGCAATGCCTGTGCCGCGTCGCCGGCCGAAATGCCCATCGAGTTGGCCAGACCACGGTTCAGTTCAATCTGCAGTTCATCCTTAGGATCCTGCTCGGACAGGCCCACATCCACCGCACCCGGCACTTTGCGCAGACGGTCCATAAAGGCATTGGTAATTTCCATCAGCTTACGCGAATCGGCACCGGTAAATTCGATCTGCACCGGTTTGCTGGCACCATTACTGAGGTCGTCGAGCACCGTGTATTCGGCCCCCACCAGACCCGCCAGTTTCTCACGCAACTCCTTGGCCACTTCCAGGGCACCGCGTTTGCGCTCGGTCTTCTTGCCAATGTCGACATAGATGCGGCCACCACTCACATTGACGTAGCTATTGGTTTCCTTGGTTTCCTTAATGCTGCGGGCAATCACTGCGGCTTTTTCCAGCTTCAGGCGGGAATATTCCAGCGAGCTCGAAGACGGGGTCCGCACATCGATGGCGATCGTGCCCCAGTCCGAGGATGGCACGAAACTGGCGCCACCGAACTTGGCTTGCAGACCAATCGCCCCGACGAAGGTGGCCACCGCAATCACGCCCATCCAGCGACGATGGTGCAGCGCCCAGGCGATCACGTTACCGTAGCGGTCAGCCTGATGGTCGAACCATTCATTGAAGCGCACCAGCACTTTTTCGAAGCCTTTGCGCGGTGCCGTGTGGTGATCCGGTGGATCGCCCCAGAACGCCGACAGCATCGGATCGAGGGTGAACGAAATCAGCAACGATACTGCCACCGAGCAGGTCACCGTCAGCGCGAAGGGACGGAACCATTCACCGGTAATCCCGGGCATAAAGGCCACCGGAATGAACACCGCCATGATCGAGAAAGTGGTGGCAGCCACGGCCATACCGATCTCAGCCGTGCCTTTCAGCGCGGCAGTACGACGATCGGCACCCAGCTGCATGTGGCGCACAATGTTTTCCCGCACCACAATCGCATCGTCGATCAGTACACCGATTGCCAGCGACAGGCCGAGCAGGGTCATGAAGTTCAGGGTAAAGCCACACAGCCAGACCCCGATAAACGCTGCGAGTACCGAAGTCGGCAGACTGAGTGCGGTAATCAGCGTCGAACGCCACGAATTCAGGAAGGCATACACCACGAAAATGGTCAGGCCGGCACCGAACACCAGTGATTCGATCACGTTGTTCAGACTGTTTTCGGCATTTTCGCCATCATCTTCCGTCACTTCCAGCAAGGTGCCTTCCGGCAGTTCCTTACGCATTTCCGTGGCCAGATCGCGGATCTTCTTGGCCACCGTCACGGTCGACGCGTCACGCGAACGGGTGATCGAGATCCCCACGTTCGGTTTGCCGGAGCGCACGCTCAGGCTATTGACTTCGGCAAAGCCATCTTCAATGGTGGCTACCTGCGCCAGACGTACCAGCTCGCCGTTGTTGCGCTTCACCACCACTTGCTGGAATTCCTCGGGACGCTCGATGCGGCCCACCAGACGGATCGACTGTTCGCCCAGATCACCGCGCACCTTGCCCACTGGCGCATTGGTATTCTGGTTACGCAGCGCATTCACCACGTCGCCTACCGAGACATTGTATTCGCGCAGCTTTTCAGCCTTCAGCAGCACGCTCAGTTCGCGGCGCAGCGCACCGTCGATATTCACGGTCGCCACCCCGTCGATGGCACGGAAGCGGTCCGCCAGCTTGTCCTCGGCCATGCGCGAAATCACCGCATGACTCTGCGTCTTGGACGACAGCGCCAGCTGCATCACCGGCTGGGCCGAAGGGTCGATGCGCTGCAAAATCGGTTCGCGCATCTCGGTCGGCAGCTTGTAGCGTACCGACGCAATCGCATTACGGATCTCGTCGGATGCTTCGATCAGGTTCTTGGTGAACGTGAAGCGGATAAAGATACTGGCCGAGTTTTCCGACGCGGTACTGTTAATTTGCGTCACGCCGGTAATCGACTGCAAGGATTTTTCCAGGCGATTGACGATCTCGCGCTCCACTGTTTCCGGCGAGGCGCCCGGATACGGAATGTTCACCACAATGAACGGCACTTCCACATCCGGGTTCTGGTTGACGCGCAGCTTCTTCAGCGCCATCAAACCCAAGCACATCATTGCCAGGATCAGAACGATCGTCGCAATGGGCTTTTTAATACTGAAATCCGATAAAAACATGGCTCGTTATCCCTTATTTTTCTGCCACGGTGGCGCTTGCGGAAGCGACCGCTTTCGGCGCAGCCAGCATGACTTTCTGGCCTTCTTTGAAGCCGGAGCCCGGCACCCGCACCACCATATCGCCACTGTTCAGGCCCGACAGCACCTGCCAGCGACCACTGCGCTCATCGCGTGCACCGACCGTCAGATTGACTTTGGCCAGCGCGCCACCCTTGACGCGCCAGACATAGGCCGTATCACCGGTCTGCACCAGCGCCGACGGCGGAATCATCAGTGCCGAAGCCGTCTGGGCTTCGACCCGGCCTTCCGCATACAGACCCGCCACACGCGGCTGCGACGGATCGCTAAACTCCACCAGCACTTCGACCTGACGGGTCACGGCACTGGCAGCCGGATCGACACGCTTCACCTTGCCGCTGAAATTCTGGCCCGGATAGCCATTCACGCGGAACAGCACCGGCTGCCCGACTTTCACGACACCGATCTTGTCGGCCGAAACCAGCCCTTCGAAACGCATGCTGTGCGGGTCGATCACCTTGATCAGTTCCTTGCCGACTTGGGCCGTATCGCCATTCGACACCTTGCGGTCGCTGACGATGCCGTCAAACGGGGCGCGCACCAGCGTGCGGGTCAGTTGCTGACGTGCCGTCACGCTGCGCGAACGGGCCGCTGCCAGATCGCTCTGCGCGTTATTGCGACGGATTTCCGCATCTTCCAGGGCCTGGGTCGACACCATGCCGGAACTGCGCAGCGTGGTCTGACGTTCGAACATGCGCTGTGCCTGCGCCAGCGACTGCTCGGCCGCGCGGGTCGCTTCATCGGCCGAATTCACGCTATCGCGGATCGCCGTTTCATCGAGCTTGACCAGCACATCACCCTTGCGGACGGCTTCGCCATTTTCTTTCAGCACCTGCACCACCACCGCCCCCACTTCGGCGCGCAGATCGGCGCGACGCTCGGGTTCGATAGAACCGGTAATCACGGGGCCCGAGGCCAGCGCATTCGATTCCACCATCACGGTATCTTCGGCTGCCATCTGCAGGGTGACCAGCGGCTCCTGCTTGCCATCCTTGCCGGCGGTTTGGGCCGAGGCACTGGCACTGGCTGAAGCACTGGCACTCGCCTTATCAGGCTCCTGCGAGGACTTGCCGCAAGCCGCCAGAGCAGAAGCAATGGCAAGAGCGATGAGAGTTTTGCGCAACATGAAAGATCTCCGGAAAGTGGCACCTGGGTGCTGAATGTTATTTAGCCAGACTACAGGGCGCAGAGTATCAGCTAGTGTTGGGAAATGGTCAATCCGGCTGCGACTGGACGGAAAAAACGGGGGTTGAAATGCCAAATAGCGGGATGGACGGTGAAACCAGAGCATGACTGGCAGCAAGCAGAATGCAAGCAAGTGGCGGGTAAATCAACGTAAAAACGGCGCACTGTACTGGGACAGTGCGCCGTCGAAGGGGCCCGGATCGGGCGAGAGCGGGGAAAATGCCGGCTTTAGCCGCGTCCGAACAGGGCGTGAATCAAATGCCCCATAGCAATACCGGTGCTCAGGCCGCCAGCAATCTCGACCAGCGTATGTCCCATCCGCTCGCGCAGCCAGGTGTGGGCGCTCGAGGCGCTCTCGCCCGCCAGCCGGTTAATCGCGGCCGCCTGCTTGCCGACGTGCTGGCGCAGGCTATTGGCGTCGATGATGACGATGAAGCACAGCGTGACGGCCACGCCGAAAGCCGGATGGTCTATCCCTTCGCGCAGCGCGATCAGGGTCGCCATGCTAGACACCACGGCACTGTGATTGCTGGGGAAACCGCCGTTGCCGACCAGCTTGAAGGCCCACTGACGTGCTTTGATGCTATTAATCAGAAACTTGATGGGGCCCACCGTCACCCAGGTCAGTAGCGGGGTGATCAGATACGCGATATCCATGAAAAATCCTTAGTTTGAAGTTGCCGACATTATCGCAGATGGCTTGCGCTCCCCGGAAGCAGGTAATATAGGCGATTGTTACAGATACCATTTTCATACTGGCCACCATGCATGCTTTCCGCTTTTCCCTGATCATCACCGCCCTGCTTCTCGCCGTGGCTGCCTACTGGGGCTACCAGCACGGCGGCAGCGCTGGTCTGCTGCAAGCCCTCTGGATCGCCGCAGTACTGGGCATCATGGAAGTCTCGCTGTCCTTCGACAACGCGGTGGTCAATGCCGCCGTGTTGCGCCACTGGGATGCCTTCTGGCAAAAGCTGTTTTTAACGGTCGGGATACTGGTGGCCGTGTTCGGCATGCGCCTGCTGTTCCCGCTGCTGATCGTTTCGCTGGCGACCGGACTGGGTCTGCTCGATGTCTGGCAGATGGCCACCACCACGCCGGACGAATATGCCCGCTACCTGACCGGCGCCCATGCGCAAGTGGCCGCCTTCGGCGGCGCTTTCCTGCTGCTGGTCTTCCTCAACTTCCTGTTTGACGACGAAAAAGAACTGCACTGGCTGGGCTGGGTTGAACAGAAACTTGGCCAGCATGGCACCGAAGCGCTGGCCGTGTTGCTGACGCTGGCAGCCATCTTTGCCTGTGTCAGCGCCGTAGCGGCGGCGGAAAAATATACCGTGCTGGCCGCCGGTGTGCTGGGCGTGCTGGTGTATCTGGCGGTCGGCTGGATCAGCGGCCTGCTCGAGTCGGGCGAACCGGAGGAAGATGACGATATCACCGAAGCCGGTGTCGGCAATGTCGCCGCCAGCGTGGCACGTGGCAGTCTGGGCGGCTTCCTGTATCTGGAAGTACTGGACGCCTCGTTCAGCTTCGATGGCGTGATCGGCGCTTTCGCCATCACCAGCGACGTCGTCATCATCATGCTCGGTCTGGCCATCGGTGCGCTGTTCGTGCGTTCGCTGACCGTGTTTCTGGTCCACCAAGGCACGCTCGATGAATACGTTTTCCTCGAACACGGCGCTCACTACGCCATCGGCATCCTGGCCCTGATTATGCTCGCCAGTGTGGAATACCATATCCCCGAATGGTTCACCGGCCTGTCAGGGGTCGCCTTTATCGGTGTCTCGCTGTGGTCTTCGGTACGCTACAAGCAGCGACTGGCCGCGTGATAGAATTTAAAACATTGTAGAAAGATTAAAATCAACATGACGATTGCCAAACGTGTCACCCTGTATGTCGCCGGTCTGCTGGTCGCCGCGGTCGCGCTGTTCTTTGCCTACGCCTGGGTCATGCTGCACCTGTCGTATTCCGACGGGGAACGGGCCGGCTACCTGCAGAAGTTTTCCAGCCGTGGCTGGGTCTGCAAGACCTGGGAGGGCGAAATGCTGCTGACCTCGATGCCGGGCGCAATTCCGGAAAAATTCGAATTCAGCGTGCGCGATGATGCCGTCGCCCAGCAACTGATGGCCGCCACCGGCAAACGGGTACTGCTCACCTACGCCCAGCACAAGGGCGTACCAAGCCAGTGCTTCGGCGAAACCGAGTACTACATCACCCGAGTTCAGATCCAGCAATAAGATCCAGCAAAAATCACCGGCTCACTACATGACCAATTTCTGCGCCCTGCAGCGCGCCCTGCCCCTCGCTTTGATGCTGACCACGGGCGCCGTGCTGGCGCAGGATCTGACGGCGCAAGCTGGCGGTCTGTGGGTCAGCGGGGTCCAGCAGCATTCGTTTGCCGTGGGCCTGAACTATCTGCATCCGGTGGGCGATTATCTGGCGCTCAGCCTCGGCTATCTGAACGAAGGCCACCCGCACAATCACCACCGCGACGGCATCTCCGGCCAGCTCTGGCTGCGTACGCCGCGCCACGCGAATAGCGTGTCGTGGGCAGTCGGCGTCGGCCAGTACTATTTTTTCGATACCTCGCGGCCGCACGCCGATAGCAGCGCGCCGTATATCAACGACCACGGCTGGGCGCCCATCTACAGCGTGCAGGCACAGTGGCAGCATCACGATCGCTGGTATACCCAGTTGCAGGTGAACCGGGTGGTTCCGCAAGGCGCCAAAGACCCCAGCACCTCGTTAATGGTGGGCTTCGGCTACCGCTTCGACAGCGTGCGCGGTGACAAGCTGCATCTGGACGGCCCCTCCACCGACGATACCCTGACCTTGCTGACGGGACAAAGCATCGTCAACAGTTTTGAATCGGAACGCTCGCGCGCCTACAGCCTCGAATACCGGCGTGCCGTGGGGCGCTATGTGGACTGGACGGTGAATTATCTGCATGAAGGGACTACGGCGGCCACCCATCGTAACGGTGTGGCCACGCAGTTGTGGCTGATCCGCTCGCTCACCACCAATCTGGAACTGGGGATGGGCGTGGGACCGTATCTGGCTTTCGAAGTCCACGACGTGCCGGGAACCCGCTCCCACAAAGCCGGGCTAGCCTCGCTGGCGACCCGCTACCACTTCAGCAAACGGCTGGTCGGAACACTCACGCTGAATCGCGTGGTGACCGACTACCATCGTGACGCCGATCTGCTGATGCTCGGCCTCGGTTACAGCTACTAAGGAAGTTCGCGACTGCCCTAGCGGGAGCGCCACACCGCCTTCGCCTTGGTGGCGTCGCTGCTGCCACGTGCGGCTTCCTTGCGGGCCCGTGCGGCATCCAGCGTGGCCACGATGGAACCGTCTTCCACGCTCTGGCACAGACGTTCCGCTTCGACCACCTTGGCCTGCACGGCTGCCAGTGCTTTCTGGGCAGCGGCATGGCGGCGGGTTTCCAGTTCCAGCTGTTTGATCTTGGCCGCCGTCATGGCTGCCGTGGTGTCAGCCACTTTACGCTGCATGGCGGCATGCGCCATCGCCGCTTCCACCAGTGCGTGCTGGGCCGCCGCTTTGTCTGCGACAGCCTGTTGCGTCGCTTGCTGGGCATCGGCGGCCAGACGGGCCTCCGTCACCGCCGCTTTTTCCGCTTCCAGACGGGCGGCGATGGATTGCGCGGCGCGCTGCTCGGCGGCGGTAGCACGACGCTGCTGTACCAGTTTCTGGTCGATCAGCGCCAGCGACTTGCGCTCGGCTTCCACGAATTCCTGTTCAGCCTGCAGCATGGCTTGCGCCGCTGCGGCTTTCTCTTCTTCCACGCGGGCACGCTCGGCGTGCACGGCGCCCAGTTCGACGGCCAGACGCGCTTGCGCTGCCTGCGCCTGTGCTACGGCCGCTTTCTGCTGCGCTTCCAGCGCAGTTTGTTCGGCCATCACGCGCAGGGCTTGCGCTTCCTGCTCGGCGGCTTCGGCCAGACGCGCGTCGGCCGCCTGCTTTTCTGCCAGCGCGGCGCGCTGGGCGCGCTCGGCTTCAATGCGCTGCAGGGCAGCCGCTTCCGCTTGCTGTTCTGCCACCAGCTTCTCTTTGAGTTGTGCGATCGCTTGCTGTTCGGCGGCGGCGCGGGCCTGTTCGGCAGCCAGCAGCGTCGCTGCATGTTCGGCTTTTTCAGCGGCCAGTACATCGGCAACGCGCTGTGCTTCAAGCTGCTCGGCCAGTGTCGCGACGGCCTGTTCAGCGGCGGCGTTCTGGCTCAGCACCAGCTGCGCGGCTTGCTCGGTCAGTGCCGCCTGCTGTTGCGCCAGTTCGGTAGCGCGCTGCTGCGCTTGCGCTTCCACGCGGGCGGCTTCGCTGGCAGCCGCATCGGCAGCCTGACGGGCACGGGTCTGTTCGGTCAGCAGATTTTCCGCTTCGACTTTATCCAGCGTGGCCAGCTCGGCATCCTGCTCGGCCTGCACGCGTGCCAGCGACACGGCACGCAACTGGTTATCGGCAGCAATCCGTGCTTCCGTCGCGCTGAGGATCGAGGCATCGGCCTGACGGCGAGCCTGGGCGCTAGCGGCGGCCACCATTTCCAGGCGCTCGCGATGAATCGCTGCATCACGGATTTCTTTTTCGGTTTGCAAACGCAGGTGCAGCGACTGCGCCGCGCTGCGATCGGATTCGGCCTTGGCCAGCGCAATCTGCTCGCGCTCCTGTTCCAGATGGGCCAGCGCACGGGCTTCTTCCAGTGCCCGCACTTCGGCGGCAGCGCGGTTGAACGCCGATTCCAGTGCGATCTGGTCGGCACGTTCACGCTGCACGGTCAGGTCCAGCGCTTCCGCCTCGGCCTGGGCCAGCATCTGCGCAGTCTGACGCGCCGCATAGGCTTGCCGTTCGCGTTCGCGTGCCAGCGTGGCAACCCGCGCATCGGCGCTGGCAATGCCCACGACTTCATCTTTGGCAGCCTGCACGGCAGCAACCCGCTCCACCGCCTGCATGCGCGCCTGTTCGGTTTCCACTTCCAGTTCGCTGGCAGCGCGGGTAGCCTGCTCGGCCAGTTCCGCTTCGGCAGCCAGTTGCACATGGGCACGCTGACGGCTTTCCTGTTCGACACGGGCACGCTGTTCGGCAGCCAGACGGATCTGGGTATCGGCTTCGACGCGGGCGCGCAGTTCGGCGGTTTCCTGTTTGACGGCATCGAGACGGGCCACACTGGCCTGTGCGGCAGCGCGCAGCGATTCGAGCCGTTCGCGATTGGCGGCAATCGCTTCTTCGGACGCCTGGGCATTCTGCAGTGCCACGGCGGCAGCAGCGGCATCGAGGGCGGCGCGGTCTTCGGCCAGTGCACGGGCACGGGCCTCGGCGTGGGCCCGGCTTTCGGCAGCGCAGGCGGCTTTCGCATCCGCTTCAACGCGGGCGATGGCTTCCTGTATCGCCTTCATTTCCATGGCGGCACGCGGGGTAGTGTCCGGATCATGCAGCGACACCTGCTCAGCCAGCATGGTGCTGTCTTTACCGATGTCGATGGCGCTATCGCGCTGGGCCAGTTGTGCTTGCATGAGAACTCTCGCTAGACGATATGCCCCGGCACCAGCCGGGACTTCTGAGTTCTCATTATCAGTGGGGCGGCGCGTCCGCCTAAAGCCAAGCAGAGCCGGAAAAAGCCGCCAATTCGCTAGATCGCCAGCGGCGGCTCGGCCATCAGCGCCACCTGTTCGCGCAATTCCAGAATCCGGTCCTGCCAGTAACGTTGCGAATTAAACCACGGGAAGGCTAGCGGGAAGGCCGGATCGTCCCAGCGCCGTGCCAGCCACGCCGAATAGTGCAGCAGGCGCAGGGTGCGCAGAGCTTCCACCAGATGCATCTGGTGGGGTGAAAACGCGCAGAAATCCTCGTAACCGGCCAGAATCTCGCTCATCTGGCGGGTCTGCTCGCTGCGCTCGCCCGACAGCATCATCCACAGATCCTGGATGGCCGGCCCCATGCGGCTATCATCAAAGTCGACAAAATGCGGCCCGGCATCGGTCCACAGCACGTTGCCGCCATGGCAATCGCCATGCAGGCGCAGCGACGGTAAGTCACCAGCCCGGTCATAGCAGCGCTGCACGCCGTCTAGCGCCAGCTGGCTGACACTGGCATAGGCCTCGGCCAGATCGGCCGGAATAAACTGCTGCTCCTGCAGAAACGCGCAGGACTCGTAGCCGAAGCTGCGGATATCGAGGGCGGGCCGTTCGGTATAGGCTTGCTGCGCGCCGAGCGCGTGAATGCGGGCAATAAAGCGTCCGGTCCACTCCAGCACTTGCGGGTCGCCCAGTTCCGGGGCGCGACCACCGTGCCGCTCGAACACGGCAAAGCGGAAGCCCTGATAATGGTGCAGTGTCTGGCCGCCAATCACGCGCGCCGGCACCACGGGAATTTCCTGTTCGGCCAGTTCGCGGGTGAAAGCGTGTTCCTCGAGGATGGCCGCATCACTCCAGCGCTGCGGACGGTAGAACTTCAGCACCAGCGGAGCGCCCTCGTCCACACCCACCTGATAGACCCGGTTTTCATAGCTGTTCAGCGCCAGCATCCGGCCATCGCTATGGATGCCCAGACTTTCCAGCGCATCGAGTACGCAATCGGGCGTCAGCGCCGCATACGGGTGCGCTTGCTGTGCAGTCTGCAGCTGTGCCGGGTCGCTCAGCGGCCCGGCCATGGCCGCTGCCAGCGCTGCGGCGCGGGCATCAGCCGCTTCGTCGTCAAATTGATCTTGGTCCATTGCGGCATTGTACGGCGCGCGGCGTGTATACTGGCGCCTTCCATCCAATAAAAAGAGCAAACCATGCAACTCGACCAGCCCCTGAGCGAAAAAGAATTCGACGAACTCGACAGTTTCCTGTTATCCGACCGTAGTCCTGAAGATGCCATGACCATGGACATCCTGCACGGCTACCTGACTGCCATCGCGATCGGTCCGGAAACCATCATGCCGGCAGAATGGCTGAAGCGCGTCTGGGGTCAGGAAGAAACCGACATCCCGAAATTCAAGAACCCGAAAGAAGAAGAACGCATTCTCAGCCTGATCATGCGTTTCATGAACGAAGTGCTGGTCACCTTCGAAGTGGCGCCGAAAGAATTCGAGCCGCTGTTCGTCGAACATGAACACGAAGGCCAGACCCTGATCGACGCCGAAGCGTGGTGCTGGGGCTTCTGGGAAGGCATGGAACTGCGTCCCGGCTCGTGGGCCGAGATCTGGGAATCGGACCTCAAGGAACTGATGAAGCCCATCTATCTGCTGGGTGCCGACGAAATCGAAGAAGACGAACTGCCGCTGGTCGAAGATCCCGTCAAAGCGCACAAACTGGCGCAGGAACTGGAAGCGAACCTGCCAGCCATCCACAAGTTCTGGGTACCACGCCGTAAAGCAGCCGTCAGCACCGTCAAACGCGACGAGCCAAAAGTCGGCCGCAACGACGACTGCCCTTGCGGCAGCGGCAAAAAATACAAAAAGTGCCACGGCACCGATAGCGCCGAATAAATCGGACGCAAAAAAATGCCGGCTTGTGCCGGCATTTTTATTTGAAGCACGCGCGCTGCTTACAGCTTGATGAAGTGCTCGCGGTAGTATTTCAGTTCTTCGATCGATTCGATGATGTCGGCCAGCGCAGTGTGCTTCTGGTGCTTCTTGAAACCGGCGACAATTTCCGGTTTCCAGCGTTTGCACAGCTCTTTCAGGGTCGACACGTCGATATTGCGATAGTGGAAGAACGCTTCCAGCTTCGGCATGTAGCGCACCATGAAGCGGCGATCCTGACCGATGGTGTTGCCGCACATCGGCGCTTTGCCTTTCGGTACCCACTGACGCATAAAGGCGATCAGCTCTTCCTCTGCCTGCGCTTCGCTGACGGTCGACGCCTTGACGCGATCGATCAGGCCGGAACGGCCATGCGTACCTTTATTCCAGGCATCCATCTTGTCCAGCGTAGCGTCGCTCTGGTGGATGGCGAATACCGGGCCCTCGGCCAGCACGTTCAGGTGCATATCGGTCACCACCACGGCCACTTCGATGATGCGGTCGGTGTCCGGCTCCAGACCGGTCATTTCCATATCCACCCAGACCAGATTGAACTCATTCTGGACCGGCTTGATCGCGGCTGGTACGGAACCTTCTGGCAATTCCTTAGCTTGTGACATAATTCTCTCTTGGCTCAATTAATCCGAATCTGCCATTTTCTCACAGGCATAGAATGTATTCACTCGCGTTTTCGATTTTGTTTGTTTCTTTCATCATTTTGACGCTGATCGTGCGTTTCTGGCTGGCCTCGCGCCAGATCCGCCATGTGCTGGTGCACCGCAGCGCCGTTCCCGCCGAGTTTGCCGAGAAAATCCCCCTCGCCGCCCACCAGAAAGCGGCCGATTACACCATTGCACGCACCAAATTCGGCCTGTTGAGCCTGCTCGTCAGCACCACCGTGCTGATCGGCTTTACCCTGCTGGGCGGCCTGCAGTGGCTGTCCGTGCACGTGTTCCAGCTGACCGGCCCCGGCATGACCTATCAACTGGCGCTGCTGGCCGGTTTTACGGTGATTTCCAGCCTGATCGACCTGCCGCTCGACTATTACCGGCAATTTAATCTGGAACAGCGTTTCGGTTTTAACAAGATGACGCCCGGTCTGTTCTTCGTCGATATGTTCAAAGGCGCCCTGCTCGGTGCCGCCATCGGCCTGCCACTGGTGTGGCTGGTGCTGACGCTGATGAATCAGTCCGGCGCTCTGTGGTGGTTCTATGCCTGGCTGGTATGGAGCGGCTTCCAGCTGCTGATGATGGTACTCTACCCGAGCGTGATCGCGCCCCTGTTCAACAAATTCACCCCGCTCGAAGATACCGCGCTGAAGCAGCGCATCGAAGGCCTGATGCAGCGCGTCGGTTTCGCCTCCAAAGGCCTGTTCGTGATGGATGGCTCGAAACGCAGTGCCCACGGCAACGCCTATTTCTCGGGTTTCGGCGCCAACAAGCGCATCGTCTTCTTTGACACCCTGCTGGAGCGTTTGCAGCCGGCCGAAATCGAAGCCGTACTGGCGCACGAACTGGGCCACTTCAAACTCAAACACATCGTGAAACGCATCGTCATGCTGTTCACCCTGTCGCTGGGCTTCCTCGCCCTGCTCGGCTACCTGAAAAACCAGCTGTGGTTCTACACCGGCCTCGGCGTTGACCCGCTGCTGCTGCCGGGCCAGAACAATGACGCCATGGCCCTGCTGCTGTTCATGCTGGTGCTGCCGGTCTTCACCTTCCTGTTTGGCCCGCTGACCTCGCTCAGCTCGCGCCAGCACGAATTCGAAGCCGATGCGTTCGCCGCCCGGCATGCCCAGGCGAGCGATCTGGTGTCGGCACTGGTCAAGATGTATGAAGACAATGCTTCCACGCTGACCCCCGATCCGCTGCACTCGGCCTTCTACGACAGCCATCCGCCCGCCAGCGTACGGATCCGTCACCTGCATGCGGCGGCTGCATGAACGCGCCCGCCAACGTCAAACTCAGCGCCACCATCATTGCCGCCCACGGCCGCCACTATGTGGCCGAGGTCGATGGCCTGAAACTGCAATGCGTCACCCGTGGCAAGAAAACCAATGTGGCCGTGGGGGACCGCGTCACACTCAGCAAAACCTCGGCCGATCAGGGCGTCATCGACGCCATCGCCGAACGCCAGACCCTGCTGTACCGCTCGGACCAGTACAAGTCCAAGCTGCTGGCCGCCAATCTGACCCAGATTTTCATTGTGGTCGCGACAGAACCGGGCTTTGCCGATGATCTGGTCTCGCGTTCGCTGGTGGCAGCCGAAGCGGCTGGCATCAAGGCACATCTGATCCTCAACAAGACCGACGTCGAAGCCTCGCTGCCGAGAACCCGCGAACGCCTGCAACCCTATGCCGCGCTGGGCTACCCGGTCTACGAAGTGTCCGCCAAAGCCCGTCCGGAAGAAACCCTGGCCATCCTCAAGCCCCTGCTGGCCGGCCAGTCGTCGATTCTGATCGGCCAGTCCGGCATGGGCAAATCGTCGCTGATCAACCTGCTGGTGCCGGATGCCGACATCGCGGTGCGCGAAATTTCCGCTGCACTCGATACCGGCAAGCACACCACCACCTTCACCCGTCTGTACCAGTTGCCGGAACTGGGCCCCGATTCGTCCATCATCGATTCGCCCGGCTTCCAGGAATTCGGTCTGTATCACCTCAGCGAAGGTATGCTGGAGCGCGCCTTTGTCGACTTTGCGCCCTATCTCGGTCACTGCAAGTTCTACAACTGCCGCCACCTGATCGAACCCCAGTGTTCCGTGCTGGCGGCAGTGGCGGATGGAAAAATCACCAAAATGCGCCATACGCTGTATGGCCAACTGTTGCACGAATCAGCACAAACCCTGTATTAATGCGCATCCGGGCCGGCACTTGTGGCGGCCCAGTCAGGCACGACGTATAATGCTCAAGAGCAATTAACTATCGCAATGAGTCATCGCTGTCAGTCATCACGATTAGTCACTTAGCCCCTGCAAGGAAGCCGATGGACATGTTCGCGCAAGACGACCAGGTAGCCGACTGGGAAAACGCCCTGCTGCCCCTGCGCGGCGCGGCGCGTCTGCCGCTGCTGGTGCCGCTGGCCTGGCATCTGCGCCAGCGCGACAGCCGGCGTGCTGCCGCCCTTGCCAGCGAAGGCCAGCTATTACTGCGCAACACGCCCCTCCCCGATGCACAGCAGCGCCGCTTGAACGCCCGCTTGCAACTGGTGCAGGCAGAAACGGTCTGGCTGGCCGGCAATCTGGAAACCGCCAGCGAACTGCTGGAACCGGCCTACGAAATATTCTGCCATCTCGGTGATCATCAAGGCTGTGCCGACACGCACTGGTTACGGGCCTGGGTCGCCATTGACCATGGTGACCATCGCAGCGCCGAAAGCGAACTGGAACTGATGGCTGCCGCCGCCCGTAGCGTGCACGATCAGGCGCGCGTCGATGTGGCCGAAGCGGCCACCGCACGCTGGGCGGTGCTGCACGACCTGATGTCGGCCGAACGCCGCTGGGGCGATCGTTTCCCCACCGGACAGGACTACCCGCCGGCCGTGGCCGCCTGGGTGTTCGATTACATCGGTCTGGCCGCCAGCCAGCACAGCAACAACGGCGCCGCCGTGCGCTATTACATTCACGCCTATGAAGCGGCGCTGGAATCGGGCCAGATCCGCATCGCCGTCACGGCAGCGATCAACATCGGCCTGAATTTCACCATTCTCAACGACCACCACGCCGCCCTCGAATGGATGCAGAGCGCGCTCGATCTGGCGCGCCCGACCAACTGGCCGCGCAGCATTGGTGCGGCACTGGTGCATACCGCCGAAACCATGCGCCGGGTGGGACGGCTCGATGCCGCCGAAGAATTGCTGCGCGAAGCCCTGCAAGTGCTGACACCCCTGCCGGGTGCGCGCAGTTACGCGCACGCACTGTCCTATCTGGGCGATCTGGCGCTCGATCAGGGCGACTACGGCACTGCGCTGGAAGCCTTCCAGCGCATGCAGGCACGTGCCGACGCCCTGCAACAGGCCGACTTCCAGTCGATCGCCCGGCGCGGACAGGCGCACGCACTGTGCTTCCTCGAGCGCGCCGAGGAAGCCCGTGCCATGGCGCAGCGCGCTGTCGAACTGGCGGCCGAACAGACCAACCGCTACAACCACGTGGCTGCGCTGCGGGTGCTGGCGGTGATCCACGAACGGCATCGTTTGCCGCCACCGGGCGGCATGACCGAGCAGAACGCCACCCTGCACTATCTGTATCTGGCACTCGACGTGGCCGCCGGTATCGAAGGCTACACCCTGCCCGGTGACCTGCACGATGCGCTGGGACGCGAATACGCCAACGTCGGCGACTACGCGAAAGCCTACGCGGCCGCTCAGGCCGCCGCAGCAGCGCGCCAGAAAACCCATAGTCAGGAAGCCACCAACCGCGCCATCGCCATGCAGGTGCACCACCAGACCGAGCACGCACGTGCCGAAGGTTTGCACCACCGCGAACTGGCCGCCTCGGAAGCACGGCGCGCCGAATTGCTGCAGCAAACCAGCGATACGCTGGAACGGCTGTCTGCCATCGGCCAGGAAATTACCACCCACCTGAATGCGCACGCCGTGTTTCAGGCGCTCAATCGGCACGTGCAGGCCCTGCTGCCCGCCAACACCTACGCCATCTACCTGTGCAGCCGCGAGGGCGACAGCATCAGCCGGGTGTTCGGCATGGAAAACGGCCAGCCCTTGCCGAGCAACACCATCGCGCTTCACCATCCGCGTGCCAACGCTGCGCGCTGCCTGCGCGAACGCTGCGAAATCTACATCGAACAGGCTGGCGCAGCCGACATCGTACTGGCGCCCGGCACCCAGATCATGGCCAGCGCCCTGTATGTGCCGCTGATCGTCGGCGAGCGTACGCTGGGCGCGATGACCGTACAGGCCAGCCATGCCAGCGCGTTCGGCGCGCGCGAACGGCTGATCTTCCGCACCCTGTGCGCCTACGGCGCCATCGCGCTCGACAATGCCGAAGCCTACCGCCAGCTCAAGGATGCCCAGACCCAGCTGGTATCGCAGGAAAAGCTGGCCGCCTTAGGCGCCCTGATGGCGGGCGTGGCGCACGAACTGAATACCCCGATCGGCAACAGCCTGCTGATTGCCAGCACGCTGGCGCAGAAAACCGATGAACTGGCCAGCCGTCTCGACGGCCCCGGCCTGCGCCGCTCGGAACTGGCCACCTATATGAGCGACGCGCGCACCGCCCACGAACTGGTGATGCGCGGCCTGACCAGCGCCGCCGATCTGGTCAACAGCTTCAAACAGGTCGCGGTCGATCGCACCACCGAACAGCGGCGCAGCTTCAATCTGCAGCAGGTCAGCCACGAAGTGATCGCCACCATGATGAACCGGGTGCGCGCCGCCAACCATCGCCTCAGCGTCGAACTGCCCGACACGGTCGTGATGGACAGCTACCCCGGCCCCTACGGTCAGGTGATCGCCAACTTCATCAATAACGCCCTGCTACATGCCTTCGGCCGTGAACAGGGTGGCAGCATGCAGCTACAGGCCAGCACCCCGGTAGAAGGACGGGTGCTGATGACCTTCCGTGACAACGGCAGCGGCATCGCCCCGGAACATATGTCGCGCATTTTCGATCCCTTCTTTACCACCAAGCTGGGACAAGGCGGCAGCGGGCTGGGACTATCGATCAGCTATAACATCGTCACCTCCCTGCTGGGTGGCGAAATCAGCGTGGAAAGCTCGCCGCAAGGCACCTGTTTCACGCTCGACCTGCCGCTCACCGCGCCGCAACACCAGCAACCGGCCGCCACCCAGATCTATAACTGAGCCTCGAAGAGTACGGCGGCGCGCTATCGCACCGCCCTGCCAGCTGTATAGACAGGAGATTCTGCGGCAATTCGACCTTTGCACCGAATTGCCTTTATAATTGTCCGCTTCAGCTAAGCTTAGCTCAGCTGGCCAGGCACCTCGCCCCAAGCCAGCGCTTCTGTCAGTTGCCATTATGTCTATCCAAAAACCGATCAAGCACTACCTGCAGTTTTCCGACTTCACGCTGGACGAATACGAATACGTTATCGAGCGTGCGCACCTGATCAAACGGAAGTTCAAAAACTACGAGATTTACCACCCGCTGATCGACCGCACGCTGGTGATGGTGTTTGAAAAAAATTCTACCCGTACCCGTCTGTCCTTCGAAGCCGGCATGCACCAACTCGGTGGCGCCGCGATCTACCTGAACACCCGTGACTCGCAACTGGGACGTGGCGAACCTGTGGAAGACGCCGGCCAGGTCATGAGCCGGATGTGCGACATCATCATGGTGCGCACCTTTGGTCAGGACATCATCGAACGCTTCGCTGCCAACTCGCGCGTGCCGGTAATTAATGGTCTGACCAACGAGCATCACCCATGTCAGGTGTTTGCCGACATCTTCACCTATTACGAACACCGCGGCCCGATTACCGGCAAAACCGTGGCATGGATCGGCGACGCCAACAATATGCTGTACTCGTGGCTGCAGGCCGCCGAAGTGTTCGGCTTCCACGTCAACGTCTCGACGCCGAAAGGCTACGACATGGACATGTCGCTGGTCTCGACCCAGCGCTACACCTTCTTCGACAACCCGTCCGACGCCTGCGTAGGCGCGCACCTGGTGAATACCGACGTCTGGACCAGCATGGGTTACGAAGCGGAAAACGCCGCCCGTATCGCTGCCTTCGACGGCTGGATCGTCGATAGCGCCAAGATGGCACGCGCTGCACCGGACGCGCTGTTTATGCACTGCCTGCCTGCACACCGCGGCGAAGAAGTTTCCGCCGACGTCATCGACGGCCCGCAATCGGTGGTCTGGGATGAGGCGGAAAACCGCCTGCACATCCAGAAGGCCCTGATCGAGTACCTGCTGCTCGGCCG
Source organism: Oxalobacteraceae bacterium (assembly GCA_027490725.1). Taxonomy (GTDB): domain Bacteria; phylum Pseudomonadota; class Gammaproteobacteria; order Burkholderiales; family Burkholderiaceae_D; genus Rugamonas. The sequence continues at coordinate 48,304 of JAIXXN010000034.1, forward strand.
CGTCGCCAACAACTAACACATCAACCCATTGGAACTAGCATGAGCGATATTAAAAAAGTAGTCCTCGCCTATTCGGGCGGTCTCGATACTTCCGTCATTCTGAAATGGCTGCAAGATAACTACCAGTGCGAAATCGTCACCTTCACCGCCGACCTCGGTCAGGGCGAAGAACTGGAACCGGCCCGTGCCAAGGCACTGAAATTCGGCATCAAGCCAGAAAACATCTACATCGACGACGTGCGCGAAGAGTTCGTGCGCGACTTCGTGTTCCCTATGTTCCGTGCCAACACCGTGTACGAAGGCGAATACCTGCTGGGTACCTCGATCGCCCGTCCACTGATCGCCAAACGTCTGATCGAGATCGCCAACGCCACCGGCGCCGACGCTATCTCGCACGGCGCGACCGGCAAAGGTAACGATCAGGTACGTTTCGAACTGGGTGCTTACGCACTGAAACCGGGCGTAAAAATCATCGCCCCATGGCGTGAATGGGATCTGCTGTCGCGCGAAAAACTGCTGAAATACGCAGAAGATGCCGGCATCGACATCGACATGAAACACAAAAACGGTGGCGCTCCATACTCGATGGACGCCAACCTGCTGCACATCTCCTTCGAAGGCCGTCACCTCGAAAACCCGAGCGCGGAAGCCGAAGAAACCATGTGGCGCTGGAGTGTCAGCCCTGAGGCGGCACCGGATCAGGCCGAGTATCTGGACATCGAATACGAACGTGGCGACATCGTTGCCCTGAACGGCGTACGCATGTCGCCAGCCACCGTGCTGACCGAACTGAACCGTCTGGGTGGCAAGCACGGCATCGGCCGTCTGGATCTGGTGGAAAACCGTTACGTCGGTATGAAGTCGCGCGGCTGCTACGAAACCCCGGGCGGCACCATCATGCTCAAGGCGCACCGTGCGATCGAATCGATCACGCTGGACCGCGAAGTGGCCCACCTGAAAGACGACCTGATGCCACGTTACGCGTCGATGATCTACAACGGCTACTGGTGGGCACCGGAACGCGTCGCGATCCAGACCCTGATCGACCACACCCAGGCTACCGTAAACGGCTGGGTACGCGTCAAGCTGTACAAAGGCAATGTGATCGTCGTGTCGCGCGATTCGAAAACCGATTCGCTGTTCGACATGAACATCGCGACCTTCGATGAAGACGGCGGCGCCTACAACCAGGCTGACGCTGGTGGTTTCATCAAGCTGAACGCGCTGCGTATGCGCATCGCCGCCAATGCCCGCCTGAAACGCGGTCAATAATCAGTTTCCGGGCCGCTCGTTGAGCGGCCTTTTTTTAGAGGATAGTGAGCATGAGCAAGCAATTCGACAACGTCAGCGTGGTCAAACAGGGCAATAAATACTTCGATGGCAAATGCATCTCGTACAACGTGCTGTTTGCTGACGGTAGCAAGAAAAGTGTCGGCGTGATCTTCCCTTCCAGCCTGACCTTCAACACGGGCGCACCGGAAGTGATGGAAATTCTCGGTGGCGTGTGCAAAGTCCGTCTGGCCGGTGCCAGTGACTGGACCAGCTACTCGGCTGGCCAATCGTTCAGCATCGCCGGCAACACCAGCTTCGACATCGAAACCGTCGAACTGCTGGACTACGTCTGCCACTTCGGCTGATCGTCTGCACGGCGCGCAGCGTCTGCCTGCGCGCCTGAGCAGCTAGCCCTTACCCACTTCAGATAAACACCGGCTCCGGTTCCAGCAGCACGCCATAGCGCGCCTGCACATCCGCCTGAATTGCCCGCGCCAGCGCGACGATGTCTGCGCCCGTCGCCCCGCCCTGATTCACCAGCACCAGCGCCTGCTGCGGATACACACCGGCAGCGCCGAGCGAACGCCCTTTCCAGCCACACTGATCGATCAGCCAGCCCGCTGCCAGCTTCTCGCTGCCATCGGCCTGACGGTGATGCACCAGCGTGGGAAACTGTTCCAGCAAGGCTGAGCACAGCTCGGCACACACGACCGGATTCTTGAAGAAGCTCCCGGCATTGCCAATTTGCGCGGGATCTGGCAGTTTGCGACGCCGGATCGCAATCACCGTATCAGCCACCTGTTGCGGGGTGGGCGCCGTCAGCCCCTGCTGCGCCACCGCCTGCGCCAGCTCGGCATAACGCAGATTCGGCTGCCAGCGGCGCGGCAAGGCAAAGGTCACTGCCAGCACGATCAGTTCACGTCCCTCTGCCTGTTTGAAAATACTGTCGCGATAGCCGAAACGGCACTGCGCAGCGCTCATCTCGGCGCTGGCTCCGGTACGCGGATCGAACACCGTGACACTGTGTAAAAGGTCCTTGGTCTCGAGTCCGTACGCACCGATATTCTGGATAGGCGCCGCACCAACCGTGCCCGGAATCAGCGACAGATTTTCCAGCCCGCCATAGCCTTGCGCCAAGGTCCACTGCACGAACGCGTGCCAGTTTTCACCGGCCGCCGCGCGCACAAAATGATGCGTGTCATCGCTGCGCAGCAGCTCGCGCCCCTGCAACGCCATGTGCAACACCAGCCCGGAAAAATCGCCCGTGAACAACAGATTGCTCCCGCCTCCGAGCACCAGCTTCGGCAAAGTAGCCCATATGCCATCAGCATAAACGCCGAACAGTTGCTCGGTTTTCGTGACACGCAAATACGCATGAGCGCTCGCGGCGATGCCAAAAGTGTTGAGAGATTGCAGCGGAAAATCGTACTGGATCGCGGAGTCGGAGGGCATGAGGGAAAAAAGCAAAATATTTTGACGATTATAGAGCCAAACCCGTAAAAAACCACGGTGTATATGGCGGTGTCGGCGCGGTTGTCCGTTAAAATATCAGCCTTAGTTGCAATGGCCGTGAAGCCCTTGCATGCCACACGTAAAGGAAATAAGCATGCCGTCGTTTGATGTAGTCTCTGAAGCCGATATGATCGAAGTGAAAAACGCTGTCGAGCAATCACAGAAAGAAATCGCCACCCGCTTTGATTTCAAGGGCACTGGTGCTTCGATCGAGCATAAAGAATTCGAATTGACGGTGGTCGCCGATTCGGAATTTCAGCTGCAACAGGTACGCGATGTACTGACCGGCAAGCTGTCCAAACGCAAGGTTGATGTACGCTTCCTCGACGATGGCGACATCAAGAAAATCGGCGGTGACAAGGTCAAGCAAGTGATCAAGGTCAAAAACGGTATCGAAACCGACGATGCCAAGAAAATCGTGCGCGTCATCAAGGATAGCAAGATCAAAGTACAAGCCAGCATTCAGGGCGACTCCGTACGCGTGACCGGCGCCAAGCGCGACGACCTGCAGTCGGCCATGGCGCTGCTGCGCAAAGAAGTACCGGAAACCCCGCTGGAGTTCAACAACTTCCGCGACTAAACCGCCCTAGCGCGGTACAACGCGCTGTCACAATGCCGTAGTACGGCAGGAGTACAATCGACTTGGACTTCCTGCGCGCTACTACTGCGCTAATGTCGGGCGCCGTGCCCGACAACCACTTTCGGTAGTCTAAGGATAGCAATGAAACGTGTTGATGATTTCCGCCTGCGATTTGGCAAAAACGAGTATGTGCCCATCATGATAGGCGGAATGGGTGTGGATATCTCGACCTCGGAACTGGCGCTGGAAGCAGCCCGTCTGGGCGGTATCGGGCATATTTCCGACGCCATGGTAGAAGACGTATCGGACCGTCGCTTCGATACCAGCTTCGTCAAGGAAAAGACCAAGCTCTACAAATTCAACATCAACAACATGGACAAAGCCGTGGTGCAGTTCGACCTCGGCCGTCTGGCAGAAGCCCAGCGCCTGCACATCGGCAAAACCATGGAAGCGAAAAAAGGCCCGGGTCTGATCTTCGTGAACTGCATGGAAAAGCTGACCATGAACGGCCCACGCGAAACCCTGCGTACCCGTCTCAACGCCGCACTCGATGCCGGAATTGACGGCATCACCCTGTCGGCCGGTTTGCACTTTGGCTCGTTCGCCCTGATGGCCGATCACCCGCGCTTCCGCGAAGCCAAGCTGGGCATCATCGTCTCGTCGGTACGCGCTTTGCAGATCTTCCTGCGAAAAAACGCCAAACTCGACCGTCTGCCGGACTTCATCATCGTCGAAGGTCCGCTGGCCGGTGGCCACCTCGGTTTCGGCATGGACTGGGCCGATTACGACCTGATGACCATCACCAAGGAATTGCTGGACTACCTGAAAGCCGAACAGCTGGACATCCCGCTGATCGCTGCGGGCGGTATCTTCACCGGTAGCGACGCCGTGCGCTTCCTGGAAGCCGGCGCTGCAGGGGTTCAGGTTGCGACCCGCTTCACCGTCGCCAAGGAATGCGGTCTGCCCGACAAAGTCAAACAGGAATACTTCAAAGCTAGCGAAGAAGACATCATCGTCAACGGCGTCTCGCCAACCGGATATCCGATGCGTATGCTGAAGAGCACTCCGGCAATTGGCGCAGGCATCCGTCCGGGCTGCGAATCTTACGGTTACCTGCTCGACGCCACCGGCAACTGCTCCTACATCAATGCCTACAACCGCGAAGTGGTAGCCAACCAGAGCGACAAGAATCTGCACATCATGGACAAGACCTGTCTGTGCACCCACATGCGCAACTTCAATTGCTGGACCTGCGGTCACTACACCTACCGCCTGAAAGACACTTCGCACAAGCAAGCCAATGGTGACTACCAGCTGCTGACGGCCGAGCACATCTTCAAGGACTACCAGTTCAGCACCGACAATCAGGTCGCACTACCTGAAAAGGAAGCGGAATAAATAGCAACGGCGCTCACTGAGCGCCGTTTTTTTTCGCTACGCCAACTACAGCGGCTGAACCATCGGTTCACGCGCCTTGGTCAGCGCCATCAGGCTCTGCTGCATCATCACTTCCGCCATTTTTTCATCACTCAGATCACGCAGCATCAGCGAGTAATGGGCCTCGCCATCAAGTTCGAAACGACGCAAACTCAATCCCAGCGGGAAGCTGGCACCACTCGCCCGCAAACCAGTGGCTTCGGCGCGCAGCATCGGCATCAGTCCGGCACTGGCAACAAAGTCGCTGCACAGCGCGGCGAGATGTTTCTGATCAAAGCCCGGCACCCGTGTTTCCAGCCTGTCGCCGATGAGCTTTCCTCCGGCAACACCGAAGATATGCTCGGCAGCCTGATTCGCCGAGACCACGCAAGCGTCGCTATCGAGGTTGAGCACGCCTTCCACGGCAGAATCCAGCACCGCCCGCAACTCCGACTGACTACGCACCAGGCGCCGGGTCATCATGCGCGTCACACTATCGGCCCGTGCCCGGATGATGGCCTGATGATTCAGCAACAGGGTCAGCGCCACGCTCGTACTCAGACCAAACAGCAGCCATTGCCAGCTATGGCTTTCCAGTCCGGCGTAATCGCGCGCATGGATCATGAGCGTCCATTGGCGACCACCCCAATCCAGCTGCCGCGTCGTCACCAGATCAGTGACTGGCAACTTACGTGCCCCGTACACCTGCCGTTGTGGATCCGCCTGCATCCCCGTGTAGAGCTGCACCGCGACGTCAGGATAGGCACGCACCAGCAAACGGTTCAACAGCACATCAAGGCGCACCAGTGCCACCATTGTGCCCTGCAGTGCAAGGCGACGCTGCTCCACTGTCAGCAATGCGGCATCGGGGCGGTAGACCGGCAAGTAGATAGCGACCAGCAGACCGCGACTTGCTTCGGGGATCAGGTTCGCAGTCAAGGGCGCGCTGATCGCGGCTTGGCCGCTGTCGCGCGCCTTGAGCCAGGCGGCATAGCGAGGATCGCCAGGTGGCGGCGTATTCGCAGCATTAGCTGGACTGAATACCAGTGACAGCAGTTCTGGTTGAGTCTGACTTAATTGAAGACCATCCATATACCGACGCCAGTCGACCTCGCTCATCGCGAGATTGCCCTGACGATAGCCAGCGGCACCACGCAGGATCAACTGATAGTTGTCGAGCCGCTGTTGCACGGCAACGAACACACGGTCGCTCGAGACCTCCAATTGCGAGATCTCATCCTCACGCTCCTGCACCCGCATCCACTGCCAGCCGGCCAGTGTTACGGACAGACACAACACCACCGCCACTGCAGCGGCACGGTTGGGTTTCAATGCATGAGTCCATCGCGCGAGTTTTGTAGACGTCCGCGCCCAACGTTCCCTGAAAGCGTTCATTTTCACCTCCAGCACACACCAAGCGGGCCAATACCGTACGACACTTTACCCGCAACAATTTTCCCTCGTTTTTATCAATTTAGGCGATTAAACCGATTATGCCAAGGGAAAAATTACTGATGGTAATTTTTGTTGCTTTAAGGATTCATATTTTGGGTGGCGACAGACGCAAAAAAACCCCACCTGCACAGAGCGCGATCTTGAGCGCGTTCTGGCTGGTGGGGGGAGACGCAAAAAACCCCCACCTGCACAGAGCGCGATCTTGAGCGCGTTCTGGCTGGTGGGGGGTGAAGCACGGCAGTGCCGTGCTGAACGCGCCCCGAAGACGCAAAAAAGCCCCAACTA
>JAIXXN010000059.1 GCA_027490725.1 Oxalobacteraceae bacterium
CCGGAACAGCGCGAAGAACTCGATGGCCTGTACGAGTGTCTACTGTGCGCATGCTGCTCCACGTCGTGCCCGTCGTTCTGGTGGAATCCGGACAAGTTCGTCGGTCCTGCCGGCCTGCTGCAAGCCTACCGCTTCATCGCCGATTCGCGCGACGAAGCCACGGGTGCGCGTCTGGACAACCTGGAAGACCCGTACCGCCTGTTCCGCTGCCATTCGATCATGAACTGCGTCGACGTCTGCCCGAAAGGGTTGAACCCGAACAAGGCGATCGGCAAGATCAAGGAATTGATGGTCCGCCGCGTGATCTGATCCTCCTGATCGCGTCCGCCGGGCGCCGTTTGCCGGAAGAGGGTATCCTCTCTTGCCTGCAGGCGGCGCCTGCAAAGCAGCACCGTGCCGCAAGGCACACGTAAAGTGGTAAACCAAATGACAGAATCAATTTTGTCCTCGCATCAGGCCGACCCGGCCAACCGCGCCCGCCTGCGCTGGCGTTCACGCCGTGGCCTGCTGGAAAACGACATTATCCTGACCCGTTTTCTCGATGCGTATGAAACCGAATTGACCGATGAAGAAGTTGACGCGCTGACGCGTTTGCTGGATTTGTCGGACAATGCGTTAATGGATCTGGTACTGGCCCGTAAAGAGCCGGAAGGCGAAGTCGATCTGCCGCATGTGCGCGCACTGCTGCAACGACTGCGCATTGCCTAGACGCCTGGGCGATATATTGCAAACGGTGCGAGTGGCGCGCTGTAGCACTGCCGAATGCGGTGCGAATTGCAGCCAGAATTTTTGATTTTAATTTCGACTCACTCCCGAGAAGGAAGAGCCCATGAATATCTCTGACACAAAAGCTACCCTGTCGTTCTCCGATGGCAGCCCATCGCTTGAATTTCCAATCTACAAAGGCACGGTTGGCCCGGACGTCATCGACATCCGCAAACTGTACGCCGGTAGCGGCAAGTTCACCTACGACCCAGGCTTTATGTCGACGGCCGCCTGCAACTCGTCGATCACCTACATCGACGGCGACAAGGGCGAGCTGCTGTACCGTGGTTACCCGATCGAACAGTTGGCCGTCAACGCCGACTTCATGGAATCGTGCTACCTGCTGCTGAACGGCGAACTGCCGAACGCGGCGCAAAAAGCCAAGTTCGTCGACACCGTCACCAAGCACACGATGGTGCACGAACAGATGCAATTCTTCTTCCGCGGCTTCCGCCGCGACGCGCATCCGATGTCGGTCCTGGTGGGTACCGTCGGCGCGCTGGCATCGTTCTACCATGACTCGCTGGACATCAACGACCCGCGTCACCGCGAAGTGTCGGCCATCCGCCTGATCGCCAAGATGCCGACCCTGGTCGCCATGACCTACAAGTACTCGGTCGGCCAGCCGTTCGTGTACCCACGCAACGACCTGTCGTACAGCGCCAACTTCATGCACATGATGTTCGCCAACCCGTGCGAAGAGTACAAGGTCAACGACGTGCTGGTGCGCGCCCTGGACCGCATCCTGATCTTGCACGCGGACCACGAGCAAAACGCATCGACTTCGACCGTCCGTCTGGCCGGTTCGTCGGGCGCCAACCCGTTCGCCTGTATCGCTGCCGGTATCGCCTGCCTGTGGGGCCCTGCCCACGGCGGCGCCAACGAAGCGGCACTGAACATGCTGAAAGAAATCGGCACCGTCGAGAACATCCCTGCCTTCATCGCGCAAGTCAAGGACAAGAACTCGGGCGTCAAGCTGATGGGCTTTGGTCACCGCGTGTACAAGAACTTCGATCCACGCGCCAAGCTGATGCGTGAAACCTGCTACGAAGTGCTGCAAGAACTGGGTCTGCAAGACGACCCGCTGTTCAAGCTGGCGATGGAACTGGAAAAGATTGCACTGAACGACGAATACTTCGTGTCGCGCAAACTGTACCCGAACGTCGACTTCTACTCGGGCATCGTGCAATCGGCACTGGGCATTCCAGTGTCGCTGTTCACCGGTATCTTCGCGATGGCGCGCACCATCGGCTGGATCGCCCAGTGGAACGAAATGATTGCCGATCCAGAACAGAAAATCGGCCGTCCACGTCAACTGTTCGTTGGCGCGACCACGCGCGAAGTGAAGCCACTGGATCAGCGTTAATCGGCTGCTTCATGCAATAAAAAAGCGGGCTGCGGCCCGCTTTTTTTTCGTCCGCCACCTTGTCAGAAAAGCCAGAAAAATAATTTCTTACTGTGGATATTGCCTATAGAAAACAAATCGTGGAATGTGCTAAAGTGATCCATATCAAGAAAATAAGTAAAAAACTGCCGTGCTAATGTTATTAGTTGCCGGCTACACATCCTTGCATCGTCGATCACGGGGCCACTATGCACACCACAATAACAAATTTTAAAAGCTGGAATGTCGGTACCAAGATTACCGTGTTCACCTTCGGCTTACTGAGCGCCATGCTGGCGATTATTCTCAGCCTGATTAATCTGAGTACCGCGCGAATACTGGAAGAGCGCGCCCAGGATAACGTGAGTGATACGCTCACCGGCATCAGCAACACGGTGGAAGTATTCCACAGCGCGATGACGGACGAGGCTTCGCGCTTTGCCCGCATTTTCGCCAGCCACTTCGCACAGGGGCAGTTTACGCTCGATACCGCGACCTCCGTCGACATTGCGGGCAAGCCTACCCCGACCTTGCAGTTTGCCGGTAAGACCCTGAATCTGGATTTCAGCCTGCCTGATAAATTCACGGCCGACACCGGCGTGGTGGCCACCGTGTTTGCCGCACAGGGGGAAGACTTTGTGCGCGTGACCACGTCCCTGAAAAAGGAAAATGGCGAGCGTGCTGTCGGTACCCAGCTCGATCGCGCTCACCCCAGTTTCCCGCTGTTACGGGCCGGAAATAGCTACAGTGGTCTGGCCACGCTGTTCGGTAAGCAGTACATCACCCAGTACGATCCGATCAAGGATGGCAGTGGCAAGGTGATCGGTGTGCTGTTTATCGGTCTCGATATTGGACAAAACCTGAACATGCTGAAAGCCAAGATCAAGGAAATCAAGCTTGGCGACGCTGGATATGTCCATGTAATTAATGCCGCGCCCGGCAAAAAGCAGGGTGAGGAATTGATCCATCCGTCGATGGAGGGCAAGAACGTGCTCGAGCAGCAGAGTCATGATGGGCGCTACTTCGTAAAACAGATGCTGGAAAGTAAAACAGGATCGATGACCTATCCGTGGGCCGATAAAGATGGTGAGGCGCCGCGTGAAAAGATGATCAGTTTCCATACCTTTACGCCGTGGAACTGGCTGATCGCGGGTGGTACCTATACGGAAGAAATTACCCGCGAAGCGAAGCAGCTGCGTAACCGCTATGCCTTGATCGCTGCGGTAGCACTGATCGTGTTTGCCGTGATGTTGCTGCTGCTGGTGCGCGCCTTCGTCACGCGTCCTCTGGCTCAAGCCGAACATGCGGCAGAACAGATTGCCCGCGGTGATCTGAATGTGCATCTGGTGGTGGAAAATCAGGATGAAATCGGCCGCGTGCTGGCGGCCTTGAACGGCATTAGCCAGAATCTGTCCGCTGTGGTGGGGCAGGTTCGTCAGGGGGCCGAGCAAGTCACGTCGGCTTCGGCGGAAATCGCAGCCGGCAATCTCGATCTGTCGCAACGCACCGAATCGCAGGCGTCCCGACTGGAAAAGACCGCCTTGTCGATGGAGCATCTGAGCAATGCGGTGAACCGGAATGCCGATAATGCCGGCGAGGCGAACCAGATGGCGGCAGCGGCGTCGCAGATTGCCGTCAAAGGTGGTGAGGTGGTGGCGCAGGTGGTCGACACCATGGGGTCGATCACGGCCTCGTCGCGCAAGATTGCCGACATCATCAGTGTGATCGATGGCATCGCCTTCCAGACCAATATTCTGGCGCTGAATGCAGCGGTGGAAGCGGCCCGCGCCGGCGAGCAGGGACGTGGCTTTGCCGTGGTGGCCAGTGAGGTGCGCAATCTGGCGCAGCGCTCGGCCGGGGCGGCCAAGGAAATCAAGGAGCTGATCGAAGACTCGGTCGGTAAAGTCGAAATCGGCAGCAAACAGGTCACGGCAGCGGGCGCGACCATGGAAGAAGTGGTGCAAAGCGTGCGTCGCGTGACCGATATCATGGCCGCGATCAGTAGTGCCAGTGATGAACAGCGCAGCGGGATTAACGAAGTCCATCAGGCCATCGCCGAAATGGATCAGGTTACTCAGCAGAACGCGGCACTGGTGGAAGAGGCAGCGGCCGCCGCCCACGCCCTGCAAGACCAGTCACATGCACTGGAAGACGTGGTGCGTATCTTCAAGATTGACGGGCAGAGCCAGTCTGGCAGCCGCTCGGGGCAGCACTACCTCGCGCTCAAATAAAGCTTAGCTGAGCGCTGCGAGTTCGTCTATTGGTCCTGATCGAGCAGGGCCTGAATTTCGGCGCGTTCTTTTTTACTGACATGGCCGCCACGCAAAGCCGCCAGTACCAGCGCTTTGCCGGAGCCGGCGAAAGCTTTCTGGATCAGATCCTTCAGCAGGTTGGTCTGGACCGAGTCCTGCTCCTGTACCGGCGCGTAGACGTGGGCGCGCTGGCTTTCATCGCGTTTCAGCAAGCCCTTGGTGTGCATCACTTGCAGCACCCGCAGCACGGTGGCGTAGTTCATCTCGGGTCGCGCCTCCAGCGCGGCTTCGTGCACTTGCCGCGCCGTGGCAGGGCCGAGCGCAAATAGCAGTCGCAGCATTTCCAGTTCGGCAGCGGTCGGTTTGGGCAGGTTGGCGGTACTCATGGGCGTAGAATAAAATATCTAGAATGGATTGTCTAGCTCTTCGTTAATCCGGGCGAAGCGGGGTTGGCCCTGCTGGCAGGCCGCTTGCAGTGCGCGCAAGGCGAGCGGCACGGTGTCGCAGCGGTCCAGTAATTCTTCCAGTAGATTGCCGAAGGCGCGCACTTCCAGCGTCTGCATGGCGTCGGCCTGGGGACCGGCGGCGTCGTAGAAGGAGGCCGCGCCAAAGTCGCCCAGCAGTGTCTGGCCATGGTCGTCGTGCAGAATGTTGTGGGCATACAGGTCGCCGTGCATGATGCCGTGGCGATGCAGTTGTGCGGCGACGGAGGCGATGGCGCGCGCGATGGCCAGCGCGGTGCTCAGGTCGAAACGTTTGTCAGCCGCGTAGCAGTCGCGCGTGCAGCTGTCCAGACTGGGTGGCCCGGCCAGATTGTGGAAGGCGGGATCGATCAGCGCCATCAGCAGGGCATGGCTGGCATCGGGATGGTTTGCCACGTGGCCGAGTACGGGAATCAGGTTCGGATGGGCACCGGCGCCGAGGCAGGCAGCCATCTCACTGAGCGGCGAACCATCGCTGGTCATGGCGGCGCGGAAGATTTTTACGGCGACTGGCCTGACGGTGCCGCTGGTGCCGGTATTACCGCTATTACCGCTATTACCGCCGTCCTGTCGCCAGTCGGCACGGTAGATGATGCCGGAGGCGCCTTCGCCGAGCTTGTCGCGCAGTGTCAGCGCGGACCACGGGATGGCGGCAGAGGGTGTGTGCACCAGGGTGTCTTCCAATGGGGCGCACAGGGGATTGCCGGCGTAAGCGAGCCATGTCAGGCGTGGCAGTGCCAGCAGCCAGTCCGGCAGCGCAGTCAGCTGGTTGCAGGCGATGCGTAGCAGTTCCAGTTTGTGCAAGCGGGCCATGGCGGCGGGCAGCTCACGCAGACAGTTCCCGGCCAGCATGAGCTTTTGCAGTTGCGGGCGTTCCCCTAGCTCGGCAGGCAACTCTTCAATGGCGTTATCGGTCAGCACCAGCCAGCGCAAAGCGGCGGGCAGGGCTGCAGCGGGCACATGGCGGATGCGGTTGGCCTTGAAGCCGACCATGGTCAGCGACGCACAAGCGCCCAGTGCTACCGGCAGTTCTTCAAACAGATTGTCCGAGCAGAAGATGATGCGCAGCTTGTGCAGTCGGTGCAGATCGTTGGGCAGCGCACGCAGTGCATTGCCGGAGAGGTCGAGAATTTCCAGGCTGTCGGCCAGAGCGTAGATTTCGCGCGGGAATTCGGTAAGGCCGCAGCGCATGGTCAGGCGCGTAAGTCCAGCCAGAGCGCCACTGCGCAACTGCTCAAGGGTATGCATGGGAACAGGCGGTAAACAAGGACGGCGCAGTGTACCACTACACTTGCGCCGTCACCGCCTGTTCTCAGCGTATTACCACTTCATTTCGCCTTTGGCGACTTTGGCGCTGGTGTCCAGTGCTGCTTTCAGGCCAGCCTGCGGATACAGTTCCTGCATGCGGGCGATCAGGGCAGCGCTGTTGGCGGCCGCTGCCGTTTCCGCTTCAAAGCGCACCAGATAGTCACGCGTAAAGCCGATGCTGGCCGGGCTCAGCGCGCTGCCCGTCTTGAAGTGACCCGGCACCACGGTCTGTGGTTGCAGGGCTGCGATGCCGTCCAGCGTGCTCAGCCATTGTTGGCGCGAGGCGACGCTCTGAGTGTCTGCAGTCCACACGTGCAGGTCGTTGAACACCACCACGCCACCGGCCACCGTTTTGATCGATGGAATCCAGACATAGCTGCGCTCCGGGGTCGGGCCTTGCAGACCGGCGATCTGCAAGGTTTCGCCTTCCAACACGATACGGTCACCGGCAAGGATCTGCGGCACGATGATGCTGTGCGGGGCGTTGTCTTTCAGGATGGGACCCCAGAAGGCCACTTTGGCATCCTTCTTTTTCTCGATGGCGGCTACGGTCTGCGCGGTGGCAACGATCTGCGCCTGCGGGAAGGCGGCGTGGATCACGTCCAGACCGAAGTAGAAGTCCGGGTCGCCGTGGCTGACATACACGGTAGTCAGGCGCTTGCCGCTGGCGCGGATCTGTTCGACCAGTTTCAGTGCTTCGCCGCGCGAGAACTGCGCATCGATCAGTACCGCATCCTTGGCGCCGCTGACCAGCACCGAGGCCACCGGGAAGATTGCCGCTTCACCGGGATTGAAGACTTCCACTTTCAGTGCAGCAGCACTGGCGCTGCCCAGCGTGGCGAGCAGGGCGGTAGACAACAGAGTTTGCTTGATCATGATGGTCTTTCGTAATGAGTTGGAATGACGTCATCTTAAATTTCTTTATCCGGTAGAAAAATACGATAATCTTTGCTAATTAATTGCATAAATCGGACGAATCAATGGATAGGATCACGGCGGCGCAAGTGTTTGTCAGTATTGCCGAGCGGGGCAGCATGATCGCCGCGGCCGATGCGCTCGATATGTCACGGGCCATGGTGACGCGCTATCTGGCCGAGATGGAAAGCTGGGCTGGCGCCCGCTTGCTTCATCGCAGCACCCGCCGCCTGAGTCTGACCGAGGCAGGCGCGCTGACGCTGGCACGTTGCCGCAGCATGCTCGAGCTGGCCGGCACCATGGCGTTGACGGCACCGCTCGAAGCAGGGGCTCCGCACGGTTTGCTGCGCCTGAGTTGTTCGCAGTCGCTGGCGCAGGCGGCACTGGCGCCGGCCGTTACGGCTTATCTGCAGCGTTATCCGCACACCTCGGTGGATCTGCAGATGAGTAACCGCGCCGTGAATCTGGTCGAGCAGCGCATCGATCTAGCGCTGCGCATTACCAATGCGCTGGAGCCGAACCTGATTGCGCGCCAGTTAGCGTGGTGCGATTCGGTGGTATGTGCCGCGCCGGCCTATCTGGCGCGCCATGGTGCGCCGGGGCAGGTCAGTGATCTGGCTGCCCATAACTGCCTGACCTATAGCTATTTTGGCAAGAGTCTGTGGCAATTTACCGACCGTCACGGCGAAGCTGTGTCGGTGCCGGTGAGTGGCAATCTGTCGGCCAACGAAGATATTGTCCTGTTGAAGGCTGCGCTGGCCGGCGCCGGGATTGCTCTGCAGCCGCGCTACAGTGCCGCGCCCTTGATAGCGACCGGTCAACTGGTGGCGCTGCTGCCGCAATTCACGCCGCAACAGATGGGTATTCACGCCATTTATACCTCGCGCCAGCAGATGTCGGCAGCGCTGCGCGCCATGCTCGACTTTCTGGCGGAATGGTTTGTGCACGATGCCGGCTGGCTGGCCCACACCCAATACAGCCTGGCGCGCCCGCCAACCGTGCTGCGCTAAAACACCGCAAGCTTAGAATATTGAAAACATTGCAGTCGCCAAAGTAGGGTCCGCCGCATGCTTGCTTACTCAGTTCCTGACTTAATGCCACATTAAAGTTCAAATAAGGTGCAAATAAGGTGCAAGTTTTCGTGTGATATTCGCGCACAAATGGTTGTTCGGATACAATACCGGTGCTATCCTGAATGACCAATTTTGTAGTACCCGAAGAAATATAGCCCTTCCCCACAACTTGATGTGCAATCCGCTAACCGGTCAGGCCGTGTCGCGGAAGGTTAGATTAACCCGCTAATTCCTCGCGAAGCGCGAAGAAAGGTGAGCAATATGATGCAACAATCTACGTCCAACTCCTACCTGTTTGGTGGGAACGCTCCGTACGTCGAAGAACTGTACGAAGCGTATCTCGACAATCCGGGTTCCGTGCCAGATAACTGGCGCGCCTATTTCGACGCCATGCAACACGTACCGGCTGTCGATGGTTCCAATAAACCCGACGTAGCTCACGCTTCCGTGATCGCCTCGTTCGCCGAACGTGCGAAAGCTGGTCCGATCCGCACCGTGGTCGCTTCGGCCGATGCCGAAATGGGTCGCAAGCGCGTTGCCGCTACCCAGCTGATCGCTGCTTACCGTTACCTCGGCTCGCGCTGGGCCAATCTGGACCCGCTGCAGCGCCAGGAACGTCCTGCCATTCCTGAACTCGACCCAGCCTTCTACGGCTTCGCCGATGCGGACATGGACACCGTGTTCAACATCAGCAACACCTATTTCGGCCCTGAGACCGCGACCCTGCGCGACCTGCTGAACTTCCTGCGCGATACCTACACCCGTTCGATCGGCGCCGAGTATATGTACATCTCGGACCCTGCCGAAAAACGCTGGCTGCAAGAGCGTCTGGAATCGATCCGTTCGACGCCTAACTTCAGCGCAGAAAAGAAACAGCACATTCTGGAGCGTCTGACCGCTGCAGAAGGTCTGGAACGCTACCTCCACACCAAATACGTCGGCCAGAAGCGTTTCTCGCTGGAAGGCGGCGAAACCTTCATCGCCTCGATCGATGAAATCATCCAGCGCGCCGGCGAAAAAGGCGTACAGGAAATCGTGATCGGTATGGCCCACCGCGGTCGTCTGAACGTGCTGGTCAACACCCTCGGCAAATCGCCGAAAGAACTGTTCGAAGAATTCGAAGGCAAGCACGGCGACGACCTGCCAGCCGGTGACGTGAAATATCACCAGGGCTTCTCGTCCGACATCACCACCGCTGGCGGTCCGGTGCACCTGTCGCTGGCCTTCAACCCATCGCACCTCGAAATCGTCAACCCAGTGGTAGAAGGTTCCGTGAAAGCCCGTATGGATCGCCGTGGCGACCACGCTGGTAAGCAAGTGCTGCCAATTCTGGTGCACGGCGATGCCGCGTTCGCGGGGCAGGGCGTTGTGATGGAAACCCTGAATCTGGCGCAAACCCGTGGTTACGGCACTGGCGGTACCGTGCACATCGTGATCAACAACCAGATCGGTTTCACCACCTCCGACCCGCGCGATGCCCGTTCGACCATCTACTGCTCGGACGTGGTCAAAATGATCGAAGCACCGGTACTGCACGTGAATGCCGATGATCCGGAAGCCGTGGTACTGGCGTCGCAGATCGCCATGGATTACCGTCTGCAGTTCCAGAAAGATATCGTTGTCGACATCATCTGCTACCGCAAGCTGGGCCACAACGAACAGGATACCCCAGCGCTGACCCAGCCGCTGATGTACAAGAAAATCGGTCAGCACCCTGGTACCCGCAAACTGTACGCCGACAAACTGGTGGCACAGAACGTGATCGCTGCCGATGGCGGCGAAAAAATGCAATCGGCCTTCCGTGATGCCATGGATGCCGGTAAGCACACCGTTGATCCGGTCATCACCAACTTCAAGAACAAGTTCGCGGTCGACTGGCTGCCGTTCCTGAACCGCAAGTGGACCGATAGCGCCGACACCGCCGTGCCGATGACGGAACTGAAACGCCTGGCTGGCCGTATCACTACCGTCCCGGAAAACTTCAAAGTCCACGCACTGGTTGAAAAAGTACTGGCAGACCGTTCGGCCATGGGCCGCGGCGAACTGAATCTGGACTGGGGTATGGGCGAGCATCTGGGCTACGCTTCGCTGGTCGCTTCCGGCTACGCGGTACGTCTGACCGGTCAGGATTCTGGTCGCGGTACCTTCGTACACCGTCACGCCGTGCTGCACGATCAGAACCGCGAGCGCTGGGATGCCGGCACCTATGTGCCACTGCAGAACATCGCCGAAGGTCAGGCACCGTTCACCGTGATTGACTCGGTACTGTCCGAAGAAGCGGTACTGGGCTTCGAATACGGTTACTCGACCGCTGAACCGAATACCCTGACCATCTGGGAAGCCCAGTTCGGCGACTTCGTCAACGGCGCACAAGTGGTGATCGACCAGTTCATCAGCTCCGGCGAAGTGAAGTGGGGTCGTGCTTCGGGTCTGGTGATGATGCTGCCACACGGTTACGAAGGTCAGGGTCCGGAGCACTCGTCGGCCCGTCCTGAGCGTTTCCTGCAGCTGTGCGCAGACAACAATATGCAAGTGGTGCAGCCCACCACCGCCGCGCAGATCTTCCACGTGCTGCGTCGCCAGATGGTGCGTCAGTTCCGCAAACCGCTGGTCATCCTCACGCCGAAATCGCTGCTGCGTAACAAGGATGCCGGTTCGCAACTGACCGATCTGGCCAAAGGTGCGTTCCAGACCGTGATCGGTGAAGTCGACGACAAAATCGATGCCAAGAAAGTCAAACGCGTGGTCGCTTGCTCGGGCAAGGTCTACTACGACCTGGTCAATGCACGCAAAACCCGTGGTCAGACCGATACCGCGATCATCCGCGTGGAACAGCTGTATCCGTTCCCGCACAAATCGTTCGCTGCCGAACTGAAGAAATTCCCGAACCTGACCGAAGTGGTCTGGGCCCAGGACGAGCCGCAGAATCAGGGCCCATGGTTCCAGATTCAGCACAACATCTTCGAGAGCATGGATGCCGGTCAGCGTCTGGCTTACGCCGGTCGCCCAGCGTCGGCATCGCCGGCCGTCGGTTACTACGACAAGCACTATGCCCAGCAAAAAGATCTGCTGGAAACGGCATTCTCGAAGCTGAAAGGCTTCATTCTGACCAAGTAAGGCAGGCTGGCGCCGCGCACAGCGCGGCGCCACGATTCAGGTTCACCAGCTTGATCACTCAGGCGCGCGCGCCAGCAGTTTGCGCAGCGCCGCACCACTACAATTTACGGAGTTACACATGGCACAAATCGAAGTTAAAGTTCCTCAACTGTCGGAATCGGTCGCAGAAGCAACCATGCTGACCTGGCATAAAAAAGTCGGCGACAGCGTTGCGCGCGACGAAAACCTGATCGACATCGAAACCGATAAAGTGGTGCTGGAACTGCCAGCGCCGGCCGCCGGCGTACTGATCAGCATCATCAAAGGCGACGGTAGCACCGTGGTTGCCGACGAACTGATCGCCATCATCGACACCGAAGCGACCGCTGCTGCCGCGCCTGCTGCTGCCGCCGCTGCACCAGCCGCTGCCGTCGCTGCCGCACCAGTTGCCGCTGCCGCCAACAAGGGCGACGTGGCCATGCCAGCTGCTGCCAAGATCCTGTCGGAAAAAGGTCTGAGCGCCAGCGACGTTGCCGGTTCGGGCAAAGATGGTCGCGTCACCAAGGGTGATGCACTGGCCGCTTCGGTCAAAGCGACGCCAGCGGTTGCTCCGCTGGCTGCACCAGCAGCCAAAGCTTCGCTGCAACAAGTGGCGGCACCAGCTGCTGCCAATCTGGGCGATCGTCCGGAAGAGCGCGTGCCGATGAGCCGTCTGCGTGCCCGTATCGCCGAGCGTCTGCTGCAATCGCAATCGACCAACGCGATTCTGACCACCTTCAACGAAGTGAACATGGCGCCAGTCATGGACCTGCGTAACAAGTACAAAGACAAGTTCGAAAAAGAACACGGCGTCAAGCTGGGCTTCATGTCCTTCTTCGTTAAAGCTGCTGTGGCCGCACTGAAGAAATACCCGATCCTGAACGCTTCGGTGGATGGCAACGACATCGTCTACCACGGCTACTTCGACATCGGTATCGCCGTCGGTTCGCCACGCGGTCTGGTGGTGCCGATTCTGCGCAACGCTGACCAGATGTCGATCGCTGACATCGAGAAGAAAATCGGTGAATTCGGTGCCAAAGCCAAAGAAGGCAAGCTGACCCTGGACGACCTGACCGGCGGTACCTTCTCGATCTCGAATGGTGGTACCTTCGGTTCGATGCTGTCGACCCCGATCATCAACCCGCCACAATCGGCGATTCTGGGCGTGCACGCCACCAAAGACCGCGCTGTGGTCGAAAACGGTCAGATCGTGATCCGTCCGATGAACTACCTGGCAATGTCGTATGATCACCGCATCATCGACGGCCGTGAAGCCGTGCTGGGTCTGGTTGCAATGAAAGAGGCACTGGAAGATCCAGCCCGCCTGCTGCTGGAACTGTAATCCATGCCCCGGCGTTCCGGCCCTGTGGCCGGAACGCCCTTCAGAGGAAGAATCATGAGCGTTGCAGAAGAAATTAAGCGTTTGCACGAACTGCACCAGTCCGGCGCCTTGTCGGACCAGGAGTTTGCCGCCGCCAAGGCCAAGCTACTGAATAGTGGTGGCGATCCCGATCAGCAGTTTTCCAATGACATCAGCCGTTTGCGCCGCTCTGTGAGCGATCGCTGGCTCGGTGGTGTCTGCGGTGGCTTGGGCAAGATTACCGGAGTAGAAACCTGGATCTGGCGCTTGCTGTTCGTGCTGTTCGTGATGACGTTTGGCTTCGGCCTCGCGATTTACATTCTGCTCTGGATCTTTGTGCCAGAAGAAGAACTGATAGGAAAATAAAAGATGAGCAAACAATTTGACGTAGTCGTCATCGGCGCCGGTCCCGGCGGTTATATCGCTGCGATCCGTGCAGCACAACTGGGTTTCTCGGTAGCCTGCGTGGATGCCTGGGAAAATGAAAAGGGCGGCCCGGCACCGGGTGGTACTTGCACCAACGTCGGTTGCATCCCTTCCAAAGCGCTGCTGCAATCGTCGGAACACTACGAGCACGCTGGCCATGCGTTCAAAGAACACGGTATCGATGTTGCCGGTCTGTCCCTGAACCTGCCACAGATGCTGAAACGTAAGAACACCGTCGTTAAACAGAATAATGACGGTATCCTGTTCCTGTTCAAGAAAAACAAAGTGACCTTCTTCCACGGCCGTGCTGCCTTCGCTGGCGCCGCTACCGCAGAAGGCTACCCGCTGGCCATTTCGGCACCCGCCAACGAAACCATCACTGCCAAGCAAGTCATCATCGCGACCGGCTCGAACGCCCGCGAACTGCCGGGTGCTGCGTTTGACGAAAAACTGATTCTGTCCAACACCGGCGCGCTGGCGATTGACGCTGTGCCTGCCAAACTGGGTGTGATCGGCGCTGGCGTGATCGGTCTGGAAATGGGTTCCGTATGGCGCCGTCTGGGTTCCGAAGTCACCGTGCTGGAAGGCCTGCCAGTGTTCCTCGGCGCGGTTGACGAGCAGATCGCCAAGGAAGCACAGAAACTGTTCACCAAACAGGGTCTGGGCATCCATCTGGGCTGCAAGATCGGCACCATCACCAAGGGCGACAACAACGTCACCGTGGCCTACGAAAACGCCAAGGGCGAAGCACTGACCGCCGTGTTCGATAAGCTGATTATCTCGATCGGCCGTACCCCGAACACCAACGGTCTGGGCGCTGATAAAGTCGGCCTGGCACTGGACGAGCGTGGTTTCGTCGCCGTCGACGGCGATTGCAAAACCAATCTGCCGGGCGTGTGGGCAGTGGGCGACGTGGTGCGTGGTCCGATGCTGGCGCACAAAGCCGAAGAAGAAGGCGTTGCCGTGGCCGAGCGTATCGCTGGCCAGCACGGTCACACCAACTTCGATACGATTCCCTGGGTGATCTACACCTCGCCGGAAATCGCCTGGGTCGGCAAAACCGAACAGCAACTGAAAGCTGCCGGCACCGCCTACAAGGCTGGCACCTTCCCGTTCCTGGCCAACGGCCGTGCCCGTGCGCTGGGCGATACCTCGGGTATGGTCAAGTTCCTGGCCGATGCGACCACCGATGAAATCCTCGGCGTGCACATCATTGGCCCGATGGCTTCGGAACTGATTTCCGAAGCCGTGGTTGCCATGGAGTTCAAAGCTTCGGCAGAAGACATCGCGCGTATCTGCCACGCTCACCCATCGCTGTCGGAAGCTACCAAAGAGGCAGCGCTGGCGATCGATAAGCGTACCCTGAACTTCTAAGCACTCCTGACACGGACTGCGGGCGGACTGCGGTCCGCCCTTTTTTTTATTTGCGCTGTACAGAATAGAGCCTCATGAACGTCGAAGAGTTTTACCAGAATGCGCTGGAACAGCGTAATTTCAAAGCCGATGCTGCCCAGCGTCGTGCGGTTGACCGTCTGCAAGTGTGCTACGACCAGTGGGTGAGCTACAAAGGCCAGCGCGCCAGTACCTTCAAGCGCCTGATCAACCGTCCCGACGTGCCGCGTGGCGTGTATATGTGGGGCGGGGTAGGGCGTGGTAAGTCCTTCCTGATGGACAGTTTCTATTCGGTGGTGCCGGTGGTGCGCAAGACCCGTCTGCACTTCCACGAATTCATGCGCGGCGTCCACCGCCAGCTCGACGAGCTGAAGGGCGTGGCCAATCCGCTCGACGAAGTGGCCAAGCGGGTGGCCAAGAAATACCGTCTGATCTGCTTCGATGAGTTCCACATCTCCGATGTGGCCGATGCCATGATCATGTACAACCTGCTGAAGGCGCTGTTCGATAACGGCGTGTCCTTCATTATGACCTCCAACTACGATCCGCGGCTGCTGTATCCGGACGGTCTGCATCGTGACCGGATTCTGCCGACCATTGCGCTGCTGTATGAAAAGCTCGATGTGATGAATATCGATGCCGGCATCGATTACCGTGGCCGTGCGCTGGAACAGGTGGAGTCGTATTACACTCCGCTCAACGCGGCCACCGATGAAGCGCTGCGGGTGGCCTATGCCAAGGTGGCCGAGAGCGCGGATGAAGATCCGATGATCCGCATCGAAGCGCGCGAGATCCGTGCGCTGCGGCGTGCCGGTACCACCATCTGGTTCGATTTCAATACCCTGTGCGGCGGCCCCCGTTCGCAGAATGATTATCTGGAAATCGCCAGCCGCTTCCATACCGTGATATTGTCCGGCATTCCCATGATGTCGGCGTCAATGTCGTCGGAGGCACGCCGCTTTACATGGCTGATCGATGTGTTCTACGATCAGGGCGTGAAGTTGCTGATGTCGGCCGAAGTGGCGCCGGAAGAGTTGTACACCACCGGTACCCTGGCCAATGAATTCCACCGCACTGTCTCACGGATTGTCGAGATGCAGTCGCAGGAATATATGGATAAGGAGCAGCGCGCCACGGCCGCTGCGCTGGCTTAAGCACGGGATGGCGTAACAGGAAAATGTTGATGAAGATAGTGAGGAAACTCCTTGCCGGACTGTGGCTGGCGGCACTGGTCACCCCCGTGTTGGCAGAGTCTGCTGTAGGAGTCTGGCCCAAGGTGCATACGGTCGAGCAGGCCAATGCGACGCTGCTGCGTGTGGAGCAGGAACGCAGCGTCGTCAATGACGCCTATGGCGCAGCCGAACGGGTCTGCTACGAAAAATTCTTTGTCAACGCCTGTCTGGGCGAGGCCAAGGAAACCCGCCGCGTGGCACTGGCGCTGCTGCGCGCTGCCGAGGTGGATGCCGAGCATTTCAAACGTGCTGACTCGGTGGAAAAACGTGACGCCGATCTGGCCGAGCGAGCCCGCAAGGACGCCGAAGAGCAGGCCCAGCGTGCTGCCTTGCCACCCAAAGCGCCGAAAGTCGTGGATGAAACGTCCGTTCCGGCACCCCAGTCCGGGCCTGTGGTGGATCGCGAAGCGCAGCATGCGCAGAAGCTGCAGAAACTGGCAGCACAGGATGCGGCGCGGGAAGCCAAGCGCGCAGAGAATCTGGCCGCCTTCGAGCGCAAGCAGCAGGAAGCGCTGCGTCGGCAGGCTGCAGTAGCGAAGAAGAAGGCCGAGAACGAGGCGCGTCTGGCTGCCAGTGAGGCAGCGCGAGCCAAGGCTGAGGCCAAGGCCGAGGCCAAGGCCGAGGCCAAGGCCGAGGCGGACGCGAAGGCTGCCGCCGCCCGAGGCCAGTAAGGCGGCAAGCACTGAAACTGTGCTGTAAAGTGCACCGGGCAGTGCCGCCTGCAGTGCGCTGGCCGGCGGTCCCCGTCATCATAAAGTTGGCTGGGGCCGCCGGGTAGATTACACTACGAACGGTGTCATCGTTGTTAAGCAGTACTCCGATGTTTCAATGAAACTTTTTGTGTGGGTAAAGACCGAGAATTATGGCTGATGTAATCGATATCCAGCGTCGTCTGATAGAACTCGACGTTGAACACCGCGATCTGGATGCTGTCATCAACATGCTGACGCTGGACGGCCATCACGATCAGCTGCAATTGCGCCGTCTCAAGAAGCGCAAGCTGCAATTGAAAGACCATATCACCCTGCTCAAGATGCAACTGGTGCCGGACGTCCCGGCCTGAGTCGTCGCTTACGAAGTCTATTTTGACCGAACACATACCCCCGTCTAGCGAGGCAGCGCCCGCCATTATCGGCACGACGCCCGATTTACCCCCCGGAAAACACGATGCCGAGGTCGAACGCCTGTTTGGTGCGGGCGGCCCGCTGGGTCCGGCCGTGGGCGACTATCGTCCGCGCCGCTCGCAAACCGAGATGGCCAAGGCCGTGGCGGCGGCCATCGACCAGCAGACCACCCTGATCGCCGAAGCCGGTACCGGCACCGGCAAAACCTTTGCCTATCTGGTGCCGGCGCTGCTGTGGGGCGGCAAGACCATTATCTCGACCGGTACCAAGAACTTGCAGGATCAGTTGTTCCTGCGCGATATTCCGACCGTGCGCGCGGCCCTGCAGGCACCCGTCTCGGTCGCGCTGCTGAAAGGCCGCTCCAACTATCTGTGCCACTACCATCTGGAGCGTACGCTGCAGAATGGCCGCATGACCTCGCGTGACGATGTCGGCCATCTGCGCGAAATCTCGCGCTTCCTGAAAATGACCAATTCCGGCGACAAGGCGGAACTGGCGCGGGTCCCGGAAAACGCCCTGATCTGGAATCTGGTGACCTCCACCCGCGAGAATTGCATGGGGGCGGAGTGCCAGTACTATCAGGATTGCTTCGTAATGAAGGCGCGCAAGGAAGCCCAGCAGGCCGATGTGGTGGTGGTGAACCACCATCTGTTCTTTGCCGACGTGGCGCTGAAAGATTCCGGCATTGCCGAGTTGCTGCCATCGGCGAATACGGTGATCTTCGATGAAGCGCACCAGTTGCCGGATACCGCCACCTTATTCTTCGGCGATACCTTCTCCACCTCGCAAGTGCTGGAACTGTGCCGCGATGTGCTGGCCGAAGGCCTGTCGCAGGCCCGCGATGGCGCCGACTGGGGCAAAGTGGTGACCGTGGTCGAGAAGGCAGCGCGCGATCTGCGCCTGACCTTCCCGCAGGACATCGTGCGTCTCTCGCTGCCGCAGATTGCGCCGTCCAGTGATTTCTTCCCGGCGCTGCAAACCCTGAAAGACGAGCTGGATGGCATGCTGGCCGTGCTGGAAACCCAGGCGGTGCGCGCGGAAACGCTGGAGCAGTGCCGCCAGCGCGGGCTGGAACTGGCCCAGCAGTTGCAAGCGTGGAAGTTCGATCCCAAGGCGCGCGTGGAGAAGGGGGCCGAGGCGGTGTTCTGGGTGGAAGCCTATGCTTCGTCACTGCAACTGCACAAGACGCCGCTGTCGATTGCGCCTATCTTCAATGGCCAGCGCGAAGGCGTGCCGCGCAGCTGGATTTTCACCTCGGCGACGCTGGCCGTGAAGAATGACTTCAGCCATTTCGCCGAGCAGATGGGGCTGACTGGTGAGCCATCGGTAACCTGGCCGAGTCCGTTTGATTATGGTTCGCAGGGCATTCTGTACGTGCCGCAAGGGCTGCCGGATCCGAATTCCATGGGGTATACCGATGCGGTACTCGATCTGGCGCTGCCGGTGATCGAAGCGGCCGGTGGCCGTACTTTCCTGCTATGCACCACCTTGCGTGCCGTCAAGCGCGCCGCCGAACGGCTGCGGGATGAATTCGAACGGCGCGGCCTGTCCTTCCCGCTGTTCGTGCAGGGCGACAAGGGTCGTACCGAATTGCTGGACCAGTTCCGCGCGGCCGGAAATGGTGTGCTGATCGGTAGCCAGTCGTTCTGGGAAGGTGTCGACGTGCGCGGTGAAGCGCTGTCGCTGGTGATCATCGACAAGCTGCCGTTTGCCCCGCCTGACGATCCGGTGCTGGCGGCGCGTATCGAAGTGATGGAAAAGCAGGGTAAGAACGGCTTTATGCACCACACTTTGCCGGAAGCGATTATCAATCTGAAGCAGGGCGCCGGCCGACTGATCCGCGACGTCGGTGATCGCGGTGTGCTGATGCTGTGCGACCCGCGCGTGATCTCCAAACCTTACGGCAAACGCATCTGGCAAAGCCTGCCGGCCTTCAAGCGCACCCGCGAACAGGCCGAGGTAATTGCCTTCTTCCAGCCGCCTGCGGGCGATCCTCCCGCCGAGTCCTGACGCGCCACGTCGGACGCCTACCCCCTAACTTTATCGGCGGCCAGCGCCTGGCCTGAATTCGGAACGCTACAGGCAGGACGCTGGCGCACCTTTGCGCTGACGCAAACCTGTGCCGTGACTGAGCGCTAGAGTGAGCTCTGTGCTGCACCTGCTTGCGTGCGGCTACGGAGGATGTCATGGCAATCCGACACGGCTGTTTCTTCAGTTATGCCCATGGCCATCACGCGTACATGAGCCGCTTCAAGAATGACCTGATCGAAGCGCTGGCGTGCTATCTGGAGCCGCATTTCGATAACGAAGACGAACTGTTCGTCGATAGCGTCCAGCTGGGCGGCGGTGACGACCTTGATCAGAAAATTGCCCGCGCCCTGTGCGAAAGCGTGTGCATGATCGTGATCTACACGCCGAAATACGAAGCCCATGGCTATACCCGGCGCGAGTATGCCGCCATGCAGCTGATCGAAGCCGAGCGCAGCAGCTGGTACAGCCTGCCCAGTCACCTGATCATTCCGGTCATCATGACGCGCCATCCGGTCGGTCTGCCACCACAGATTGCCGGCCCCGGCATGTATGTGGACTTTTCCCGCTACACGCTGGCCAGCAGCACGTTCAAAGCGAATCCCGAGTTCCTGCCCGATATCGAAAAAATCGTGCTGCGCATCGCCGAGCACTATCACTGCCTGAAGCGCTACATGCCGCCCGAGCACGACTGTAGCCAGTTTGTGCTGCCCGAGATTCCACCGGAATGGCGGGTGATTCCTCCTCCTAATTTCCCCCGTTAAAAGGCCCGTCATGGAAACCCCGCCACTGTTGCTGCCGCCGCTGACTGATCATGGTGAAGTCATCACTTTTTATGCGTACCGCGAAGCCGCTAGCCGCACTGCGGCGCTGGCGAATCTGGCGCTGCTGCTGGCGCGCCAGCGCGGCGCCACCAGTCCGGTACTGATGATCGACTGGGCGCTCGACGCACCCGGTCTGCAGCAGCTGTTTGGCCTGCCGCGCAACCGTCCCGGGGTGCTGGAGCTGTTCGAAGCCTGTCAGGCGCAACTGGCGTTACACCGTCCGAACGGCATCGCCGATGACACGCTGCTGGCCTACGAGGTGCTGGCGGCGCTGGACTGGCAGCAGTATCTGCTGCGCGTCGATGAGGGCAGTCAGCTGTATCTGATGCCGGCCGGCCGGCTCGATGAGCACTACAGTGAACGACTGGCGCGACTGAACTGGGAAGCCATGTTCCAGCGCTGCCCGGCACTGTTCCGCTGCTTTGCCGCCCAGCTGGCCTGCCATTTCCGCCATGTGCTGGTCGATGCGGCCAGCGGCGTGGCCGAAACGGCGGGATTGTGCACCACGCTGCTGCCACGCAAGCTGGTGGTGCTGTTCGGTGCCGAGCGCAGCAGTCTGGATGGTGCCTGCGCGATGGTGCGGCGCGCCGCCAACTACCGTTGCAGTCACGAAGATGAGCAGCGTCCCCTGCTGGTGTATCCGCTGGCGCTACATCTGGAAGCCGATGATGACCAGCAACGCCTGCAACGCCGTTATGGCGACGCTGCGCGTCAGCCCGGTTACCAGGCGCGTCTCGAACAATTGCTAAGCGAGTGCTACGGGGTGCGCCAGATTGCGCTGGACAGCTATTGCGATGAGGTGCAGTTGCAGCGCGAGCGCAGTCCTGTGCAGGGCGAGCGGCTGGCGGTCGCGGCCGACCTGCAAGGCGACCGGCTGTCGCAGACCCGTTCCTATCAGACCTTGCTGATGTGGCTGGAGCCCGGCTACTTGCCCTGGCAGTCGCGTGCCGAACTGGATTTGCTGAGCCAGTTGCCGCAGGCACAAGCGTCGGCGGGCGCCGCCACACTCACGGCCCGTCTGCAATGGCAGCTGGGGGTCTTGTACGGGCAGCAGCAGCACTGGCGTCAGGCGCTCGATTGCCATGAACAGGGCATGCGCCAGCGCCAGCAGGTACTGGGCGCAGACCATCCGGAAACCCTGACCAGCATGGCAGCGCTAGCGCAGGCCCAGCGTCAGCTCGGGCGACTCGATGAGGCCCGCTTCCTGCTCGAGTGTGTGGCCGAGGCCCGCACCCGTCTGCTAGGCGTCGATCATCCCGATACGCTGGCAGCACGGCAGGAGCTGGCCGGCACGCTGGGTGCGCAGGGCATGTGGCAACGTGCGCTAGCGCTGTATGACGAGGTGCTGGCCGGGTACGCCCGTCTAGCGGGGGGCGGGCATGCGCTGACGCTAAGTTGCATGTCAGAAAAAGCCTGCCAGTTGTACCAGCAAGGCGAGCTGCTTGCGGCGCGCAGCCTGCAGGAGCAAGTGCTGGCCGAACGCAAGCGCCTGCTTGGCAGCGAGCACACGGACACGCTGGCCAGTCGCACGGCGCTGGCCTGGACCATGCTGCGCCTGGAGGAGCCGGATGTGGCGCATAGTCTGCTCGACGCGGTGTTGCAAATCTGTCTAAAGCGCACAGGACCGTATCATCCGGCGGTGCGGCAGGCTCGTGCCCAGTTGGCGCAACTATTGAAACGCACGGGCAGCCATGCTGGCCAGCACCCTGGCCAGCCTCCTGAGCCCGTCGCGCTCCTGCCGGAATTGCGCCAGGAAGGCGGTCAGGAGGCCTACGACACGGCACTGGGCCGGCCGATGCCGCCGCTCGGTGCCGAACTGGTGCAGAAAACGGCGGCACAGTTGCTGGCGCTCGACAGCTCGCTGGCAGGCGGCGGGGCGGGTGGGCGCTAACGCAAATTTATCTGCACCGGCGGTGCCATAGACGCGCAGGGCGGCCATTGCTTCAGGTAAAATCGTCGTATGAAAATCCTGATCAGTAATGACGACGGCTACCTCGCCCCCGGTATCAATGCGCTGGCGGCGGCGCTCGCGCCGATTGCCGACATCGTGGTGGTGGCACCGGACAGCAACCGTTCCGGCGCTTCCAATTCCCTGACGCTGGATAGACCGCTGTCGGTGCAGCAGGCCGCCAATGGTTTCTATTTCGTCAATGGCACGCCGACCGACTGCGTCCACGTGGCCTTGACGGGCATGCTGGCCGAACGTCCTGATCTGGTGGTTTCCGGCATCAACAATGGCCCGAATATGGGCGACGATACGCTGTACTCGGGTACGGTGGCGGCCGCCACCGAAGGCTATCTGTTCGGGATTCCCGCCATCGCCTTCTCGCAAGGCGCATTCGGCTGGGAGCACATCGAGGATGCGGCACGGCATGCCCGCGATATCATCGAGCAGTACATGGCGAGCTTGCCGGCGCCGTACCTGCTGAATGTGAATATTCCGAATCTGCCGTATGCGCAACTGCGTGCGCCGCTGGCGACCCGGCTGGGCCGGCGTCATCAGGCCGAACCGGTGATCCGCGCACAGGATCCCCGTGGCCGGGAAATTTTCTGGATTGGCCCGCCGGGCGCCACCAAGGATGCCGGGCCCGGTACCGACTTCCATGCCTGCGCAGAAGGCCGTACTTCGATCACGCCACTGCAGATCGATCTTACCCATACAACCCAGCTCGATGTCCTGACAAAGGCTTTGGCATGACCGACCAGCAGCGTCGCTTTCCCCTTCCGCTCTCGTCGGTTGTTGACTCGGGACATAAGAAGGCCCCGGGCTCGTCCAGTATTGCCCGGCCTCAGACGGCCACCCAGAATGCCGCGCGGCATGTGCCGCAACCGGTCTGGCCGGTGGCGAATCATGCCAGACCGGCCAGCCATACGCCCCAGCCAGTAGTCACCCAGCGTGCCAGCCCACTGGTCTCGGATGCGGTCCGGCGTGCCATGGTGCAAAGGGTTGCCAAGCAGGGTGTGCAGGATCAACTGGTGCTGGCGGCACTGGAGAATGTACCACGCCATCTGTTCATGGAAGAAGCGCTGGCCTCGCAAGCGTATATCGATGCCTCGCTGCCGATTGGCCACCATCAGACCATTTCCCAGCCCTATATTGTGGGCCGGATGATCGAGCTGATGCGCAATGGCGGGCAGCTCAAGCGGGTGCTGGAAATCGGAACCGGTTGCGGCTATCAGGCAGCGGTGCTGGCCTGCGTGGCGCAGGAGGTGTATTCGATCGAGCGGATCAAGCCGCTGCACGAGCTGGCCAAGGTGAATTTGCGGCCCTTGCGGGTGCCCAACCTGCGGCTGCACTACGGAGATGGTATGCTCGGTCTGCCGCAGGCGGGACCTTTTGACGGCATCATCCTGGCGGCGGCCGGTCTGGAAGTGCCGCAAGCCTTGCTGGAGCAGCTGACGCTGGGCGGGCGACTGGTCGCCCCCGTGGGCGCGCGTGCCCAGCACCTCGAATTAATCACGCGTACCGGAAAGACGGAATGGACCAGAGAAACACTGGAAGATTGCCATTTCGTTCCGCTGCGCGCCGGCACCATCTGACGGCGCGTAGTGCTACCGGCACGCAATCAGGTAATCAACGAATGACAATGAAAAGAACCACATTATTACTGGCAGCGAGTGTTGTGCTGCTGTCCGGCTGCCGCAGTGTGCCGAATCAGGCACCGGTGGTGGACCGCCCCGTGCCATCGAGTAGCAAAGCGCTGGTAGCCGTCGAAGCGCCGAGTGCGCCACGCGACGAACGCGGCATGTACACAGTGAAAAAAGGCGATACCCTGATCCGTATCGCTCTGGAAAATGGCCAGAATTACCGTGATCTGGTGGTCTGGAACAATCTCGCCAATCCCAACGATATCAAGGTCGATCAGGTATTGCGCGTGCTGCCGCCGGAAACGCTGGCGGCTGGTGCGGCCGTGCAGACTGGTGCCATCGTGATGGCGCCTGCCGACAAGCCGGCGCCGGTGCCGCGCAAGAGTGAGCCGCGCGGCGATAAGAAAGCCTATTCCGATGCGGCGCTGGCCGAGTTGCAGCGTCCCGATACGGCCCGAGGCGAGAAGGGCGGCGGCAAGGCCGCTGCCGGCGCTGGCGTGCTTGCCGCAGCCGAACTGGCGCCACCGCCACCGGTGGTGCCACCGCCTACCGTGACGATTCCGGCACCACCCGCCGATGAGGAAAAGCTGAGCTGGATGTGGCCTTCGGAAGGCAAGGTGATCGCGACCTTCGACGAAGGCAAGAACAAGGGCGTCGACATCGCCGGCAAGGCGGGCCAGCCGGTTGTCGCAGCGGGTGCGGGAAAAGTCATGTACGCCGGTAGCGGCATCCGTGGTTATGGTAATCTGGTGATCGTGAAACACAGTAATAGCTTGCTGTCGGCCTATGCCCACAATCGCAGCATCGTGGTTAAGGAAGGCAACACCGTGACCAAGGGACAACTGATTGCAGAAATGGGCGATTCGGATACCGATACTGTCAAACTGCACTTTGAAATCCGCCAGCAGGGCAAACCGGTCGATCCGTCGCGCTTCCTGCCTAACCGTTAGCCACGCTATGACATCAACCTCGCACGATTCCATGGACGACGACGCGCTGCCCGATGACTATCGGGAAGACAGCAACGATGAGGTGGCGATCGAGCCGGGTGACGCCGAGGTCAGCGCCAGCGGTGCTGTGCTGGCAAGTGTCGATGAATTGAAAAAAGTGCTGGCGGCCGAGCTGTCGACCGATACCACCCAGCACTATCTGAACCAGATCGGTACCCGTCCGCTACTGACGGCGGCGCAGGAAGTGCATTTCGCTACGCTGGCCAAGAGTGGCGATTTTGCCGCGCGCCAGACCATGATCGAGCACAATCTGCGGCTGGTGGTGTCGATTGCCAAGCACTACATCAACCGTGGCGTGGTGTTGCTCGACATGATAGAAGAGGGCAACATCGGCCTGATGCGCGCCATCGATAAATTCGAGCCGGAGCGCGGTTTCCGCTTTTCGACCTATGCGACCTGGTGGATACGCCAGAGTATCGAGCGGGCCATCATGAATCAGGCCCGCACCGTGCGCCTGCCGGTGCACATGGTGCGCGAACTGAACCAGATCCTGCGCGGCAAATACCATCTGGAAGCACTGCATCACAACGGCAAGGATGCCACGGCCGAGGACATTGCCGAACTGGTCGGACGGCCGGTGCAGGAAGTGCAGGATATTCTGGCCATGTCCGAACATGCTACCTCGCTCGACGCACCGCTCGACAACGATCCCCAGTCCTCGCTGATGGATATGCTGCCCGGTGCCAGCGAAGATAGTCCCGATGCGCGCGCCGAACACCACGAAATGACGCTGCTGGTGCGCGACTGGCTGACCCGTCTGCCGGACAAGCAGCGGGTGGTGATCATGCGCCGTTTCGGCCTCGACAACGACGATCCGGCGACGCTGGAAACGCTGGCCGAGGAAATGGGCGTGACCCGCGAGCGGGTCCGCCAGATTCAGCAGGAAGCCCTGCTGAAACTGAAACGGGCCATGGCAGCGCGTGGCGTGGTGCGCGATTCCCTGCTGTAGCCAGCGCTCGCCACGCTGCTGACTGTGCTTGCCAGCCTGGCGCTGCGGGCACTTGTTTCAGTCCTGACGCTCCCTTCTGCTATCATATCGACCCGGTCTGCGCAGGCCGGCGTCTGCTTTCCCGCTGCTGTCACTTATCTTATTGAACGCTATGCAAGAAAATACCCTCGTCATTAAATCGCTCGACATGGACGCCCGTGGCGTCGGCCATCTGGAAAACGAAGACGGCTCGCCCGGTAAAGTGGTGTTTGTCGAGGGCGCCTTGCCCGGCGAACGCGTCACGTTCACCACCTTCAAGAAAAAGAAAAACTGGGAAATGGCGCGCATGGACACACTGCTGCGCGAATCGCATATGCGGGTCAAGCCGCAATGCCGCCACTTCGAACTGTGCGGCGGTTGCTCGATGCAGCATCTGGAGCCGGGCGCGCAAGTCGCCGTCAAACAGCGCGTGCTGGAAGATAATCTGGTCCACATCGGCAAGGTTAAGGCCCAGACCATGATGCGGCCGATGTATGGTCCGACCTGGGGCTACCGCTATCGGGCCCGTCTGTCAGTGCGCCATGTGGTGAAAAAAGATACCGTGCTGGTCGGTTTCCACGAGAAGAAATCGGCGTTTGTGGCCGATATCGATAGCTGCGAAATTCTGCCGCGTCACGTCTCGGACCTGCTGCTGCCACTGCGTGGCCTGATTGGTTCGCTGACCCTGTTTAACCAGATCCCGCAGATCGAAGTGGCGATCGGTGAAGGCGTGACGGCGCTGGTGCTGCGCATCATGGCGCCGCTGACGGCCGACGATGAAGTCAAACTGAAAGCCTTTGCCGATCTGCACAAAATCCAGTTCTGGCTGCAGACCAAGGGACCGGAAACGGCAGCACCCTACTATCCGCTGGGTGAGGAGTTGCATTACCTGCTGCCGGAATTCGGTATCCGCATGCCGTTCAAGCCGGTCGATTTCACCCAGGTGAATCACTACATCAACCGCGTGCTGGTGGCCAAGGCCTTGCGCCTGCTGGAAGTGCAGCCACAGGACCGCGTGGCCGATCTGTTCTGCGGTCTGGGTAACTTCACCTTGCCGCTGGCGACGCAGGCGCGCGAAGTGGTCGGCATCGAAGGTCTGACTTCGCTGACCGAACGTGCGCTCGACAATGCCAAGGCCAATGGTCTGTCCGCCAAAACCACCTTCTACACGCGCAATCTGTTCGAGATTACGGCCGAGCATCTGGTCGAACTGGGCAAGTTCGACCGCATGCTGATCGACCCGCCACGCGACGGCGCGATGGCGCTCAGCGAAGCACTGGTGGCGCTCAGCCAGAGCCATCCTGATCTGCTGCCACGACGCATCGTCTACGTATCGTGCAGCCCGTCGACGCTGGCACGCGATGCCGGTATTCTGGTCGGCGCCGGTTACACCCTGAGCAAAGCCGGTGTGGTGAATATGTTCCCGCACACCTCCCACGTCGAGTCGATGGCGGTGTTCGATCTGCTGTAAGTTGAAGGCAAAGCGCGGCGAGTGCTTGATGTTTTTTCAGTAATATTGTTGACTTTGCCGCGCGCGTTTGCAACACTGGGCTGATTCCCCATCTGCTCACGGAGTTGGCATGCGCCTGCTTTCCCGTCTTCTCGGCATCGCTGCACTGTGCAGCCTGCCGCTGGCCGCTCTGGCCGCCAGTTCGCTTAGCGCATTTAGTCCGCAAGGTGTCGTCAAAGGTGTGCGACAGGCCACCGCACGCTTCAGTACCCAGATGGTGCCGCTCGGCGACATCCGCCTTGATGATCCGTTTGCTGTTGATTGCGCCGTGCCTGGCAAGGGGCGCTGGGTCGACGGCAGCAATTGGGCGTATGACTTCGAGCGCGACCTGCCGGCCGGACTATCCTGTCGCTTCACGCTCAAGGAAGGGGTCAAAGACCTCGCCGGACAGCTGCTGGACGGCGTGCGGGCGTATAGCTTCAGCACCGGCGGGCCCAAGGTGGTGCGCAGCTTGCCGTATGAAGGCGCCTACGACATCGACGAGCAGCAGGTGTTTATTCTGGCACTCGATGCCGCCGCCGATCAGACCAGTATCAGCCAGCACGCGTGGTGTCTGGCACAGGGCGTCAACGAAAAGATCGGGGTGCGCTTGCTGACGGGCGATGAGCGTGAGCGCGTGCTCAGCCAGCGCAAGGAATTTGTCGAGCGTTATCTGGTCGGCTATTTCCGTGCACGCGGCGTGGTGTGGCAATCCAGACTGGCAGTGCAGGACAGGCAGCGTTTCGAACCACTGCCGCTGGCGGTCCTGCAGTGCAAGCAGCGCTTGCCGGCCGATACCAATATGACGCTGGTCTGGAGCGCCGATATCGCCGCCGATCAGGGCATGGTAAGCGCGCAGGATCAGCATCTGTCCTTCCATACCCGTGCCGATTTTAGCGCCCGCTTTAGCTGCGACAGACTGAAAAAAAATGGCGGCTGCATTCCGTTTCTGCCGATGCGCCTGCAGTTTTCGGCGCCAGTCTCGCAGGCAGATTTACGGGCCATCACCCTCAGGGGCGCAGGCGGGAAGACCTATCCGGGCAAACTGGAACAGCAGGAGCAGCAGGAGCAGCAGGAGCAGCAGGAGCAGGTGATCCAGTATGGCAGGACGCTGGTATTCAATGGTCCATTCCCCGAGAACGCCACGCTGTCGCTGGTGCTGCCGGCCGCGCTGAAAGATGATGCCGGACGTACGCTGCTCAACGCCGAGCGTTACCCGCTGCAGGTGCGTACCGATAGCCAGCCAGCGCTGATCAAATTCCCGGCGCGCTTTGGCATTATTGAAGCGAAGGGCGATCGCATGCTGCCAGTCACCTTGCGCAATGTGGAGCCTAGTCTGGCGCTTACCACGGCGCGGGTGGAGGGCGCCAGTCTGCGTGTTAACGACCTGGCGCTGACGCAGAATGAACAGGAACAGCAGGTTCTTAAATGGTTGCGCCGCCTGAGTAGTTATGGCGGCGAGTTCGATGAGTTATATGGCGATGCCTTATTCAGGCCGTTGCTGTCGAACCAGCAGAGTGGCGCGGAAGGCCGCATCGAACGCTTTGCTGTTCCCAAGCCGGCTGGCCGGAAAGCCTTCGAAGTGGTCGGCATCCCGTTGCGCAAACCGGGCTTCTATGTGGTGGAACTGGCTAGCCCGCGGCTAGGTGCCGGACTGTCCGGCGGCGTGCGCAAACCGGCCACCGCCTATGTGAGTGCGGCGGCGCTGGTGACCAATATGGTGGCGCACTTCAAGCATGGTGCGAGTTCGTCGCTGGTGTGGGTGACGTCGCTCGACAAAGGCCAGCCAGTGGCGCAGGCGCAGGTCAGCGTGCGCGCCTGCGATGGCAAGCTGCTGTGGCAAGGCGTGACGGACCAGAATGGGGTGGCCAGCATTGCGCAGGAATTGCCGGAGCCGCGCTGCCCGCGCAGCAGTGGCTATTTCATCAGCGCGCATAGCGGCAGCGATATGACCTTCACGCTGTCCGAATGGACGCGCGGTATCGAAAGCTGGCGCTTCAATGTGCCCACCAGTGACGGCAGCGCCGATAACGTGATTGCCAGCACGGTGTTCGATCGGACCCTGTTGCGCGCTGGCGAAACGCTGCACATGAAGCACTTCCTGCGGCGTCATGTGGCGCAGGGTTTCACGCTGGTGACGGCTAGCGATGGCGCCGGAAAGAACCGGCGCGGACGTTATGGCCGTCAGCTGACGGCGGAAGAACGCAAGGCGCAGCCGGACAATGTGATCCTGCAGCACGAGGGCAGCGAGCAGCGTTATACAGTGGCTTTGAACTGGAGCGCCAACGGTAGCGCGGAAAACCAGTGGCAGATTCCGGCCGAGGCCAAGCAAGGCTGGTATGTGGTGCTGCTCGGTGGCCGCGAGGCGGGACGCTTCCGCGTCGAGCAGTTCCGGGTGCCGACCATGAAGGCGCTGATGCAGGGGCCGAAGCAGCCGGCGATTCAGGCCAGGGCGGTGGATCTGGATGTCCAGCTCAGTTATCTGTCCGGTGGCGCAGCGGCCGGCGCGCAGGTGCAACTGCGTAGCGTCGTGGAAGATCGCTTCATCAGCTTCGAGGATTATGCCGACTTCACCTTTAACGCCGGCGATGTCACGCTGGGCGTCGAGCGCAAGCAGCGCGCTTTCGATGACGATAGTGGCGAGTTCGAGTTGGGGCAAGGTGAAGACGGTGGCCAGGCGGAAGGCTCGGCCGATGGACTGACTGGTCTGAAGAGCCGCAAGCTGACGCTGGATAAATCGGGTGGCGCGCGCGTCACGCTCGATCAACTGCCCGCTGTTACCACGCCGCGCCAGTTGCTCGCCGAGATGTCGTATCAGGATGCGAATGGCGAAACCTTGTCGGCCAGTGCCCGCATCCCGCTGTGGAATTCAGCCTATCTGATCGGTATCCAGCCAGATGGCTGGGTGATCAGCAAGGAAGCGATGAAATTCACTACGGTGGTACTCGATCTGCAGGGCCGGCCGGTGGCCGATGCCCCGGTGAGCGTCGACTTCTTCCAGCGCGTACATTACTCGCACCGGCGCCGTCTGATCGGCGGCTTCTACGCCTATGAGAACCATAGCGAAGTCAAAGCGCTGGGTGCCGCGTGTGCAGGGCGCACCGATAGCAAGGGTCTGCTAATCTGTCAGGTCAAGGCACCAGCCTCCGGTAATCTGATTCTGCGTGCCAGCACCCGCGACGGCGAGCAGCGCGCCGCCATCACCCAGCGTGAAACCTGGGTGGCCGATGGTGCCGACTGGTGGTTCAATGTGACCGACAATGACCGTATCGATCTGCTGCCGGAGAGCAAGCGTTACGAGCCCGGTGAAACGGCCAGCTTCCAGTTGCGCATGCCATTCCGCGAAGCGACCGCGCTGATCACGGTGGAACGCGAAGGCGTGATGGATACCTATGTGCGGCAGCTGTCCGGCAGTGAGCCGGTCTTCACCCTGCCGATCAAGGGGCACTATGCGCCGAATGTGTATGTATCGGCGCTGGTGGTGCGGGGCCGCGTAGCCGGCGTGCAGCCGACCGCGCTGGTCGATCTTGGCAAGCCTGCCTATAAACTGGGGATCACGCCGCTGCGGGTGGGCTGGGCTGCCAGTGAACTGAAAGTGCAGGTCAAGGCGGACAAGCCGGTCTACCACATCCGTGAAAAAGCCACGCTGGCCGTGAAGGTGACGCGCGCCGATGGTTCGCTGCCGCCAGCCGGTGCCGAAGTGGCGCTGGCCGCTGTCGACGTGGGCCTGCTGGAACTGATGCCCAACACCAGCTGGGAGCTGCTGGAAGCGATGATGCAGCAGCGCAGTCTGCAAGTGCAGACGGCGACCGCGCAGATGCAGGTGGTGGGTAAGCGCCACTTCGGGCGCAAGGCTGTGCCGCATGGTGGCGGTGGCGGTAAAGGTGCTGGTCGCGAGCTGTTCGATACGCTGCTGTTCTGGCAGGCGCGGGTGGCGCTCGATGCCAACGGCGAGGCGACCGTGCAGGTGCCGATGAATGACTCGCTGAGCGCCTTCCGCATCGTGGCGATTGCCAGCGCCGATGCCGATCTGTTTGGCACCGGTCGCACCGAAGTACGTAGTTCGCAGGATCTGATGCTGCTCTCCGGTCTGCCGCCGGTGGTGCGTGAAGGCGATCGTCTGCGTGCCGGTTTCACGCTGCGCAATACCAGCGAGGCCGCCGTGCAGGTAGCGCTGACGGCGAGTGCTGCCGGCAAACCGTTGGCCACCCAGCAGATCGCGCTGGAAGCAGGGCAGGCCCAGGACGTCGGCTGGGAGTATCAGGTACCGACGGCAGTCGCCAGCATTGCGTGGGACGTCAGCGCCGGTGTGGTGGGCGCCAGCGGCGCGGCTGCGCATGACCGGATCAAGGTCAGTCAGCGGGTGCTGCCAGCCGTGCCGGTGCGCACCACACAGGCCACGCTGTTGCAACTCGATCGTAGCCAGCGCATCCAGGTACGCTTGCCGGAAGGCGCGCTGGCCGGGCGTGGCGGTGTGCAGCTGCAGTTCAGTTCCCGTCTGGGCAATGAGCTGGCGGCGGTACGCGAGTATATGACTGCCTATCCGTATCGCTGTTTCGAGCAGGTCAGCTCGCGTGCGATTGCCCTGCATGATCTGTCGATGTGGCAGCAGGCCATGGCTAGCCTGCCGGCGCACCTTGATCGCGATGGTCTGGTGAAGTATTTCGCCAACATGGATCAGGGCGACGAGATGCTGACTGCCTATGTACTGTCACTGGGGAATCAGGCGAGCTTCGGTATTCCGCTGGAGCTGCGACAGCAGATGGAATCGGCCTTGCGTAACTTCGTGCAGGGGAAGGTGGTGCGGCGCTGGTCCTTGCAGACCAATGATCTGGCAGTGCGCAAGATCGCTGCGCTGGAAGCCTTGTCGCACGCTGCGCCAATCCAAGCGGAGTTGCTGGAGTCGTTCACGGTGGAGCCGAATCTTTGGCCGACCTCGGCCGTTATTGACTGGTATCTGATTCTGAAGCGCTCGCCGCAACTGCCGGAGCGCGCGCAGCGCTGGGCGCAGGCCGAGCAGATTCTGCGTTCGCGTTTGAATCTGCAAGGCAGCACGCTGGGCTTCTCGACCGAGCGCCAAGACAACTGGTGGTGGCTGATGGCGTCCGCCGACAGCAACGCCAATCGGCTGCTGCTGGCGATGGTCGATAATCCGGCCTGGAAAGAGGACATCGGCCGGCTGGCACGCGGTGCGCTGGGACGTCAGCGTCAGGGGCGCTGGAATACGACGGTGGCCAATGCCTGGGGCACGCTGGCGCTGCAGCGCTTCTCGCAGGTGCATGAGAAGGTGGCGGTGACGGGTAGCAGCAGTGCCACGCTGGCGCAATCGAGCAAGAGTATTGCCTATGGTGGTGATGCGACTGGCGGCAGTGTACTGCTGCCATGGCCCCGTTCCGGTGGCGAGCTGGAATTGCTGCATGTGGGCGCGGGCAAGCCATGGGTGACCGTGCAGACGCTGGCAGCGCTGCCCTTGAAGGCGCCGCTATCGAGCGGCTACCGCATCGCCAAGACCATCACGCCGGTGACGCAGCAGCAGGCGGGCGTCTGGTCGCGTGGTGATGTGTACCGCGTGCATCTGGAGCTGGAAGCGCAGGCCGATATGACCTGGGTGGTGGTCGATGATCCGATTCCGGCCAGTGCTACGGTGCTCGGTTCGGGCTTGGGTAGCGACACCAGGCTGGTGGGGGCGAGCCAGCACACGGGCTGGGTGTGGCCGGTGTATGAGGAGCGCAGTTTCGATAGTTACCGCGCCTTCTATCAGTATGTCCCGAAAGGCAAATGGAGCGTCGACTACACGGTGCGCCTGAATAATACGGGGCAGTTCAATTTGCCGACCACGCGGGTGGAAGCGATGTATAACCCGGAAATGTTCGGTGAACTGCCGAATGCGGCGGTGCAGGTCAAATGAGAGGCTGGCTGTGCGCAGTGTTGACGGTGACGGCGGCGCTGGCCAGTGCCGCCGTGCCGACTCCGGAACAGGTGCGCGCTGGGTATCGTAGCTCGGAGGCGCAGCTGCTGGACCGGCATGGCGCAGTGATGCAGTCCTTGCGCATCGATATGAAAGCGCGCCGTCTGCCCTGGGTGGCGCTGACCGATATGTCACCGGCACTGCCGGCGGCAGTGTTACAGGCCGAGGATCAGCGGTTTTATCAACATCAGGGGGTGGACTGGAGTGCTGCAGGCAAGGCTGCGTGGGACAATCTGTTCCGCAGCCGTCCGCGTGGTGCCTCCACCATTACCATGCAACTGGCGGCACTGCTCGATCCGCGGTTGCAGGCGGCACAGCAGGGGCGTAGCTGGACGCAGAAGTGGGATCAGGTCCAGGCGGCCCGCGAACTGGACGCCCGCTGGAGTAAGGCGCAGATACTCGAGGCGTATCTGAATCTGGTTTCCTACCGTGGCGAATTGCAGGGTGTCGGCGCGGCTGCGCGCATCCTGTTCGATAAAGTGCCGTCCGGGCTGGATCTGAGCGAAGCGATGATCCTGGCCAGTCTGCTGCGCGGACCGAATGCGGCACCGGCGCTGGTGTCGCAGCGTGCCTGCGCGCTGTCGCGCGAGTTGCGCGCCCCGGCCACCTGCAGCGAAATCGAGTTGCGTACCATGATTGCGATGGGACGACCGCTACTGGCGCAGCAGCTGGCGCCGGCGCCACAGGTGGCGCAGCAGTTACTGCTACGTGCCGCGCAGCAGGCGCGCAGTACGCTCGATGGCAATCTGCAGCGCTACGCCCAGAGTGCGCTGCGTCAGCAATTGCTGGCCCTGAGAAACCGCAACGTCAACGATGCCGCCTTGATCGTGCTGGACAATGCCAGTGGCGAGATTCTGGCCTATGTGGCCAATGGCGGGGATGGCGAAGTCGATGGTGTAACGGCGCTGCGCCAGGCCGGCTCGACGCTTAAGCCGTTTCTGTATGAACTAGCGCTGGAGCGCAGGCTGCTCACTGCGGCATCGGTACTCGATGATCGCGCCATCGATATCGCCACGCCCACCGGTCTGTACGTGCCGCAGAACTATGACCGGGAATTCAAAGGCCATGTCAGTGTGCGCACCAGTCTTGCCAGTTCACTCAACGTGCCGGCAGTGCGGACGCTGATGCTGACCGGGCTGGAACGCTTCCATCGGCGCTTGCAGGACCTTGGGCTGAGCAGTCTGACCCAGTCGGCCGATTATTATGGCTATTCGCTGGCGCTGGGTTCCGCCGAAGTCAGCCTGCTGGAGCTGAGTAACGCTTACCGGACGCTGGCCAATGGCGGCCTGTATAGCGCGCCGACGCTGCTGCCGAAGACGCTGCCGCAGGGGACTGTCGCAGCGGCGCCGTCGCGGCGGGTGCTCGATGCCAGAGCCAGTTTTATCGTCAGCGACATTCTGGCCGATCGCGCGGCGCGCAGTCTGACGTTTGGCCTGAAAAACGAACTGGCTACCGGCTTCTGGAGCGCCGTCAAGACCGGCACCTCCAAGGACATGCGTGACAACTGGTGCATCGGCTACTCGGACCGTTACACGGTGGGCGTCTGGGTGGGGAATTTCGATGGCCAGCCAATGTGGGATGTCTCCGGCGTGACCGGCGCTGCACCGGCGTGGCGCGAGGTGATGGATTATCTGCATCGCCAGCAGCCGGGGCGTGCACCGGCATCACCGGCGGGTGTGGTCGCGCAGCAGATTGATTATCTGCCGGCGCTGGAAGCGACACGTAGCGAATGGTTCCTTGCCGGCACCGAGAGTGCGCAGATTGTGCTGGTCACGGATGGCCAGCGCGAACCGAAGATACTGTATCCGGCCGAATCCACCATCATCGCTCTTGATCCCGACATCCCGGAAGCGTTGCAGCGGGTGTTCTTTCAGGCGCAGGCGGGCAAGGGCCTAAGCTGGCGTCTGGATGGCGCGGAACTGGGGCAGGCCAGTGCCGATTACCCATGGTATCCCACGCCGGGCAAACATCTGCTGGCGCTGGTCGACGCCGAGGCGCGCGTGATTGCCAGTAGCCGCTTCCAGGTGCGTGGCAACGCTGCCCCTGCAACGCGCTAACGGCTCGCCGATGGCTGGGTGATAATAGCGTATTTAGGGTATTCAACCGTCTGATGGAATCCGCATGAAACGACTGATCACGAGTTTTGGACTGAGCTTCGCCCTGCTGGGCGCATGCGTCGCGCAGGCTGCCGACGATGCGGCGCAGTGTGCTGCCGCTGCCGGTACCTATCGCAGCGGGGTGATTGTGAAAGGGCCGAAGTTTGCCCATGGCCAGTTTCGCAAGGGTGTCGAACTGTCGCATACCCACCTGAAGATGAAAGCCGATCAGGATGGCCAGATTTACGATGTGGCCATCGATAACGTGTTCGCCAGCGGCTTCCAGGCCGGGCAGCGCGAGGTGCCGGCCTCGCTGCGCAGCATCCGGGTGGCTGACCGGGTAGCCGTTTGCGGCCAGCTATACACCCGCGGCGGAGTCGGCATCCACTGGGTGCACACCAATTGCGGCAAGCGTCCGACCCCCAACAAACCCGATGGCTGGCTGAAAGTGCTGGGTGCCGACGGCCGCTCCGGCGCGAACCTCGAGAATAACAGCGCCTACTGCGGTCTGTTTAACTAGGGGCAGGCCGTCGCGGGCCGGGCTTGCGGCGGCACCAGGTAGTGTTGTGCTTGCTATACTGTCGCTTATAGACGTAACTTTCTGGGGATTCGTTTGCAAGCTTTGAATAAACCTTGGCTGCGCCGTGGCGCCGCGGTGGCCGGTGTGCTGGGCGCGTATGCGCTGGCGGGCGGCTGGTTATTGCCGACGGTGCTCAAGCACCAGTTGCCGCTGCTGGTCGCCGCCGAACTGGAACGCAAGGCCAGTGTCGCCGGGCTTGGGTTCAACCCCTTCACCTTGCGCCTGAGCGTCGAACAACTGGTGTTGTCTGAAGCCGATGATGCGCCGCTGCTTAGCATTGATCAGCTGGAAGTGGAGCTGCAATGGCGTTCCCTGCTACGACGCGCCTGGTGTTTTGGCGATATCCGCATCGTCGCGCCGCAGTTACAACTGGCGATTGCGCCCGATGGTAAGTTCAATCTGGCCGAGGTGCTGGCCACGCTGGACAAGCATAAGAAGGATGATAGCGATAGCGCTATGCCCCGGCTGGTGGTCGGCCATTTCTCGCTGGAGCAGGGCAAGGTAGCGATGCGCGATCGCCATGCCGGTTATCAGGACACCTTCGCGCCGATTAACTTCACGCTCAACAATCTCAGTACCCTGCCGGACGATAATGGCGATTACACCCTGAGTGCCGACGCCGGCCTCGGTGGCAAATTGCACTGGAAAGGCACTGCCGCCCTCAATCCTATCCGCGCCAG
Source organism: Oxalobacteraceae bacterium (assembly GCA_027490725.1). Lineage (GTDB taxonomy): Bacteria > Pseudomonadota > Gammaproteobacteria > Burkholderiales > Burkholderiaceae_D > Rugamonas. The sequence goes on from JAIXXN010000059.1 coordinate 36,079, forward strand.
TGGCGAACTGGTGCTCGACAATGTGGCGCTGGCGGGTATCTCCAGCTACCTGAAATCCTTCGTGCGGATGGGCGTGACGGCCGGGCGCCTGTCGGCCAGCTTGCCGTACCAGTTCGCGTATCAGGATGGTCGTCCGGTAGCGAGTCTGCATGGTGCCAGTCTGGGCTTGCAGGATCTGGCGCTGCGTCGCAATGGCGCCAGTGCACCGTTTGCGCAATTGAAGAAGTTCGAGATCAGCGGTGTCGATCTGGATCTGGACAAGCAGAGCGTGCTTGTTGGTGCGATGGGCTTGCACGGCGGGGCGCTGTCGGTGCGCCGCGATGCGCAGGGCGTGCTTGATCTGGCGACGCTGGCGCTACCGCAAGGCAAAACTACGGCGCGTGCCGCCGCTACGCCAGTACCATCGAAGCCAGCGGCCACCCCTGCGAGTCCATGGAAAGTCCGTCTCAAGCAACTTGACGTGGATGGTCTGGCGCTGGCCGCTGTCGATGAAAGCGTCAAGCCGGCACTGAAAGTGAACGCCGGCCAGCTAGCCTTGCACCTGAATCTGCAGGCCGAGACGGCCAGCAAAGGCTTGCAGCTACAACTTGCCGACGGCCGGCTAGCGCTGGATAACTTGCAATTGCAGAGCGGCGCGCTGACGCCGTTCAAGCTGGCGCGACTTGAGCTCAGCGATGCTGCGCTGGATCTGGCAGCGCGCCGTGCCAGTGTCGGTAAGCTGGCCCTCGACGGCGGCCAGCTTGATCTGTCGCGCGATCGTCAGGGGCAGTTCCTGATGCTGCAGGCGCTGCCCGCAACTGGTGGCGCCCCGGGCGCGGGCGCGCCCCGGGCTGCTGCTGCTGCTGCTGCTGCTGCTGCGCCGGCATGGGCTGCCACCGTGAAGCGCGTGGAGTTGAGCCGCTTCGGCGCGCGCTATGACGATGCCAGTACCGGCATCAAGGCGACGCTGCAGGACTTCCATCTGGCGCTCAGCGATGCCAGTACGGATCTGAATAAACCGCTGGCGTTCGACGCGGGCGTGAGCCTGCGTGAGGGCGGCCAGTTGCAGGCCAAAGGAAAGCTGATTCCTGCGCGTGGTGCCGTAGAAGTTGACCTGAATCTGAACCAGCTGGCGATTGCGCCGGTACAGCCTTTGCTGGCCAAGTATCTGCGCCTGAAGATCGGCAGCGGGGCGATTTCCACGCAAGGTCATCTGCATGTCGGTTCTGGTACGGGCAAAGATGCCGCCCTGCGTTACGACGGTGGACTGGACTTCAATGAACTGGTGCTGAACGAGGATGACGGTGATCGCTTCGCGCACTGGAAACTACTGCGCGCCGAGAAGCTGGCTTTTGGTCTGAAGCCGGATCTGCTCGACATCGGCGAATTGCGTCTGGTGGAGCCGGATGCAACCCTGATTATCGAGAATGACCGCAGCTTCAACGCGCTGCGTCTGCTGGTACCACAGCCCGCAGCGGCCGCACCGGCTGCCGCTGCTGCGCCAGCCCCCGCTGCCAGTGCCGCGGCGCCCGCACCGTTCCCGCTCAAGGTGCGTCGTTTGCGCCTGCAGAATGCCAAACTGGCCTTCACCGATCTGAGTCTGCGTCCGCAGTTCAGCGCCAAAATGTACGAGCTGAATGGCGTGATTACCGGCCTGTCGTCCAGAGCCGATGCCAGTAGCCAGATCGAGATTGATGGTCGTGTCGATGACTATGGCTCGACGCGAATTCGCGGCAAGCTGAATCCCTTTGTCCCGGCCGACAACACGGATCTGAACGTGGTGTTCAAGAATGTCGACATGGTGTCCGCTTCGCCGTATAGCATGAAGTTCGCCGGTTACCGTATCGCCGAAGGCAAGATCTCGCTTGACCTGCAATACAAAGTACGCCACGGGCAGCTGGAAGGAAATAACCAGATCGTGCTCGACAAGCTGACACTGGGGGAACGCATCGATAGCCCGGATGCGCTGCAGCTGCCGCTCGAGCTGGCACTGGCCATCCTCAAAGATAGCAATGGCCGTATCGATCTGGGTGTGCCGGTGTCCGGTGATCTGAACGATCCGCAATTCAGTTATGGTGCGGTAGTGTGGAAGGCTATCGGTAACATCATGAGCAAGATCGTTAGCTCGCCTTTCCGCGCGCTGGGTAGTCTGTTCGGCTTCAGTGGCGAAGCGCTGGAAGCGATCAACTTCGATGCTGGCAGTGCGACGCTGCTGCCGCCTGAGCGTGAAAAGCTCAAGCAGGTGGCGCAGATACTCGCCAAGAAAACCCAGCTCCATCTGGCAGTGCCCGGCCAGTATGGCGAAGCACTCGATGGTCTGGCGCTGCGTCAGCAAGCTTTGCGCCGGCTGGTGCTACAGCGGGCCGGCGTGACGCTGGCTGCTGGCGAAACTGCAGGGCCGGTCGATATCGGTCAGCGTAAAGTGCGTGCCGCACTGCGGGATCTGTATAGCGAGCGTTTTGGCGCGCCAGCCCTGGAGCAGCAGAAGAAGCTCGCCGAAGCGGCGCAGCCTGGCGCCGGCACTGGCACTGCTACTGCTACTGCTACTGCCGGTGCGGCAGCGCCGGCTAAGCTGCCGGTGTTGCAGCGTATGGCCAAACTGGTGCAGGGCGAGCCGCAAGTGGCCGACGCCAGCGCGTTCTATCAGCAGCTGCAGCAGCGTCTGGAGCAACAGCAGGCGCTAGCGGCCGATGCCCTGCGCCAGCTCGGTACGCAGCGTAGCGCCGCGATTCTGGCGGCCTTGAAAGAAGAGGGCGTAGCTGCCGGTTCGGCACAGGCGGCAGCGCTTGAAGCGGTTGACGTGCGCAGCGGGTCAGTACTTCCTCTGGCACTACAACTGTCGGCCAAATAAGATGGCCAATCAAGCCCCTCATGCCGGCACCGCGCTGCTGGCCGGTGTCGCTTTACTGGCCAGCCAGATCTCGCTGAATCTGGGTGCAGCGGTTGCCAAACATCTGTTCCCGCTGATCGGCGTGGAAGGCGTGACGGCGTACCGGGTCGGTATCGCAGCGCTGCTGATGCTGGCAGTGTTCCGCCCCTGGCGTACTCCGCTGACCTGGCAGCAGGGCGTTAACGTGGCCGTGTATGGCTGCGTGATCGGCTTGATGAATTTGCTGATCTACCGTTCGTTCAGCCGCATTCCGCTGGGAATAGCCGTGGCCATCGAAGTGGCGGGGCCGCTCACGGTGGCGGTGCTGTCATCGCGCCGCCCGCGCGATCTGCTGGCCGTGGCGCTGGCGATGACCGGTCTGTATTTCCTGCTGCCGATTCATGGCGGCGTGAATCAGCTCGATCCTGTCGGCGTGGCCTATGCTGGCGGTGCTGCCGTGTGCTGGGCGCTGTACATCGTGTTTGGCAAACGGGTCTCGGTAATGCATGGTGGTCAGTCGGTGGCGTGGGCCATGCTGGCGGCGTCCTTATTCATCGTGCCGATCGGCGGCTGGTATGCCGGCGCAGCCTTGCTCACCCCGGGCTATCTGGCGATTGGGGTGGCCATCGCAGTGATGTCGAGCGCGTTGCCATACACGCTAGAGATGCTATCGATGCGGCGCCTGTCTAAGCGTACCTTTAGCATGTTCAGTAGCGCGGCACCGGCGCTCAGTGCATTAGCCGGCGTGCTGGTGCTGGGGGAACATCTGAGTAGTATGCAGTGGCTGGCGATTGCCAGCATGGTGGCGGCGTCGGTACTGACCACGCTGTCCTGAGCCAGAGTGCCGCTCGCTGTGGCCCGGCCTATGCCGGGATGCGCTGCTTGCCGATGCGGTGCCAGTGCGGATAATTCTGGCTCAGCTTTAATCCATATCAAAGCGGACGCTGGATGCGACGGCTAAGATGGCGCGCTTATGCTAGCGGAGCCACGCCATGTCCAGTTCTTCCCTTGAGTATTATTTGCGCCGCCTGCAGGCCATCAGTCGTCACGCCGAACACTGGCTGGTTCTGACGGCGCGCCCGCAACTGATGGCGCACTTACCCGTATGGTTTTTATGCTGGTGCCATTGTCGCAAGCTCGATGGCAAGATCCTTCGTTTGCGTAGCATCGGCGATACACTGGAGTTATGGCATGTCGCGATCCGCGCCCATGCTGCCGATCCACGGCGCAGTGCCGAATTGCTCGATGTCGATCATGCCCTGCAAAACAATGTCAGCAGCACCCGCGATGATCTGTGCCAGTTGCGGGCCGAGTGTATCGATGTGGAGCGCAGGTTCGACCAGCTTGGTCACCGTTCGCAGCGCCTGCGTCAGCGTCAGACACTGCTGATGCAGTTGCTCGAACGCTGTTGCGTGGCTGCCAGTGCGGTGCTGGCAGCGTTAGTCGAGCACGAGGCTGCCGCACTGGCGCAGTTGCGTGCGCAATGCGCCAGTGCGGCGAGCGTTAGTCGGCCGTGAGCACGATCTTGCCGCGGGCCCGGTTGCTCTCGATCAGGGCGTGGGCGCGTTTCAGATTGGTGGCATTGATGCTGCCAAAAATTTCCGTGAGCGTAGTGTGCAGTACCCCCGACTCCACCAGTTTGGCCACATCATTCAACAGGCGGTGCTGGGCAATCATGTCGCTGGTCGCGAACATGGAACGGGTGAACATGAATTCCCAGTGCAGCGAGATGCTCTTGCGTTTCAGTAAGCGAATGTCGAGCGCGGCCGGATCATCAATCAGCGCCACTTTGCCTTGTGGGGCAATCAATTCTGCGATTGCTGGCCAGTGTTGTTCGCTCTGGTTCAAGCTGGCCACATAAGTCACCGGTGGCAAGCGCAGTCGGGCAATTTCTTCGTCCAGCGGTTTGCTGTGATCGATTACATGGTGGGCGCCCAGTTGTTTGACCCAGTCGGCTGTTTCGCCGCGCGAGGCGGTACCGATCACGGTCAGGCCGGTGAGCTGGCGTGCAAGTTGCACTAGAATCGAGCCGACCCCGCCAGCTGCGCCTATCACCAGCAAGGATTTGCCGGTGACGCCACGGTCACGGCTTACTTCCAGTCGGTCAAACAGTAATTCCCAGGCTGTGATCGCGGTCAGTGGCAGTGCGGCCGCTTCGGCAAAATCGAGATTGAACGGTTTGTGGCCGACGATGCGCTCGTCCACCAGATGCAAGGCGCTATTGGTGCCGGGGCGGGTCAGGTCGCCCGCATACCAGACGGCATCACCCGGCTTGAACAGGGTGACGTCGGGCCCGACGGCGCGCACGATCCCGGCCGCGTCCCAGCCGATGACCTTGGCGTCGTCGCCAGCCGGCGCAAGGTTCTGGCGAATTTTGACATCGACCGGATTGACCGAGACGGCGCGCACCTCTACCAGCAGGTCGCGTCCCGTCGCAACAGGATCGGGCAGGGTGATGTCGAGCAGGGCATCGTCAGCGGTGATGGGCAGGTTTTTGCGGTAGGCAACGGCTTTCATGTGAGGCTCCAGTGGATGGGGAATGGGGATGGGCGTATGATGATTCATTTGAATATTTTGAAAAAGTAGGCAAAAGCCGAAAGACTTTCAAGAAAATCCTGAAAATGATACGACTCGATGACTTGAATGTCTTTGTCCGGACGGCCGACTGCGGCAGTCTGTCGGGCGCTGCGCGCCAGCTGGCCATTTCGCCAGCGCTGGCCAGTGCCGCCCTGAAACGTCTGGAAGATGCGCTAGGCCGGCGCTTGCTGGCGCGCACCACCCGCACGTTGCGGCTGACGGAGGAGGGCGAACACTATTTGCGGCATGCGCGCGAAGCCTTGCGCCTGCTGCAGGAAGGACAGCAAGCGCTGCAGCAGGGACAGGACACCCCGGGCGGGCTGCTGAAGATTGCCATGCCGTCTGATCTGGGACGCAATATGCTAGTGGGCTGGCTGGACCAGTTTCAGGCGCGCCACCCGCGTGTCAGTTTCCAGCTCAGCGTGAGTGACCGGGTCTCCGATCTGTACCGCCAGCCGGTCGATCTGGCGATCCGCTATGGCCGGCTGGATGACTCGAGTCTGGTGGCCATGCCGCTGGCGCCGGAGAATCGCCGGGTGCTGGTGGCGGCACCGGCCTATCTGCAGCGCCACGGCCCTTTGCGCTCGCTGGACGGGCTGCTACAACATAATTGCCTACGCTTCATGGTCGACGAGGTGATCCACGATCGCTGGCAATTTCATGCCGGCAGCCGGGTGCAGGAATTGCAGGTGCAGGGTGATCGCAGTGCCGACGACGCCGATGTGGTGCGGCGCTGGGCGGTAGCGGGTTTGGGCATTGCCTATAAATCGCGGATCGATCTGGGCGAGGATCTGCGTGCCGGGCGTTTGCAGGTGCTGTTGCCGGAAGTACAGGGCGAAGCAGCGCCGTTGAACATGCTGTGTATGCACCGTCAGCATATGACGCCCACAGTCGTACAACTGCGAGACTTCCTGCGCGAGCGCTGCCAGCAGGCTTAGAAAGTTATTAAGCCGGCAGCGGGTTGCGTGCGCTGCGGCAAAATGCGCTTACCATAGCCGAATGATTTATCTGGAGACACTCCAATGACTGAAACCCATCGCGATCTACTCAGTGCCGCTTTTTCGCTGATCCTGATTGCCCTCGCCGCGTTTGTGATGCACCGGTTTTTCCTGCCGCTGATCTGGGCCGGTATTCTGTGCGTGGCGACCTGGCCGCTGTATGAACGGATGCGCCGTCGCTTCGGCCAGCATGATGTGCTGGCTGCTGCCGCGCTGACGCTGCTGATGCTGGCCTTGTTCATGGTGCCACTGGCACTGGGCGTCACGCAGGCCGCACGGCAGGCGCCAGAACTGGCCAGTTATCTGGTGACCGCGAATACCGAGGGCATACCAGTGCCTGCCGTACTACAGCATCTGCCGATGGTCGGTGACTGGATTAGTGACTGGTGGCAGGCAACCCTGAACCAGCCGCACGGACTGGCGCATCTATTGTCCGAGCATGAGTTCAACGGTCTGCATTCGGCCAGCGACCTGATTAAAATCGCCGGTGCAGGCTTTATGCACCGCGCGATGGATTTCGGGCTGGCCTTCCTGTGCCTGTTCTTCTTCTACAAAGATGGCGCAGCACTCAGTGCCCAGATCCATGCCATCGGCAGCCACTGCGTGAGCGAAGAACGCTGGGCGCACTTTGCGGCGAAAATTCCGACGGCCATCCGCGCCACCGTCAACGGACTGGTGCTGGTCGGTCTGGCAGAAGGCGTGCTGATTGGTATTGCCTACGCGCTGGCCGGCTTGCACTCGCCAGCCGTCTGGGCTGCCGTGACAGGCATACTGGCGATTATTCCCTTCGGTGCACCGCTGGCGTTTCTGACGGCCGCCGCGATACTGGCCAGCCAGGGTGCGATGGCCGCTGCGGTAGCTGTGGCAGTATGGGGCAGCATCGTGCTGTTTGTGGCGGACCACTTTGTTCGCCCCGGCATGATCGGTAACGCGACCCGCTTGCCCTTCCTTGCCGTACTGTTCGGCATTCTGGGTGGCGTAGAAACGCTGGGTCTGGTGGGCCTGTTTATCGGCCCCGTGATCATGGTGCTGTTTGTGACCCTGTGGTATGAGGCAAAGCTGTTTGATGACGGTAGGCCAGTTGCCACACCCAGGTGAGGAGCGCCTGCGAGCTGGCGGCATCGGCCGGCCGGTCAGGCGACTGGGCAGGGCAACTGGCACCGGCAACCATTAGTGCGCTTTCGACAGAATCAGCAGCCAGCGGCGCAGCACCAGCACTTCGAGGTGGCCAGCTTGCACGCCGGTATCGCACTCGAGAATCGGGTTCACAGCGTAGTAACGTTTGCGGAAGTCGCGGCACACCAGCAATTCGCGTTTGCCCATGCGTACCATGAACGAAGTCGGCAAATATTCCATGCCGAAGCGGGAACCAAAGCTGCTATTCAATGTACTCATGTCGTTTCCTTTGCATGCGTTGTGTTGTTCGAGGAGTTCAGAATAGCATAACTACTGTATGGATAAACAGCTACTGTGTAAATAAACAGTAAATTCGCTTTTTTGTGGTTTTTCCACCAAGTTAAACGGGACACAGCGTTGAAGCACCAAATTTTCAAACAATCGCTACGTTTCATTGAAGCAAGGCTGACGCCGGGGGGCGAATTCGGCCTGCATCTGACCGCCGGTGCGCTGTTGCTGGTCGTGGCGACGGCGATTCTGCATGCGCTGGCGCAGGCTGTGATGGGGCAGCACGCCATCACGCTGCTCGATCTGCAGGTGGCGCAGTGGTTCCACGAGCAGGCTCGCGAACCGTTCACTGCATGGATGCTGGCGCTGTCCTGGGTGCACACGGGGCTGCCGATGGTGTTGCTGGTGCTGGCACTGGCGTATTACTTCTGGCGGGTGCAGGCGCGCTACTGGCTGCTGGCCTTGCTAGTGGCGACCCCCACCGGCGCCTTGCTGAATGTGGCGCTGAAATACACGGTGCAGCGCCCCCGTCCCGTGTTCGATGAACCACTGGTGTCGCTGATGACGTATAGTTTTCCCAGTGGCCATACGGCGGCCGCCACGGTATTCTGGGGCTTGCTGGCCAGTTATCTGGTGATGGTCCGGCCGCACTGGCATGCGCGGTTGCTGGCGATCTGCGTCAGCTTGGCGATGGTGCTGCTGGTGGCGTTGAGCCGCCTGTATCTGGGGGCGCATTATCTCAGTGATGTGCTGGCAGCGATCGCGGAAAGTGTGGCCTGGCTGGCGATCTGGATCACGGCCATTTCCACCTTGCGGCGGCGCCGGCTGGCCGCCCTGCAACGCTCGCAACCAGCTTCAGAACCAGCGTCACAACCAGCGTCACAAGCAGCTACACAAACAGCTACACAAACAGCTTCGCAGCACACTGCACAGAAAGGAGTTTCCGCTGGATAGTATCGTGGTTCTGATTAATGCAGCCGCTGGCGGTGGCTACGACACGGCATGGGTGACTGCGCTGGCGCAGCGTTTCCGGCAGCACGGTCTGGCGGCGCAAATCGTGCTGGCGAGCAGTGGCGCGGAATTGATCGCTGGCGCGCAGCAGGCGCTTGCTGCCGGTGCGCGCATGGTGGTGGCCGGTGGCGGTGATGGCAGCATCAATGCGGTCGCCTCGACGCTGGTCGGCACGTCCACAGCGCTGGGCGTGCTGCCGCTTGGCACGCTGAATCACTTTGCCCGCGATATGCGCATTCCGCTGGCACTCGATGAGGCGGTGGCGAATCTGGCCCAGGGCCATGCCGTGGCGGTGGATGTGGGCGAGGTGAATGGCCGCATCTTCCTGAATAATTCCAGCCTCGGCATTTATCCCGATATCGTGCGTGACCGCGAACAGCAGCAGCGCCGTTTCGGACGCAGCAAATGGGCGGCCTTCGGGCGTGCCATGTTCGGCGCGCTACGCCGCTTCCCCTTCCTGTCGCTGCAACTGACGATAGACGGCATGCAGCACACGCGCCGTACGCCGTTTATTTTTATCGGCAATAACGAGTACCAGCAGGGCTGGAATACCGGACGGCGTAGTAGTCTCGATACGGGTACATTGTGGCTGTATGTGGCACAGCGACCCACCCGGCTGGCCTTGCTGCGCTATGCCTTGCATCTGCTGTGGGGGAGGCTGGGGCAGGCCCGCGATTTCGACGTGCTGCAGACGCAAGCATTGACCATCGCGACGCGGCGTCGCAAGCTGCGCGTGTCTACCGATGGCGAGGTGACGCGGATGCAGCCACCTTTGTGCTACCGCTCGCGGCCTGCTGCACTGCAGGTCATCGTGCCCCGCTGAAAGGACTGTATGCGTACCATCATTCATTTATCCGATCTGCATTTTGGGCGTGTCAATCAGGCCTTGCTGTCACCCTTGCAGCAATGCGTGGCGGCGCTGCAGCCCGATGTGCTGGTGGTGTCGGGCGACCTGACGCAGCGCGCCAAAACGATCGAGTTTCAGGCGGCGCGGGCGTTTCTCGATACCTTGCCGGGGCCGCAGATTGTGGTGCCCGGTAATCATGATATTCCGCTGTATAACCTGGCGCGCCGCTTTATCACGCCGCTGCGTCAGTATATGCGCTACGTGACACTGGATCTGACGCCGGAGTATGTGGATGACGAAATTGCCGTGCTGGGGATGAATACGGCACGTTCGCTGACCTTCAAGGATGGCCATATCAACCGCCAGCAGATTGCCCAGATTCATCAGCGGATGAGTGCCGTCGATGCGCACCTGACCCGCATCGTGGTCACCCATCATCCCTTCGATATGCCGCAGGATTATGATCATTCCGATCTGGTCAATCGCGCACCACAGGCGATGCAGGCGTTTGCCGACTGTGGCGTGGATCTGCTGCTGGCGGGGCACTTGCATGTCAGCCATGCCCATAATACGGCGCAGCGTTACGAGATCAGCGGCTACGCGGCGCTGATGGTGCAGGCCGGCACGGCGACGTCGACGCGCGGGCGCGGCGAAACCAACACCTTCAATGTGCTGCGGGTGGCGCACGATCAGGTGCAGGTCGTACGCTATTGCTGGGATGCCTCGCAGCAGGCATTTCTAGCGACCCAGCGCGAACAGTTCCAGCGCCGCGCCGGCGTGTGGAGCGAGCAGCACTAGCAGGTGCGCGCATGCTGCTACAGCCAGTAGTGCATCAGGCTGGCGAGCCATTCGCGCACGCGGTCCAGCCAGGGACGCTGGCGCCACGCCTGTGCCGTAATTTCGACGGAGTTGCGTAAATCTTCCTGGAACGCCTGTTCCAACTCCGTGCCGAAGTCGGCGCCCAGCACCACTACGTTGAGTTCGCTGTTATGCAGGAAGCTGCGGGTGTCGATATTGGTCGAGCCTACGGTGGACCAAACGCCATCAATGACGGCTGTCTTGGCATGCAGCACCGTTAGCTGCAGCTGGAAGATGCGTACGCCACTGTCGAGTAGCTGGTCGTAATAAGCATGGCCGGCATAGAACACCAGTCCGCTATCCGAGACACCCGGCAGCACGATGCGCACATCGACACCACGCCGCGCCGCAGCGCTCAGGGTGGCGATGGTTTGCGGGTCCGGTACGAAATAGGCTGAGGTCAGATGGATGCTGTGCCGTGCCTGCTGGATGGCAAGCTGGTAGGCCTTATAGATATCGAAGGGCAGCTCACTGCTGGTGGCCAGTACACGCACCAGCTTGTCGCCAGCGATTTGCGGCGCTGGGAAATAGTCGGCCTCGCGCAAGTCATCCTGATCCTGACTGGCCCACTGGCGCACGAACAGCCACTGGAAGGCCTGCACGGCCGGACCTTCGATTTTGATGTGGGTGTCACGCCAGCCTAACTGGGCATGTTCGGCCGACTTCTTCGAGGCATGAAACAGCGAGCTGTTGGCATAGCTGGCGCTGATATTGATGCCGCCCGTAAACGCGATGCGCCCATCAACGATCAGCACTTTGCGGTGGTCGCGCTGGTTCAGACGCCAGCCTTCGCGACGTGCATGCACCGGCGAGATGGGATTGAATTCGACTAGATGGATGCCGGCGCTGCGCATGCGCTCGAAAAACGCCGCCGGAACGCCGAGCGTGCCGACACTGTCATACACGATGTTGACGGTGACGCCTTGCTGCTGTTTGGCGATCAGGGCATCGGCAAACGCCAGTCCCATGGCATCCTGATCGAATATATAGGTTTCCAGATTGATGTTGTTACGTGCGGCCTGAATCGCCGCGAGCATGGCGCGCATGGTTTGCGGGCCGTCGAACAGCAGGGTACAGCGGTTGCCGGCGATCAGGGGAACGCCGGTGGCAGCTTCCTCTAGTGCCGCCTGGGTGGCAGGGTCGAGCCTGCCTTGCGGCCAGCGTTTGGCGAGCAGACTGCGGGCCCGCGCCGCCGGAATCTCGCCCCGTAGGCCCTGAATATGGGGCGCGCCCTGCGGCGCTGCTGCGCCGCTGCGGTCTAGTTGCGGCAGCGCGGTGCAGGCACCGAGCAGCGCACAGCACAGTAGTGCTGTGCTCAGCAACTGCACCTGCTGCGTCAACTGTGCAAGGCGCCAGCGTGGCATGACTAGTCTCCCGGTGGAACGGTGTTGCTATCGCGTGTGCCGATGAAGAAGCGGATCGGCGCTTGCTGCCAGCGCCGCAGCAATGCCGCCAGTAATTGCCAGCCTTGGCGGAAACGCACCTGCCGGGCGCGCAGGGCAACCCACAGGGCGAGTGAAAAACTCACCAGCAGATTGATGCTGCCGATGGCAAGGAAGCCCAGCACTGAGGTAAGGATCAGTTGCCAGCTAGCCTGATAGTCAAGCGCGACCATGGCGGTGGCAAAGTTGGCCGAGGAAAACGTCACGTGACGGATATCCAGCGGCAGTCCCAGCAGAAAGCCCAGTAAGGGCATCACGCCCAGCAGAATGCCGAAGTAGAAGTTGCCCATCAGGCCGCCGAGATTGGCTTCCAGATAGTTGCCCAGCCGTTCGAGGCGGGCTGGACCGATTAAACGCTCCAGCAAGCGCAACTGGCGGATGCGCTGCGCCCAGCGGGTGTAGAGCGCCTGGTTGTCGTAATAGCCGGAGATCAGTCCGGACAGAAACAGGCAGACCCCGGCAATCGCGGCATACAGCAGCGTCGGGCCGCCCAGCGGGTCGATATCGTGCAGCATCTGCAGGGCTTTTGCGGGGGCGACCAGCGGCTGACCCGTCAGGTAGGGCCAGCACATGGCAATCAGCCAGGCGACCGGGATGGCGGTGGCCAGATTGCCCAGTACGGCCATGTTCTGGGTACGTACCACCTTGTTGCATAGCTCGGCCATGCTGTCGATGTCGATATTGCGCCCGTCCTTGCTGTGCAGGCCGGCGGCGATGTGCGATGCAGTCATGGCCGGTTGTTTGGTGGCGACAGTGAAGTGCAGCAGGTGGATGAACATGAATCCCAGTGCGTAATTCATGCTGTACAGGAAGGTTGCCACCAGCGGTGCGCTGTGCAAGTTGCTCAGCAGCAGTTTGAACAGCGCCATGAAGCCGATCACCAGCCCCGCGCCCGCCGACGAGTAGAACATCTGGCGTAGCTGGCGGCGATCGTCGGCCACATAATGCTCGCCGGTCTGGCTGGCGTTCTCCGTGATGTTGCGTGCCAATAGGTTGATGTTGTCGCGCACCAGATCGCGCACCAGATACTTGTTGCTGTGAGCGGCGATCAGTTCCTGAGCCAGCGACAGGGCTGCCAGGCGACGCTGCGCGTCGGGCATGGGCGCGAGCAGTTCCAGCAGACGGCGCAGGCGCTGGATACTCTGGCTGAGGGTTACCAGCAGATAGGTGAGGGCGATGCTGGTGCCCTGACGTAGCGCCTGCTTGCGGATGCTGGCGATCACCTTGTCGCACTGATCCAGCATCACCAGTAGGTGACTGCCGTCTTCGTCAGCGAGGCAGGGCACGCTACGCTCGTGGCTGGCTGCTAGCCCCGGATCCTGCTGCTGGCCATGCCGTTCTGCGCAATGGGCGAGGAAGCGCAGGGTTTCCAGATTCTGCGCCAGAAATGGCGATTCATGGGTTTCGATGGCGGTATGGAAATTGGTGAGGCGCGGTTCCAGGCCGATCGCGCTGATGCGGTAGGACAGGGTACGGATCGCTTCCAGCAGGCCCGCCAGCATCAGGGGCGGCTGGCGATCGTCGGGCACGGCGCACAGCACATCAAACAGGGCTAGCCAGTCGTCTGCAGGGACTGCCCGGATCCAGCGCTGGTCACTACGGCGCAGCAGGATCCGGTCCAGCGCGTCGCTCAGGTAATCGTCGCCCAGCGCGGGCGGCAGGATGCGGTAGGCGACGCGGCGTTTCAGTTCGCTGAAAAAGCCATCATTCGACAGCACGCCCGTTTCTGTGTACAGACTGGCGTGACGCCGGCTCAGAAGTAGCGTGCGCAGGTACTGGCGCAGCGCTGCCGCATGGGCGGGCTTGCCTTTGAGTAGCTGGCAGAGCGTACGCACCTGCGCCGTGGCGCTGGTCGCATCATCGGCGTGGCGCGGACGCAGTGCCGCAAGCAGCTCGACCATCAGGCCGAGGTCGCGACTATCGTCATCGAGGCGTTCGAGAATAGCAAGCATGAGCGAACCAGGGGAGGGGTAAAGTGCCAGTCTAGTGTGCAAACTTGTGCCTGTATGTACGGTTGCGTACATACAGCAGAGAGAAAACCGCGGCAATGCGGCGCTATGCTGCCGTCAGGCTAGCGGCCGATCCGTGCTAAATTGTGGCTTTTCAAGACGATCGGGAACAAGCATGTATCTGACTTACTTCAAGGGTGGCTGGTCCGAGGGCAATACGCCCCTGTTTGGCGCGATGGATCACAGTGTCTGGCTGGGGTCGTCCGTGTTTGATGGCGCGCGCGCTATCCGTGGCCGCCTGCCGGATCTGCGTCTGCATCTGCAACGGGTGATTCATTCGGCCGAGCGGGTCGGGCTGGTCTGCCCGTTGACGGTCGATGAAATGGAAGCACTGGTGGTGGAAGGCGTGGCCAAATTCCCGCCCGATGCGGAACTGTATGTCCGTCCGCTGGTCTTCGGTACTGACGGCTTGCTGGTGCCTGTGGCCGAGAAGAGCGGGTTTGCCCTGACCCTGTTCGATGCAGCGCTGCCGAAATTCCACGGCTTCTCGGCCTGTCTGTCGGGACTGCGCCGTCCCGACCCGTCGATGGCACCAACCGATGCCAAGGCCTCGGCGCTGTATGCCAACTCGACCAAGGTGATCCGTGAAGCGCAGCAGCGCGGTTTTGATACGGCCGTGGTGTGCGATAGTCTGGGTAACGTGGCCGAGTTTGCATCGGCCAATCTGTTCCTGGTGACGCCCGAAGGGGCGGTGGTAACCCCGGTCGCCAACGGTACTTTCCTGTCCGGAATTACGCGCGCCCGCGTAATCGCCCTGCTGGCGCAGGAAGGCATCACGGTGCAGGAGCGTACCGTGCGGCCGGAAGAGCTGGCTACGGCAACAGAAATCTTCAATACCGGTAACTACGGCAAGGTATCGCCGTGCATCCGCTATGAAGCCCGGGCGCTGCCGATCGGGCCGATTGCCTCACTGGCCCATACGCGCTACATGGCGTTTGCCGGTCTGGACTAACGGGCCAGCCCGCGCCCGGCATACTCTGCTAAAGGCCGCGCCCGTTGATCAGTCGCAGCAAGACCATGATGACGGCGACGACCAGCAAGATATGGATGAAGCCGCCGATGGTGTAGGAGGTTACCAGCCCCAGCAGCCAGAGGATGATGAGGACTACAGCGATGGTGTACAGCATATTGTTCTCCTGATGAGGATGCGCGTCCGCTAGAAGTGCGGACGCGGGCGGTTCCAGCTACTGCAGGCCCGCTAAGTACGCAGGTACAGCATTTGTATTTAGTGCGGCGAGCACTGCGTGTGGCTGGTGCAAGTAGCCATTGTCACCAGCGCAGCAGTCGCCGTCCGTACGCTAGCGTACTTAATCGGCGCGCAACTGTCCGCGCTCGATCCGTACCGCATCGCCCTCATGCCAGTCCGGCTGGTTCGCCTGTTGCAGCACACGGTGGCTACCGTTCTCCATGCGTACCGTGATTTCCCAGTGGCGGGTGCTGTGCATCTTGCCCTCTACCTGATTACCGGCCACGGCACCGCCGACTGCGCCGGCGACGGTGGCCAGTTGACGGCCGTGACCGCTACCGACCTGATTGCCCAGCAAGCCGCCAAGAATCGCACCGCCCGCCGCACCGACGCCGCTAGCCTGGCCGCGCTGCTCGACGCTGCGGATCGTCGTGATCACGCCGCAATCGCTGCAGGCATTGCGTTGTGCCAGCGGCGCGGGGGCGGGCTGGCCTCGCTCGTCCTTGCTTTTGCTAGCGCGGTCCTGCGCGGTCGCCGCCTGCGGGGCGGCCGCTTCGGCCGCGACACGTGCGGCGTCCTCACGCGCCTGGCTATTGGGCAGCCAACCCATCAGGGCGGCGCTGCCAACGCCGCAGAACAGGACGACAGCCAGTGCAGCGCTCAGTAGCAAGGGATGCAGACGCTGGCGCTGGGTGGTGGTGGGGATATCCATATTGTTGTCCTTGTGGTAGTCGTTGGTGTGTGCAGATTTTCCACCAAGACAGTTTTTTCTTCCGTGCGTTAGCGTACATACGGCGCATGTTTGCACCAGTACGCTTGCGGCATGGCTATCCCCCGCACCCTGCTTGGCGCCGACGATCCCGGTAGGCCTGCTCTGCCGCAGAATCGTCTGCTTGCCAGTCTGCCCGAATCAGAGCGCCGCAGTCTGCTGGCCAGTTGTTCCATGCGACGCGTGGAGGCGGCCGAAGTATTGGTCGAGCCCGGTCAGACGATGGCACAGATTTACTTCCCGCTCGATACGCTGGTGTCCCTGCTGGCGGTGGCGGAAGGACGGATGACGCTGGAGGTGATGCTGGTTGGGCAGGAAGGGATGGTGGGCGCCTCGGCCGCCTTGAACGCGCGGCCAGCGCAATGTCGCGCGGTGGTGCAGCGTGCGGGCAGGCTGGCCTGTCTCGATGCGCAGCAGTTCCGGCGCGCGGTCGCGTGTATGCCCGCCTT
Source organism: Oxalobacteraceae bacterium (assembly GCA_027490725.1). Lineage (GTDB taxonomy): Bacteria > Pseudomonadota > Gammaproteobacteria > Burkholderiales > Burkholderiaceae_D > Rugamonas. The sequence continues at coordinate 52,477 of JAIXXN010000059.1, forward strand.
ACAGCGGCTGGTGCAGCGTTACACGGATATCTTACTGGCGCAAGCACTGCAGATCGCCATGTGCAGCCGGTTTCACATACTGGAGGCGCGGCTGGCGCGTTCCTTACTGATTACCCGTGAACGCTTGCAGCTGGAAAAATTCCATCTAACGCATGAGTTTCTGGGCCAGATACTGGGCGTTAGACGGGTCGGTGTCACCAAGGCTGCCACGGCTTTGCAGCACCAGCAGCTGATCTCCTATAGCCGTGGCAATATCCAGATGCTCGATACGGCAGGACTGGCCGCCGTTGCCTGTTCCTGCTACCCGCTGGTGAAGGAAGACGGCGCACTAGGCATCGGACAGGTGTTTCACTGACCGGCCGGGCACTCCGGGGGATTTAGCGGGGCGGCTTGCTGACCTGATTGCCGATCACGCCACCGACGGCAGCGCCACCGATAGTGCCGGCGGTACTGCCACCCGTCAGCTTGGAAACCATGGTCACGCGCATCAGACCATGCTAGGAGAATGCGCCAGCGCGCTCCGTTCGCTAGCGCACCTTGTCCTGTCTATGCTGTTTGCCGCCATTGCCGGCTGCCAGCAGCGCTGCGCAATCGTTGCCTTCCGCGCCGCCGCTACTGATTAAGGGCAGCAGCGCCGCGACGGGCGCCACGCTGGCGAGTGCCAGTGCGCCACCGGCACGCAGTGCCAGCACGCCCTGGTCGACGCTGACGGCTGGCTGTTTGAAGCTGCCACGTAAATAGATCGGGGCGCGTAGCGAGAAAATGCGCAGGCCTTTCGATTGCGGGCGCAAGGTCAGGTTCAGCTGTTCATTGCGCAGATTGACGCTGCCGCTGGCATCGATGCGCGCCTCGTTGGTGTCAGCCGCCCAGATGCGGGTCTGCAGCAGGCCTTGCGTCACGCTGAAGTCGCCTAGCATGCAATGCAGTTGCACGGGCTTATCGCCCACCAGTTTGGTTAGCACGACACTCCCCAGATTCAAGCCCATCTCTTCCAGCAGCAGCTTCGATACGCTGCCCTGCGTGACCACGCTGCGCAGCGCGCCATCGGCGCTGCCCAGCAGCGTGGCGATCGAGTTGCCGCGCGCTTGCAGTGCCAGCTCGGCATTCAGTTCGCCCACGCTTGCCTGCATCGTGCTGAGGCGGGGGAAGAGCTGGTTTAGCCGCAGATGGCGGGCGTTTGCTTGCAGCGTAGCGGCAATCGTAGCGGGCAGTTGCTTGCCGCTGCCGTCTAACTGGAGCGTGGCCAGAAAACTGCCGCCAGCGATGTCGAATTGCAGGGGGGCTAACTGCAGCACGCCGTCGCGCAAGCGGATCAGGGTGTCGAGCCGCGCGATGGACAACCCGCCATCGCGGATGATGCGGGCGGCGCGGTAGCGCACTTCGGCGTCCAGCGCAGTCCAGCGCACTTGGTGAAACGCTTCGACCGGCAGCACTTTATTGTCCGGCTGGTCAGGCGTCACGCCGCGCGCCTGTTTGCTGCGGTTGGAATCGGCACCGATCAGCGGCGCCAGATCGTTCAGACGCAGCAAACTGGACTGGATGGTGCCGGTCAGGCGCGGCCTTGGCAGCGCCGTGCCGTAACGGTAATCGAGTGAGCCGGCAAGGTCGGAATCGCCGACTCTGCCAGTGAAACGCTGGTACTGCCAATGGCTGGCCTGGCTGCCGAGTTCGCCATGCAGATGACCGGAGGTGGTGAAGGCTGGCGTTTCCGGCAACAGCACCCCCGTCAGACCGTATAGGCGGGCCATGCTGGGTCCGGACAGGGTCAGCTGCAGATCGAGACTGGTCAGGCTGGCCGGGCGCGTCAGCGTTCCGAGCAGAGCGATCTGGCTGCCGCCGACAGCGAGTTGCGCTTGCAGTGGATAGGGCCGGGTTTGCTGTTGCAGGCCCAGCACGGCGCCGGCCTTGCCGCTGCCACGCACTGGCTGGCCGTTCCACTGGCCCTGTAATTCCCAGCCTATGCCGTAACGGGGATCAGCCTCCAGCGGATTCACACGGGCCATGATATCGATTTGTTGCACAGCATCGCGCAACTGAATGTTTGCCGCACTCAGTTCCAGTGTGCGCAGCTCCAGTGTCCATGCGCCCGCTGCGCGGGCGGTCGCCACCTGCCAGTTACTGCTGCCATCGGCCTGGCGCAGTAGTTGCACTTGCGGCCCGGTAAAGCGCAGGAGCGGGATCGCCAGTCGGTGCTGTAGCAAGGGCAGTAGTTCCAGATCGACCAGTACGCGTTCGATACTGGCCAGTTCGCCCGCTGCGACCATGCCGGCCGGATTGCCAAGGTGAAGGTCGTGTGCCAGCAGACGCACTTGCGGCAGGTAGTCGCGCCAGCTGCGCTGCGCTGCAGTGCCGGCCGCGAGCGTCCAGCTCAGTGACAGATCGCCACGAATCGCAACCGGGCGCTGCAATGCCAGACTGAGTTTTTCATTGAGCCACGGACGGGCATGGTTCCAGTCCGCTCGTTGCAGCAACAGCGCGCTACCCAGCAGGAGTGCGCCCAACAGTCCGAGCACGCTAAGCGTGATGGTTCTGGCACGGCCTGGCTGCATGATGACACTCCTCGACATTGGGTAGTGCGCTAGCTTAGTCCTTTACTTGCCGTGACGTCGTGTGTTGGCGCACGCTGCCCGGTCGTCTGTGCATCAGATCGGGAAGTACGTGCGCCAGCGTACTGAAACACTTGCGTCTTGCGTCTATAACAAGCTATCGATGTGATTTTCAAGGAGAGTGAGTATGAGACAAGCTATGAGACAAGCTATGAGACAAGCTATGAGACAAGCAATCGTTAGTCTACCCCGCGATCGCGTGGTCTGGATGCCGGCAGTGCTGCTGGCGCTGATCGTGTCGGGCTGTGCCAGCGATAAAACCCCGGCAACTGCCAATGTCGCCGTTTCCCAGGCGGCGGTGGCGTCGGCAACCAGTGCTGGTGCGGCCACCGTCGCGCCCGATGAAATGCAGGCAGCCCGCGACAAAATGACGCGGGCGAATCAGGCGCTGGCAGAGCACGACTATCGCACGGCAACGGACTGGGCCAATCAGGCGGCCGCCGATGCCCAGCTGGCCCAGAGCAAGGCCAATTCGGCCAAGGCGGTCAGCGCTGCGGAAGAGCTGCAGAAAAGCATACAGGCATTGCGCGAAGAACTGGCGCGTTCGCCATCGACCAGCAAGTAATAGGAGAATGTAATGACGATTCATGATATCAAGAAGCTGCGCGTACTGCCTGCGGCGTTGTTGCTGAGCTTACTGGTGGTGGGCTGCAGCTCGGTGCCCGTCAGTACCAGTCAGCTGGACCGTGCCCGTGGCGATTATGTGGCCGCGCAGAATGATCCGGGCGTCGCCAGTTCGGCGCCGCTGGAGTGGCGTGCCGCCGGTGAAGCATTGGATCGCGCCAACAACGCGGCCAGCCGGCGCGAAGCTAGCGAAGCAATTGATCAGCTCGCTTATCTGGCGCAGCAAAAAATTGCGACGGCGCAGGAAGTGGCGCGCCAGAAGCAGGCCGAAGCCAGTGTGGCGCAGGCCGGGCAACAGCGCGATGCGATGCGTCTGCAACAGCGCACGGCGGAGGCGGATCAGGCGCGTAGCGCTGCCGATCGCGCCCGTAGTGCTGCCGAACAGGCCCGCAATGCGGCGGAACAGGCCCGGGCGCAGGCAGCAGCTGCCACCGGCAGTGCGCGCGAGACCGAAGCCCGTAATGCCGCGCTTCAGCAGCAATTGACGGATCTGCAGGCTAAGCAGACCGAGCGCGGCATTGTGATCACACTCAATGATGTGTTATTCCAGATCGATCGCGCCGAGCTCAGTACGGACGGCATGCGTACCGCGCAAAAGCTGGCTGATGTGCTGACCCAGGCGCCGCAAAGCGTGGTGCTGATCGAAGGCTTTACCGATAGTACCGGTTCGGCCGACCATAATCTGCAACTGTCGCAGCGCCGTGCAGATGCCGTACGCGCAGCGCTGGTGGGACTGGGTGTGCCACAGGAGAAGGTCACCACGCGTGGTTATGGCGAGGCGTATCCGGTGGCCAGTAATACCGATGCAACGAGCCGCCAGTTGAACCGTCGGGTGGAAATTGTCATGTCGCAAAATGGCGTACCAATTGCCAGTCGGCGCTAAGCAAGGGAGGGTGCATCATGAATGAAAATACCGGATCCCACGCCGGCGGTATCGATGTCAACGCGATACGCGCGGCGGCACGCAATTTGAAAGACGGCGCCGTGACGGTGGGCTATCAGGGCGATCGTGCGGCCGTGTTAGCGATGCTCAACGATGCGCTGGCTACCGAACTGGTGTGCATACTGCGCTATAAACGCCATTACTACACCGTCACGGGGCGCGAGCATGCGCCCATCAAGGCCGAGTTTCTCGAACATGCGCTGCAGGAGCAGGAACATGCCGACTGGCTGGCGGAGCGCATCGTCCAGCTCAATGGTCAACCCGATTTCAATCCGGCAACATTGCTCGCACGTAGTCATGCCGAGTATGATGTCTGTGAGGATGTGCAATCGATGGTGCAAGCCAATCTGATCGCCGAGCGGGTAGCGATAGAGTCCTACCGGCAGATGGTGGAGCAGATCGGTGAGAGCGATCCCACGACGCGGCATTTGCTGATCAAGATTATGGCCGTCGAGGAGGAGCACGCTGACGATATGCGTGACCTGCTGGAATAATGCAAAATTGGTATTTTGCTGTACAGTGAAGTCTTCATACTACCGGAACAGGAGCTTAATCATGCTGGAACAAAACATCAGTACCGTGAACAACGATGTGAAAACGCTGGTCAAAGATGCACAGGCATTGTTCACCGCCGCCACGGCGCTGACGGGCGAAAAAGCCGACGAACTGCGCGGTCGCGGCATGCGTGCACTCGATTCGGCGCTGGCCAAAGCACAGGAAGCGCAGCAGAGCGCCATTGCTGCCGGCAAGGAAGCGGCCAAGCACGCCGATGAATACGTCAAGGAAAACCCATGGCGTTCGATCGCTGCCGCAGCCGGTATCGGTCTGCTGATCGGCGTAATCATCGGCCGTAAGTAAGCCATCGTGACCGAGTCCTCTCAACGCCCGCCAGGCCTGATCGCTTCGCTGGGTAATGTGGCCCGCAATAGCCTCGGGCTGCTTCTGACGCGACTGGAACTGGCCGCACTGGAGCTGTCCGAGGTGCGCAATCACTTGCTCATGTTGGTGCTGGTGTTTGCGCTGGCGGTGGTGGCGGGCTGTTTTGCGCTGGCCTATGCCACCGTGACCATCGTGTATCTGGCGTGGAACGTGCTGGGCTGGCTGATTCTGCCGCTGATGACGGGCGTGTTTCTGGTGCTGGCGCTGGGGCTGATGTTGTATGCGCGACGTCTGATCCGTAGCGGCAAGCTGTCTTTGCCGGCGACCATGGCGGAGCTGAAATCAGACCGTGAGATGCTGCTGTGAGGGGAGAGGCGATGAGCAAGGAAGCGCAAGCTGCCGCTCTGGCAGCGGACAAGCAGCGTTTGATCCGCGAAGGCGAGTTGTACCGGATCAAAGTGGTCCATGCCAAGGCGCTGGTCGGCAATGCCCTGCAACCCGATGCACTGGTGCAGGGCGCTGTCGAGCATGTGGTCGGTCTGGCGCAATCGCGTCTGGGCGGACTGCTGCAACCGGGTGGCTTGCAAGGCCTGGATGTGAAATGGCTGATGCCGTATGCACTCACCGTTGGCTCCTACGTGATGCGCAAGCGTTTGCTCAAGCCGGCGCTCGTGCTGACGCTGGCAGCCGGTCTGGCCGCTGCATGGGTACGGCGGCGCCGAACGGGCACGCCGACCGATCAGGAATAGAATTCAAACGCCGCTTTTGCGGCGTTTTTTCGTTGGAGTATGCAGATGAGTAAAACGGACAATCCCTTAAATCCTGCGCGCATGCGGGTGGTGCTGGTGTTGCAGGGCGGCGGTGCTCTGGGGGCGTATCAGGCCGGCGTGTTTCAGGCCATGCACGAGCATGCCCTGGCACCGGACTGGATTGTCGGCACCTCGATCGGTGCCATCAATGCAGCGATTCTGGCGGGTAATCCACACGAAACCCGGCTGTCACGGCTCAGGGAATTCTGGGAGGGGGTGGCGCACCGCGATAGCTACGATATGCGCCGCGTTTCCGATCAGCAGCGTCGCTCGAATGTCCTGCTGCAAACCTGGGATACGCTGTTGCGCGGTGTGCCGGGGTTCTTCCGGCCACGCGGGCTCAGCATGTTCCCGCTGGGAGCGGCCGTGGCGCCCGAGCAGGCCAGTTTTTATGACACCAGCGAACTCGGCACAACGCTGAATCGCCTGATTGACTGGGATTATCTGAACCAGCCGGGCGGTATGCGCCTAACCGTGAATGCGCTCAAGGTCACCTGCGGTACTTTGCGCAGTTTCGATAACCGCCAGCTCACCATTAATGCCGATCACATCCGTGCCAGCGGCGCTTTGCCGCCGGGCTTTCCCGCGGTGCGCGTTGATGGCGAGCTGTACTGGGATGGTGGTCTGTATTCGAACACCCCTCTGGAAACTGTGCTCGATGATGGTAGCAACGTCGATACCCTGTGCTTCATGGTCGATCTGTGGAGTGCCGACGGGCACGAACCGACCACGCTCGATGAAGTCCAGACACGCCAGAAAGATGTCACGTTTGCCTCGCGTTCCAAGCGCCATCTCGATGATTACGTGAAACGTCACCAGTTGCTGCAGAAAATACGTGATCTGTATCAAGCCTTGCCCACCCATGCGCAAAGTGCACAAGGTGCCCGCGATCTGGAAGCGCTCGGTTGCGGCAGCACCTTGCATGTGGTGCGTCTGCCGTATGCGGGACGCGACTGGAATATGGCCGCCAAAGACATTAATTTTTCGCGCGGCTCGATCGACTGGCGCTGGGATCAGGGTTATCAGGATGGCTTGCGGGCCATACAGGCGGCCGGCTGGCTTGGTCAGGTCAGCGAGGATACGCCGCTGGTGGTGCATGAGTTGCCGCCCATCAGCGTTCGGGCTGCCTAGTCGCTACGGATAGCCACTTCGACGCACGGGCGCCGTTCGCAGACGGTCTAGTTACGATACAGGCGGCCATCCACCAGTCGTACCCGGTTGCCGACGCGTAGCTTGTCAACACTATCCTGATGGACGATGCGGTAGTCCCCGTTATCCATGCGCACGCTGATCTGGTATTGCTGACGCGCGCCCTGATTGCGTCCGCTCTCGACATTGTTGCCCACGACGGCGCCGCCCACCGCTCCGGCCACGGTGGCGGCCGTGCGGCCACCGCCTGAACCGATCTGATTGCCTAGTAGTGCACCAATGACACCACCGGCGACGGCACCTGCGCCACTGTTGCCGCTCTCGACGGTCACAACTTTGATGGCGTCAATGGTGCCAAAGCTGGCGGCATCGGAGGGGTTGGCATAGTAGCCTTGCTGTGTGGCTGGCTGATGCGTGGCGCAAGCACTGAGCAAAGCGGCGCCTGCGAGCAGGGCAGAGAGTGTACGGGTGAGTGTCCGGGTGAGTGTGCGGGTGCGCATGCTGGTTCTCCTATTTGATGAGGTTCCCAGCGTAATGGTGGCCGCATGGATAGTCTGTGCGTTGCAACACCGTGGCAGGGGATTTGCCTCCTGCGTACGCTAGCGTACAGAGTGCTGTCGGGATAGTGCGTACAAGTGGAGCTATCGGTTACCCGGAGCACAACCGTTCCGGCGACCGCCTGTGACCTCTCAGTCATCCCGATACTACCAAGGAGAATGCCATGAAATTTGCCCACCCCATTGCGACTGCCCTGTTCACTGCTGCGCTGTTGATGACGGCTGGCTGCGCGCCAACCACTACCCATGAAGGGACGGGAGAATATGTGGACGACTCGGTGATCACCACCAAAGTCAAAGCCAGCATCTTCAACGAACCTAGTCTGAAATCCACCGAAATTAATGTGGAAACCTTCAAAGGCACGGTGCAGTTGAGCGGCTTCGTCGCCCAGCCCGGCGACATTGGCAAAGCTGGTGAAATCGCCCGCAGCGTGAAAGGTGTGACGGGTGTCAAGAACGATATCCATGTGAAATAAAGCCTAGCGCCAGCGCAGTTGCTGTCTGGCGCTACCGCCATATTCACCTTGTGTCAGGCCGATAGTTGGCTAAGATGGGTAGATGCGCTGGCCGGGATAATCCGGCTGCTCTTGCATCGATACAGGGGGATGGCATGGAACCCGGGCTCGAACGACGCCAGCAATGGCAAGGCACGGTGCGTGCCATGGGCTGGCATTCTCTGGAACATATCGTGCGGCAGGCTTTAGCGGTGCAGCGCGATCTGGGTACAGCCAGTGCCGTCGAATTTCTGCGCAAGATAGGCGTGCGCCCGCAACTGATTGCGCGCGTGCTGGCGCCGGATGCACAACTGCGCGAGGCGGATCAGCTGGCGCTGGCCAGCAATATTGCGGTGGCAGAGTTGCCCGTTGCAACAGCGGCATATTACTGGCGCTGCCATCCCGGCAGCAAGCCGGATCCCGATTCCGGCACCGGATCCTGAACCCAGGCCCAGCCTTAGCCTTAGCCTTGGCCTAAGCCTAAGCCTAAGCCTAGGCCTAAGCCTAAGCCTAAGCCTAGGCCTTCGCTGCGGGACGCAAGCTGCCATACGTGATAGCGTACTGGCGGGTGAATTCTGCGCCCAGAAAGAAGATCTGTGCCGAGTAATACACCCACAGGAGCAGTGCCACCATGGCACTCGCGGTGCCATAACTATCGGCCAATGCACTGTGGCCGATGTATGCGCCGATCAGATGTTTTCCGATTGTGAACAGGGCCGCCGTGCCACACGCACCAATCGCCACATCGCGCCATGCCAGCCGTACTTGCGGCAAGAGTTTGAAGATGGCAGCGAACAGCGCACTAATCACCAGATAGGCGAACACGGCATTGAGTAGCGAGAGCAAGGCCGCCAGATAGCGGTTGTCGTCCGAGCCGAGCTGGTCTAGCACACCGAGTGCTGCACTCACGGCCAGTGACACCAGCAGCAGAAAGGCCAGCACCAGAATCATGCCGAGCGACAGCAGGCGCGTACGGATCAGCATGATCAGTGTTCCCGTCGGTGGCGCTGGCATGCCCCAGATCTCGTCCAGACTTGCCTTGAGCTCTGCAAAGACGGTGGTGGCGCCCACCAGCAGAATGACTGCGGCCAGCGCGGTGGCCCAGCGACCTGCTGCCGGATTCCGGGCGCCTGCCAGTAGCAGCTCGACTGCCTGCGCGCCGTCATGTCCCAGCAAGCTGCGCAATTCCCCCAGCAATTGGCCGTGGGCGGCTGCGACGCCGTACAGGCTGCCGGCAATGGCGAGTACCAGCAGCAGGATGGGGGTGAGTGAAAACAGTGTGTAAAACGCCAGCGCCGCGCCTTTGCTGGCGGCGCGATGGTCGATCCAGTCGCTCAGGGTGGCCTGCAGCAGCCGCGCCAGGGCGCGTAGTCCGGCGCTTACGCCACGTACTGGGCGGGTGCTTTGTGGCGGGATTAGGCGCTGGGTTTGCTCGTTGGCTTGCAAGGTGATGCTCCTGATAGCGGGGTGGGGCAAGGCGGCCATTCTGGGCAGGAATGGCGTTTGGAGTGCGCCTTGCACTGTTGGTTGCGCGGCTGGATCGGTGAAGCAGGAAAGATTGAGCTGTCTCACACTGCCCCTGAACGCTGCAACTTCTCGCACAGCGAGCGGTCATACACCTTAAGCATGGGTTGTGTTGGCAATGTACGCTGCCGCACAGACTCAAACGCTGCCTATCGTCATTCTCGTCCTTAGCGCAGTGCTTACGCTGTGAAATTATCCGGCAATTGAAGAAGGAGTGTCGCCATGTATGCAGAGAGACTCACGCAGTCGCCCGTTGCAAACGGGCCAGAGGGTACGCCCTCTCACCACCACCCATCCATGCTGATCGAGCGTCCCGCGCCGCCCATCGATCGCAAACCGGCGCTATCGATGGCGTCCATCGAGCGCGTGCGTTCAACCTCGGCCACCATGCGGCGCATCGAGAATATGCAGAAGCTGATCGGCGAGCTGCAAGTACACGAAATGCTGGCCGATGAAATTGCCTGGTTCCTCAAGTTTTCACCGTCGGGTGCGCGCAAATACATCCGCGATCTGCGCGAAGCAGGGGTGATCGAGCTGGCCCGTTATATCGAAGGGACGGCGACCTATCTAGGCAAGGCTGTGTATCAGTTGACGCCTGACCCGGAGCGGGTGTGCGCTTTTCTGGCCGCCATTGTCCAGCCGAAACGCGAAGGCCTGCCTGCGCGCAAAGAGCGGCCCGGTCTGCGCGAACAGGCCATGGCCGGTGCCGGACGACATTTCCACATTCTGGCCGACGATACCCATTATGCTATCCGGGTCAATCGCGGGCCGGTAGCGCGCGATCCGCTGGTGGCCGCGCTCTTCGGCTCTGCACCGGCGCAGCAGAAGGAGCAGGGCTGCTAGCGGGCACGCCGTTTGCGGCGCGCCCAGACAGCCGGTTGCGACCGGCTGTTTGCATATTGAAAACGCCAGTAGTCACCCCATCTAGGCTGAACTCGATAACCTAGGGATGCGCGACAGATGGAAGCACTGCTCTGGATAGCCTGTACGGCCTTGCTGATTGCATTGCCGCTGTATTACCCGCGCTGGCGTTTGCGGCGCGCGCTGGCGCAGCCTCTGTCCGCAGCGGCGCAGGCCACCATGGCGCGCTATCTGCCCGTCTACCGGCGCATGGCCTTGCCCCTGCAGCAGCAGTTGCAGCAGCTGGTGCGCCAATTTTTGTACGAGAAAAAATTCATCGGTTGTGATGGTCTAGAGGTCAGCGACGACATGCGGGTGCTGGTCGCCGCACAAGCCTGTCTGCTGCTGTTGAACCGCCCCAGCAAAGTCTATCCGGCTTTGCACACCATCCTGCTCTATCCGGGGGAGTTCCGCGCGCCCCGTCCCCAGTTGGGGCCCGGTGGTGTGGTGACACCCGGTCATCAGAGCATGCTGGGCGAGTCGTGGGATGATGGCCGGGTGGTGCTGGCCTGGGAGGCGGTGGTGCGCGGACTGGCTGACTGGACCGATGGTCAGAATGTGGTGCTGCACGAATTTGCTCACCAGCTCGATAGCGAGTCCGGACGTGCCAATGGCGCGCCGTATCTGGGTAATCCGGCCAGCTACCGTGAATGGTCGGAAGTGCTGTCGCGTGACTACAATAATCTGCGTCTGCACGCTCTGTACCGGCAGGAGACCGTGATGGATCCGTATGGTGCGACCAGTCCCGCCGAATTTTTTGCCGTCGCGACGGAAACCTTTTTCGAGAAACCGTATCAGATGGCAGAACACCATGCCGAACTGTATGCCGAGCTCAGCAAATATTACCGGGTCGATCCGCGCGACTGGTTGGACGCGCCGCCCGCGCCTGCGTCTAGTTACGCCGCCAGTGCTTCGTGGTGAGCTGGTGCGACTGGCAACCATGCTGAATTGGCACTATTGCTGGCGGCTAGTTGCTTGATTGTTGCAAGGTTGTTGCTTATCCGAGACGCGATCTGCACGGCGCGCTTTTTTCGGTATGATAGGTGCATCAGATTTCACACAGGTAGTCCTTGCGATCACGCGTGCGGATAGGAGGTGCGGCAATGACACAGGCATGGCTAGAGCTCACTCGTCCGGATGGCCGCGATGTGCGGGCGCCCTCGGAAAGCCAGATGGCGGCGGCCTTGGCCGAAGTGTATAGCGGCAAAGGCGCCCAGCCTGATGGCGGACCCGGTAGCGCCGTACTGCGTTTCGGCTACGACGACGGGCTGATGTACGAGGTGGAGGTATCCGGTGGCGGCAATGTCCGTTACGCCGAATGGTCAGATCGTGATTGTGAAATCGCACTGGCGACGCCACGCACCATGAACGCTTTAAAACAGGCCGATGCCTTGCAACTGTGGCGCCTGCTGGCACAGCGTCAGGTTGCCAAGATCCGCAACCAGCCCTGGCTGAATAAGGACTAGCCATTCTTCAGTGCGTAGCGTAGTGGTTTAATGTAGCAGCCCCCGCTCTCCGCCTGCTTCCGCATCAGGCCAGCGCCGCCTTGTCAGACCGGTGCCGGCGCTCATTTTTGCCAGTTGTGGCTGTGCTGTTCGGTGCGGGTCTGACAGCGAATACATAGGCGCGCATCGGGACGGGCATTCAAACGTGAGTAGCCGATCGGCCCGTTACAGCTTTCACACAATCCATAATCTTCGGCGGTGAACTTCGCGAGCGCATGGCGCACGCCGTGCAACTGCTGCAGCGTATGCGCGGCAGCTTCCATCGACTGCGCTTCCAGCGCCCGTGAGCTGGCATTGTCGGAAGGCGAGGCTTGCACTTCGTGGGGTAGGGCGCGCGGCAGGACGGCCGGCAGGATGGTCGCGTCAGCGAGTTGCGCCAGCAGGATGGCGTAGTCCTGCCGCAGGCGCGCCTGCAGTGTCTGCCATTGCTGTGCTTCCAGTCCGTTCATGTCGCCACTCCTTATCAGCTTGGACAAGGCGGCGCCGATTTTGTTCAGTGCTTAGGGCGCTGCGGCGTGCCGGTCATCGAGCCGGTGCTTGAGATTTTCGAGCGGTTTCAGCAAATGCTCCGGCTTGCCGCTGGCCAGCGCGGCACCCAGCGCCAGTAGTTCCGCGCTGAAGTCGAACACGTCCTTGATCTGTTCGATTTTTTCCAGCGCGACACTGGCACGCGCCGTGACCGCCAACACTTGCTGCTGGGCTGGGCCGAGACCGCCGGCGGCCAGGCGTGCCGCATCGAGATACAGGCCATTGGCGCACATACGCAAGGCCACTTCGCGCCCGAACAGTGCCTGTATCTGCGCCTGCGCAGTGGCCGGTTGCCGCATTGCCAGAAGGATGCGGCGGTGTAGGGCGGTCGCACAGTCGCTGAGCTGGCGGGCCAGGGTTTCAATCTCGTTGGCTTGACTCATGATTTACTCCTGTGCCCCTTCGGGCGGCGGCAGTTGTTTCAGTAAAGTCTGATGCTGCTGCGCGATCTTTGCCAGCTGTTGCTGTGCCAGCGTGCTGCGCAGACCGAACAGATGATATTCCTGACGCTTTTGCTGCTCGAGTACCCGCGCCAGCGCCAGTAACAGGCGCTGACCTTGCGGATCGGCGTAGGGAATTTCCGTTTCCAGCATACCCAGCACGATGGCTTGTTCATTGACGCTACTGGCCTGATACAGTCGCAGCAGTGTCTGCATGGCGTCCAGTAATTGCTGGACGGCAGGGGCGGCGTCGCGCAGCAATTCCTGCAGGGCGCGCTCCTGTGCGGGACGGGTGAACGCGCGTGCCAGTAGGCGGCTCAGGCCGGCAAACGCGCTGACATGGCGCTCGTCAATGCCTTTGTCGGGCCAGGCGCGAATGCTGCTTCCCATGGCTTTGATCTGGTCTTCCAGATCGTATTGCTTGTCGCCGGCTAGCCGCCCGAGTGCCTGCATATAAGCTTGCACGCCGGCCCGCAGCTTGACGAAATCATTGCAGGCTTGCTGGCGCTGGTGATCGAGCTGGCGTTCGCTGGCATCGGCTAGCGGGCTCAGAAACGCTTGTTCGCGCTGATAGGTGTGGCGGTAGCGTTCGGTGAGCTCATGGTAGCTTTGCAAGCCCGGCGCGAGCGCGGCAAAATCCCGCACGGCGGCGGTGCGCGGCGTGCTGCTGGCGCAGCCGCCCAGCAGCAAGGGACCGCAGACCAGCACAGCCAGCAGGGGGCGACATGAGGCGAGGAAAGCTGAAGGGCGAGAGAAAAGTGGCATGGGCGCTCCGCGAAGGAAACGCCAGTGTGGGCTGTTGCCACAGCCTGGTGTTGCGCTAGCTCAGATCAGCGGCACAGCGCGCTGCGCCAGCCCAGTCCGGCCAGAGTTTCGCCTGCCGGAATGTATTCGCAGCCCAGCCAGCCATCGTAGCCGAGCTCGTCGATCAGCGTGAACAGAAAACGGTAATTGATTTCGCCCGTACCCGGCTCGTGGCGACCCGGGGTGTCCGCGATCTGCATATGGCGGATCTGCGCTAGCCTGGCTCGGATGGTATTGCTCAGTTCGCCTTCCATGCGCTGCATATGATAAATATCGTATTGCAGGAACAGATTCGCACAGGCAGCTTCGGCGATGATGTCCAGCGCCTGCTTGCTGGTATTGAGGAAATAGCCGGGCATATCATAGAAATTGATCGGCTCGATCAACAGCGCAATGCCGTGCGGCGCCAGCAGGGCGGCTGCGTAGCGCAGATTGTCCAGATAGGTGCTGCGCGCCAGTTCAGGTGTCAGTCCGGCCGGCAGTTTGCCTGCCATACAGTGCAAGCGGGTTACGCCGAGTGCCAGCGCATAGTCGAGCGCCTGCTGCACGCCGTGGCGGAATTCCGCCACGCGTTGCGGATCGCAAGCCATGCCGCGCTCGCCCGCATTCCAGTCACCCGCAGGCAGGTTGAACAGCACCAGCTGCAACTGATGGTCGTGCAGGCGCTCGGCCAGTTCGTGCGCCGGATACGCATACGGGAACAGCAACTCGACGCCGTCAAAACCGGCCGCCCGCGCCAGCGCAAAGCGCTCCAGGAACGGCACCTCGTTAAACAGCATCGTCAGATTGGCAGCGAACTTAGGCATGGTAGTTAGCGCAGAAGAGGAAAACTGGTCGGGCTAAGGAGAGACATCAAGCGCCGGGGCAGGGCGGGCAGTGTGCCGACTCAGCTGTTTGTACGCCTGAGACTGCACTTTGCCCGACCTGACCCCGGGGTGGCTTAGCGGCCGCGACCGCCGGAGCGGTGCTGGGCTGCCGAGCGCGGGGCGCTGCCGTTACCGCGTGGTGCCGGGCCGCCATTGCTGCGCGGTGCGCCGCCATTGCCACCGCTGCCGTTGCCACGGGCGCTGTTACCGGCGCCGGCGCTAGCGCTGCGCTGGCCACCGCCATTGCCAGCACCGTTGCCGCTGCGTGGCTTGTTGCCATTGCCTTGACGGCCGGAGCCGTTGCGGTGGCCCGGATTGCCACTGCGCAGCTGGATCGGCTGGGCGCGTGCGCTCGGATCCGGTTCGAAACCGGCGATCACTTCGCGTGGCAGGGTTTGCTTGATGAGCTTTTCGATGTCTTTCAACATATCGTGCTCGTCCACGCAGACCAGCGATACGGCTTCGCCCGTTGCGCCAGCGCGGCCAGTCCGGCCGATGCGGTGCACATAGTCTTCCGGCACGTTCGGCAAGTCGTAGTTGACCACGTGTGGCAGCTGGTCGATGTCGATACCGCGCGCGGCGATGTCGGTGGCAACCAGTACTTGCAGCGTGCCATCCTTGAAGTCGGACAGAGCGCGGGTACGTGCCGACTGGCTCTTGTTGCCGTGAATCGCCATCGCGCCGATGCCATCAGCACCGAGCTGATCGACCAGCTTGTTAGCGCCGTGTTTGGTGCGGGTGAACACCAGCACCTGGCTCCAGTTGTTGGTCTTGATCAGGTAGGACAGCATCGGATGCTTTTTATCGCGGTCTACCGGGTGGATTTTCTGGGCGATGATTTCGACCGTCGAGTTGCGGCGCGCTACTTCGATGGTGGCTGGCTTGTTCAGCAGGCCATCGGCCAGTGCCTTGATGTCATCCGAGAAAGTGGCCGAGAACAGCAGGTTCTGGCGCTTGGCCGGCAACGCTGCCAGCACTTTGCGGATGTCGCGGATGAAACCCATGTCGAGCATGCGGTCAGCTTCGTCGAGGATCAGAATTTCGACCTGATCCAGATTGACGGTGCGCTGTTCCATGTGATCGAGCAGACGGCCCGGGGTGGCGACCAGAATGTCGACGCCATGCTTGAGCTGTTTGATCTGCGGGTTGATGCCCACGCCGCCGAAAATCACGGTGGAGTTGAGCTTGGTGTATTTGCCGTAGATGCGCACGCTTTCTTCGACCTGTGCCGCCAGTTCGCGGGTCGGGGTCAGGATCAGGGCGCGAATCGGACGCGGCGAGTTGTTGCTGGTTAGTGCGGCGCCGCGCGCGTCGCTGGACAGACGGTGCAGAATCGGCAGGGTAAAGCCGGCAGTCTTGCCGGTACCGGTCTGTGCGCCGGCCAGCAGGTCACCGCCTTGCAGCACGGCAGGAATCGCTTGCTGCTGGATGGGAGTAGGCGTGGTATAGCCGGCTTCAGTAACAGCACGGACAATCGCGTCGGACAAACCGAGGGAGGTAAAGGACATGGGAACTCTAAGTGAAGATAGGCCTGTCGCCAGATCATGGCGCCAGTCGCAGGCAATCGGTGTGGATGGTACTGCGGCGCAAGGACTGGTCAGGGGGGCCGCAGCGGTCAGTATAACAGCTTCATTCCGAATATGTTTCAATGCGGAAATGAAAAAGGGAGCAATCGCTCCCTTTTTTTGTAACAAATGCGTCAGAACCGTCCCGGCAGGGGCGTCAGGTACGACGCCGGTAGCCTAGATTGGTGCCACGCAGCAAGGACTTAGGCTGCCGCTTGCGTATGGAAGGGGGTCAGCAGGCTGATCATCTGGCCGAATACTTTCGGGCTGGCCGCGATGATGTCGCCTTTGTACAGGTAGTCGGATTCACCGTTGAACTCGCCAACGATACCGCCCGATTCCGTCACCAGCAGGGCGCCGGCAGCGATATCCCAAGGCTTCAGGCCTTTTTCGTAGAAACCGTCCAGACGGCCGGACGCGACATAGGCCAGATCCAGTGCAGCGCTGCCGGGACGGCGTACGCCGTGGCAGCGTTCGGCCATGATGCCGTACATTTTCAGGTATTCGTCGAGTGCTTTGGCATTGCCAGCGACATAACCGGTCGACAGCAGGGCGTTGGCGATGCGGTCCAGTTTGGTGACGCGGATGCGCTTGTCATTCAGATAAGCACCAGCACCTTTGGTGGCGGTAAACAGGTCATTGCGCACCGGGTCATAGACCACCGCCTGGGTGATCACGCCGCGCTGCGCCAGTGCGATCGAAATCGAGTACTGGGGGAAACCGTGCATGAAGTTGGTGGTGCCATCGAGCGGGTCGATGATCCAGGTGTATTCACTCTCGTCGTGGGCATTCGCCGAGGCACCCGACTCTTCGGCCAGGAAAGCGTGATCCGGATAGGCTTTGGACAGCACCTCGATGATCGCCTGCTCGGCGGCCTGGTCGACGTCGGTGACGAAATCCTTGTGATTTTTTTCGTTGACGATCAGGCGATCGAGATCGAAGGAAGCGCGGTTGATGACAGCGGCGGCGCGGCGGGCGGCCTTCACCGCCGTGTTGAGCATTGGGTGCATGTTAAGCTTTTTCCGTTAAAAGAACGCTAACGCCCAGCGGGGGCGAGAGCCTGCCCGGCAGCACGATAGAGTCAAGAGTGAATTAAAGAGCGGAGCGGCGCCGACAGGGGAAAATTCCTGAAAATTTTCGTCTCGACATCGCGCAATAGCGCTATTTTAAATGAAGCTGCCCGAAATCTACACGAATCTTTTCAAACAGCGGCGATTTAGCCGGCTTCCGGGAGCACATAAGGGCTGGCTGGCCCGTCCCGCAGCAGCCCCGTGGAGGTCATCCGTGCAGCGTAGTGACCATCGGGATCGCCGTGGCGCGCCTGTCATCTTAATTAACTTTCCCTCGGGAAATAGGCGTAGACTGTGCTGGGTGGGTGTTTTGTCGCGTCAATCGATAATGATTGATTAACGATGACGTCATCGGTCGGGAATTTTTATTTTTTCAGTAAGAGTGCTTTTGATCATCTGACCGGATCGCCCAGATCCGGCTCCCCAGCAGTTCCTCGGTGGAATCTAGTGCGTACGCTGCGACCTATCCGGTCGCGCCATCCCCCTCCCATCTCCCCCACGCAGTTTTCTATCGGAGTCGCGATGCATCGCACCCAGTCCCAACCATTGAGCGTTACCGCCCGCATCGGCGCGGGGTTTGCGCTTGTCCTGTCCAGCATGGTCGTGCTGACCGTGATCGGTATCATGCAAGTCAATTCCATTTCCACGGGGCTCGCCACCATCGGCGATGTAAATAGCGTCAAGCAGCGCTATGCCATTAATTTCCGGGGCAGCGTCCACGACCGGGCGATCGCCTTGCGTGACGTTATCCTAGTGCCGGGCGAGGCCGAACTGGCGCCGGTATTGGCCAGAATTGCCGCGCTCACGGCCACCTATCAAGAGTCGGCGGCGCCACTGGACAAAATGTTCAGCGAGCGTAGCGACATCAGTGCGGAAGAAAAGCAGATTCTTGCCAGTATCAAGGACATCGAACTGCGCACGCTGCCGTTGATCCGGAAAATTATCGCCCTGCGTCAGGCCGGGGATGCCGCTCCGGCAACCCAGATGATGCTGGGCGAGGCGCGGCCGGCGTTTGTCGAATGGCTAGCCCAGATCAATAAACTGATCGATTACGAAGAAAATCAGAACCGTCAGGAATCCACTGAGGCGCGCGCTACCGCCAGCGGCTTCCAGACCTTAATGCTGATTATCTGTGTGACGGCGCTGCTCACCGGCCTGCTTGCGGCCAGCCTGATTGCCCGCAGCATTGCCCGGGCACTGGGCGGCGAACCGCAGGAGGCGAGCACGATTGCGCGCAGTATTGCAGCGGGTGACCTGAGTATTGCCATCCACACCCAGCCCAAGGATGAGAGCAGCGTGCTGTCGGCCATGAAAGAGATGCGCGACAGTCTGGTCAGCATCGTCGGCCGGGTACGCAGCACCACCGCAACGATTTCAAGTGGATCGGCCGAGATTGCCTCGGGCAATCAAGACCTGTCGGAGCGTACCGAGCAGCAGGCTGCCTCACTGGAAAGGACGGCGACCTCGATGGCAGGACTGACCAGCACGGTCAAACAGAATGCCAATAACGCCAGGCAGGCCAATCAACTGGCGGTGTCGGCTTCCGGGGTCGCGGTAAAAGGCGGACAAGTGGTGGCGCAAGTGGTATCGACCATGGGATCCATCAATGACTCGGCCAAGAAAATTGTCGATATTATTTCCGTGATTGACGGCATCGCCTTCCAGACCAATATTCTGGCACTCAACGCTGCGGTCGAGGCTGCACGTGCCGGGGAGCAGGGGCGCGGCTTTGCCGTGGTCGCCACAGAAGTGCGCAATCTGGCGCAGCGCTCGGCAGCGGCAGCACGGGAAATCAAGACCTTGATTAACGATTCCGTTGAAAAAGTCGATGCCGGCAGCCAGCTCGTCGCCGAGGCCGGCAGTACCATGGAAGAAATCGTTAGCAGCGTGAAGCGGGTCACCGACATCATGTCGGAAATTATGCTCGCGAGTGAAGCACAGAGCGTCGGCATCGAGCAGGTCAATGACGCACTCGATCAGATGGATCAGGTGACGCAGCAGAATGCAGCGCTGGTCGAGCAAGCTGCTGCGGCAGCGGCCTCGATGCGCGATCAGGCTGGTGAACTGTCGCAGATGGTGGCCATCTTCACGCTCGAAGCGGAGCAGGTCAGTCTGCGTGGCAAGCCGGTGCGCAGCGGTTCACGGGCTGCTGGCGCAGCGCAGCGCACCTTGCTGGCAGCGCCAGCGGTGTTGCGCTAGCTGAAAACAGCCGGATCACGCAGCACGGCCATCGGCCTGCGTGTCCGGTCTGCGCGGCGGACAGCGGGTAAAAACGGGTAAAATCCGCGCTGGAGGGGAAACGCGCGGCCA
Source organism: Oxalobacteraceae bacterium (assembly GCA_027490725.1). Taxonomy (GTDB): domain Bacteria; phylum Pseudomonadota; class Gammaproteobacteria; order Burkholderiales; family Burkholderiaceae_D; genus Rugamonas. The sequence goes on from JAIXXN010000059.1 coordinate 72,050, forward strand.
GTCGGGTAGGACCGCGCGATCACCCCGTAATGCGATCTCGCCCTTTTTCCTGTGAAGCAAATTGCTCGAAACTAAACAGAACCTCTTTCACCGCCTGCGTTTCATTCTGGTCGAAACCAGCCGCGCCGGCAATATCGGCGCCGTCGCGCGGGCCATGAAGACCATGGGCTTTAGCGATCTGGTACTGGTCAATCCGCGCTTCGACGGGGCGCTCAGCGACCCGGAAGCGATTGCCTTTGCCAGCGGTGCCGGCGATATTCTGGCGCAGGCGCGGGTGGTGGGCAGCATAGGCGAAGCGCTGCAAGGCATCGATTTTGCGGCCGCCGTCTCGGCGCGTCTGCGCGAATTCTCGCCGCCGGTGCTGACCCCGCGTGCACTGGCCGGGCAGTTGCAGGCCCAGCCGGCACTGCAGGCAGCGGTGATTTTCGGCAATGAACGCTTCGGTCTGCCCAACGAGATCGTCGAACGCTGCAATGTACTGATCAATATCCCCGCCAATCCGGACTATTCTTCGCTGAATCTGTCGCAGGCCGCGCAAGTGCTGGCCTACGAATGCCGGATGGCCGCGCTGGACGGCGCTGCCAGTGTGCGCCAGCCGGGCGGCGACGCCAACGAGATCGGTTTTCAGGGGGCTGCCGCCAGTGTGGCGCAGATCGAGGGCATGTACCAGCATCTGGAACAGGCGCTGGTCGACATCGGTTTCCTCGATGCTAGCAACCCGCGCAAGCTGATGCCGCGCCTGAAACGCATGTTTGCCCGAGCGCAACTTGAACAGGAAGAAGTGAACATTCTGCGTGGCATCGCCCGCCACATGACGGGCCGGCGTCCCTAACAATCCATAACTAGACGGACTCCTCTATTTTTTGCGCGCAGGCCTGCCGCGGCATTCACGTACACTAGTCAGATCAAAAAAATAACGAGTAGGACGGAGACATGAGCAACCGCAGATCTTTTCTCAAGATCGGCGTCGTTGCGGCCCTGACATTGGCCGCTGGCGGTGCCATCTATCGCAAATTAAGCCCGCCCCCCGCACCCCATCCGTTTGCACTCGACGGCGCGGCGCGCGAGGTGCTGAACGCTATCCTGCCTGTCATGCTGGGACCGCTGTTACCGGTCGAAGCGGGCGCCCGTGCGCAAGCGCTGGCGGGGGCACTGGAACGCACCCACGGCGCCATTCTGGGCTTGCCCTTAAGCACCCAGAAAGAAGTGCAGGATTTGTTCGGCCTGCTGGCGCTGGCGCCGGCGCGACGTTTTCTAGCCGGTATCAGCAATGGCTGGGAGCAGGCCGCACCTGCCGAGGTCGCCGCGTTTCTGGACAGCTGGCGCCACCATCGCATGGCCATGTTGCAGACGGCCTATCTGGCCCTGCATGATCTGATTCTGGGGCCGTGGTATGCGGCGCCGTCTTCCTGGAGCGCGATCGGCTATCCGGGCCCGCGCAAGGAGTTGCTGAAATGAGCCGCACGAATATTCCTATCAATACGACTAAGGCACTGATTCCCGATCCGATACAGGCTGGTCTGGCTTCCGGCTGGCAGGTCACCGATGCCGCCCGTTTGCAGGAAGATCTGACACTGGAAGCGGATGTGGTGATCATCGGCAGTGGCGCAGGCGGCGGCGTGACGGCGGAAATTCTGGCCCTGTCCGGTCTGCGCGTGCTGATCGTGGAAGAGGGCGCGTTGCATTCCTCCAACGATTTCAATATGAACGAGGCGCAAGCCTATCCGGCCCTGTATCAGGAATCGGCGGCGCGTAAGACCCGCGACAAGGCCATCAATATTCTGCAGGGGCGCACGGTCGGTGGCAGTACCACCGTCAACTGGACCAGCAGCTTCCGCACGCCGGACAGTACGCTGTCCTTCTGGCAGCAACGCTACGGTCTGAAGAGCTATAGCACGGCCGCACTGGCGCCGTGGTTCGAGATGATGGAGCAGCGGCTGAATATTTCTGAATGGGCCGTGTCACCGAACGAAAACAATGCCATCCTGCAGCGCGGCGCTAGCAAGCTGGGCATCCCGACCGCGCTGATCCGGCGTAATGTCAACGGCTGCTGGAACCTCGGCTATTGCGGCATGGGCTGTCCCACCAATGCCAAGCAGTCGATGCTGATCACCACCATCCCGTCCGCGCTGAATCATGGCGCTGCGCTGCTGACGCGCGCCCGTGCCGAACGGCTGGTGCTGCAAGGCGACAAGGTCAGCGGTCTCGAATGCGTGGCGCTCGATGCCGCCGGACTGAACCCGACGGGGCGCCGCATCAGCGTGCGGGCGCGTCACTACGTGGTGGCCGGTGGCGCCATCAATTCGCCAGCGCTGCTGATGCGCTCGGGCGCGCCCGATCCCCATGGTTTGCTGGGCAAGCGCACCTTCCTGCATCCGGTGGTGATTTCCGCTGCCACCTTTGAGCAGCGCGTCGACAGCTTTGCCGGCGCACCGCAGACGGTGTACTCGGATCACTTCCTGCATACCCAGCCGATCGATGGTGCGATGGGTTACAAGCTGGAAGTGCCGCCGCTACATCCGTTGCTGCTGGCCACGACCAATGCCGGCTTCGGTGCCGAACATGCTGCCGGCATGGCGCAATTCCCCCATAAACAGGCGGTGCTGGCGCTGTTGCGCGATGGCTTCCACGCCGATTCGCCCGGTGGCAGCGTGCAACTGGGCAGCGATGGCGCACCGACCCTCGATTACCCGATCAGCGAGTATGTCTGGGACGGTGCCCGGCGCGCCTTGCTGAGCATGGCCGAAATCCAGTTCGCGGCTGGCGCCCGTGATGTGGCACCGGTACATGAAGCGGCACCACGTTACACCAGCTGGGCGCAGGCGCAGGCCGGGATCCGTGATCTGCCGATGAAGCAGCTGGCAAGCCGGGTCGTATCGGCACACGTGATGGGCGGCTGCACCATGGCCGACGAGGTACGGCAGGGGGTGACCTCTGGCGATGGTCGCTATCATGGTTTAAGCAACTTGTCGGTGCACGATGGTTCGCTGTTCCCCACCTCGATCGGTGCCAATCCCCAGCTTTCTATCTATGGTGTGGTGGCGCGCCTGGCCAGTACGCTGGCCGAACAGCTGAGCGGAAAACCGGCGGTGCGACCCGTTCGCACCTGATTGCCACGCGCGCGGTATCATGGCAGCATGATCCGACGCGTGGTATTCCTCTTGCTTGGTTTGCAGCTGATCACGGCACTCATCGTTGCCGCGACGCTGCACCGGTATTGGCAACCGGCGGGGCCACTGTACTGGCTGGCACTGCTGGATCTGTTTTACCTGGTTTGTGGTGCCGCCGTGGTGTTGCTGGTGCGTCTGCTCATTTCCGCGAATAACTTCCGTCTCAGCCTGCGCGACCAGCCCGGTGCTCCGCGGCTCAGCCTTGCCCAAGGGGCATTGTTGCTGGCGCACGAGTACTGGGCCAATCTGCAAACCACCTCGTATGACATGCTGCACCCGATCGGCTTGCAACTGCCGGCCGGGCAGCACGGTTTGCCGGTGCTGCTGATCCACGGTTATGGCTGCAACAGCGGTTACTGGCGCCCCTTGAGTGCCTTGCTGTGTCAGGCGCAGGTGGCCCATTACGGTATTGATCTGGAACCGCCCGGTGCGTCGATCGATGACTTTGCGCCGCAGCTGCACAGCGCGATCGAGCGGCTGTGCCACGCGACAGGGCAGTCGCAAGTGGTGCTGGTCGGACACAGCATGGGCGGTCTGGTGGCACGCGCCTATCTGCGTCGCTATGGCGCGACTGCCGTGGCCCGCGTGATCACCCTGGGTACGCCCCATCAGGGCACTGCCCTGTCGCTGGCGAAGTACGGGCCGGGCCAGAATGTGCGCCAGATGCTGTATGACAGTGACTGGCTGCGCACGCTGGCCGCCGGTGAGGCTAATTCACAACGTGAACTGTTCAGCACAATGTATACCCTGCATGACAATATCGTCGCGCCTGCGCAGTCGGCGCAGCTGTTGGGAGCCCAGCAACGGGTATTCGCCGGCATAGGGCATGTCGCGCTGGGCCGGCACCCGGAAACCTTACCATGTGTCATGGACGAAATTCTGGCGGCTAGCCGCTCGGCGTGCCGCCTGTGACAATGTGTGAGGTTTTTCTTGGCCGGTTGCTGTATGTTGGTTAAGCTGTAGTAAGCGGATAAAGCAAGGTGTCACCATGCCGACCGATTTTGGTAGTCTGATTCTTAACGAAACGCCGGACGCCGTCATCATTACCACGCTTGATGGGGTGGTAGAGTGCTGGACCAATGGCGCGCAATCGGTATTCGGCTACACCAGTGCCGAAGCGCTGGGGCGGCAACTGGCCGAGCTGATTGTGCCACCCGCTCTGGTCGAAGAAGAGCGCGAGGTGATTGTCGAGACGCTGCGCTGCGGCGTGGCCAGCTATGAATCGATGCGGCAAGCCAAGGATGGTGCGCTGGTGTATGTCGACAGCAGTTCCAAACTGGTGCGCAATGCGGCCGGTCAGCCCGAGTACATTCTGTGGAGTAAGAAAGATATCACCGCGCTCAAGGTGCTGCGCGATGCCAAACTGGTGGAAGCGCGCTTCGATGGGCTGCTGGAATCTTTGCCGGATGCGATTATTCTGGCCAACACGGGTGGCCGGGTGGTGCTGGCCAACGGCCAGGCGCATAGCATGTTCGGCTATCCGCACGGTGCCATGCGCGGCCTGCCGCTCGAGCAACTGATGCCGCAGCGCTTCCGTACTCCGCATGTGCAGCACCGTAATGAGTATATGCGTCAGCCACAGGTGCGCCCGATGGGCAGCGGACGTGATCTGTACGGCTTGCGCAGCGATGGCATGGAGTTTCCCATTGAAATCAGCCTGAGTCCGATTACTACCGAGGAAGGCACGCTGATCATGAGCGCGGTGCGCGATAACACCGAGCGCAAACGCATCGAACGCACGCTGCAGGATCAGAATGCCGAACTGGCGCGCGCCAGTGCTGCCAAGGACCGCTTTTTGGCCGGCATGTCGCACGAGTTGCGCACGCCGCTCAACGCCATCATCGGGTTTACCGGCACCATGCTGATGAAGTTGCCGGGGCCGATCAATGACGAGCAGGAAAAACATCTGCGCACGGTGCAGAGCAGTGCGCGTCACCTGCTGTCGCTGATTAATGATTTGCTGGACCTGACCAAGATCGAAGCAGGCAAGCTGGAGCTGGAACTGGCACCGCTGCAATGCCGGCAACTGATCGATGAAGTGTTGCTGCTGTTCGGGCCGCAGGCCAGCCAGAAAGGACTGGCACTAGAATTTACCAGTCGCGGCGAGGAACTGACGGTGCTGGCTGATCGGCGTGCCTTGCAACAGATTCTGATGAATCTGGTGCACAACGCCATCAAATTTACCGAGCACGGCAAGGTGCAGGTAAATCTCGATACGGCCCAGGTGAGTGCGCGCGATTGCGTCACCATCAGTATTAGCGATACCGGCATCGGTATCGCAGCCGATGAACGCGGTGCGCTGTTTCAGGCGTTTTCCCAGCTCGACGGCGGCAAGGTGCGGCAATTCGAAGGCACAGGACTGGGCCTGCATCTGAGCCAGCGGCTGGCAGCATTGTTGCGGGGCGAGATATTGTTTGCCAGCGAATTCGGTGTCGGCAGTACCTTCACGCTGGCTTTGCCGCGTGAATAGCCAAGGAGGAACACGGTGGTAGCCCAGATCCTGATCATCGAAGACAATGCGACCAATCTCGAATTGATGGTCTATCTGCTGCGCGCCTATGGTCACAGCACGCTGAGCGCCGGCGATGGCGAGGCTGGCGTGGCGCTGGCGCGCCAGCACCGCCCCGACCTGATCATCTGCGATGTGCATCTGCCCAAACTTGATGGTTACGGCGTGCTGCAGGCGCTCAAGGCCGATGCCACCATGCGCCATATTCCCTTGCTGGCTGTGACTGCGTTGGCCATGCTGGGCGACCGGGAAAAACTGCTGGCTGCCGGTTTCGACGGCTACATCAGCAAACCCGTGGAACCCGAGCGCTTCGTCGCCGAGATCGAAGGCTATCTGAAACCGCGCGAACAGACCGCTGCCACCATCCTGATTGTCGACGACCATGTACTGAACCGTGAATTCCTGCGCACGCTGCTGGGCTATGATGGCCACCGCTTGCTGGAAGCGGGGAATGGCGCCGAAGCGCTGCGCATGGTCGCGGCGGAACAGCCGGATCTGGTGATTTCCGACATTCTGATGCCGAATATGGATGGCTATGAATTCGTCACCCGCCTGCATGCCGATCCGGCCACCGCCCATCTGCCGGTAATTTTCTACACCGCGATTTACCGCGAACGCGAAGCGATGGCGGTGGCGCAGACCTGCGGCGTGCGCTGGGTCCTGCCTAAACCGTCGGATCCGGAAGTGATCCGGCGCACCGTGCAGGAAGCGCTTGGCATGCAGGTCGAACTGGCCAGCGTGGCACCGGCCGTTGTGCCGGAGCCGCCCGCGGATGGTCGCCTGCACCATTTCGATGATAAGGTCGCGCAGTATCTGGATGAGCTGGAAACCAGCAGTCGCCAGCTGTCGCGCATCGCCGACCAGAACGGCGATGTCGATAGCGCTGCCAGCGAACATCTGGAACGCATGACCCAGCGGCTGACCAGTTCGCTGTCCAGCCTGCAGGCGGTCAGTCTGCGCCTGACTTCCCTGATCGAGCTGGGCATCGAACTGGGCGCCGAGCGCGACCCCGGGGCGCTGATCGAAATCGGCTGCCGGGTGGCGCAGAATATCTGCGTCTCCAAATACGCCTGCATCGGCATGCTCGATAGTGAAGCGAGCGAACTCAGTTATTTCGCTAGCTGCGGAGCCGGGGTGCCGGCGCGCGCCCTGGCCACGGCGCCACGCAGCGGGGTACTGGGTGACTTGCTGGAACGGCGCGAACCGTGCCGGCGCAATGACCTGGCGGGCGATCCGGCGGTGCTTGGCCTGCCAGCCAACCATCCGGCCGTACATTCCTTCCTCGGCGTGCCGATTGCATCACGCGAACGGGTGCACGGCTGGCTGTATCTGGTCGATAAACTCGGTGCCGAAGGTTTTTCCGAAGTCGATGAGCGGGTCGCGGCCACGGTGGCGGCGCAGATTTCCGTGGTCTATGAAAATCTGGTGCTGTACGAAGAAATCAAACAGCACCACGCCCAGCTGACGGCCGATATGAATGCCCGCATCCGGCTCGATGAAGATCTGCGGCGCTTCCGGCTGGCCATGGACGCCACTGCCGACGCCATCTTCCTGCTCGATCGCAGTGGCTTATGTTTTGTCGACGTCAACGCTACCGCTTGCCGCATGCTCGGCTATCCGCGCGAAGATTTCCTGCGCGTGCATCCGAATGCCAGCACCACTGGCGAACTCGAGCCGCTCGATGAACTGTTCCGCAAACTGCTGTCGGGCGAGCAGACCGGCGCCATGAGCGAGCTGCAACTGGTGTGTCAGGACGGTTCGCTGCTGGCGGTGGAAGTGCAGCGCCGCACGCTGCGTTCGGGCTCGACCTGGATCATGGTGGCGGTGGCGCGCGACATTACCGAACGCAAGGAAGCCGAACAGCGCCTGCTGAAGCTAGCCCACTTTGATACCCTGACCGGGCTGCCCAATCGCAGCCAGTTCTATGCGTCACTGGGCCACTCGCTGCATCAGGCGGGCGAGCATGGCTGGTCGCTGGCCGTGCTATTCCTCGATGTGGACCGCTTCAAGAATGTCAATGATACGCTCGGTCATACCATCGGCGACGAACTGCTGCGCCAGTTTTCCAGTCGGCTGGTTGATTGCCTGCGGGTGCGCGATACCATCGGCCGCTTCGGTGGCGACGAGTTCGCGGCCATCCTGATGCTGCCGGAAGGGGCGCAGGCAGCCGTGACGGTGGTCGATAAAATCCGCGAAGCGCTGCGCCAGCCCTTCGATCTGCGCGGCCACGAAGTGACGGTGACCTCGAGTATCGGCATTTCCGTGTTCCCTGACGATGGTGCCGATCCCGATACTCTGATCCAGTATGCCGACACAGCCATGTACCGCGCCAAGGAAGCGGGGCGCGATGCCTTCCGTTTCTTTACGGCGGAAATGAATGCCCAGTCGATCGCCCGGCTCGATTTGGAAATCGCCTTGCGGCGCGCCATCGATAACCAGGAATTCGTGCTGCATTTCCAGCCCAAGGTGAATATTGCCAGCGGGCGTATCAGTGGTGCGGAAGTGCTGATTCGCTGGCGCCGGCCCGGCCATGGCATGGTGTCGCCCGCGCTGTTTGTGCCGCTGCTGGAAGAGACCGGGTTGATCGTACGGGTCGGTAACTGGGTACTGCGCGAAGCCTGCCGCAAAATTGCCGAGTGGGGCAAGAGCGGTGTGGGCGCCGTGCACCTGTCCGTGAATGTGTCCGGAATCCAGTTCTTTGTCGGCGGACTGGAAGAAGAAGTGCTGAAGGTGATCCGTGAATTCGATATCGCACCGGAATTACTGGAACTGGAATTGACGGAAAGTTCGCTGATGTCCAATGCCGAAGAAACCATCACCGTGCTGCAACATCTGAAGGCGCTGGGGATCCGTATTTCTATCGATGATTTCGGCACCGGGTATTCTTCGCTGGCCTACCTGAAGCGCTTCCCGATTGACAAGCTGAAAATCGACATCGCCTTTGTGCGCGAAGTCACCAGCAACCCCGATGATGCCGCCATTGTGCTAGCGATCATCAACATGGCGCACAGCATGCAGTTGCAGGTGATTGCCGAAGGGGTGGAAAAAGAGGCGCAACTGGCCTATCTGCGGCGCCACAACTGCGACGAGATGCAGGGCTATCTGTTCAGTCGGCCGCTGCCCGAGGACGAGTTCGAGCAGATGCTGCGCAATGGCCAGACCTTGCAGGCGCCAGATCTGGGGGGCCTGCAAGGCCAGCCCACGCTGCTGATTGTCGACGACGATGCCTTCATGCTGGAAGTGCTGGCCGATTTTCTGGCGCAGGACGGCTACCGCATCCTTACCGCGCAAACTGCCGACGAGGGCTTCGACCTGCTGGCGCATAACCGCGTGCAGGTGATACTGTGCGACCAGTGCATGCCGATGATGAGCGGCACGGAATTCATGGAAAGGGTGAAAAATCTGGCACCCGATACCTTCCGCATCATGCTGTCGGCCTATGCCGATCTGTCGCCCATCATGGAAGCTATCAATCATGGCGCGATCGACCGCTTCTACACCAAACCGTGGCAGGGCAGTGCTTTGCGCGAACATATCCGTGAGGGCTTCCGCCTGCAAACCCAGATGCACGGCGGGGCGGTGCTGGCAGCGCATTAGATTCCCCGCTCTAGTTTTGCTGACTACAATAAAAAAATAACAAGGCAAAACTAAGGGGGACACACCATGATTAAAAAGTTAAAGCCTGATGATGACGAACAGCGCATGACCGAGGCGGTCCGCATGTCGTCGCAGGAAATCTGGCAGGCTGGCCTGCATGCCTTTGCCAGGGCGCAGGAAGAGGGCGGCAAACAATTCTCCATGCAGATCTTCGAACAGCGGGTGCTGCGTGCGCTGAGTGCCATCGGCGTGCCCACGGCCGAGGAGGTGGCGCGCCTGCAGGCGCGGGTCGACGAGCTGAGCGCCCAACTGGCAGCGCTGACGGCCAGCCAGAATGGGGCCGCGCAAGCGCCGGACCGGGCTGCGGGGCGCAAGCCGAGTTGCCCCTAACTTTCCGTATCAAGCCCGTATGTGCAGCTAAAAGCCCCGACAGATATTTCTAAGTTCGGGGTATCGGTGTTATGCTTGCAGGAGAATAAACAGAGGTTTCCTTGCTATGCTACAAAAAGCACCCCGCCGTACCCGCGAACGCATACTCGAACTGTCGCTGCGCTTGTTTAATGAATTTGGCGAGCCGAATATCACGACCACCGTGATCGCCGAAGAAATGAATATCTCGCCGGGAAATCTGTACTACCATTTCCGTAATAAGGACGACATCGTCAATTCCATCTTCGTGCAGTTCGAGGCGGAGATTAACCGGATTCTGACCGTGCCGGACGGGCGTCGTTCGAATATCGAAGACGTCTGGCTGTATCTGCACCTGATGTTCGAGCTGATCTGGCGCTACCGTTTCTTCTACCGCGACCTGAATGACCTGCTGTCGCGCAACCGTAAGCTGGAACTGCATTTCAAGCAGATTCTGGCGCACAAAATCAAAGTCGCCAAGCAGCTGTGCGAAGATTTACGCAGCGAGCAATCGCTGGAAGCGTCGGACATGGCGATCGATGCCATGGCCACCAATATGGTGGTGGTGGCAACCTACTGGCTGTCCTACGAATATGTGCGCAACCCGCGCAAATACAGCGAGCAGCAATCGATGGCCGATGCGCTGGCGCGCGGCTGCTATCAGGTGCTGTCGCAGATCGGTCCGTATCTGCGCAATGAAACCAGTTTGCTGTTCCAGAAACTGTCCGAAGAATATCTGAAGAAGCTCAAGTAGGCGGGCGGAGATTGCCATGGCGTGGACCCCTTTTCCCTATCCTGATCCCGCCTACGTGCACACGCCGGCCAGTCTGGCGCTGGCGTGGCCGCGTCTGCACGCCGGTGACTGCGAAGCGTGGCCGCAGAATCCCCGGCTGGTGGAAGCGTGGATTGCCTTCCATGCTGGCGAATTCGAGCATGCGGCGCGGATCGGCCTCGATGTCGGCGTGAATGGCTATGCCGTGGCGCACAAAGCCATCTGCATCTACGCCCAGTATCTGGAACCGAGCCTGATGAAGAAGCTGGCCACCTTCGAGTGTGTGGCCGAGCGCTGCGAGCGTCAGCAACTGGAACAGCCCGATAACCCGGCCGGTTTCTACTGGCATGCCTATGCGCTAGGCCAGTATTCGCAAGGTATTTCCGTGGTCAAGGCGCTGGCACAGGGACTCGGCGCCAAGGTGCGCGGCAGTCTGGAAACTGCCATCCGGCTGGCGCCGCAACGCGCCGACGCCCAGGTGGCGCTGGGCATCTACCATGCTGAAATTATCGATAAGGCCGGCGCACTGCTGGGTGGTTTGACCTATGGCGCGAAAAAAGACGACAGCTATGCCGCTTTCGAGCGGGCGCTGGCACTGACGCCGGATTCGGCCATCGTCAAAGTCCGCTATGCGCGGGCGCTGCAAATGCTGGACGGCAAACGCAAGCAGGAGCAGGTGCAAGCCCTGTATCAGGCGGCGGCGCGTTGCGTTGCGCAGGATGCGCTGGAACGACTCGATGCCGATCTGGTTCGGCGACAACTGGAAGAGGAAGTTAGGATTTGAAAACGATTTGTGTGTATTGCGGGGCTAATCCCGGCAACCATCCCCGGTATGCCGAGGCGGCACGGGCACTCGGACAGGCCATGGTGGCGCAGAATCTGGCGCTGGTGTACGGCGGCGGTAATGTCGGCCTGATGGGCATTATTGCCGATGAAGTGCTGAAGCTCGGTGGCGAGGTGACGGGCGTGATTCCCACCAACCTGGTCGAGCGCGAGGTCGGGCATACCGGCCTGACGCGCCAGTTCATCGTCAAGGATATGCATGAACGCAAGGCCATGATGGCCAGTCTGTCGGATGGTTTTATCGCCATGCCGGGCGGCATGGGCACGCTGGAAGAACTGTTCGAAATGCTGACCTGGTCGCAACTGGGGCTGCACCGCAAACCGGTGGGGCTGCTGAATGTGGACGGGTTCTACGATCAGCTCAGTGCTTTTATCGCCCATGCCAGCGGCGAAGGCTTTATCCGTTCCCAGCACGTGGCACTGATGCAGGTCGAGGCTGACCCTGAAGGTCTGCTGCAACGTTTGAAAGCCAGCTGCGCCTGATGCCGGGCGGTGTTCGCCCGGCTGCCTGAGTCCCGCTGCGTGGGTGCGGCGCCTTTGCTTCGGCGGCTTCGCTTCGCTAGCCTAGGTCCACAGCTTGCCACCCGCGCTGTCCAGATGGGTCAGATACAGACGCAGGTCGAATTCGTACTGGTGATAATTCGGCTCCATGTGGGTGCACAGCTGGTAGAAGGCTTTGTCGTGCTGCTTTTCCTTCAGGTGGGCCAGTTCGTGTACTGCGATCATGGTGAGGAACTCCTGCGGCACCGCCTTGAACATGGTGGCGACACGGATCTCGTGTTTCGCCTTCAGCTTGCCACCCTGTACCCGCGCGATCGAGGTATGCAAACCCAGCGCATGGTGGATCACATGGATCTTGCTGTCGTATTCGACCTTGTTGATCGGCTCGGCATTGCGCAGAAATGCGTTCTTTAATTCCTGTACGTACTGGTAGAGCGCCTTGTCGGTGCGGCAGTCGTGCGCCTTGCTGTAGCGGCTCAGCAGCACGGTGGCAAGCTTGTCCTGTGCCATCAGTTGCGTCACTTGCTGCTGGGTTTGTTCGGAATAGGCACTCAGGTACTTCAGGCGGGACATGGCAAGTTCGGGATAATGAAACAGGCGTGAATGTACCACAGCTGGCTAACTGCCTGAAAAAGCAGTGTTTTCCCAATCGCTATATAATTAACTTTATTACGGTTGTCTGGATTGTGCTGGACTCTCAGGGAGGCAGATATGCGGCGTAGAACTTCGGGGATCTTGCTGGCACTGGCGCTGGTGCTGCCAGCGATGCCGGTGCTGGCGCTGGAGATTACGGTCTCGGCGGCGGCCAGTCTGGGCAATGCCTTCAAGGAGATCGGCGCCGCCTATGAAAAGCAGCACCCCGGCGATAAAGTCCTGTTCAATTTCGCCGCCTCGGATGCGCTGGTGCAGCAGATCGCCAAGGGTGCACCGGTCGATGTGCTGGCTTCGGCTGATCAGGAGTCCATGGATAAGGCAGACAGCCTGAAATTACTGGCAGCGGGGACGCGGCGCAACTTCGCCAGTAATACCCTGGTGCTGGTGCAGCCGGCCGATAGCAAGCTGGCGCTGCGCGGCTTACGCGATCTGACGGGCGCGGCGGTGCAGCGGGTCGCGCTGGGGAATCCGGCCAGCGTGCCGGCCGGGCGCTATGCGCGCGCCGCACTCGAACAGGCTGGCCTGTGGCCCGCCGTGCTCGATAAGCTGATCTACGCCAGTTCGGTACGTCAGTGCCTCGACTATGTGGCGCGCGGCGAGGTCGATGCCGGTCTGGTATATGGCACCGATGCGGCGCTGATGAAGGACAAGGTGCAAGTACTGGCGACCTTGCCGACTGCCACCCCGATCAGCTACCCGATCGCCGTGATCGGCGCGGCAGCGCAGGCAACGGCGGGGCGCCGCTTCGCCGACTTCGTGCAAGCCCCGGCGGGGCAGGCAATTCTGGCACGCTACGGATTCGGGCGCCCGTAAATGCCGACCAACGAGGTGATGACCATGCTGGCCAATCTGCTTGCTGAGCCGGCCTGGACGGCGTTAGGCCTGTCGCTCAAGGTGGCTTGCTGGGCCACGCTGATCGATCTGGTGCTCGGTGTCGGCTTCGGCTATCTGCTGGCGCGCAAGCGGTTTCCCGGCCGCGAACTGCTGGATGCCGTACTCACCTTGCCGATGGTGATGCCGCCCACTGTGCTCGGTTACTACCTGCTGGTGCTGATCGGCCGGCACGGTCCACTGGGAGCATGGTTGCAGCAACACTTTGGCATCCAGCTGATTTTTACCTGGCAGGCGGCGGTGATCGCGGCTGCCGTGGTGGCCTTCCCGCTGGTATTGAAAGGGGCGCGCGCCGCCTTCGAAGCGGTGGATACCCAGCTGGAACAGGCTGCCTATGTACTGGGCTTGTCGCCGTGGGCGGTATTCCTGCGTGTGACGCTGCCGCTGGCCTGGCGCGGTGTGCTGGGCGGCACGTTGCTGGCCTTCGCCCGCTCGATGGGGGAGTTCGGTGCCACGCTGATGGTGGCGGGCAGTATCGCGGGCAAAACCCAGACCCTCTCGATTGCCGTGTATGAAGCTGTGCAGGCCGGGCAGGACGATACCGCCAATCTGCTGGTGATGATTACCTCGCTGGTATGCATTATCGTGCTGGTCAGCGCTAACCGGCTCACGCCCAACCGTAACCCGCAGGTGTGAAATGACGATCGCCGTTGATATCCAAAAAACCGTGAGTGCCGCAGGACGCCGCTTTACCCTGCAGGCGCGCTTCACTTCTAGCAGCCAGCGGGTGGTGATTTATGGTGCTTCGGGCGCGGGCAAAAGCATGCTGCTCAAAGCACTGGCGGGATTGCTGACGCCCGATCAGGGCCGCATCGAACTGGGCGGGCAAGCGCTGTACTGCTCCGCGCAAGGCATCAACCTGCCGCCTCAGCAGCGTCAACTGGCCTATCTGTTTCAGGATTACGCCTTATTCCCGCATCTCAATGTGCGACAGAACATTGCCTTCGGACTGCAGCGGGGCTGGCGCAACCCGTCCGCGACGGCTGCGCAGGAGGCGCTGCGCTACTGGTTGCAGGCGCTGGAACTGGAGCCGCTGGCCGAATTGTTGCCGCATCAGTTGTCGGGCGGTCAGCGGCAGCGGGTGGCACTGGCCCGTGCACTGGCGCCGGCACCGCGCGCCTTGCTGCTGGATGAGCCGTTTGCCGCACTGGACCCGGCGCTGCGCCAGCGTATGCGCGCCCAGCTCGACGCCTTGCAGCGCCAGTTAGCGATTCCGATGCTGCTGATTACCCACGATAACGAGGATGTGCAAGCGTTTGGCGAACACCGGCTGTGCATGGAGCAGGGCCGCCTGATCGATAGCGGCAGCGTGGAGGGGGGGGCATGAGACCCGAAGGACAGACTAAGCAAACTAAGCAGACCAAGCAGCCGGAGCCGACGGAGATGGCGCTGGAGGGCCATGTCTGGATGACCATCGATGGTCAGAAGCTAGGGGGGAGCGAACGCATGGCTTTGCTGGCGGCCATTGCCGAACATGGCTCCATCACAGCGGCGGCCAAGGCCGTCGGCCTCAGTTATAAGGGCGCATGGGACGCGATCGAGGCGATGAATAATTTAGCCGGGATGCCGCTGCTGGAACGGCTGGCCGGCGGCAAAGGTGGTGGTGGCACACGTCTGACGGCACGGGGACAGCAACTGGTGGAGAACTTCGTCAAGATCGAGCAGGCGCACCAGCGCTTTGTCGCGGCCCTGAGTAGTCAGTCGCACGCACTAGCCGATGATTTTTTACTGATCAGGAATCTCGCCATGAAAACCAGTGCCCGTAACCAGTTCAGCGGCAAGGTCGTGTCGCTACAGCGGGGCGCCGTGAATGATGAAGTCACGCTGGCCATTACGGGTGGCCTGCAGATTGTCGCCACCATCACGCGCGATAGCAGTGACAGTCTGGAACTGCTTCCCGGTGCCGCAGCATGGGCGCTGATCAAAGCGAGTTCGATCATCGTCGTGACTGAGATGGGGGAGGCGCGCTTTTCCGCCCGCAATCAGTTGAGCGGCACCATCACGCGGGTGCAGGAAGGCGCGGTGAATACGGAAGTGAGTATCGAAATGCCGGGTGGCGCCACCATTGCGGCGATCGTCACGCGCACGAGCGGCGAGTCGCTGGGGCTAGTGGAGGGGATGTCGGCCAGCGCCATTTTCAAGGCGTCAGCCGTCATTGTGGGCACTTCAGCCTGAACGATTGCGGCGGCGACTGCGGCGCCGGGCGCCGCCTTGCAGATTTGCGCATCAGGAGGCTTTATCGGCTTTGGCACGTGCTGCCGATTGGCGGCTTTCGCCCCCTTTGCGCCCGATCTCGGCCATGTGGGCACGATCCCGGCTGACCGCCTCGCCGCCTTTCTGGCCAGCGCGACGCGCTTCCTCACTATCGAATTCGTGCGCCGTGCCTTTCTGGTGAGCAGCTTGCCCGCCCTTGCTGGCAATGCTGCGCTGGGTCGCTTCGTCCATCGCTGCAAAGCCCCGCTTGGCCGTGCCCTTGGTTTTTGCGCTCTCGTTGCCTGTATTACTGGCCATATGACCTCCTCGTAGTTGTGGTGACCTTGCATCTGGGGCGGGCAGTATTACCTTTCCCGTATGATTAGAGAGGCAAGGTTGACGAAAGTTCCATTTCGTCCGCCGATTAGTGGTGCATGGCGCTGCCCCGGTGCACGCTGGCGCTGGGCGCTGCCAGCGAGCTGCGTGTGCCACCTACTTCGGCGCTCGCTGCGTGGGTCGCCTGCATGGACTGGTTCTCCATGGCGCTCAGGTGCGCGTGCAGCGTTTGCAGCAGGCTAGACTGGGTCATGCTGACCAGATCCAGCAACTGGCGCTGATAGTGGCGCCAAGGTTCCGGTGCCGGGGTGAACTGGCGGATTAGCGCCGCACCGGCGCTGGCGCCGTCGCGGCTACCAAGCCATTGCGCCTGGTTGTCGGCAAGATCGGCGAGCAGGTCGCGCCCCAGTCGTTGATGCAGGTCGGTCAGATTCTGCATGGCGTCCAGCAATTGCTGGCCCACTTGCTGGTAAAGGGTAATGATGGCGTTGACGTTTGGCGCCGCAGTGCTGCGTTGTTGGGCGGACGGCATGATGACTCCTGGTGGTTGAATGGGGGGCGGTGCGCCGCCGGATGGCGGGGCGGTATTAAGATAGAGTGGCGCGGCGCGCAAAAGTTCACGTTTTGCTTGAGGCAAGTGTTGCATCGCGCAGGGGGAGGCGCGCCGGGCTGCTGATGAATTGGGCAGTTCAGGGTCAGCCGTGCGACAATACTGGCCTTGTTTGAATTCTAACGATGGTGGAAATGAGCAATCCCGAATACATTCTGACCCTTTCCTGCCTGGACCAGCGCGGCATCGTTCACCGCGTGTCGGGCTTCCTGGCCGAGCACGGCTGCAACATCATCGACTCGGCCCAGTTCGGTGATAGTCAGTCCAAGCTGTTCTTCATGCGCGTCCATTTCGCGCTGGAAGATAGCGGTCTTGGCGATGCGGCGCTGCGCGCCGATTTCGCGCTACTGGGCAGTGCCATGCAGCTGGACTGGGAATTGCGCGACGCCCATTACAAGCCACGCGTGATGCTGATGGTGTCGAAGATCGGTCATTGTCTCAATGATTTGCTGTTCCGCTACAAGAGTGGCCTGCTGCCGGTCGAGATTCCGGCCATCGTCTCGAATCACATGGATTTCTACCAGCTGGCGGCCAGCTACAACATTCCCTTCCACTATCTGCCGCTGGCGACCGGTGCGTCGGACCAGGTCAAGCTGGCGCAAGAGAACAAAATCATCGAGCTGATTAATACGCATCAGATCGATCTGGTGGTACTGGCGCGCTATATGCAGATACTCTCGCCCGGTCTGTGCAGTGCGCTGAAAGGCAAGGCGATCAATATTCACCATTCCTTCCTGCCGAGCTTCAAAGGCGCCAAGCCTTATGCGCAGGCGCACCATCGCGGCGTCAAGCTGATCGGTGCGACGGCGCACTTTGTGACCGGCGATCTGGATGAAGGTCCGATCATCGAGCAGGACGTGGAACGGGTTGATCATTCGATGGATGCCGAGACCCTGTCGGCGATTGGCCGCGATGTCGAATGTGTGGTGCTGGCGCGGGCCGTGAAATGGTTTGTCGAGCACCGTGTTTTACAGAATGGCGACAAGACTGTCGTCTTCAAATAACTTAATGAGAAGTACTGATGGCCCTTAAAGCAACAATTTACAAAGCCGAGTTACAGATTGCGGACATGGATCGCAACTACTATGACAGCCCAACCCTGACGCTGGCTCGCCATCCGTCGGAAACCGATGAACGGATGATGGTGCGGCTGGTGGCGTATGCCATCCACGCCCATGAAGCGCTGAGCTTCACCAAAGGTCTGTTCGATGTGGAAGAGCCGGATCTGTGGCAGAAGGATCTGACCGGCGCCATCCAGTTGTGGATCGAAGTCGGCCAGCCGGACGAGAAAGTCCTGCTGAAAGCCTGCGGCCGCTCCGAGCATGTGGTGGTGTACAGCTACGCTGCGACCAGCCACATCTGGTGGAAGGCTCTGGCCAATAAGGTCGAGCGCTGCAAGAATCTGTCAGTGATCAATCTGAATGCCGAAGCGACCGAGCAACTGAGTCGCATGGCCCAGCGCAGCATGCAGCTGCAATGCACGATACAGGATGGCCAGATCTGGATCACCGATGGCAGTAACACGGTGGAAATCACCCGCGATAGCTTCAAGGCCGAGCGCTAACGCAGCACCCGGCCCCGTGGCGCCGTCATTTGGCGACGGCGCCACCTTTCATCACCCACTGCACGCGTTCCAGCGTGGTGACATCTTTCAGTGGATCGCCGTCAACGGCGATCAGGTCGGCAAATTTCCCTGCTTCGATACTCCCCACCCGGTCGGTCCAGCCCAGCAATTCACTGGCGTTGAGGGTCGCGGTGCGGATCGCCTGCAGCGGTGTCATGCCCAGTTTGACCAGTACGGCAAACTCGCGGCCATTCAGGCCATGCGGGTACACGGCGGCATCGGTCCCGAACGCAATCGGCACGCCGGCCTTGATGGCGCGGGCAATATTCAGGCGCGCCTGCGGCAGCACCACCTTGGCTTTGGCCAGCAGTGGTGCGGGCAGTTTGATGGCTTCGGCGTTCTCGATCAGCCAGTCGCCCAGATACAGCGTCGGCACCAGCCAGGTACGGTGTTCCTTCATCAGTTTGATGCCTTCATCGTCGATGTAGGAACCGTGTTCGATCGAATCGACGCCAGCCAGCACGGCCAGCTTGATGCCGTCGCCGCCATGGGCGTGGGCAGCCGCTTTGCGACCGAGCCGGTGCGCATCGCTGATGATGGCTTTCAGTTCTTCCAGTGTGTATTGCGACGTACGCGGGTCGTCACCGAAGGACAGCACGCCACCGGTCGCGCAGATCTTGATGACGTCGGCGCCGTACTTGATGTTGCGGCGGGTGACTTTGAGTGCTTCGTCGACCCCGTCGGCCACGCCCAGCCCGGTGATGCGGTATTCCGGTGCGTGCATGGTGTCATCGCAATGGCCGCCCGTGATGCCCATGGCAGGGCCGGACGCGGCGATGCGCGGGCCCGGCACGTCGCCATCGTTGATGGCGTCGCGTAGACCGATGTCGGCAAAGTTTTCGGCGCCCACATCGCGCACCGTGGTAAACCCCGCCTGCAGGGTTAGGCGGGCATTCTTGGCACCCGTCAGCGTGATGCGGGGCACCGATTTGGCGATCACGGAGTAACCGGCATCCTGCGGGTCGCCCGTCAGGTGGGTGTGCATGTCGATCAGGCCGGGCAGTACGGTACGATTGCCCAGATCGATCACGGTGGCGCCGGCCGGAATTGCCAGCTTGCTACCGACGGCGGTAATGCGTTCGCCACTGACGAGGATCACGCCCTGATCGAGCATGGCGCCGCTGCGCACGTCGAGCACATGGGCTGCCTTGATGGCGGTGACGGATTCGCCGCCGTGTACGTTGCTGGACAGGGCGAACAGCGCAAGGACGCTGCTCGCGATGAGTGTTGGATGGCGCAATCTCAAAGCGTACTCCCGGAGGCAAGTTGTAGGGGTGTCATGCAGGGGTGTCATGCAGCGGACATCCGGTAAGCCTAACTGGCTACGCGCCGGGACGCCACCATTTAGTTGATGACGCGATCAGCTGGGCAGAAATGCAACAGCTGCGCCGCCATGGCAGATACTGGCCACTGATCCGGCGCTGGTCTGATGCGGTATGATGCGGCCTATACCGTATTACCGACGCTGCATTGCAGCAGAAACTGGACTTACATGCTGATCATTACCATCAAACAGGGCAAGGAAAAGAGCTTGCTGGCCGGCGACCCGTGGATTTATCCCACTGCCATCGATAAAGTCGATGGCAAGCCGCAAGAAAAAATGAAACCGGGCTCGACTGCTATCGTGCAGAGTTCGTCGCGCCAGTTCATCGGCCGCGCTGCCTACAATTCCAAGTCGCAAATCCGCGCCCGCATGTGGAGCTACAAAGAAGACGAGCCAGTCGATCACGCCATGATGAAGCGCCGCGTCAAGGCAGCGCTGGCCAAGCGTCTGCCGGCAGCCCGTAGCGCCGGCCCGCAGGCGCTGGTGCCGCTGGTGCTGGGCGAGGAAGACGGTCTGTCCGGCTTGCTGGTGCATAACTGGGGCGGCCAGCAAGGCTTCCTGATCTGCCAGTTCCAGTCCGGCGGCGTGGATGCGTGGAAGGTGCCGATCGTGCAGGCGCTGCTGGCCGAGACGGGCTGCCCGAATGTGTACGAACGATGCGATGATCTGATCCGCAAAGGCGAGGGCTTGCCGCTGTTCTCGGGCGCGCTGGCTGGTGATGAGCCGCCGGAACACGTACTGGTCGTCGAAGGCAATCAGCGTTACAGTATGGATCTGTGCACGGGTTTCAAATATCCGAAATTGCGCAGCTAACACCTATACTTGTACTAGCCCCAGCCCACGGAGAGCATCAAGCTGATGGACCAATACCAATCGTCGCAAATTCGTACCCTGACGTATATCGAGAACGAAGACCATCCGGTGTTCGGCACCCTGGTCGAGCAGATTCTGCACCTGCTGAATACTAAGCTGATTTTCAGCGATATCCTGATCCACCAGAACAGCCCGCTGTTACTGCGCCAGCCCAAAGGGCTGGTGGCGGTGACGGATTCGCCGATCACCCGCGAAGAGTTGCAGGAGTTTTTCGAAGTGGTAGAACCGAACTGGGCCGAACGGATTCAGGACCGTGCTTTCGATCGTGCGGTCGATCTGCATACGGCGCGCATCCGCGCTAACTGTTTCAGTTTTCAGGGCAAGAAGCGGCTCGGTTGTGTGATCCGCCGCTTCCCGCGCGAGCCGATGCCGCTGGCGCAACTGGGCTTGCGCCAGGCCGAGCAGAATTTCGCGCGCCTGACCAGCGGGCTGCTACTGATTATCGGCGATACCTGTCAGGGTAAATCGACCACCATCGCGTCCATGCTGGACGAAATCAATCAACACCGTTCCGGCCACATCATCACCATTGAAGATCCGGTCGAAACCCTGATCCCGCAGCGTCAGTGTGTGATTACCCAGCGCGAAGTCGGCTATGACGGCGACGTTGAAAGTTTCTATCTGGGTGCGCTGGACGCCTTGCGCGAACGGCCGGACGTGATCGTGATTGGCGAAATCCGCGATGCGCAGACGGCACAGGAAGCGCTGGCGCTGGCCGAATCGGGTCCGCTGGTGCTGGCCTCGCTGCATGCCCGTTCGACCGAATTGGGGCTGCAGAAGATGCTGCGCCTGCTGGGGAATTCCGAGCCGCAGGCACAGGCGCTGGCGCATGCCTTGCGTGGCGTACTGTGTCAGGCGCTGCTGCCATCGGTGGAAGGCGAGCGCTACTATCTGGCGACCGAGTGCCTGACCTCGAATCCGGAGGTGGTGGCAATGATCGCCAACGGCCAGATTGGCGCGCTGCGTGGCTGGATGGAGGCTAAACCGCAGGAAGGCTGCCACACCATGAACGACTCGCTGCGGGCCTTGCTGGCCGAGGGCAAAGTGCGGCTCGAGGATGCGCGCAATGCCACCACCGACCGGCTGGGCTTTGCGGCGCAGACCTGAACCGGCTTCTCGCTGGTTCGGGGACTAGTCCAGCGGCACCGTGCGATAGCGATTGACCTCGCTGGCACTGACCGGCGCGGCCTGATTGCCCCACGCGCTACGCACGAAGCTGAGCACCTGCGCCACCTCGGTATCACTGAATACCGGGCCGAACGGCGGCATGCTGTAAGGGCGTGGATTGCCGGCGGTGGCCGGCGCAAAGCCGCCATGCAGTACGCTGCGTACCGCATTCACGCTGAGTGACATGGTCAGCGCACGGTTGCCGGCCAGTGCCGGATAGGCCGGCGCCTGCCCCTGTCCCTGTCCCCGTCCCTGTCCCTTCGCGCCATGGCAATCGGCGCAATGCCGGCCATACAACTGCTCGCCAGCGGCCAGCATGCTGCGCGTGGCGGCGCTGGTATCCGGCGCTGCTGGCGCGGGCATCGCACTGAGCGGCAAACTTTGCAGATATTCCGCCATCGCAGCCAGATCAGCCGCATCCAGATGCTGCAGACTGCGGCTCACCACTTCTGCCATCGGACCACTGACCCCGGCATCGCCGCTGCGCCCCGTCTGCAGCAATTGCACGATGCGTGCTGTAGGCCACTGCTGAACGCCGCCTTCCTGTGGCGCGGTGAGTGAGGGGGCATACCAGCCTTGCATCGGTAACAGTGCACCGGCCAGTGTTTCGCCTTCGCTGGCACCTAGCCAGTTACGCGGACTATGGCAGGCACTGCAGTGTGCCGGCCCCTGCACCAGATAGGCGCCGCGATTCCATGCCGCCGAGCGTTGCGGATCGGGCTGGAAGCTGCCGGGACGGAAATACAGGGCGCGCCACGCCGCCAGCATGATCTGCTGATCGTAAGGGAAGCGCAGCTGGTGTGGCAGATTCGGCGCGTGCACGGCCGGCAGTGCCTGCAGATAGGCGAACAGCGCATCGGCGTCTTCCCGTGGCATACGCGTGTAATTGGTGTAGGGGAAAGCCGGATACAGCAGTCGCCCGTCTTTGCTGACGCCGTTGTGCAGGGCGCGCCAGAAATCATCGGCACTCCAGTTGCCGATGCCGGTCTGGCGATCCGGTGTGAGGTTAGGGCTGACGAGCTCGCCGAAGGGGGTGGCGATGCTGCGACCGCCGGCATAGGCCGGACCGCCACGGCGGGTGTGGCAGGCCATGCAGTCGCTGGCGCGCGCCAGATAGGCGCCACGGGCGCGCAGTGCTGCGCTGGCAGGAGACGCTGGCGCTGCAGCCGAGCCTGCTTCAAGGCCCGCAGAATTTGCCGGTGCGGCGACTGGTGTGCTGGCACCGGAAGGGCGAGGTTCACGGTGTTTGCTGGTGAACTGGCTGATGACGCAGAACAGCAGCACGGCGGCGAGCGCCAGTATGAATAAGGGCAAGGGACGGCGCATCAGAGAACCTAGGGTAGGCTGGCACTGCCGCAGTCCAGCGGCAGAGGCAGGGTGGGGCGCTGGGCCGGGTGGGCGCCCGGCGCTGGCGTCTGGCGGCTCAGCCACTGCGACACGGCTGCCACATCGGCGCTATCGAGGCGGTTGGCAATCAGTGCCATGCAGTCCGGTGCGGCAGCATGGCGTACTTGATTCCGCCATGCGCCAAACTGGGCGTTGATGTAATCAGCGGGCAGTCCCAGCAAACCGGGAATGGCCGGATGGCCACCGTTCAGACTGGCACCGTGGCAGGCCACGCAGGCAGGAATCTTGCGACCGTGGTCACCCCGTTCGGCCAAGGTCTGACCGCGCGCCAGCAGTGCCTGATCGAGATTGCCATTGCTGGCCAGTGCGGGCGGGTAACTGGGGCTGAGGCGAGAGAAAAAGTCGGCCATTTCCGCCAGATAGGCATCACTCTGGTGTGCCACCATATAGGTCATCAGCGGATAGTTGCGCCGCCCTACGCGGAAATTGATCAGCTGGTTGTACAGGTAGGTGGCTGGCTTACCGGCGATGCGCGGGAAATAGGCGTCACGTTTTTCTTCGCGGGCATGGCAGCTGATGCAGGCGGCCAGTCGCGCAGTGAGCGATTCCACAGGCGCTGCGGCGGCGCTGGCAGGCGTGCTGAAGGGCGCGAATGGCGCGGCCATCAGCGCAGCGACCAGCGCGAACCGGGAGCGGAATGAAAACGTCAGTGCGGAAAAAGTTAGCATGCTTGCAGCATACCAGAAGCGGCTGCGGGATTTATTCCGTCGTGCTAGGCCGCGGAAACTTGATGGCTTTGACGGGCGGCAGTTGGTGGCCGATCGCCACCACATGGCGATACACGCGCAGCGCTACCTGCGCATCGTCGGCAGCGTACAGAATCTGCTTTTCGTTCAGGCGCGGCAGGGCCCAGTTGGTGACCGAGATTTTTTTGGATTTCTGCAGGGTCTGGCCAAAGAACTTGGCGACCGCACTCTTGGCACCCAGATCGTTGCGCTGACCCGGCTGACGCAAGGCCACCGATAGATCGATCACCCCGCCACAGCGGATCTCCAGCTTGGCAAACAGGCGCTTCACATCGTCCGACAGGCCGAAACCGATTTTCAACGGCGCAGTCGGTTCCAGAATGGCTTGCAGGATCTCGCGTACCGGCTCGGGTGTGCGCGCGCCGATCTGGAATAGATAGGCATGCTGGTCGGTGGCAAACTGGATCAGATGGGGGCCGGTCGACACTTCGCCCTTGACGAAGGTGGGCTTGGATTCCGTATCGAAGCCGATGGCATCGCTGGCGAGCAGGGCGTCGCGCGCGGCGACGGCCTGTTCCAGCGTTGTGACCATGCTCACGGCAGCAATCTGCAAGCCCGGATAGGGAGGTAGTTCTGCGGCCTCGGAGGCCGCTGGCAGTGCCTGATCCAACTTAGCCTTTGCGCGAGAACTTGGCGGTCAGCTGGTTCAGTTTGTCGGCGCGTACGCGGGCCGCTTCTTCGGCGGCTGCCGCTTCACGTTCCGCCTTCTTGCGCTCGGCTTCTTTCTTGTGACGTTCCTTGATGACCAGCGTCGCGTGGGCGCGGTGCTCGTCGGTCACTTCGGCGCCGGCCGTGCCATCGAGGTCGTGGCGCTGTTTGGCTTTTTCCATGACTTTCAGATAGCGCAGCGAACCGGTGTGGATGCCCAGCGCCGTGCGCATGGTTTTGCGGTCCAGTTCCGGCATCACGGCCAGCAGCTGCTTATCGATACCGATAGCCAGCGGCAGGAAGTCGCGGAAGGCAGGGAATTGGGTTTGCAACTGTTTCAGCAGGCTGCGCGGGGTCAGCGCAGCTTTTGCCGGCGTTTCGGCAGATGCCGCGGCAGGCGCTGCTGCATTAGCGGAGGCTGCAGAGACTTCGGCAGGCGTTTCAGCTTGTGGCGTTGGGGTGAGGCTAGTGTTCATCGACTTCGTAATTTAAATCAAGAGGCGTGAGCATATCATGCGCACTAGGGGAATGCAGTGCATTTTGGCCGATCATAGCAAATTGATCACGTGTGCGTCGCAGCATTGCAGGTGCGCGTACGGCCCAAAACATGTATAATAGCCGACGCACTAATGCAGGACGGTGCGGTTCAGTTTGGTACAGGATGCGATGTGGACGGTCTGACAGGGTAAGCCAGCGTGGCGTAGCCCCTGTTATATGGTTTTAGGATGTCGGGTATGGGTACTATCTATTATCTCGACATCGCGCTATACGGCATACTTCTGCCCTTTCCCTATTCTTCACTGAAAAGAGAAATCAGCCCG
Organism: Oxalobacteraceae bacterium; assembly: GCA_027490725.1. GTDB lineage: Bacteria > Pseudomonadota > Gammaproteobacteria > Burkholderiales > Burkholderiaceae_D > Rugamonas. Next base: position 97,144 of record JAIXXN010000059.1, read on the forward strand.
TAGCAGGACGCGGGCTTTTTTTATTCCCTTAGTTGTAGTTATTCCGTTCGATACTCGTCAGCTAAATTACAACACTGGCCCCGAGCGCAGCCGTTCCAACGGTGGCGCCGGCCGTGGCTATGTAATTTCTGGCGTATGCGCAAGAGAGACTTTTAATGACGAAAACGCCGAAAACTTTAACGCTGTCCGGTAAAGCCGCCCGCACCAGCTCTGCAACGCTGGTGGTGCCGAAGACGACTTTATCCTACGTGATCGATAATGCGCAAGAGGCAGCGAGTAAAGTTACGGTGGTCAAAAAGAAAACCCGTCTGAGCGCAGCGGCGGAAGCCGCCAATGCGGAAGCGTCGGTTGCCACCCAGGCTGCTACCAGCAGCGATACGCCCGTCAAAGTGGTGAAGGTTAGCCGTAAAGCTGCTGCCGCCACACCGGTTGACGCCGATGCTGCTGACGCCCCTGCAGCGGTCGCCGCACCTGCCGTGACCGTCAAAGCTAAATCGAAACTGGTCAAAGCGCCGAAAGCGGAACCAGCACCGGTGATCATCACCACCGCTGGTCCGGTCGTGAGTCAGGTGACCGATGCGGCCACGCTGGCGTCGATCGACACCTCGGGCTATCTGCTGCCGAGCGTGAAAGTACCGGGCCGTCGTGGTCGCAAGCCGTCCGAATTCACCCCGGAAAACGATGAAGTCGCTGCACTGAATGCGGTGGAACGCGCCGAACTGAAGGCCGTTTCCAAAGCCCGCGAGCGCAAAGCCAAGGGCGGCGCTGCCGACCTGCTGGGCATGGATTCCAAGAGCTCGGCGGAAGATCTGGAACGTCGGCGTAACCAGATCAAGAATCTGATCAACATGGGTAAGGAACGTGGCTTCCTGACCTATGCCGAGATCAATGACCAACTGCCGGAAAACATCATCGATCCGGAAGCGATCGAAGGCATTATCGCCACCTTCAACGACATGGGTATCGCGATCTACGAGCGCGCCCCGGATGCCGAATCGCTGCTGCTGACCGATAGCGTGGCCACCGTGACCTCCGACGATGAAGTCGAAGCGGCTGCCGCAACGGCACTCTCGACTGTGGACTCGGACTTCGGCCGGACCACTGACCCGGTCCGTATGTATATGCGTGAAATGGGCGCCGTGGCACTGCTGACGCGCGAAGGCGAGATCGAAATCGCCAAGCGTATCGAAGGCGGTCTGAAAGACATGATTCAGGCCATTTCGGCCTGCCCGACCACCATCGCGGAAATCATCGCGCTGGCCCGCAAGATCGAAGCGGACGAACTGAAGGTCGACGAAGTGGTTGATGGCTTTGTCGATCTGAACGAAGCCAATAACGCCCCGGCCGCTACCAGCGCTGCGCCTACCAGAGCAGCTGGCGACGAGGACGAGGAAGAGGAAGAAGAAGTCGAGGAAGACGACGGCGATGCCAATGGCGGCGCAGCAGGCTTCTCGACCGAACAGCTGGTGCAGCTGAAAAAAGCCGCGCTGGAAAAATTCGAGACCATTTCGACCCAGTACGACAAAATGCGCAAAGCCACCGGTGGCTATGGCTCGAAAGGCTATATGGCCGCTCAGGAAGCCATTTCCGCCGAACTGCTGGGTATCCGCTTCACCGCCAAAGTGGTGGAAAAGCTGTGCGACACCCTGCGTGGCCAGATGGAAGAAGTGCGTCACATCGAACGCGCCGTGCTGGAACTGTGCGTGAACAAATGCGGTATGCCGCGCGCCCACTTCATCAAAGTGTTCCCGGGCAATGAGTGCGATCTGGACTGGGTCGATGGCGAAGTTGATAGCGCCTATCCGTACAGCGCCATTCTTGGTCGTAACGTACCCGCCGTCAAAGAGCTGCAAAAGAAAATGATCGACCTGCAGGCGCGCGTCGCCTTGCCACTGGCCGATCTGCGCAAGATCAATAAACAGATGGCGGCAGGCGAGAAGCGCGCCCGTCAGGCCAAACGCGAAATGACGGTTGCCAACTTGCGTCTGGTAATTTCGATCGCCAAGAAATACATCAACCGTGGTCTGCAGTTCCTGGATCTGATTCAGGAAGGTAACATCGGTCTGCTCAAGGCAGTCGACAAGTTCGAATACCGTCGCGGCTACAAGTTCTCGACCTACGCTACCTGGTGGATTCGTCAGGCAATTACCCGTTCGATCGCCGACATGGCCCGTACCATCCGCGTACCGGTGCATATGATCGAGACTATCAACAAGATGAACCGCATCTCGCGTCAGATCATGCAGGAAACCGGCAGCGAGCCGGATCTGGCAACGCTGGCCGTCAAGATGGAAATGCCGGAAAACAAAGTGCGCGAAATCATGAAGATCGCCAAAGAGCCGATCTCGATGGAAACGCCGATGGGTGAAGATGGTGATTCGCAACTGGGCGACTTCATTGAAGACAACACCACGCTGGCACCGCTGGACGCGGCACTGCACGCTTCGATGCGCAACGTCATCAAGGAAGTGCTGGACTCGCTGACCCCGCGCGAAGCCAAGGTGCTGCGCATGCGTTATGGCGTTGAAATGTCGAACGACCACACCCTGGAAGAAGTGGGCAAACAGTTCGACGTGACCCGTGAACGGATCCGCCAGATCGAAGCCAAGGCCATGAGCAAGCTGCGTCAGCCATCACGCTCGGACAAGCTGAAAACCTTCCTGACCCAGAACTAAGTCGGGCAGCACAAAAAAAGGACAGCCGAGGCTGTCCTTTTTTTTCGTCTGCCCGGTTTAGCCGGTGTTGCGCAGGCCGGCAGCGACGCCGTTGATCGACAGGTGAATGCCGCGGTGGACGCGCTCGTCTGCTTTGCCCGGTTCGCTCGACAGCGCACGGTGGCGCTTGATCAGCTCGACCTGCAAGTGGTTCAGCGGATCGAGATAGGCAAAGCGGTTCTGGATCGAACGGGCCAGCAGCGGGTTACCCACCAGACGCTCGGTGGCGCCAGTGATGCTCTGCAGGATGGACAGGGTGGTGGCGTGCTCTTCAGTGATGCGTTTGAAGATGCGCTCGCGCAATTCCTTGTCCTGTACCAGCTCCGCATAGCGCGAGGCAATCGCCAGATCGGTCTTGGCCAGCACCATGTCCATATTCGAGAGCAGGGTGGCAAAGAATGGCCACTGGCGGAACATCGCCTGCAGCTGGTTTAGGCGCTCGGCTTGCTCGCCGTCGGCCACCCAGGCCGCGATTGCGCTACCGAAGCCATACCAGCCCGGCAACAGCAAGCGGCACTGACCCCACGAGAAGCCCCATGGAATCGCCCGCAAATCTTCGATACGCTTGGTCGATTTGCGCGAGGCAGGACGCGAACCGAGATTCAGTTCGGCGATCTCGGCAATCGGCGTGGCCGCAAAGAAGTAGTCGGTGAAACCCGGGGTTTCATAGACCAGATTGCGGTAAGCCTTGTAGGCGCGATCGGAAATCTCGGCCATGATGGCTTCGAACTGGCGCAGTTGCTGCAACTGGGCGCTGTCTTCCGTGGCGGGCATCAGGCTCGCTTCCAGCGTGGCAGCAACCAGCAGTTCCAGATTGCGTCGGCCGATGTCCTTGTTGGAGAACTTGGAGGCGATGATCTCACCCTGTTCGGTCAGGCGGATCTGGCCGTTCACGGTGCCGTGCGGCTGCGCCAGAATCGCTTCGTAGCTCGGGCCGCCGCCGCGACCGACCGTGCCGCCACGGCCGTGGAACAGGCGCAGCTTGACGCCGGCATGCTCGAACACTTTCACCAGATGGGTTTCGGCTTTGTACAGTTCCCAGTTGGAGGTGAGGAAACCACCGTCCTTGTTGGAGTCCGAATAACCGAGCATGACTTCCTGAATCTGGCCCTGTTTGGCGATCAGTGCTTTCACCAGCGGAATCGCCATCACGGCTTCCATGATGCCGGCCGCACGTTGCAGGTCGGGGATGGTTTCGAACAGCGGAATCACCATCAGGTCGAGTTCCTGCTCGGCGATGCGCAGCAAGCCCATTTCCTTTTGCAGCAGCAGCACTTCCAGCAAGTCGGACACGGTTTCCGTGTGCGAGATGATGTAGTTGCGGATCGCGCGGGCGCCGTAACGGGCACGGATCTCGCGCGCCGCACGCAGCACGCCCAGTTCCGAATTGGTCTCGGCCGAGTAGCTGATGTACGGCGAGTACAGCAGGCGTGGCTGGGCCAGTTCGTTCAGCAGCAGGGCCACTTTGGCGTCTTCGTCCAGTGCCGAGTAATCCGCCAGGGCACCGGCTTTGGCCATCAGCTCGCCCAGCACCCGCTCGTGGATGTCGGACGACTGGCGCATGTCCAGCGAGGCCAGATGGAAGCCGAAGATGTCGGCAGCGCGTTTCAGCGTCGACAGACGTGGTTGCACCAGCACCGCGCCATGGTTGGCGTTGAGCGAATCGATCAGCACTTGCAGGTCGGCGCCGAATTCGGCGGCACTCGCATACGGTTCGGCGTGACCGACTTCCTTGCGCAGGATGTTGGTGGCACCCAGCGTGCGAGCGGTGCTGGCCAGACGCGCGTAGATGCCGATCAGAGCACGACGGTAGGGTTCGTCGGCCCGGTGGTCGGAAGTGTCAGTGGAGCGGTCGGCCAGCGCTTGCAAGTCAGGGCTGCAGGCGATCATCAGGGTCGAGACCGACAGTTCCGAACCCAGCGTATGGGCTTCTTCCAGATAGAAGTCCAGAATCGTGGTGGAATGGCGGGTCAGGGCGTGCTCCATGGTGCTGCCGTTGACGTTCGGATTGCCGTCGCGGTCGCCACCAATCCAGCTACCCATCTGCACATACGGGGCATCCACGCTCTTGCGCTCGCCGTAGTGACTGGCGATGTCCGACTCGATATCGTCGTACAGGCCCGGCAGTTCGCGCAGGAAGGTGATGCGGTAGTAGGACAGCGCGTTTTCGATCTCGTCGGCCACCGTCAGCTTGCTGTAGCGCAGCATACGGGTCTGCCACAGGGTGGCAATCCGGGCGCGCAGCAGGTGCAGATTGGCGGCCTGTTCCTTCGGTGTCAGCGGCAGATCGCGCTCGGCCAGCAGGCGAGCGATATCGTGTTCCGCATCAAGAATCGACTTGCGCTGGACTTCCGTCGGGTGCGCTGTCAGGACTGGCGCAATCAGCGCCTGCTGGAAGAATTCATTGACCGTGTCGCCACTGACACCGGCTTTTTTCAGCTTATCGAGCGCAAAGATAACGCTACCTTGCTGGGGCGCAGAACCGGCCAGTAGGTGTGCGCGACGGCGCCGGATGTGATGTTGGTCTTCGGCAATATTGGCGAGGTGCGAAAAATACGAGAACGCGCGCACCACGGAAATGGTTTGTTCGCGGGTCAGAATTTTCAGCATGCCATCGAGTTCTTTGGCGGCGCCGGCATCGGCCTCACGGCGGAAGCGGACGGCAGTTTGCCGGATGGTTTCGACCACGGCGTAGACTTCTTCGCCTTCCTGGTCGCGCAATACGTCGCCCAGCAGGCGACCTAATAAGCGTATGTCTTCTTTGAGTGGAGCATCCTTGTCGGGATTTGCATCCACGCGTGGTTGATCGTCGTTTGCACTAAATTGTTTTGCCATGTGATAAGCCGCAAAGATAGGAAATGTCGGTGCAAAGGCTTGTGGCCCGGTTCTGCAAGAAGGTGAGCATGCTAGAATTTGTGATCCTTAACACGCGCGATTAACTGGCCTGCGCCGGTTAGCGTCAGCTACAGCGAAAGAACTGGTTTTGAAAACATCCGAATTGGTCCAAACTCCCCCGTCCGAATTGATCATCGCTTCGCGCGAGAGTCGTCTTGCCATGTGGCAAGCCGAACACGTTCGCGTGCGCTTGCAGCAATTATATCCTCAGTGCGATGTCAAAATTCTAGGAATGACGACCCGAGGTGATCAAATTCTGGATCGCACCCTGTCCAAAGTGGGTGGCAAGGGCCTGTTTGTGAAAGAACTTGAAGTGGCGATGGCCGAAGGACGCGCCGATCTGGCCGTACATTCGCTCAAAGATGTGCCGATGGAATTGCCGGAAGGCTTTGCGCTGGCCGCCGTGCTGGAACGCGAAGATCCGCGCGATGCCTTCGTTTCCAACGATTATGATTCGCTCGACGCGCTGCCGGCCGGTGCCATTCTCGGCACCAGCAGCCTGCGCCGTCAGGCCCTGATCGCGGCGCGTTACCCGCATCTGGTGATTAAACCGCTGCGCGGCAACCTCGATACCCGTCTGGGCAAGCTCGACCGTGGCGAATATGCCGCCATCATTCTGGCTGCGGCTGGCCTGAAACGTCTGGGTCTGGCCGAGCGTATTCGCGCCGTGCTGGCCCCGGAAGCGAGTCTGCCAGCGGCCGGGCAGGGCGCCATGGCGATCGAAATTGCCGAACGCAAGGATGGTCTCGATTTGCAGGCGCTGCTGGCGCCTCTGAATGATCTGGCGACGTCGCAGGCCGTGACGGCCGAGCGCAAAGTCTCCAAAGTGTTTGGCGGTAGCTGTCAGGTGCCGCTGGCCGCCTACGCCACTGTCAACGATGGCCAGATGCACTTGCGCGCCATGGTGGCAACCCCCGACGGCTTGCGCATGGCCAGTGCCGAAGTCAGCGGCGCAGCGGCCGATGCCGAGCAACTGGGCCTGCAGGTGGCCGAGCTGCTGAAAGCACAGGATGCCGTGGATATTCTGTCGTCCTGCCTGAGTGAAGCAGCGCAGGCCGAGGCCGATGCCCGTTCCGCCAGTCTGGCCACCCCGGCGGTGGACGCCTGAGTGGCACAGCCGCAGGGTATGAAGCCCGCGCAGCCTAGTCCCGGCGCTGGCGCAGGCCAGACTGCAGACCGGGCCGCAAGCGGGAGCGCAAGCGGGAGCGCAAGCGGGTGCGTCATCATCACCCGTCCGGCGGGGCAGGCCCAGCCGCTAGCCGCGCAGCTGGCGGCACTGGGGCGTTCGGTGGTCGAACTGCCTTTGCTGGAAATTAGTCCTTTGCCCGACCCGGTCGCCTTGCGCGCCGCGCTGGCGCGTCTGTGTGCGCCCACGCCCGGCTATGCGCTGGTGGCCTTTGTTTCACCGAACGCGATCGATGCCGCGTTTGCCTATCTGAAGCAGTGGCCGGCTGGCGTCAAGCTGGCCGTGCTGGGCGAGGGCAGCCGTGCGGCGCTGGCGCGGCATGGCATCCATCCCGATCAAGTCGAGATCATCAGTCCCGCCAGCGACCTGCCCAGCGATACCGAACATCTGTTGCAGGCACTCGATCTGGACGCTTTGCGCGGCGAGCCGGTGCTGATTATCCGTGGCGAAAGTGGTCGCGAACTGATGGCGGACGGCCTGCGTGCCGCCGGTGCCGAGGTCGACGTGGTGCCAGCTTACCGGCGCCAGTTGCCGCAACTGACGGCCACGCTGGCCGTGCTGCTGCGCCAGCTGCTGGCGCGGCCCTGCGACTGGATTATTACCAGTTCGGAAGCACTGCGCGGCCTGATGGTGCTGCTGGCCGAACTGGACTTGCGCTACCCTGATGCAATGCAGCAGAATGCTGTTGTATCAATGCAACATCAACATCTGATCATTCCGCATGCCCGAATTGCCGAGACGGCAAAAAATTTGGGCTTTACCCGACTGACGCTGACAGGTTCAGGCGACGAACGCCTGCTGGCCGCGTTACAATCACGCCTATGAACGAAACGTCTACCTCACCCGATCCCGTCGTCTCGCCCGCCGAGACCCCGAACGCGGCCGCGCCGCTGCCTGAGCCGAGCCTGCTCGAAACCGTCCAGCAGCCGCAAACGCTGCTGGTTGGCATCGTCGTGCTGGCCATTCTGCTGGCTGGCCAGACCTGGTCGTCGCACAATCAAGTGCGCAGTCTGCGCGAAGAAATGGCACGCCGCCTGCAAAAGGGCGATGCCAGCAATGCCGAAACCGGCACGCTGGTGCGCACCGTGCAGGAAACCGGCAAGGAATTGCAAGCCAAAGTCAGCCTGCTGGAAAGCAAGCAGCAGGAAGCTCAGAGTCAGCAACTGGCGCTGGAACAGCTGTATCAGGATCTGTCCAAGAACCGCGACGAGTGGGCGCTGACGGAAATCGAACAGGTACTGTCGACCGCCAGCCAGCAGCTGCAACTGGCCGGTAATGTGCCGGGCGCACTGATCGCGCTGCAAAATGCCGACCGCAGCCTGTCGCGCTCGGACAAGCCGCAATTCATCACCATTCGCCGCGCCATTGCGAAAGATACCGAACGTCTGAAAGCCTTGCCGAGCGTCGATTCGGTGGGCGTGGCGCTGCGTCTGGATAACGCGATTGCCCAGATTGATACGTTGCCGATGCTGTCGGATGAAAAACCGACTTTGCCAGCGGCGCCGGAAAAACTAGTCGCCGGCAAGCCGGTGACGGCGAATGGCAAAGCCAAGCCTGAAGCCAGCAGCACCAGCCCGTGGCTGCAGTCGGCGCAATCAGTGTGGCAGAGCTGGAGCAGCGAAATGTGGGTCGATGTGCGCCAGCTGATCCGGGTGCGCAGCGTGACCACCCCGGACGCCCTGATGCTTTCGCCGACGCAGGCATATTTCCTGCGCGAGAATCTGAAACTGCGTCTGCTGAATGCGCGCATGGCGCTGCTGTCGCGTAACGAAGCGGCCTTCCGTGCCGACCTGATTGCGGCGCAGGAAGCGCTGGTCAAGTACTTCGATGTGCGGGCGCGCTCGACCCAGTCGGTGCAAGCCATGCTGCGTCAGGTACAGGGCAGCAACCTGAGCATCGAATTGCCGACTCTGTCGGACAGTCTGAACGCTGTACGTAACTACAAAGCGAAGTCCTAGTCATGCGTTTATTTCTCTGGATAGTGGCACTGATGGCGGCAGCCATCGGGATCGCCGTGACGGCCCGCTTCAACCCGGGCAATGTGGTGCTGTTCTACCCGCCGCACCGCATCGACCTGTCGCTGAATTTCTTCGTGGTGCTGGAAGTGGCGCTGTTTGCGCTGCTGTATGTGGTAATGCGCGCCTTCCGCGCCACCGTAAAAATGCCGGCCAAAGTGGCGGCCTACCGTCAGCAGAAGCGTGAGCGCGATGGTAACAAGGGCTTGCGCGAAGCCTTGAAAGCCCTGTTCGAAGGGCGTTTCGGGCATGCCGAAAAAGCCGCTCTGCGCGCTGCCGAACTGGATGACAACGCAGGTGTCGCCGCCTTGATCGGCGCCCGCGCGGCGCATCGCATGCGTCAGACGGCGCGGCGTGACCAGTGGCTGGCCAAGCTGGTCGACGACCAGAGCATGAAGACTGCACGCCTGATGACGATGACGGAATTGCTGGTCGATGACCATCAGCCGGAGCGTGCACTGGAAGCGGTGCGCGAACTCAATGCCAGCGGCACACGCCATATTCACGCCCTGCAATGGTCGCTGAAAGCCCAGCAACAGGCCAAGAACTGGCCGGAAGTGCTGCGGCTGGTGCGTTCGCTCGACAAGCATCGGGCGCTGCATCCGGCCCTGTCGGCGCGCCTGCGCGAGCTGGCCTATGACGATATGCTATCGGACGCCAGCCATGATGCGGAATCGCTGCAGCGGGTCTGGTCGACCGTGCCGACCAGTGACCGCATCAAACCGTATGTGGCCAGCCGTGCCGCCACGGCGCTGAATGCGCGCGGCCTGCACGATGAAGCGCGCCTGGTGGCCGAAGAATCGCTGGCCGCTGACTGGGATGACCGGGTGGTGCGGGCTTACCGCGACGCTGCCGCACCAGTCGGTTCGGCAGCTTTGCTGACCCAGATCGAACATTGCGAAAGCTGGCTGAAACAGCATCCGGCTGACGCGGAACTGGCGCTGACGCTCGGTTCGCTGTGCCTGAAACAGAAGTTGTGGGGCAAAGCCCAGCGCTATCTGGAGCAGGCGCTGTCGGACGCCACGGCGGCGCGCATGGTGCGTGAATCGCACCTGAAGCTGGCGCAGTTGCATGAAGCGCTGGGGCAGGAAGCGGAAGCGGCTAGCCACTACCGCCAGTGCGCACTGGCCACCATCCTGTAGTTTTGTGACCGGCCGGGGCCGGAAATGCGGTGTTGCGCCGCACAAACGGCCCCAGCTTCGCTATAATAACGCGATCCCATATTTGTCTGCATCCACGAGGAAAACCCCATGAGCTTGAATAAAGTCCCATCCGGCCGCGATCTGCCGAACGATTTCAACGTCATCATCGAAATCCCGATGAATGCCGATCCGATCAAATACGAAGTGGATAAAGAATCGGGCGCGATTTTCGTTGACCGTTTCATGGGCACCGCCATGCACTATCCGTGCAACTACGGCTACGTACCGAACACTCTGTCGAAAGACGGCGACCCGGTCGACGTGCTGGTGATCACCCCGTTCCCGCTGATTCCTGGTGTGGTGGTGCGCTGCCGTCCAATCGGCGTGCTGAAAATGACCGACGAATCCGGTGAAGATGCCAAGATTCTCGCCGTGCCAGTCGACAAAGTTCTGTCGATCTACAGCCACTGGCACAAGCCAGAAGATCTGAACGAACTGCGTCTGCGTCAGATCCAGCACTTCTTCGAGCACTACAAAGATCTGGAAAAAGGCAAATGGGTAAAAATCGACGGCTGGTACGGCGCCGAAGATGCTAAAGAAGAAATCCTGAGCGGCGTCGCCGCCTACAAAGCAGAAAACGGCATCGCGTAATCAGCGCACCGACTGCCCCGACCCCGAGCCTGTCTCGGGGTTTTTTTTGCCCAAATAGTTTCAAAAACCAGAATCAAGTTTTGCTGGTGTGCTGCGTGGGCTTAGCTGCGGTAGGGGCTGTGCTCGGCCAGTTCGTCGAGGTAGTCGCTGATGGCGGCCGTCTCGCGGCTGAGGAAGTCGGCGATGGCGTCGGCGTAGCGGGCGTCGGCGATCCAGTGGGCTGACCAGGTTGGCGTCGGCACCAGTCCGCGCGACATTTTGTGTTCGCCTTGCGCGCCACCTTCGAAGCGGGCTAGTCCGTGAGCGATGCAGTAGCGGATGCTCTGCATATAGCAGGTTTCGAAGTGCAGGCCGGACAGGTATTCTTCGCTACCCCAGTAGCGCCCGTACATGGTGTCGCCGCCGATCAGGTTGAGGGCGGCAGCCACCGGCTGCGCGCCGCGCAGGGCGATAATCAGCAGCAGGCTGTCGGGCAGGTCGCGCAGTAGGCGCTCGAAAAAGTCCAGACTCAGATAGGGCTGCGCGTAGTGGGCGCGGTAGGTGCCGACGTAGCAGCGGTAGAAGAAGGCCAGCATGTCGGCGCTGATCACTTTGCCGCGCAGATGCTCGTAACGGATCCCGGCCTGTTCGACGCGACGCTGATCCTGGCGTAGCTTTTTGCGCTTTTCCATCTTCATGCTGGCAAGGAAAGCGTCGAAGTCGGCGTAGCCGGCGTTCTCCCAGTGGAACTGGACGCTTTCGCGCAGCAGGAAACCGGCAGCACTCAGGGCGGCACGGTCCGGTTCGTCGGGGAACAGGATGTGTAGCGAGGACGTTTGCAGTTGCTGCGCCAGTTGAATTGCCGCCTGTGCCAGCAAGGGCCGATCGGCGCCATCGCGCACCAGCAGGCGCGCTCCGGTGACGGGCGTGAACGGCACGGCGCACAGCAGCTTGGGGTAGTAGGGCAGGCCGTTGCGCTCGAATGCCTGGGCCCAGCCCTGATCGAAGACGTATTCACCGCGGCTGTGGTTTTTCAGATAGAGCGGCATGGCGCCGATCAGCTCACCGTCGCGCTGCATGATCAGGTAGCGGGGCGCCCAGCCGGTGGCGCTGCTGGCGCAGCCGCTGTCGTGCAGCGCGTGCAGGAAGGCGTAGCTGAGCATGGGCTGCGCGCCGGCCAGCGCCTGCCAGGCGGCGGGGTCGATCTCGGCGAGGCTATCGATCAGGGTAAAGCTGGCGTCAGTCACGCTGGTCTCCGGGCGGCATTCAAGCCGTGAGTCTAGCCTATCTACCGTTTTGTGGTTGGCGCGCCCTGCAGTTTGGGTGGTCGCGCCGGCCATGCGATAATGGTTTTTTGCCTGACGACGCGGTTCGCGAGAGACTGTTATGAGTACCAATTTTCTGAATCTGTATGCGCACGATTTTGCCCGCGTGGCCATCGCTGCGCCGGTCAACCGGATCGCTGATCCTGCCTACAACGGCGCACAGACCATCGCGCTGGCCGCGCAGGCGGCTGCGCAGGGTGCGGCGCTGGTGGCGTTTCCGGAACTGGGCTTAGCGGCCTACACCTGTGATGATCTGTTCCATCAGCGCGCGCTGCTCGATGGCTGTCTGGAGGCGCTGGAGCAGATCGTGATCGCCTCCGAGCAGTGGAAGATGGCGCTGGTGGTTGGCGTGCCGCTGCGCGTCGAACATCAGCTGTATAACTGCGCGGTGGTGATCGCCGCTGGCCAGATTCAGGGCGTGGTGCCGAAGAGCTATCTGCCGAACTACGGCGAATTCTATGAGGCGCGCCAGTTCAGTAGCGGCGATTATGCGGTGGCGACCGAAGTCGATCTGCTCGGCGAGCGCGTGCAGTTCGGCTCTGCGCTGCTGTTCGAGGTGGCCGATCTGCCGCTGCTCAAATTCCACGTCGAGATCTGCGAGGATGTCTGGGTGCCGATTCCACCGTCGTCGTTTGCGGCGCTGGCCGGTGCCACGGTGCTGGTCAATCTGTCGGCCTCGAATGCACTGGTGGGCAAGGCGGCCTACCGCAACCAGCTGGTGTCGCAGCAATCGGCGCGCTGTATCGCGGCCTATCTGTACACCTCGGCCGGCGAGGGCGAATCGAGTACCGATCTGGCCTGGGACGGGCAGGGCGTGATCTGCGAGAACGGCGAGCTGCTGGCCGAGGCGCAGCGTTACAGCGATACCGCGACGCTGACCTTTGCCGATATCGATCTGGAACGTCTGTCGCGCGAGCGCATGCGCATGAACACCTATGCACAATCGGTGCAGCGTCACGCCGCCGAAGTGGGCAAATTCCGCACCGTGTTCTTCCAGCTGGAAGTCGATCAGAGCGTGGTGCTGCCACTGCAGCGCCATATCGAGCGCTTCCCGTATGTGCCGTCGGACAGTCGCCGGCGCGACGAGCGCTGCAATGAGGTGTACAACATCCAGGTGCAGGCACTGGCTCAGCGCCTGAAATCGAGCGGCCTGAAAAAGATCGTCATCGGCGTCTCCGGCGGGCTCGATTCAACCCATGCGCTGCTGGTGTGTGCCCGGGCGATGGACAAACTGGGCCTGCCACGCACGAATATTCTGGCCTATACCATGCCCGGTTTTGCGACCAGCGAACGCACCCTGACGCAGGCTCACCAGCTGATGAAGCTAGTCGGTTGCGCGGCCAAGGAAATCGATATCCGGCCTAGCTGCCTGCAGATGCTGCAGGATCTCGAGCATCCGTTTGCCAACGGTCAGCCGCAGTACGACATCACGTTCGAGAACGTGCAGGCGGGCGAGCGTACCAACCATCTGTTCCGGCTGGCGAACCATCACCACGCCATCGTCTGCGGCACGGGCGACTTGAGCGAACTGGCACTGGGCTGGTGTACCTACGGGGTGGGTGACCATATGTCGCACTACAACGTCAACGCCAGTGTGCCGAAGACGCTGATTTCCCATCTGGTGCGCTGGGTGGCCGAATCGGGCGTGATCGGACGCAATGATGCGCAAGTGCTGCTGAATATTCTGGCCACGGAGATCAGTCCGGAACTGGTGCCCGGCACGGCCGATGGCCAGCCCGAGCAGCGTACCGAAAGCACCATCGGTCCTTACGAATTGCAGGACTTCCATTTGTACTATGTGCTGCGTTTCGGTTTCCGCCCGTCCAAGGTGGCTTTCCTTGCGCACAGCGCGTGGCAGGACAAGACCCGTGGCCGCTGGCCTGACGGCGATCACGTTACCCGCAATCAGTACGATCTGAGCGCGATCAAGCACTATCTGGGGATTTTCCTTGATCGCTTCTTCCGCACCAGCCAGTTCAAGCGTAGCTGTGTGCCGAATGCGCCCAAGGTTGGCAGCGGTGGTTCGCTCTCGCCACGCGGTGACTGGCGTGCGCCCAGCGATGCGCAAAGTGTGGTCTGGATGGAAGAGTTGCAGGCCATACCGGTGCCGGAGGCGCGCAATTAAACGCAGATCGCGTCAGATCGTGGTGTGCAGGTTACAATATAGCGAAATGCTCAAGGCACGCCCGGCACCAGATTCTTGCTAGATAGAGTCGATAGATACAGTTGATAGATGCAGTTGATAGATACCACGAAGGAGTAGTGATGAAACAGATTACCGCTGTGATCAAGCCGTTCAAACTGGACGAGGTGCGTGAAGCGCTGGCTGAAGTGAATGTTACCGGTCTGACCGTGACCGAAGTCAAAGGCTTCGGCCGTCAGAAAGGGCATACCGAGCTGTATCGCGGTGCCGAATACGTGGTCGATTTCCTGCCCAAGGTCAAAGTCGAAGTCGTGGTCGACGATGGCGTGGCAGAGCAGGTGGTGGATGCCATCATCAAGGCTGCGCGTACCGGCAAAATCGGCGACGGCAAGATCTTCGTGCAGAACGTCGAGCAGGTGATCCGTATCCGTACCGGTGAAACGGGCGCCGAAGCTGTCTAAGGATGGTGCTGTGATGTAATTAAAAAATGCCGCTTATGTGAACTGACCCCGTAAAGTTGGACGGTTAGTTTGCCTAGGAGGCCAAGGGCTGAGTTCTGTATTGCACAGGACTCAGCCCTTTTAGTTTGAGTTTGATGCGGTCGTGATTGTAATACCG
>JAIXXN010000024.1 GCA_027490725.1 Oxalobacteraceae bacterium
ATCATCAACACCGCCTCGGTGGCCGCCTTTGACGGCCAGATCGGTCAGGCTGCCTACGCTGCCTCGAAAGCTGCCGTCGCCGGACTGACCCTGCCGATGGCGCGTGACCTGTCGCGCAACGCCATCCGCGTGATGACCATCGCTCCCGGCATCTTCGAAACCCCGATGCTCATGGGGATGCCGGAAGAAGTCCGCACCGCGCTGGGCGCCATGGTGCCGTTCCCACCGCGCCTCGGCAAGCCGGACGAATACGCCCAGCTAGCCCGTGCCATCATCGAAAACACCATGCTGAACGGCGAAACCATCCGCCTCGACGGCGCCATCCGCATGCAGCCAAAGTAAAACAGGCGGCGGTTTTGGTGTAGGATCCACAGTGATCGGGCGCGCAGCGCAGGCTGCGCGCTTTTTTTTCGCTCTGGAGAGTCTATGTTCCGTTTGAATTCGCTGGCAGCCCGCCTCGCGCTGGCTTTGCCTCTGATGGTGGCGCTGCAGGCGCCCGTGCTGGCACAACGCAGTAGTCATGAACCACCCCCGGAAATCGCTACCGGCTATGCGGCCAAGGTTGGCAAGTCGGCGCAGAAGTTTATGGTGGCAGCGGCCAATCCGCTGGCCACCGAGGCGGGCTATCAGATGCTCAGCAAGGGCGGTTCAGCGATTGATGCCGCCATCGCGACGCAACTGGTGCTGACACTGGTGGAGCCGCAATCGTCCGGCATCGGCGGTGGTTCCTTCCTGCTGTATAGCGATGGCAAACGGGTGCAGTCCTATGATGGTCGCGAGACGGCACCGGCGGCCGCCGACGAACATCTGTTCCAGGATGCGGACGGTAAGGCCGTGTCACGCGAGATCGGGGTGATCGGTGGCCGTTCGGTAGGCGCTCCCGGCGTGCTGCGCATGCTGGAGCTAGCGCACAAGCAGCACGGCCGCTTGCCGTGGAAGACACTGTTTGCCCCGGCCATCCAGCTGGCGGAGCAGGGCTTCAAGGTCAGCCCGCGCCTCAACGGGCTGTTATCGTGGGACCGTTATATGGTACGCGATCCGGTGGCGCGCGCCTATTTCTTCGATGAGCAGGGCGCGCCACGTCCGGTAGGCTATCTGCTGAAAAATCCCGAACTGGCACGCACCCTGCGCGAAATCGCCGACGGCGGTGCCGATGCCTTCTACCGGGGCCGGATTGCCAGCGATATCGCCGCCAAGGTAGCCGGTCACCCGACCAATCCCGGCAAGCTGACGGCGGCCGATCTTGCGTCCTACGTTGCACTGGAACGCCAGCCACTCTGTACCGATTACAAAGTGTGGACCGTGTGCGGCGCGCCGCCGCCATCCTCCGGCGGGGTCGCGATTGGACAGATACTCGGGGTGCTCGAGATCAAGGACATCGCGCCACATAAGCCGGTCAACGGCCAGTTGACGGCGCAAGGCATACATCTGTTCAGCGAGGCTGGCCGGCTGGCCTATGCTGACCGTGACCGGTATATCGCCGATCCGGCCTTCGCGCCCCTGCCGGGCAAGGGCGTGGCAGCGCTGGTCGACAAGGCCTATCTGGCACAGCGCGCCGCGCTGATCGGCGAGCGTTCGATGGGGCGCGCCAAATATGGTGTGCCGGAGTCGTTCAAGCTGACACTGGGTAGCGATAGCGCCATCGATAAGCCCTCAACCTCGCATCTGGTGGCGGTGGATGCCTATGGTGGCGCGCTGTCGATGACTACCTCGGTGGAAGACGCCTTCGGCGCGCGCCAGATGGTCGATGGCTTCCTGCTGAATAACCAGCTGACCGACTTTTCGTTTGACTCGCGCGACGCGGATGGCCCGATTGCCAACCGCGTGCAGGCTGGCAAGCGTCCGCGCAGTGCCATGTCGCCAACGCTGGTGTTCAAAAAGGGTACGCAGGAACTGGTGCTGGCCGCTGGTTCGCCGGGCGGTTCGACGATTATCAATTACGTCGCCAAAGTACTGGTCGGGACGCTGGACTGGCAGCTCGATGTGCAGCAGGCGATCAGCCTGCCCAATTTCGGCAGCCGTAACGGTCCGACCGAGCTGGAAAAAGGCCGCGTCGCGCCGGAAGTGATCGAACAGTTGAAGGCGCGTGGCCATGTGGTGCGCGAATCCGAGTTCAATTCCGGGCTGCAGGGTATCGAGCGGCGGGTGGTCAATGGCAAGGCCGAATGGTTCGGTGGCGCCGATCCGCGTCGCGAAGGTGTCGTATTAGGTGACTAACTGCTGCCAACTTCGCGCTCCGGACTTCCCCAAACCGGCCCGACCCTGCTAATCTCTTTGAATGGGAATTCAAAAGAAAACAGGCCTGATCCTGACCGGTGGCGGGGCAAGGGCGGCATATCAGGTCGGCGTGCTGCAGGCGATCTCGCAAATTCTGTGGGAGGCGGGCTGGCCACCGGCGCGCAATCCCTTCGAAATCATCTGCGGCACTTCCGCCGGCGCGATCAATGCGACCGCGCTGGCCTGCCGCGCCGATAATTTCGGCGAGGGTGTCCAGAAGCTGCTCGATGTGTGGGAGAACATCGAAGTGGGGCAGGTGTATCGCGCCGATTCGCTGGGGGTGATCCGCTCCGGCGCGCGCTGGCTGTCGCTGCTGTCGTTCGGCTGGCTGCTGCGCAAATGGCGCGCCCAGCCGCCGGCGTCGCTGCTCGATAACACGCCGCTGGTGGGACTGCTGCACCGCATGCTCGACCTGCCGCGCCTTGATGCGGTGCTGTCCGAAGGACTGCTGCATGCACTGGCCGTCACCGCCTCGTCCTACACCGCCGGCAATCACCTGACCTTTTACCAGACCGCCGCCGATATCGCGCCGTGGATCCGCATGCAGCGGGTGGCACTGCAGGACCAGATCGGCGTCGAACATCTACTGGCATCATCGGCAATTCCGTTTATCTTCCCGGCCACGCCGCTGTACTTGGGCGGGCACCGCGAATACTGTGGCGATGGTTCGATGCGCCAGTTGGCACCGATCTCGCCGGCGATCCATCTGGGCGCCAGCAAGGTGCTGGTGGTGGGCGCGGGGCGCCTGACCGAACCGACCCGTAGCGCCGAAGAAAAGGGCGCGGCCCGTTATCCGAGTCTGGCGCAAATCGCCGGTCACGCCATGTCGTCGATCTTCCTCGATAGTCTGGCGGTGGATATCGAACGGCTGGAGCGGGTCAACCGCACCCTGTCGCTGCTGCCGCCGGAAGTGCTCGAGCATACCCCGCTGAAACCAGTCAAGCTGCTGGTGATCGCGCCGTCCGAACGGCTCGACAGCATCGCGGCACGCCATGTGGCCAGTTTGCCAGCGCCTATCCGCGCCATGCTGTCCGGGATAGGCGCGACCGAAACGCGGGGCTCGGCGCTGGCTTCCTATCTGCTGTTCGAATCGTCGTATACTCGCGAGTTGATCCGCCTTGGTCAGCACGACACCTTCGCGCGCAAGGACGATGTGCTGGCATTTTTCGAATCCTGATCGGACTACGTTTTGTCGCTGAAAATACGTTTCTTCCGCTATCTGCTGCCGCTCCTGTTGTTGCTGGTGCTGCCACTGCTGCTGCCAATGCCGCTGCTGCTCAGCTGGGGCACTGCGGCGTGGGCGGCGGCACCGCCACGCACCCTGCGCTTCGAGCAGTTTGGCGTGGAAAACGGGTTAGCACAGGAAACCGTGCTGTCGATCGCGCAGGACAGGCAGGGCTTTATCTGGCTCGGTACGCAGGCCGGTGTGACGCGCTTCGACGGCTACCGCGCCGTGACGTTCAAAAGCGCTGTCTCGGATCCGCGCAGTCTGGTCGACAACTGGGTGCGCGCACTGCATGTGGATGCCTCCGGCCAGCTGTGGCTCGGCACCGACGGCGGGCTGGATCGCTTCGACCCGAACACCAACAGCTTTGTCCATTATCTGCCGAGCGAATCTAGCCAGCGCGGCAACGGCAATCGCCACATCCGCGCCATCGTCGAAGATGGTAGTGGTTCGCTGTGGCTGGCCAGTGCCGACGGGCTGCATCTGTTTGATCCGCGCACGCGGCGCTTCGTCAGCTGGCACCACGATCCGGCCGATCCTGGCAGCCTGTCGAACGATCAGGTGAACGCGCTGGCGCGTGACGCCAGCGGGCGCCTGTGGGTGGCTACCGCCACCGGCCTCGATATGCTGGCGCCGGGCACCCAGCGCTTCCAGCACTTCACCATGGACGCCAGCCGTAACAGCAAATTCAACACGGTGCTGTCGCTGCAGATCGATAGCGAACAATCGCTGTGGGTCGGTACGCTGGGCGGGCTGGAACAGTGGCGTTTGCTCGGCAACGAACCGCAGCGGCGCCGCTTCGGTCCACGCGAAGGATTGCGCGCCGGCGCCAGTATTCCGACCATGTACCAGGATTCCGATACCAACGTCTGGATCGGCACTCAGGCCGATGGTCTGTTCCGCTGGCTGCCCGCGGAAAATCGTTTGCAGCAGTACCGTCACCAGCTGAGTGATGTGCACAGCGTGGCCGATAACCAGATTTCGTCGATGTACCGCGACCGGGTCGGCACTTTCTGGGTCGGCACCTGGAATGATGGCGTCAGCCGGGTCGACATGGGCAGCGGCGGTTTCTCGCGTATCGTGCGCCAGTCCGATGTGCCCAATTCGCTGACCGATAACAAGGTCCATGCCATCGTCGCGGAAACCCAGGGCAAACTCTGGCTCGGTACCAGCAGCGGCCTGAATCTGTATGACCCGGCCAGCGCTACGGCCAGGACCTGGCGCTACGCGCCGGGTAGCGCGAATGGTCTGAGTGACGATCATGTCACCACGCTGCTGCGCGATAAAAAAGGCAATCTGTGGATCGGCGGACGCGCCGGTCTGAATTATCTGAACACCGCCAGTGGTGCGATCAGTGTCATGTCGTTTGCCCATGGTGATCCGGCCAGCGATATTATCCGCAACATCGTTGCCGAGCGTAGCGGCGTGCTGTGGATCGCCTCGCGCGGTGGCCTGCACCGGCTTGATCCGCAGACCATGGCGGTGCGCACCTACCGTCATGACCCGTCCGATATCAACAGCCTGGCCGACAACGTGGTGCGCCCGATCCTGGAAGATCGCAAGGGGCGCCTATGGATCGGCACTTTCAACGGTCTGGATCTGCTGGACCGCAAAACCGGCCAGTTCCGCCACTTCCGCCGCGATGCCGCGAATCCGAAAAGTCTCAGCCACGACGAGGTGCACTACCTGTATGAAGACGGGCTTGGCACCATCTGGGTGGGCACCGCGGCCGGCTTGAACCGCATGGAAGAAGCCGCCGATGGCAGCATCCGCTTCCACTCCTATCTGCGCAAGGATGGTTTTGCCGATGATGCGATTGCGTCGATTTTGCCGGACGATGCGGGCAACCTCTGGCTGAGTACCAATAGCGGCCTGTCGCGCCTGAATACCCGCACAGGGCTGATCCGCAATTACAACGGCGCCGACGGCACCATCGAAGGCGCTTACTTCGACGGCGCCGCCTTGCGCGCTGCCGATGGGACGCTGTATTTCGGTGGCTTTAACGGCATTACCACCTTCTCGCCCGGCGAGATCCACGAAAACAGTGTGGCGCCGGGTGTGGTGATCACCGACTTCCAGATCTTTAACAAGTCGGTCCGACCGGGGCAGGGCGATCATGGCGATCTGCTCAAGACCAGCATCGAACATACCAGTGCGCTGACGCTGCGCGAACGCGACTCGGTGTTCTCGCTGGAGTTTGCGGCGCTCCACTACGCCGCACCACAACGTAACCGCTTCGCTTACCAGTTGCAGGGCTTTGATGAAGACTGGGTGCTGACCGAATCGGATAAGCGCTTCGCCACCTACACCAATCTCGATCCCGGTAAATACACCTTCCGCGTGAAGGCTGCCAACAAGGACGGCATCTGGAACGATAACGCCGCGACCCTGGAAATTACCATCCTGCCGCCGTTCTGGAAAACCTGGTGGTTCCGGCTGCTGGTGATTGTCAGCGCTGGCGGTCTGGCCTATGTCAGTTACCGGGCGCGCGTGCGCAGCCTGCATCATCAGCAGCAACGGCTGGAGAATCTGGTGGGCTCGCGCACTGCCGAAGTGGAGCAGAAGAACCTGCTGCTGCAGCAGCAGAAGCAGGAACTGGAAAAGCGCCGGCTCGAGGCCGAAGCGCAGCGTGCCGAGGCAGAGCAGCGCCGCATCGACGCCGAGCGGCAGAAAATCGAAGTCGAGCACCAGAAGGAAAACGTCGAGCAGGCGCACCGGAATATTTCGGTGCTCAGTGAGCTGGGACGCGAGATGAGCGCAACGCTGGATATGGAAACCAGCATGCAGACGCTGTATCGCCATGTGCATCATCTGATGAATGCGCAGATTTTCGGCATCGGTTTCGTGCGCGAAGATGCCGGCGTGATCGACTTCCCGTTCGCCATCGAGGAGGGCGTGCGCACCCTGCCGTATGTACGCCAGCTCGATCAGCCTAACCAGCTGGCAGTCTGGTGCCTGATCCATCGCAAGCCGGTCTTCATCAACGATTTCAACGCCGAGTTCCGCCATTACATGGATGAATCGGGGCTGGACAATCTGGTGCCGTGCGTGCGCGAGGATGGTCAGCCGGCGTCGATTGCCGAATCGATGATGTACGCGCCGCTGGTGGTGACGGACAAGGTAGTGGGTCTGCTGTGCGTGCAGAGTAAGGAAAAGAACGCCTACCAGCAGGTCCACATGGACATGCTGCAAACCCTGGCAGCCCATGCGGCGGCGGGTCTGGAAAATGCGCGCGCCTACCAGCAGCTGGAAGAAACCCTGCAGACGCTGCGTCGCACCCAGGAACAGCTGGTGCAGCAGGAGCGTCAGGTGCGTCTGCATACCGACGAGCTGGCGCTGGCCAACCGCGCCTTGCAGGAAAACGATGAGCGGCTGCGGCTGGCCAAACGGAAAGCGGAAGACGCCACCCGGCAGAAATCCGAGTTCCTCGCCAATATGAGCCACGAGATGCGCACCCCGCTGGCCGGTGTGATCGGCATGCTGGGCTTCTCGCTGCGCGACAGCAAGCTGGCCGTCAGTACCCGCGAGCAGATTCTGCGTGCGCAGGCGAATGCCCAGTCGCTGCTGTCGATTATTAACGATCTGCTGGACTTTTCGAAGATCGAAGCGGGCAAGCTGACCATCGAAAATATCGACTTTTCGCTGTCGGCGTCGGTGGAAAACGTGGTCAGTCTGTTTGAAGAACAGGCAGCGGCGCACAGCGTTGGCTTCAAGCTGGAATTCGGCGCCGGCCTGCCGCAGTACGTGCTGGGCGACCCGACCCGTCTGCGCCAGGTGCTGGTGAATCTGGTGGGGAATGCCTTCAAGTTCACCGATCACGGCGAGGTATGCATGCGGGTCGAGCGCGCGCCGCACAGCGATGCGGCGGCAGGCGTGAACCTGATCCGCTTCAGCGTGACAGATACCGGCATCGGCATCGAGGCAGAAGCGATTCCGCGCCTGTTCCAGCAGTTCGAGCAGGCCGACGCTTCCACCACGCGGCGCTATGGCGGTACCGGGCTGGGACTGGCGATCTGTCGCCAGCTGGTGGAACTGATGGGCGGTGAAATCAGTGCGGTGAGTGCGCCGGGGCAGGGCAGTACCTTTATGTTCGAGCTACCGCTGGCGAACGGTGTGGCGCCGCCGCTGGTGCCGCATGTGCCGCGCGCGCCGCATAGCCATCAGCTCAAAGTGCTATGTGCGGAAGACTTCCCGACCAATCAGATCATCATCCGCATGATGCTGGAAGATCTCGGGCACAAGGTGGACATTGCGGCCAACGGTGCACTGGCAGTGAAAGCCTGTGCGCTGTCCCGCTACGATCTGATACTGATGGATGGCCGCATGCCGGAGATGGATGGCGCCAGTGCTACCCGGGCGATCCGCGCCGGTGGCCCGATCGACGCGCCGGTGCGCGATCAGGAGCTGATGATTATTGCGCTGACCGCCAACGCCAGTGAAGAAGACCGCAGCCGCTATCTGGCCGCCGGCATGGATGATTTCCTGACCAAGCCGATCGACGAGGACAAGCTGCACTTCCTGCTGAGTCGCGCCATCGAGCGCCAGTTGCAGCGCGGTGTGCAACTGCCCGTGATGGCAGCGCGCCGTTCGCCGGCGGCCGGTACGCCGGAACTCGATGCAATGTTCGGCGTCGTGCCGGCGCCGGCGCCGGGGCTGGAACCGGCACGGCTGGCGCAGCATAGTGGCGGCACCGATCTGACCCAGCGTCTGCGTTCGGCCTTCAATCAGGATGTGCCTTTGCGCCTGGCGGAACTGGAACATGCGATTGCCGATGGTGCGGCCGATGTGGCGGGCCGTCTGCTGCACGGCATGAAGGGCAGCGCCGGCTATCTGCAGGAGCAGGAATTGCAGGCGCTGTGCGGCGAACTGGAACAGGCCGCGGATCAGGGTAACTGGAAACAGGTGATGGCGGCCATGCCGCTGTTGCGCGAATTGCTGCAGAAAGCGCGGTAGTTGTAATAAGCTGCGCCCAGCTGTGCCAAGCTGTGAAAGATGCACGATATCGTCGCGCGTTGAATGCGGTTTGATGTAATATTGTTACGAGTGCCATTTCAAGGATGGACCGACGGCAGGTAGCAAGGATCAGGGAGACGCATGAAAGTTCTGGTAGTAGACGATGATGTGGTGTCACGCATGGTGCTGATGCACCTGATCGATAGTTGCGGTCCGTTCGACATCGTCGAGGCGGAAGATGGCGAGGATGCATGGCAGCAGCTGCTGCAGATGCAGCAGCAAGGTCTGCGTCCGGCGATCTGCTTCTGCGATCTGCGCATGCCGCGCCTGTCCGGTATGGAATTGCTGCAGCGCGTGCGCGAGCACACCGAACTGGCTACCCTGCCGTTTGTGCTAGTGACCTCCGCGAATGACCGCGACACCGTGGATGTGGCTACCCAGAGTGGTGTGACCGGCTATATCGTCAAGCCGTTTCAGGCCGATCAGGTCCGCCAGCACCTGCATGCCTTCCTCGATAAAACCCAGTCGGCCTATCGGCATCGCGCCGAAGATCCGGCCCAGACGCTGAGCCGTCTGGGAATTAATCAGGAGCGCCTGCTGGTGTACCTGAACGGCTTTGCCAGCCAGCTCAATAGCGCTGGCGACGATCTGCCGGTATTGCTGCAGCAGGGGCAGCAGGATCAGGCGCGCGAGCGTCTGGAACGCCTGCAGGCCGGTTGCGTAACACTGGGATTGGACGGCGGCGCTGCGCGTCTGCAGGGTCTGACCGGTGCGGCACTATCTGCTCCTGCCGTGCAGGAGGCGCTGACCGAGGTGGTGCGCGCCGTCAGCTACCAGAGCGATCTGGTTCTGCAATCCGCTCCCGACTAGCCGGCGCAATAAAAGCTGCGCATTTCGCTTGCTGGTAAAATAGTTTAAGTTTAAAGTATCGTCTGTTTGCGGACGCTACCGCGCGACTATTTTCAACAGGGTGAATATGAAGCCTACGCCAGCCAGTTCTGCCAGTGCCCATACCGACCTGTTTGCGCGCGATCATCTGCCGCCTGCCGGTTTGTGGCCAGAGCTGTGTTTCGATCTGCCCGAACTGCAGTATCCGGCACGTCTGAACTGTGTGGCCGAGTTGCTCGACCTAGCGCTGGCGCGTGGCATCGGCGCGCGTATCGCCCTGCGCGGCGAGTATGATAACTGGACCTACGCGCAATTGCACCAGCAGGTTAACCGGATTGCCCATGTGCTGCGCGGGCCACTGGGACTGCAAGCTGGCCATCGGGTGCTGCTGCGCGGCGCGAACACGCCGATGATGGCTGCCTGTATTCTGGCCGTATTCAAGGCCGGCTGCATTGCGGTGCCAACCATGCCGCTGCTGCGCGCAGGTGAGCTGGCCGTGATCGCCACCAAAGCAGAAGTGAACGCGGTGCTGTGCGCCGACAATCTGCGCGGCGAAGTCGAGGCGATGGAGTTGTCGCCGGCTGCGCGCCAGTGCACGCTGTATTTTGGTGCCGGTGCCGGTGCCGGTGCCGTTGCCGTTGCCGGTGATGCCTGCGGCAACACCATGCTGGAGACCCTGATGGCGGCGCAGTCCGCACACTTTACGGCGGTCGATACGGCGGCCGATGATGTGTGTCTGATCAGCTTCACCTCGGGCACTACCGGTGTTCCGAAAGGGACCATGCACTTCCATCGCGATGTGCTGGCCATCTGCGACTGTTTCCCCCGTTCGGTGCTGGAAACCCAGGCCGACGATATTTTCATCGGCACACCGCCGCTGGCGTTCACCTTCGGGCTCGGTGGTCTGCTGCTGTTTCCGCTGCGGGTGGGCGCGAGTGCCGTGCTGCTGGAACGACTGACTCCGGAAGCCTTGCTGGTGGCGATCCAGACCTACCGCGCCAGCATCTGCTTTACCGCGCCGACTTTTTACCGGCAGATGGCACCACTGTTTGCCAGCTATGATCTGGCCAGTCTGAAAAAGAGTGTTTCGGCAGGCGAAGCGCTGCCGGTGGCCACCCGCGAAAGCTGGCGTCAGGCCAGTGGTCTGACCATGATCGACGGGATCGGCGCGACCGAGATGCTGCACATTTTCATTTCGGCGGCGGGCGATCAGGTACGCGCCGGCGCAACCGGCAAGCCGATTCCAGGCTATCAGGCCTGTATCCTCGACCAGCAAGGCCAGCCCGTCGGGCCGGGCGTGATCGGGCGGCTGGCCGTCAAAGGGCCGACTGGCTGCCGCTATCTGGCCGATGCGCGTCAGCGTGACTACGTGTTCAATGGCTGGAACCTGACGGGCGATGCCTACGAAATGGATGCGGATGGCTATTTCTATTACCGCTCGCGCACCGATGACATGATTATTTCGGCCGGCTACAACATCGCCGGGCCGGAGGTGGAAGATGCCTTGCTGCGCCATCCCGCGGTGGCCGAATGCGGCGTGATCGGCCGCGCCGACGAAGAGCGCGGCCAGATCGTCGAAGCGCACATCGTGCTCAAACCGGCGTATCAGGCTTCGCCCGAACTGGCGTTGCAGTTGCAGGAATTCGTCAAGGCGCAGATCGCGCCCTATAAATATCCGCGAGCGATCCGTTTTCTGACGGCCCTGCCACGCACGGAAACGGGCAAGCTGCAGCGCTTCAAGCTGCGCACTGAATAAAGAGAAGCACATGAATATCGTATGCATAGGTGGTGGCCCGGCCGGTCTGTATTTCGGCCTGTTGATGAAGAAGCAGAATCCGGCGCACCAGATCACGGTGATCGAACGGAATCGTCCTTACGATACGTTTGGCTGGGGCGTGGTGTTCTCCGACCAGACGCTGGGAAATCTGGCGCTGGCCGACGAGCCGAGCGCACGGGCGATTCAGGCGGCCTTCAATCACTGGGACAATATCGACACCTATTTCAAAGGCGAGAAGATCAGCTCCGGCGGCCACGGTTTCTGCGGCATCGGCCGCAAGCATCTGCTGAATATTCTGCAGCAGCGTTGCGAAGAACTGGGTGTGGCGCTGGTATTCGAAACCGACGTGGAGGATGATCAGGCGCTCGCCGCACGTTATCAGGCCGATCTGGTGATTGCTTCGGATGGTCTGAACAGCCGTATCCGTAACCGCTATGCCGACAGCTATCAGCCGCAGATCGATGCGCGACGCTGCCGCTTTGTGTGGCTGGGCACGCGCAAGAAATTCGATGCGTTCACCTTCGCGTTCAAACAGACCGAGCATGGCTGGTTTCAGGCGCACATCTACCAGTACGACGCCGACACCTCGACCTTCATCGTCGAAACGCCGGAATCCGTGTGGCGCGCGGCAGGCCTGGAGCAAATGACGGCCGAACAATCCATCGCCTTCTGCGAGCAGCTGTTTGCCGAGGTACTCGAGGGCCATAGTCTGATGTCGAATGCGGCGCATTTGCGCGGTTCGGCGATGTGGATCACTTTCCCGCGCATCGTCTGCCAGCGCTGGGTGCACTGGCAGGCACTTGAAACTGCGCAGGATTCCAGACAAGTGCCGGTGGTGCTGATGGGTGACGCAGCCCACACGGCGCATTACTCGATCGGCTCCGGCACCAAGCTGGCACTGGAAGACGCCATCGAACTGGCGCGCTGTTTCGCAACGGGCGCAGACAGCGCCGCAGCGCTGGAAAGCTACCAGCGGGTTCGCGCGGTGGAAGTGATCAAGCTGCAAAGTGCCGCGCGTAATTCGATGGAGTGGTTCGAGAACGTCGAGCGCTATACGGCGCTGGATGCGCCCCAGTTTGCGTATTCGATGCTGACACGCAGCCAGCGTCTGTCGCACGAAAATCTGCGACTGCGTGATGCTGCCTACGTGGCCGACTACGAGCGCTGGTTTGCTGCGCGCGCCGATTTGCAAGCGAATTCGCAGGCAGATTCGTCTGCAGATCTGCAGACTAGCGTGCAGGCGTCGCAGGCAGCGCCTGTGCCGCCGATGTTCACGCCCTTGAAAGTACGCGAGCTGGTACTTAAGAACCGTATTGTGGTCTCGCCGATGGCGCAGTACAGTGCGGTCGACGGCGTGGTCGGTGATTATCATCTGGCCCATCTGGGTGCGCGAGCGCTCGGCGGTGCGGCCATGGTGTTTGCCGAAATGACCTGCGTCTCGGCCGATGCCCGCATCACCCCGCATTGCCCCGGCATGTATGCGCCGGAGCATACCCAGGCATGGAAACGCATCGTCGACTTTACCCACCAGCATAGCGATGCCCGCATCGCCATCCAGCTCGGCCACGCCGGTGCCAAAGGCTCCACCCGCGCCATGTGGGACGGCATCGACCAGCCTTTGCTGCGCGATAACTGGCCACTTGTATCGGCCTCGCCGCAGCAATATCTGCAAGGCGTGTCGCAGACTGCGCGCGCGGTAACACTGGACGATATGGCGCGCATCGAAGCGGACTTCGTGCGCGCCACACAGGCCGCGGAACAAGCCGGCTTTGACTGGCTCGAGCTGCATTGCGCCCATGGCTATCTGCTGTCGTCCTTCATCTCGCCGCTGACCAATCAGCGCGAGGACGATTACGGTGGCACACTGGAGAAGCGCTGCCGCTACCCGCTGCAGGTGTTTGCCGCGATGCGCGCCGTGTGGCCACAGCATAAGCCGATGAGTGTGCGGATCTCCGCCCATGACTGGGTCGATGGCGGCATTACGCCGGACGATGCGGTGCAGATTGCGCGTCTGTTCAAAGCAGCGGGTGCCGATATGATCGATTGCTCGTCGGGGCAGGTCAGTAAAGCGGAAAAGCCGCTGTACGGGCGGATGTTCCAGACGCCCTTTGCAGACCGCATTCGCAACGAAGCAGGGATCGCCGCGATGGCGGTTGGCTCAATCTTCGAAGCTGACCATGCCAACGGCATCATCGCTGCCGGTCGCGCCGATCTGTGCGCGGTAGGGCGGCCGCATCTGGCCAACCCCGCATGGACGCTGACGGAAGCTGCGCGGATCGGCTTTGCTGGCGTACACTGGCCGCGCCAGTATGTGCCGGGCAAACAGCAACTGGAACGCAATCTGGAACGCGAGCGCCAGCTGGCGGCCAGCAGCAGCGGTCTGACGCCGCAACAACTGGCTGCGCGCCTGCTGGAGGGCTGAGATGAACCAAGCTATCGAACCCCGCCAACCCAGCCATCCCGCCAGCCTGCCACTCGCCGGCAAACATGCACTAGTCACGGGTGCCTCGCGCGGTATCGGCGCAGCCTGCGCCCGCGCGCTGCTGCTGCGCGGCGCCCGGGTAACGCTGGCCGGTCGTGATTTGCCAGCGCTGCAGGCGGTGCAGGAAGAATTGGGCGCGCTTGCTGCGGCGGGCGAGGTCGCCATCAGCGTGCTCGATGTACGCGACGAAGATCTTGTGCATGCCGGTTTTGCCGATGCAGTGCGGCGCTTCGGCCGCATCGATATTCTGATCAACAACGCGGGTCAGGCGCAGGCGGCGCCGTTCGCCAAGACCGACAGCGCGCTATGGCAGCGCATGCTGGACGTGAATCTGACCGGTGCCTTCCACTGCACACAGGCGGCGCTGCCCGGCATGCTGGAAGCCGGCTGGGGGCGGATTGTGAATCTGGCCTCGACGGCCGGGCTGGTGGGCTATCGCTATGTATCGGCTTACGCGGCCGCCAAACATGGCCTGATCGGGCTGACGCGCGCACTGGCGCTGGAAGTCGCGAACAAGGGCGTGACGGTGAATGCCGTGTGCCCCGGTTATACGGAAACCGATATCGTACGCGAGGCCGTCGCGAATATCGTGGCGAAGACGGGGCGCAGCGAAGCCGAAGCCAGAGCCGAGCTGGCGGCGGGTAACCCGCAACAGCGGCTGGTGCAATGTGATGAAGTGGCCAATGCGGTGGCGTGGTTATGCCTGCCCGAATCGGCCGCCATGAATGGACAATCGGTCGCCGTCGCTGGCGGCGAAGTAATGTGAAGTACGGGAACACTATGCAAGAACTGACAGACAATTTACCGAATCCGGACGGCGCCGAAGCACCGGTGCTCGACCTGGCCAGCCGGCTAACGCAGGATCACCACCAGTCGCTGAAACTGTGGCTGCGTATGCTGTCGTGTACCACCAAGATCGAGAACGAGATCCGTAGCCGCTTGCGCTCGACCTTCGGCATTACACTGCCGCGTTTCGATCTGATGGCGCAACTGGAGCGTTATCCGCAAGGGCTGCGCATGGGCGAACTATCCAAGCGCATGATGGTCACGGGTGGGAATATCACCGGCATTACCGACCAGCTGGAACAGGAAAAGCTAGTAGTGCGCGTGGCGGATCCGAAAGATGGCCGCGCCTACAGCGTCAAACTGACGACGGCCGGACGCAAGGCATTTGCCACCATGGCGGCAGTGCACGAGGGCTGGGTGGCCGAACTGCTGCAGGACATGTCGGCCGGCGACAAGGGCCAGTTGATCGAATTGCTGTCGCAGATGAAGCAGCATCTGTATTCCACCGGCCCTGCTGGCGTGATAGCTACTGCTGCCACTGCAGCCAATGCAGCCGACCAATAAGGAAGCACATCATGCGATATTTACCCGGCAGCCCACAGCAATTGCCCGGCAACCGTCAGTCGCTGGCAGACTATCAGGCCAGCCACTTTCTGTTCGAGGTTCGCGAGCGCGTAGCGACGCTGACGCTGAACCGCCCCGAGCGCAAGAATCCTCTGACCTTTGATTCCTATGCCGAACTGCGCGACCTGTTTCGCGCGCTGGCCTATGCCGACGATATCAAAGCCATGGTAATTACCGGCGCCGGTGAAAACTTCTGCTCCGGTGGCGACGTGCATGACATCATCGGCCCGCTGACCAAACTGGATATGCCCGGTTTGCTCGCGTTTACCCGCATGACGGGCGATCTGGTGAAAGCCATGCGCGCCTGCCCGCAACCGATCATCGCAGCCGTGGATGGCGTATGCGCAGGCGCGGGAGCGATCCTGTCGCTGGCTGCCGATCTGCGTTATGGTACGGCGCGCAGCAAGACCGCCTTCCTGTTCACCCGCGTCGGACTGGCCGGTTGCGACATGGGCGCCTGCGCGCTGCTGCCACGCGTGATCGGCCAGGGACGTGCTGCGGAGCTGCTCTACACGGGACGTTCGATGTCCGGTGCAGAGGCCGAACGCTGGGGCTATTTCAATAGTCTGCAAGAGCCGGAAGCGCTGCTGGATGCCGCGCAGGCGTTGGCACAAAGTCTGGCCGACGGACCGACCTTTGCACATGGGATGACTAAGAAGATGCTGCAGCAGGAGTGGAATATGGGCGTGGATGAAGCCATCGAAGCGGAAGCCCAGGCGCAGGCGATCTGTATGGCGACCAACGACTTCCACCGCGCCTACCATGCGTTTGTGGCCAAGCAGCGCCCTGAATTTGAAGGCGATTAGTGGAAAAATTAGTGGAAAGCGATGCATGAGCGATAAAACCTATCTGGACTGGCCGTTTTTCGCGCCCGACCACGCTGCGCTGGAAAGCCAGCTCGATGCGTGGGCGAGCCAGCATATCAGCCAGCATCACGAGGCCGATGTGGACCAGGCTTGCCGCCAGCTGGTGCGCCAGCTGGGCGAAGCGGGTTGGCTGACGCATGCCATCGCCGGACGCGAATATGGCGCGGCGGGCGACAGCATTGATACCCGCGCGATCTGCCTGATCCGCGAGACGCTGGCGCGCCACAATGGTCTGGCCGATTTCGCGTTTGCCATGCAGGGACTGGGTTCCGGCGCAATCTGCCTGCACGGCAGCGCGGCGCAGCGTGCCGCCTATCTGCCGCGTGTCGCGCGTGGCGAAGCGATTGCGGCCTTCGCCTTGTCCGAACCGCAGGCCGGATCCGACGTCGCCGCCATGCAGTGTGCGGCGGTGCGCGATGGCGACGAGTATGTGCTCGATGGGGAAAAGACCTGGATCTCGAATGGCGGCATCGCAGATTTCTACGTGGTGTTTGCACGTACCGGCGAGCAGCCGGGCGCACGGGGTATCAGCGCGTTTATCGTCGATGCAGAGACGCCGGGTTTCGAGATCGCAGAGCGGATACAGGTGATGGCGCCGCACCCGCTGGCGCGCTTGCGGTTTTCGGGCTGCCGGATTCCGGCGAGCCAGCGCATCGGCGAGGCGGGGCAGGGCTTCAAAGTGGCGATGGCGACGCTCGATGTGTTCCGCACCTCGGTGGCTGCAGCGGCGCTGGGTTTTGCGCGGCGCGCGTTCGATGAGGCCCTGCAGCGCGCCACCAGCCGGCAGATGTTCGGGCAGGTGCTGGCGGACTTCCAGCTGACGCAGGCGAAGCTGGCGCAGATGGCGACCGGTATCGATGCGGCGGCCTTGCTAACCTATCGCGCCGCATGGCAGCGCGATCAGGGACGCAATGTAACCAAAGAGGCGGCCATGGCCAAGCTGAGTGCTACCGAAACGGCGCAGGAAGTGATCGATGCGGCGCTGCAGATGTTCGGTGGTCTGGGTGTGGTGAGCGAGCAGCCGGTGGAGCGCTTGTATCGCGAAATCCGCGCGCTGCGCATCTATGAAGGCGCCACCGAGGTACAGCAATTAATCATCGCGCGCGAGTTACTGCGTGCGGAAAAAAACAGGGAAGCATGATGGAATTTCTACAACCGCCAGGCTGGGTGCGTCCGCGTGGCTATTCGAATGGCGTAGCGGCCAGTGGGCGCATGGTGTTCGTTAGCGGCATGATAGGCTGGGACGAGCAGGGCGTGTTTCACAGCGATGATTTTGCGACGCAGGTGCGGCAGGCGCTGTTGAATGCGGTGGCGGTGCTGGCCGAAGCGGGCGCGCGCCCCGAGCATATCGTGCGCATGACGTGGTATGTGGTGGATAAGCGCGAGTATGTGAGCGCGTACAAGGAAATCGGCGTGGCGTATCGCGAGATTATCGGCAAACACTTCCCGGCCATGACGGCGGTGCAGGTGATGGGGCTGGTGGAGGATAGGGCGCGGGTGGAGATTGAGGTGACGGCGGTGGTGGCGGATTGAGTTGAGTCTCCCAGCTTCTTGCTATTTTTTCAAGCTCAAAGCTAGCTGATTTTGATCCAATCTCAGAACTTGTCGTGAAGCTGCCTGTCTAATCGTGAACGAGTTTGCTGGCCTGTATGATTGCGGTACCTGACGATTTGCCAGATGACGTAGTCGAAGACCAATATTGCTGCGTTGACATTGATGCGGCAGCTTGGTATAGCGTGGAAGGCGGCTTGGCTACTGAAGCCTATGTTGTTGGAAGTGAGGGCGCAGCGCGAAGCAAGGGGTTCGCTGTAAGGCGATGTTCGAGTTGATGATATCGATCCCGGAGGTGAACGCACTGGCGGTGGGCGAGGCAGCGGTTCGACGAAGAACGTGGCGTTCGTGGCGACTGTCGAAATGGGTAATGGGCACCCGCAGCGTGTGCGCTGCGCTCCCTCCCGTGGCCAATTTTTTCCCTTGCAGCATCTACGCCATGGACATACCTCGCCACCGCTCCCAGCAGCGGCGTTATTTCCGATCGCTTGCCTTCGAAGTCTTGCGAAACTAGGCTATTCGCGTAAGACGGTATTTGCGCCAAAAGGGAAGATCGGAACCGAAGTCGAGCCAATTGAATGGCTAAACATCGCGCGAGGGAATTTTAAAACTGTGGTGGCGGGCACTTGTCATGCGTTCAAGTTCGCCAAGCATGCGCGTCGGGTTTTTGTAGAAGTGCAGTACGTTTTAACCGCCACGGCGACCTCGCAGCAATGGTGCCGTGTGGCGGCAGACTTGTTGTGCAGGCGACCAAGCTCTAAACGACAGAAACTTGCGCTCTCTGAGGTAAAGACCTAATCAGGAATGAGTTATTGTGGCGTTGGAGAAAACACTTGATTCCGACGACGCCTGTTGCGGATCCCTGCGATCGTAATTAGCCCAGTCACTAGCATCAACACCGAGGCAGGTTCAGGAACAGCACTTATGCTGGCGGCGGTCGCAAAATTCCAGCCATTAATGCTATTACTGTAAAAAGGGTTATCTTCACTACTACCAGGGATAATGAAATTTGGCAATGTGATATTGGAACTGTTTGTGAAATCCCAAGTTAGATCAAGTAAGTAGCCGTCTGGAAAGCCATCTGGACCAATCAACGACACACCTCGACGGGTTGGCGAGTAAATAGTCATGGAATCGATGGAAACGCCGGAAACTTGTTTAAGTCCAAATGCTGAGTCTAATTTTCCACTAACCGATAATATGGATTCGTAATTAGACGAAAAAGTGACTATGGCATCAAAGGTTTCGCCGCCCACAAATGACTCATGGACGCGGAATGCGTTCTGGGCAATAGCAACGTTTGCCATGAGAGCAAGGGTAAATGCCGCAAGTATTCTTTTTAAATTCATAATGAACCCCCTCTTATCGTAATTATTGCAATCTATCGATGCTGTTGTTTTCGCTAAAGCATCGTTTTATAAATAGAAAATTTGTCGCCTGTTGTTGTCGATCATAGCATTGCGTTGCAAAATTTTCAATTTTTCATTGCGAAAGGGCGAGGTAGGTGTGTGGTCCCCCCGACTGGAATCGAACCAGTATCCCACGCTTAGGAGGCATGTGCACTATCCATTGTGCTACGGGGAGATAGTTGTTTGCGATGAGCGCTCGCAATCAGGCGATATTATAGCTGACTACGAAAGTGCTTCGCTAAGCAAATCCACATTGCTAGCAGCTCTTTGATTTGTCATCGTTCCGTCGCGGTGCGATTTAGTGGAAGATACAGTTCTCGTAGCGAGATTGCGATGACCAGATCGTCAATCATGCCACCTGCCACGTCGTCGTTTGCACTTTGTGGGCGAATATAAAAGGTGGTTGTGCCGGCGCTGTTTGCTTGTTCATCCGTCCCTCCAGCAGCGTTGCGTGGAATACCCAAAGTGCTGGTGCCTGGGCCGTTTTTGCCGCTGGAAAAAACAACGACAGGAGTACATTCGGCGCTTAGATCGCATTTTGCTGCCCCAACTTTATGGTAAGTGCGCCCGTCTGCAGTCCTGCTGAGGAGTTGTTTATCCGCTATTGATTGGCCGATTTGTATTTTATTTTCAACAAATGATCGAGTGGCGCTATAGCGCAAAAGAGTCCCCCAACCATCTGTTCTTTCGATCCCTAAGGTAACCCATGGAATGAAGCCGCTACATGCTTGTTGGTCAACACACGGCTGTGTGGTTTCATGCCCATCAATTGCGCTGACTGCTGGGCGGGGAAAACGTCCATTTCTTAGCGCATAACCAATAAGTGCTTCTCGGGCACTTTGTAAAGTGCGGAACGTCTGTTGATCGTTAAGCAGACTTTGTCGGGCAGGTGCGAACATCCGCATCAGAACAAGCGATGAAGCGAGAGAGAGTAACAATGTGAACAGGAGTAGCGCCGCACCTGTCTGTTGGTGGGCACCTGCGCGCGTGGGAAGCATATCTGAGTCGTCTATATCGCTTGTGTTTGTTTATGTTACCTGAGCTGAGGTGCCATTGCTATAAAACTGCCGCAGGGGGGATTCTTGTCGGTACAATGCAGAGTTGCTCAGGCATGTCCATGCCCTTTTAAGACGGTTGTCTTCTCTTCTTTTTTTTTTAAAATTTATGGCTGTTATTTCTTTATCTGCTGCTCAACTGGCTTTTGGTCATGTTGCACTTCTCGACCACGCGGAGTTTTCGCTGGAAACCGGGGAGCGTGTCGGGCTGATCGGTCGCAATGGTACGGGTAAATCTTCCTTGCTGAAAATAATCTCAGGCCGCATCAAGTTGGATGATGGTCTTTTGGTAATGCAGCAAGGGTTGAACATTGCCTACGTTGAACAAGAGCCCGTCTTTGATCCTGCTGCGACGGTATTTGATATTGTCGCCACAGGGATGGGGCAGCAGCAGGCAATGCTCAACGAATATGAGGCGCTTACCGGACAATTTGGGAATGGCGATGATGACGCGCTAATGGAGCGCATGCATGACTTGCAAGTGAGGCTTGATGCCGTCGATGGTTGGTCATTGGCAAATAAAGTCGAAACCACGCTTAATCGCCTCAATCTCGCTGGCTCCTCACCGATGGGCACACTGTCTGGCGGGATGCAGAAGCGCGTTGCGTTGGCTGTCGCGCTGGTTTCTACGCCGGATGTACTGTTGCTCGATGAGCCAACTAACCACTTGGATTTTACATCGATCATGTGGTTGGAAGGATTGCTGCGCGAGTATAAAGGCTCTGTATTATTTATCACGCACGATCGTAGCTTCCTCGACAATGTCGCGACGCGGATTATTGAGTTAGATCGTGGGCGACTATTGTCTTACCCAGGAAACTTTAGTGCGTACCAGACTAGAAAAACCGAACAACTTGAGATTGAAGAAGTCGAGTCTGCAAAATTTGATAAGTTTCTTGCACAGGAAGAGGTCTGGATCCGGAAGGGTGTCAAAGCACGTCGCGTGAGGGATGAAGGGCGAGTGCGTCGACTTGAAGCTCTGCGCTTGCAACGCGCAGCGCGCCGTGAGCAGCAAGGTCAGATTCGGCTGGAAGTTGCATCAGGTGAGCGGTCAGGCAAAATCGTCGCAGATCTCGAGAATACCAATAAATCTTTCGGGGATAAGAAAATCCTGAGCGATTTTAGTGCGACTATTTTGCGAGGGGATAAGGTTGGCCTTATCGGCCCCAATGGTGCAGGAAAAAGTACTTTACTAAAGATTATCCTTGGTGAATTAGTCCCAGACGCTGGTACTGCGCGCCTCGGAACTAAATTGCAAGTTGCTTACTTTGATCAGATGCGGGCGCAGTTGGATGATGAGGCTAGTCTCATGGATACCATAGCGCCAGGTAGCGACTGGGTGGAGATTAATGGTGCGCGTAAGCATGTCATGAGCTATCTGGGCGATTTTCTCTTTGCGCCGGAACGGGCGCGTTCGCCTGTCAAATCGCTTTCGGGCGGTGAGCGCAATCGCTTGTTGCTCGCGCGTCTGTTTGCGAAACCTGCGAACTGTCTCGTCTTAGATGAGCCGACCAACGATCTGGATATTGACACGCTGGAACTACTTGAGGAGTTGCTGGAAGAGTACACCGGCACTGTATTTTTGGTAAGTCATGACCGCACATTCCTTGATAACGTTGTCACCCAAGTCATCGTTGCGGAAGGGGATGGTGTCTGGCGAGAATATGTGGGGGGATACAGTGATTGGGAGCGCGTGCGAGCCAGCTTGGCGGTGGCGGCGAAGCCCTTGCCTAAGGCGCCCCTAACTGTTGAAACGCGGGAAGTTTCAGCGCCAGCAGTCGGAAAACCAAGGAAGTTAACAAACAAAGAACAGCGTGAACTAGATGCGTTACCGGAAATGATCGCAAAACTGGAGGACGAGCAAGCGACCCTGGCGATTGCGCTGGCTGCTCCTGATGTTTACAAGCAGAACCCGGCCGAAGCGAAGCGGATGGCGGCTCGGCTTGAGGCGATTGAGAACGAGTTGATGGCTGCACTGGAGCGCTGGGATCAAATTGAGATGCGTGCATCGACTTAAGTGGCGAAATGGTAAATGCTACAATGTTTGCAAGTTAACTTGATAAGGATGTAATGTGTTCAGCCGCGCAGTTTGGCCCCGGGTTTTGCCATTTCTTACCTACATGCTCTTCATTGTGGTCGCTGATTTGGCAGCGCGATGTGGTGCAAGTGCTGAGCAAATCCGATGGATTTATCCGCTTAAAATCTTTACGGTAGTTGCTTTATTGGTGGTATTTTGGGGACGTTACGATGAACTGCGCGGGACACGTCTAAGCTGGAGGGCGATAGTGCTCGCCTCCATAGCCGGGGTTGTTGTCTGGTGGTTGTGGATTCACCTCAACGCCAACTGGATGGTGCTGGGGCAGTCAGCAGGGTTTGATCCACGCGATTCGGAACGAATGAACTGGCCATTGGTTCTGGTTCGTTTGGTGGGGGCAGTTGCAGTTGTGCCGCTGATGGAGGAGTTATTCTGGCGCTCGTTTCTATTGCGCTGGCTCACCAATGAGAGATTCGAGGTGGTTCCGGTCGCCCACATAAGCTGGCGCAATATTGTTGTAAGTTCGGTTCTTTTTGGGGTTGAGCATAACACGTGGTTTGCTGGTGTCATTGCGGGTATTGTTTATGCCCTTCTTTACTGGCGGAGCGCCAACCTCTGGTTGGCGGTGCTGGCACATGCTGTCACCAACGGGGTGCTGGGTGTCTGGATTATTTCTACAGGTAGCTGGCAATACTGGTAACATTATAATATCTAGCCGTTTTATCAATTCTCTTAGGCAAAAAAAAGACATGTTGAGCCCCTTGAACGTACTAATGATCGAAGACAGTGATGCTGTAAGCGTAACCCATTCAGGTTCGGTCCATCGCGCACCTCCTGCTGCGCTGTGTTTGGCTATGCTGATTGGTGCGCTGAGTGTGGGCAATTCATCGGCAACGGAAAATGACAAATTTAATGTGTTTGCTTCCGCCAACTACTCCCATGAAAGTAATTTGTTCCGCTTGCCAGATGCGCAAGTGGGTTACGGCGGGGTTAGAGACGATAATTTCCGGCAGTTGATGGCAGGTTTTTCTTTTAGGGAAAATTTGGGGCGGCAAGTTTTCAGTGTGGAGGCGCAGGCTAGTCGGGCATCGTTCGATCATTTTACACAGCTGGATTACACAGGAAAGACGGGGCGTTTCAATTGGGGATGGCATTTAGGTAACCATGTCGATGGAACTGCCGGTGTGGCGTACAGTGAAACGCTGGCGCCGTACACCGATGTTGTGACCAATGAGCGTAATTTGCGAACCGAACAGCATTCGTTTGCAACTGCGGCGTGGACTTTTCACCCCTCTTGGCGTGCACGTATCGGGGCAGATCACTATCGTTACAAATATGATCTTCTGAGTCAGTCGCTGAATAATCATCGTGACGACAGGGGCGAGGTCGGAGTGGATTATTTGGCTGGAAGTGGTAGTAGCATTGGGGGGCAAATTAATTCATTGCGGCGCAGATATGACATGCTGCGCAGTTTTAATGGCCAGGCATTTGATGCAGGGAGTGACCAGACGGATTTGAAATTGAAAGTGGTTTGGCAGGCAACTCCAGTAACGCTGCTTCAGTTTTTGGGTGGGCGTTCGCAGCGGAGTTATAGCTCTACAAACGAGCGGGATTCGCGCGGCGTGAACGCTCGAGTGTCTGGGAGTACCATGGCGGCAGGCAAATTGCGTATAAGTGGGAGCGTGTGGAGAGAGTATGCGGGGGTCGAAAGTAGTATTGCGAGCTATAGTCTGAACAATGGTGGAAACCTGTCTGGGAATTGGACGGTGACGTCTAAGGTGCAGGCGACAGTCGACGCAAAATACGTTCGTCGTCGTTTTGAAGGCTTGCTCGCCTCGCGCCTTCCTCAGGGTTTGAGCGACTCGACAAGAACCTATTCAATGGGTTTGAATTATGCTCCTTTGCCACAGATAACCTTGAGTACTTCCGTATTTCGGGAAGCTCGTTCGGGCGTAGCGTTTCTTGGTAGTGGTAGCTACCACGCGAACGGTGTAAGTTTCACAGGCAATCTGCAATATTAATCGTTATATGACTCTTAATGATATACCCGTAATTTCCCTATTTCAGCGTGTGATTGATCCGCTGATCATTATGGGAATGCTGTACGTGTGCGCGATGTTATTCGATGAGCCCTTCACCGGATACTATCTGGTGCTAATGATATTGGCCTTCTTTATTTCCACATCGGTTTATCAATACGTTGATCCATATCGCCCTTGGCGGAGTGGGCGTACCCTCGTTTACGTCCGCGATACCATTTGTGGTTGGGCGATCACGGTCGGTGTGTTGGTGCTTATCGGCTCCGTGGGGGGGCTGACTAAACGGTTTGATCAGTCCATTATCTTCGCCTGGGCGGTGTTGACTCCGCTAATGTTGTTGCTGAGTCATCTAACTATGCGTCGTAGCAATCTGGGGCGCGGAGTGGATGAGGCTCGCTCAGTCTTAATTGTCGGGGTGAATGAAGTCGGCTTAAAGTTTTCGCAGGTTTGCGCGCGTAATCCCAACTTATTCATGCGGGTTGTGGGCTTTTTTGATGATCGGGTTAGTGATCGTTTTCCTACCAACATGCGCGAGCCGGTACTTGGGAAAATGGGGGATGTTGCGGCTTACGTAAGAGAAAATAGTATTAAGATGATTTTCATTAGTCAGCCGATATCTGCGCAACCGCGAATACGCAAACTGCTTGATGAGTTGCAAGATACAACTGCATCAGTTTATTTTTTGCCGGATATTTATGTATTTGATCTTATGCAGGCAAGGTTTGATAACGTGGGGGGAATGCCAGTTATCGCGATTTGTGAGTCACCGTTCACGGGCGTAAATAGTTTGGTAAAACGGTTAAGCGATATTGTATTGGGACTAATTATCCAGATCGCGCTCTTGCCGCTAATGGTGCTGATAGCACTCGCGGTAAAACTCAGTTCGCCCGGTCCAATTATTTTTAGGCAGCGCCGATATGGTCTCTACGGTGAGGAAATCATTGTCTACAAATTCCGATCTATGACTGTGACGGATGATGGTCCGACGGTGGTTCAGGCTAAGCGAAATGATCAACGCGTCACCAAAGTTGGCAGTTTTCTGCGTAGGAGTTCGCTGGACGAGTTACCTCAATTCATAAATGTGTTGCAGGGGCGTATGAGTATTGTCGGCCCCCGCCCCCATGCAGTAGCGCACAATGAACAGTATCGGAAGTTGATTAAGGGTTACATGCTGCGTCACAAGGTTAAGCCCGGTATTACAGGATGGGCTCAGGTGAACGGATTGCGGGGCGAGACGGAGACGCTTGATAAAATGGAGGCGCGGGTACATTACGACCTGGACTACCTGCGAAAATGGTCATTGTTGCTGGATTTATGGATCATTATCAAGACCGTGCAAGTGGTGCTGAAACGTGAAAATGCTCACTAATCGTCTAACTTTCGAGGCAACTAAATGATGCTTTTGCCAATGGCGCCGGTACATGAGGTAATATAGGCAAAACAGAGTAACCACATTCTTTATGTTTTCATATTGACAATCAATTGTAACTGCAGCCATACTTCGCTGTGGATTTATTATTGATCTGCGTCAACAGAAGTTGTTTTTATAGTTGAAATGCTGGTGGCTCCTGCTGCTGGCTTACCGAGGATTCCAATTGAAATACAGCAAATTTAAACAGAAACAATTTGGGCGTCGCGGTACGCTTGTGGTCGCCACCGTGCTGATGCTGTCACTCGGATTGACGGCTTGCGGCAAGAAGGAGGCTAAGCCGGGTCAAACGCTGGCTAGCGTGAATGGCGAAGAAATCACCGTATTGCAGCTCAATGAGGAATTGCAACGGGCGGGTACTCAAGCTGCGCAGCAAGAAGAGGCGAGCAAGCAGGTGCTGGAAGCGCTGATCGATCGACAAGTCGTGTTGAACGAGGCATCCAAGGATAAGCTGGACCGTGATCCTAAGGTGATGCAGGCGATCGAACGGGCGAAAGCCTTAATCATCGCGCAAGCCTATATGCAAAAGAAAGTAAGCGTTCAGGGAAAGCCGACGGCTGCAGAAGTCTCTGATTATTTCAACAAGCATCCAGAGTTCTTCAGTCAGCGTAAGCAGCTTGATATGCGGCAAGTCGTGTTCGCAAGCAAGGACATAAATGAAGAGTTTAAGGGCGTGATTGACGGCGCTAAGACCTTGGATGAAGTTATCGCTTGGATGACGGAACATAGTGTTAAATTTTCACGTGGCCAGTCCTCACGCTCCAGCGCGGATTTGCCTTCTCAATTGGTAACTAAATTATTGAGTATGCCAAAGGGCCAGCTGTTCATCGTTAAAGAAGGTGAGAGAAGCGTGTTGACGGCGATTGTGGATGTTAAAGATACGCCGGTACAGTTAGATCAGGCGACTGGTCAGATTGAACAATTCCTCTTCAATCAGAAGAACAAGGCGGCTGCCGATGCGGAATTGGCCCGGCTGCGTGCGGCGGCGAAGATTGAATACTTGAATGGCAAGGCACCGGAGAAAGCTGCGCCGGCAAGTCCTGCTAGCGCGCCATCAAGTGCTGATGCCCAGAACGCTCGTGGCGTTGCTGGTTTGAAGTAATTTTAACTATTGCAAGCAAGAGGTAGGGGTACTATGAAACGATTAATGATCTGCCTGACCACGGTGTTCTTATGGTCTATTTGGGGCAGCGCGATGGCGCTCGATGCCGTGTTGGGAGCGGGTGATGTGCTGAAAGTGACTGTTTATAATAATCCCGACCTCACCACTGAAACCCGTATTAGCGATGCTGGAACCATCACATTTCCATTGTTGGGGGTTGTAGAGATTGCCGGGTTGAGCAATGTTGCGGCTGAGAAAAAAATCGGCACAATGCTCGAAGGCGGTGGTTTTTTGCGTAAGGCTCAGGTCAATATTCTTGTGACCCAACTGCAAAATCAGCAAATCTCGATACTCGGTCAAGTGAATCGTCCTGGGCGCTACCCCGTCGAGGGAAAGCGCAGCGTGCTCGACATGCTGGCAATGGCAGGGGGGATTGCTGCCGATGGTTCCGATACCGTCTCGTTGATCCGCAAACGCAATGGGAAAACTACCAAGGATCAGGTCGACATCGTTGGCATGGTGCGTGCTGGTGAATTGAATGGCGATTATGAATTGGCCGCCAATGATGTGTTGTACGTTGAGCGCGCGCCGCGCTTTTACATCTACGGCGAAGTTCAACGTCCGGGCCCTTTCCGTTTGGAACGCGGTATGACCGTATTGCAGGCCCTGTCTACCGGTGGCGGTCTGACAGCACGTGGCTCGGAAAGAGGTCTTACGATAAAGCGCCGTGACGTAAATGGGAAGCAACAGATCATCGATGTTAAGCAAGATGATTTGGTGCAAGTTGACGATGTTGTTTACGTCAAAGAAAGTTTGTTCTGATGCGCGCTCCGAGAGTGACTCGGTCTCTTTTTGTTTCTTTTGAGAATACGTTATGAATCTGTCCCAATTTTTCCTGATCATGAAGGCGCGCAAATGGATTATCTTGTTTGCGCTGGTCATCACCGTGGTCTCTACGCTAGGTATCAGCTTGATACTACCGAAGACGTATAAGGCAACTGCATCGGTACTCTTGAACTATAAGGGGGTGGATCCAGTGTCCGGCCTCACGATGCCAGGGCAGTTGTTGCCAGGGTATATGGCTACTCAGGTTGACATCATCAGTAGCAAGAACGTTGCTCTCCGGGTTGTTGACCAATTGGGTTTGGCGCGCAATCAGGCAGTTATCGACCAGTTTAAAGATGCTGCAGATGGCAAGGGTGACGTGCGAGACTGGTTGGCCGATCTGCTCCTGAAGAAGCTGGATATCGTACCTGCACGCGAGAGCAGCGTGGTCGAGATCAGCTTCCGCGGCGCGGACCCTACGTTCGTTGCAGCCGTTGCCAACGCGTTCGCTGATGAGTATCAAAAAATAAGTATTCAATTGAAGGTAGAGCCTATGAAAAAAGCTTCCGCCTACTTTAATGAGCAACTTAAGCAATTGCGTGACAATGTTGAGGCCGCGCAGTCGCGGTTGTCGAAGTATCAACAAGAAAACGGCATCGTCAGCGTTGACAATCGTCTGGATGTGGAGAGTAATCGACTCAATGATTTGTCGGCCCAGTTGGTGCAAGCACAAACGCAAACGATGGAAGCAAGCTCGCGCGCCGGTGTTGCAAATGGTGGTGGCGATTCCCCAGATGTGACGAGCAATCCTTTGGTACAAAATCTGAAGATTGGTCTGGGAAATGCGGAAGCCAAGCTTGCGGAATTAGCACAGCGACTGGAACGTAATCACCCGCAATATCAGAGTGCCAAAGCTGAAGTGGAAAAATTACGGTCTGACCTCGCCAGTGCTATTAAAGTAACCGCCAGCAGTGTTGGTAGTAATGCCACAATCTTGCGTAAACGCGAAGCGGATATACGCGCGTCGCTGGATGCGCAGCGAAAACGCGTGCTTGAACTCAATCGTTCCCGTGATGAACTAAATGTGCTGGCGAAAGATGTGGAAGCCGCTCAGCGTGCATTCGATCTGACGTCTCAGCGTTTTGCTCAGACCCGTTTGGAAGGACAGTCGGAACAATCGGATATTGCGTTGTTGAATCCTGCCGTTGCGCCACTCGACCCATCCAGCCCACGCGTCGTGATCAACACTGCGATCTCGGTAGCGTTGGGATTGATGCTGGGTATGGGGCTAGCATTGCTGGCAGAATTGCTTGATCGTCGAGTACGGTCGGAGTCTGACCTGAGCGATATGCTGGACATTCCGGTATTCGGTGTCATCGAGTGGAACGCACCAAAGCGCAAGCCCTTTGGTTTGAAGAATCTGT
The DNA here is from genome assembly GCA_027490725.1 of Oxalobacteraceae bacterium. Taxonomy (GTDB): domain Bacteria; phylum Pseudomonadota; class Gammaproteobacteria; order Burkholderiales; family Burkholderiaceae_D; genus Rugamonas. Next base: position 28,748 of record JAIXXN010000024.1, read on the forward strand.
TGCTGTCGCGCCGTTTGCGTCTGAATTAAATAGGAACTGTCCATGAATGCTCCCGCTAATACCACTACGCCTAATCCGCTGACGCCACGTGCTGATTCCAGCATCGGGGGGCTGTTGCTTGAGGCAGGTAAAATTACGCCCGAGAGTGCAGAGCGCGTGTTGCGCATGCAAAAAGAATTAGGCATCCGCTTCGGTGAGGCGGCCCAGCGCTTGGGTTTGATCACTGAATCTGACATTCAGCAAGTACTTGCTCGGCAGTTTGATTACCCCTACTTACAGGTTGGCGAAGGGAAGTTTTCGCCCAAACTGGTGGCGGCGTACCAACCGTTCAGTGAGCAGGTTGAACAGCTGCGTGCGGTACGTAGCCAGTTGATGTTGCGCTGGTTTGCACGTGGCCATAAAGCGTTGGCGATTGTTGAAATTGGCGCTGAAGACGGTGGCAGCCAGGTTGCAGCCAATCTCGCTGTGGTGTTTTCCCAGCTAGGCGAACACACTGCGCTGGTTGATGCGAATCTGCGGGCACCGCGTCAGCACGATATGTTTGATTTGCAGAACCGCACAGGTTTATCCGACATTCTCGCCGGTCGTGCCGATTTGAGCTGCATCACCAAGGTCGCGTCCTTTATCGATCTGTCGGTCTTGGCTGCGGGGACCTTACCCCCAAATCCACAAGAGCTATTGAGCCGTAGTAGCTTTGGCGCGTTGAATACGGAACTCGAAAGCAAATACGATGTCGTGTTGTATGATGTGGCGCCATTCCAGAGCGGTGCCGACGCACTGGCCGTGGCCATTCGTGCCGGTGGCGTGTTAATTGTTGCTCGGAAGCATAATACTCTGCTGGGTGAAATTAATAATATGAGCGAACAGTTGACGTCAGCAGGCGCTCAGGTGGTCGGTGCGGTATTGGTTGATTACTGATGACTGCCTCACAGAGTTGGAGCGCCTCGTGGCGCCAGGTGCCACTAGACTGGTGGCTTCTCGCTGTTGGTACGCTAGTTCTGTTTGTTCCGACATTCGCTGATTTGTTAAATGGAGCTTGGTCGACGGAAGATCAGGCGCACGGTCCGGTGATTCTGGCACTGTCGCTTTGGCTAATTTGTCGCGGTTGGACAGACATGTTGGTCAGTAGTGAGGGATGCAAGGCCGCTATGATGGGTTGGCCAATATTTATTTTTGGCTTGCTTTGTTACGTGCTGGGAAGGTCGCAGCAACTTGCCTTATTTGAGCTGATCGCATTTATTTTCGTTCTTGCTGGAATATTGCTGATCAAGCGTGGTGGCGGAGCGCTTGCGCAGTTATGGTTTCCATTCTTCTTCATGTTATTCATGATCCCATTGCCGGGCGCTTTGGTGAGCATGCTGACCATGCCGATGAAGATGGCGGTTTCGTATGTGGTAGAACATGTCCTGTTCTGGCTTGATTATCCGATTGCACGTACCGGTGTGATCTTACAGATTGGCCAGTATCAACTCCTGGTGGCAGATGCGTGCGCCGGGTTGCAGACCTTCTTGACGCTGGAATCGTTGGGTTTGTTCTATTTGAATGTCGTTCGGCACACGTCTGTCATACGGAACGTTGCAATCGGCATTCTCATCATACCGATCTCTTTCACTGCCAATGTTATTCGTGTCATCGTACTGACTCTGATCACGTATTATTTTGGTGATGCTGCTGGGCAGGGGTTCCTACATGGATTTGCGGGCATGGTGCTGTTTGTGACGGCTCTTTCGTTGATTCTGGCTTTGGATACATTCTTGCAATGGTATGTCAAGCGTCGCACGGCAACTTCGGAGGCACAGGGATGAGCAAAAAGGTAGTGTTAAGCAGCATGCTGACGCTTATGATGTTGTCAAGCGCCGTTGGGGCATACTGGCTGACCCCTAAGGCAAAGGTTGCCGACCAGCGTGAAGCTGTTAATCTTGAGGCGATGATCCCGTCGACTTTCGGCGATTGGATCGTTGATCCGAATGCTGGTGCGAGCGTCGCCGCATCCCCGGACGCGCAGGCCACGGCCGATAAAATCTACGATCAGGTGCTTAGCCGCACGTATGTAAATGGCAGTGGTGAGCGGATTATGCTGACCATAACGTATGGCTCTGCGCAAACTCAAGAGCTGAAAGCACACCGGCAGGAGGTCTGTTACGGTGCTCAGGGCTTCGAGATTCGTGATTTGCAGAATGCAACGCTGTCGATAACTGGTCATCAAGTACCGGCGACGCGCATGTTTGCAATTAAGGGCGGCCGGACCGAACCAGTTACCTACTGGTTCACGATGGGCGACGAAGTCGTTATGGGGCGTCTTGAACGTTTAATGGTACAGATCAAGTACTCGTTTGCTGGCGTGATTCCCGATGGTATGTTGGTGCGCGTTTCTAGCATCTCGCCTGTGGCTCAACAGGGCTACGACCTGCAAGGTAAATTTTTGAATGATCTTATGGCTCTGGTAGCCCCGCGGACTGCGTCCCAATTATTAGGCACAGGGCAGCCAACGTTGCGCTAGTCCAGACTCTGCTCCGGAGTCAATTTTTTAACTAATTTGCAAGGTAAGTAGCGCATGTGTGGAATCGCAGGTTACGTCGATCGAGAACAGCAAAGCCACACGTTGGCAGGGGACCTCGATTTGGCTGTTGGGGCATTGCGCCATCGTGGTCCGAATGATCAAGGAACATGGTTGCAGGATCCGGGTGTGGGTTTGGGACAGACCCGGCTATCTATTCTCGATCTTTCGAGCAATGGGCACCAACCTATGGTTTCAGAAGATGGCCAGGTTATCATGGCGTACAACGGCGAAGTGTATAACTTTGCCGATATCCGCGTCGAACTCGAGGCGGCAGGGCATCACTTTCGCGGTACAGGCGATTCGGAAGTCATTCTTGCTGCATTTCGCGAGTGGGGTCTGACAGCAGTAGATCGTTTTATAGGCATGTTCGCGATTGCGCTGTGGGATAGAACTAACGGTCGTTTGCAGCTGGTTCGTGACCGGCTAGGTATCAAGCCTTTGTATTATGGCTGGGACGGAAGTGTGTTTTGTTTTGGTTCCGAATTGAAGGCGTTGCGCCAGTTTCAGCATTGGACCCCTGACATAGATCGCGCCGCATTAGGCGACTACCTACAGTTTGGTTACATCAATGCGCCACGGAGTATTTATAAAAATATTTATAAATTACCCCCTGGTCATTTTCTCGAATTTGGAGCGGAAGGCCCACCTCAGCTAACTCGCTACTGGTCGGTACTCGACGCACAGAAATCCCCGCTCACGGGAACCGAAGAGGAATTGACCGATCAACTTGAACACCTTTTGCGCGATGCATTCGCTTTAAGGATGGTTTCCGATGTTCCTGTCGGTGTATTTTTGTCGGGCGGAATTGATTCGTCCCTGGTGACGGCGATTCTCCAGCAAGGCCGAGATACCCCATTACACACCTTTACCATCGGTTTTTCCGAAGAACGAGTCGATGAGTCGCGTCACGCACGGAGGGTAGCCGAGCATCTTGGCACGGTACACCACGAGCGCATCATGGATCCGGGGCAGGCAAAAGCGTTGTTGCCACAGTGGGGGCAATTATTCGACGAACCGTTTTTTGATTCGTCTGGGTTGCCGACATATTTAGTTTCCCAAATGGCTGGTGAACAGGTTACGGTGGTCTTGTCTGCCGACGGTGGCGATGAGAGCTTCAGCGGCTACGGTGTCTATGAAACGATGCTAGCAAAATGGCGGCAGCATGAGTCGTTGCACCGATTGATCCCAGCGCTGCGTACTATGATGCATCTGCTCCCGCTTAAATCTCTAGATCGCCTGATTGCGAAATTGCCGATTTCTACAGCTGTCCGCAATGGCCTGCGTACTAAATTTATTGATCGGGCAGTGCAATTACGTGATGTGGTGTGCGCCCCGACGCTCGGCGCCGCCTATGACGCTAAATTTTCCATTTGGCGTTGTGATGAAATTCGCGCCCTAATCGATGGATATGATCCTATCCATGCAACGGCAGATGCCTATCCTGGAACTGCTGCAGATCAGCTGAGTTTGTGCGATTTGCATCATTATCTTCCCGGCGATGTGCTTACCAAGGTCGATCGGGCAACGATGGCGGTTGGACTCGAGGGACGTGAGCCCCTCCTCGACCATCGGATTGTGGAATTCGCGCTAAGATTGCCACTTGCTATGCGTCGTGGAACGCTTGGACCCAAGCATGTGTTACGTCGTATCTTGTATAAATATGTGCCGCGAGAATTGATCGAACGTCCTAAGCAAGGCTTTGCCATCCCGCTGCGCGAGTGGTTGCGTGGGGACTTGTCACATCTTATTGAGCAGCATTTAGATGCAGGGAAGCTGCGCAAACAAGGCCTTTTCAATGTTGAGCAGGTAACTGAAGTTGTGGCCGCATTTAAGGCGGGCGATGACCGCATGACTAATCGCGTTTGGGCGCTATTGGCGTTCCAGCTGTGGCATGAGCGGTGGGTATGAGCGTCGCGCCCCACATCTGCTTTGTGGCGCCAGCCCTATATCCGGTATTGTCGGGAAGTACGCAAATTGAAAGTGTTGGTGGCGCCGAAGTGCAGCAAGCAATTCTGGCGCGTACATTCCAGCAGGCTGGTTACCGGGTTTCCGTGGTGACTATGGATTATGGCCAGCCCGAAGAGATCATCATTGATGGTATTCGGGTCATTCGTGCACATGCACCACAGGCTGGATTGCCGGTTTTACGGTTCATCTATCCCCGGATGACGTCCATGTGGCAAGCAATGGCTCGTGCCGATGCGGACATTTATTATCAGCGCGCGTCGGGTATGCTGACCGGATTGGTTGCTCAGTTTTGCGCCCATCGAGGAAAACGATTCATCTACTCCGCCGCATCAGATGCTGATTTTTACCCTGAGTTGCCCTTGATTTCTTACGGGCGCGATAAGTGGTTTTATCGTCGCGGCTTGCGTATGGCAGATCAGATCGTTGTGCAGAATGAGACGCAGCGACAGGCTTGCCTGGCGAATTTTGGACGTACGTCTACTCTGGTACCGAGCTGTCATGCTGTGCAGGGACAGGAGCCTGCAGACCCTGCTGGGTATGTTTTATGGGTCGGTACCATCAAGAGTTTAAAACGTCCTGAATTGTTTTTGGAGTTGGCGAGGCGTTTGCCAGCGATACGCTTCCGCTTGGTTGGTGGTGGTGACGCTGCAATCCTGGGCAATCTGAAAGCAGCTGATCTAAAAAATCTAGAGTTGACGGGTTTTGTCCCTTATTCGCAAGTAGCGCAGCATTTTGCCGGTGCACGCGTATTTGTTAATACGTCTGAGTTTGAAGGTTTTCCGAATACGTTCTTGCAAGCTTGGTCTCGGGCCATTCCCTCGGTAAGTTTCTTTGATAATGGCTCTCGGGTTGATAACCTGCCGGTTACGCGCTGTGTCCGGGATGTCGAAGAAATGGCGGCGGTCATTAGTGAATGGATGAGTGATGATGTGAGCTGGAAAACGGCCGGCACGCGAGCACAAGCCTACTTTAATGGCCAGCACACCCCGCAGGCAGCACTGAACGCCTACGCGCCGTTGTTAAATGCTCTAGCGGCATAGAGGAGAGCAGATGTCGCTAAGCAAAGCTATGTTATGGAGTGTCGGTCAATCCGCCGTGCGATTTGCTGTCGGTTTTATCGGTGTGAAAGTGACAGCCGTTTATCTTGGGCCAGCGGGGATGGCTCTGGTCGGTCAATTCAATAATTTTCTCAGCATGTGTACGCTCATGACCGTGGGCGGTGTGCAAACCGGCTTGGCGAAAATGACCGCACAGGCGGCGCCCGACGATGATGCGCGGCATACAGTGATTTGGTCCACTGCAGCCCGCTTGGCGCTGATTCTCGGGGGGGGGAGTGCGGTGCTGATCGCCTTAGCAAGTTATTGGTTGTCTGAGCATTTATTACTTAACAGGGCCTATTGGCCTATATTTTTATTTGGCGCTTTGGTTCTGTTCGCAGGTACTGCTAACGGTGTGGCCAGTGGAATTCTAAATGGCATGCGACGCATGCACGCCCTGGCATTGGGGGTCATGATATCGTCGATCCTTTCCCTGCTACTTTCTGTTCCGTTGGTGTATTTTTTCAACGTGTGGGGGGGGATGATATCGGCGGGATTGCTGGTATTTTTGACCGCAGCAATCAGCATTTGTTTCTTTTATAAAGAAATAGGCCATGGCTTCCGCTATTTCCGGGCAGGTTATGACAGCGGCGTCGGGCGGGAGTTGTTGCGTTTCTATCCGATGGTATTGGCGAATGCATTGTCCAGCCAGTGCACTTTGATAGCGGTGCGCTACCTAATTTCACACCAACTTGGTGCGGATGCGGCAGGGATATGGCAGGCGTCGATAAAAGTTTCGGATATGTACACTGCGGTTATTGTTTCCGCGTTGTCGCTGTACCTGATGCCGCACCTTTCAAGCATAAAGGATGACATCGCATTTCGCCGCGAGGTGTTTGCAGTGAGCCTTAAAGTTGCTACTGCGACGGCGTTGATTGCCGGCGTTATTTTCCTTACGCGTGATCTGGTGATTTTGATTGTGTTCACACGCCAGTTTGATGCTATGAGAGGTTTGTTCCAGTATCAATTGATTGGCGATATTCTCATGGTTGCGTGCTGGCCGATGCGCATGGGCTTAACTGTGCGCTTGAAAGTTCGGCAGTATTTGGCAATTGAAACTCTTAATGCGGTTGTTTTCATTTTTGGGACTTACCTCTTATTAGAAAACATTGGTATAGCAGGTGCTCCATTAGCATACGCAATAGGTTATTTTTTATCGTTGGGGTGCTTAATCGCACTGTATTTCGCTCAAAAGGCAAACGGTTCTACTTCACCTCATCACTCTTGAAATTGTCATGAAACTATTGATTGCATTGTTGGTGCTGTTCTCGTTCATATTTGGCGCGATGAGTGCTTTGTTTGGTGGGGAAATTGCACTATTACTATTCGCTCTGGTATTCCCAGTAGTTTTTATTCTCGTAGACTACAGGGTCGGCGTAGTGTTGAGTGTTATTGCGTTGCCAATCTCCACATTCAAAGTATTTTCGCATCTTCCGGGGCTTAACCTCGCGAATGTTCTTGTGCTGGCAGCTTGTGGGGCGTTTTTCTTGCGGCGATTGTTGAAGCCCGGTGAATTCGTCAAGATGCCTCCAATAATCTGGTGGCGGTATATTATCCCAATATTCGTTGCCGTTGGAGTTGGAGTTATTCATGTAAGGGGGTTGAGCATGCGAACGGCTCTTGATATGGGAGCTGGTTTTGCTTCGATACCAGCCTATATCATCGGCTACGGCATAAAACCTATGCTGTTAATTGTTGCGGCTTGGACATTGGGCAATGCAGTTAGGGATAGCAAGAACCAAGAGCGTTTTCTTATTCCGATTGTGTTATCAATAGTTTTGCCGGCGCTAATTTTGCTGTTTTACATTATGCGTAGTGGTCAGGGACTAAAGGTCTTAAGTAGTCAAGCGGCTCGAGGTTTTTTGACGTCTTTGGGCATGCATGCCAACGAATTTGGTGCTATGTTTGCGATCGGCTTTGCTATCTTAATATTCATGATCCCTGCAGTATCGACTATTCGTGCTCGGGTATTACTGATTGCAAGCGCTTCGATCGTTTTGGTGGCTTTAGCCCTAACCTTTTCGCGAGGCGGATATATAGCAATTATTGTTAGCGGTGCGTACTTTGTAATAAGTCAAAAGAGGGTTAGATTGGCTTTGGTTTCATTTGCCGTAGCATTATTGTTGATCGCTGTTACTCCTCAAACTATTGTTGACCGGGCGCTGGTTGGCTTTGGCGGTGCTGGTGCTCATGATGTGCTGTCATCGCGGGTTCAAGATGACGAATTGACGGCCGGACGATTTTGGCTTTGGCGGCAAACTTTCCCATCGTTCTATAAGAGCCCACTGATTGGTTCGGGTATCGCATCACAAGCGTGGTCAGATGCGGCAAAGACGGGGGTAATTCACACAATTCAAACCCATAATTTATATCTTTCTATTTTGTATGATGTTGGCATAATTGGTTTTGCACTAGTCATTTCGTTCTTTGTATTTTTGTATCGTAATTTCAAATCTGTTGCCAGGAAAGTAGAAGTGCCACCCGCAATGGCCGGGGCCTTTAATGGCGTTGCGGCCGGGATGCTTGGAATGGCTGTCATGGGGTTTACGAATGGATTATTTTTCCCCCAAATTTTCCAGATCTATATTTGGCTGATGTTCGGCCTTTCTATTGCTTACATGTCAGATGCTGAAAAACTCGAATCTAAAAAAATTCGGTTTTGGTTCCAGCCTCTCAGGAAGAAGGGTAAGTTCGCTCAAACCTGAGCTTTCACAATAGACTCAGCTTGTTCGTCGCAAAGATTGCAATCGTACATTGTCCACCGATCTGAATAGATACTTCCCGTTATTTACGTTCGATGTTGTTCGCTCTCATCACGGCGGAGCTTTTTTACTTAATTTCCCGTATTTTTTGCGGTTTCGGGCGGAAGCGGTGGGGGGGCTTGAGGTTGCGGTGCGAAAATGACTGCGTCAGGTTGGCGTTTTCCCAATACTTTCCGGAGAAATTGTATTTTTATCAGTTATTCTCGATAGAACGAGTGGACTTTGTGTTCTCAGCGGAAATTTTAATTACCCGATTGAAATTTTATTTCCCTAGGGTCTCGCAATATGTTTCTTCGCTGCTATACTGTGCTCAGAAGCCGGTTGCTGGCGCTTGAGGCGGTATGGCTGGGACTCTCGCCGATCACGTTGGTTGTGTGGGCTTTCTGTTTGATGCCATAACACCAAGTGTTGTGCGCGAATACCCCGAGGTTTGCATCGTTTATCATTATGGGAGTGACAATATGGATAACGAATTTTTTCGTTCAAAGGGCGTGGCTGGTTCTGTCGCGTTAATGATGTTATTTGCGGTGGATGTCAGCTATGCGGCAACAGCGGCCAAGGTCGAAGCATTTGAAGCCGTTGCAACGGATGCGTCGATCGGGGCCTCCAACACTATTGCGAATAGCTGGGGGGGGCATCAGCCGCGCATCACCCAGCATAGCGACGGTCGAATTCGTGTGCTCTATGTTTCGCCGCGTAGTGATGGTACGTTGAATTGGAATTTGAAGGTCCGCAGTCTTACGGGGGGCTGGTCACTGGAGAAAAGTGGTCAGACGACAGATGATGTAACGTTGTTGCGCGATGATAGAAACGATCTGGCATATGTGATCGCATGGCCTGCCAGCGTTCCTACCGCATATGCATCACCCGCATTCAGCGGGTTCCGCATACCTGGGGCATGGCAAGTTATTGCAGCGTCTGGCCGCCATTACGGCAATGCCGGGATCGCTTATGATGGCACCACATGCTTGAAAGCATCTCGCGAAGCCAATCAGTTGCCGCTAACCTCTGTCTCGAACACTGAGTATTCCTGCGGAATTTACGTTCCATCAACGAGTCAATGGCAATGGGGGCCGTTGCGCGTGCGTGGTATTGGTCAGCGCCATGCCTATGACTATGTGTTCCCTAAACCGAATAAAATTGACGGTAAGGTTGTTGCTCTTGCTCAACGAGACGCACACAAATTAGCGGAGAAATTGCCAGCGGTCGCTGAAACGTATGTGTTCAATGGCGCGCGTTCCTACACTGCGAAGATTGATACGACGCCACAGCCAGCGCTGGCTGCAAGTAGCGTGACATTGGCGCCAACTAGTGCCGAATATGTTGAGGCTGAAGCAGTTGCTAAGGTAAGCGTGACTAGTCCAGCTACTGCTACAGCCGCACCAACTGAGCGTATGCAGGATAGTTTTATCGATAGTAAAGGTCGTGTGTTTAGTGTGTATGCGGTTATTGATCCAGCAAACCCCGCTGCTCGGACGCGGAATGTTGTAGTAACCAAACTCGATGGAACTCCGATTGTAACGGTTCTAGGCTTAGGTAAATTGCCGGCACCGGGGCAGACCCGCATCTACGAAGATGCTGGCCAGAAGTTGTGGTTGCTTTGGAATAACCCTGGTGCGAAAAAAACAGAGGTTTTTCTTTACCCACTTAACGAAGTCAATGGTATCTTCTCGATCGGTGCCGCGACTGATTTGAGTGCCGCATTTTACCCTTATGTACTTGATGGACCGATTTACATTGCCGCGCCACGTGGCGGCAACGCTCGTACGAATACGATCCACGCGATCTTTAATGCATGTACCGTGACGTATGTAAAGGATACGAATATTGACATTTCGACGTGTTACAATAAGGATAAGACAGGCTTGCAGCGTGTATTCTATGCGCGCATTGCCTTGCCGCAATAGTGCTGTAGTTGGTTTCAGGCCTCTACATTGATCCGTTGGCACAAATGCCGAAGTCGTTTGCGACTTCGGCATTTGTGCCAGTTTGTAGTGGTTTGAGTGCGAATTTTTATTGTTTTTGAGGCTTTTTGATACGAATATGCATAATCGAATTATTTCCGTTGTGGGTTTGGGATACGTGGGCTTGCCTGTTGCGGTAGCGTTCGGCATGCATGCCGAAACTATTGGCTTTGATATCAATGAAACTCGCCTGGCAGAGTTACGTGATGGCATAGACAGAACCAACGAAGTTACGCGTGAGAATTTGGTTGCCGCGTCGGTGGTGTACACCAGTGATACGGCGGTTCTTGCTCGCGCGAATTTTCATATTGTTGCCGTTCCAACTCCTGTTGACGACGCACATCAACCCGATCTGACGCCGGTAGAGCGCGCCTCCCAGACCGTGGCCAAGGCGCTTAAGGTTGGCGATATCGTTGTTTTCGAATCCACAGTCTATCCTGGCGTCACGGAAGATATTTGTGTGCCCATTCTCGAGAAGGGATCGGGTCTAGTCTGTGGTCGCGACTTTACCGTCGGTTATAGCCCAGAACGTATCAATCCCGGCGATAAAGAGCATACATTCACAAAGATTAAAAAGGTTGTGTCCGGGCAAGATGCGGCGACGCTCGAGGTGGTTGCTGCCGTGTACGGTTCGGTTGTGACGGCGGGGGTGTATCGGGCGGCGACGATCAAAGTTGCGGAGGCTGCCAAGGTTATCGAGAATACGCAGCGTGATTTGAATATTGCGCTAATGAACGAATTGTCGTTGATCTTTGATCGCATGGGAATTGATACCAACGACGTGTTGGAAGCGGCCGGTACCAAATGGAATTTTCTGAAATTCAAGCCCGGACTGGTTGGGGGACACTGTATTGGTGTCGATCCATATTATCTGACACACAAGGCGGAGAAGCTTGGATATCACTCGCAGGTGATTCTGGCTGGGCGTCGCATCAATGATGGTATGGGCGCTTATATTGCTCAACAAACTATCAAACAGTTGATTTGTGCCGGACATGATGTTGGCAAGTCAATCGTTACGGTATTTGGCCTGACATTCAAGGAAAACTGTCCTGATTTGCGCAATTCTAAAGTGATCGATGTTATTCGCGAATTGCAGTCTTTTGGTGTGCAGGTACAGGTAACCGATGCTGAGGCCGATAGCCTGGAAGCCCAGCACGAATATGGAGTTAGTCTGACGCCGCTCGATCAGTTAGTGCCGGCGCATGCTGCGATTGTGGCTGTTGCTCACCACGCTTATACCGCTTGGGGTGTTGCGGATTATCAGCGTTTATTATTAGATAAGCCAGTTGTGATAGACGTGAAAGGTATTTGCGATCAAGTGCAATTCCGAGCAGCGGGGATTAGTCTGTGGCGCCTCTAAATGGACAAGTGACCCCTTACGCCGAGGTGCAACAGCAATTACAAATGAGTCCCAAGCGTTGGCTGATTACTGGTGTTGCTGGGTTTATTGGGTCAAACCTGTTGGAAGCTTTGTTGCGGCTAAATCAGACGGTGATCGGTTTAGATAATTTTGCCACTGGTCACAAGCGCAATCTTGATCAGGTGAAGTCGCTTGTGTCAGCTGAGCAATGGTCGCGCTTTGATTTTGTCGAAGGGGATATCTGTAATCCGGCGACCTGCGCTCGCGTTACGGAGGGCGTTGATTTTGTCCTCCACCAAGCTGCGCTGGGTAGCGTGCCTCGCTCGCTAGAGAATCCCGTGCACACGAATACGACCAATATTTCCGGTTTCCTTAATATGCTGGTGGCGAGTCGAGACGCGAAAGTTGATCGCTTCGTCTATGCTGCATCGAGTTCAACTTACGGGGATCATCCTGGGTTGCCGAAGGTCGAGGACCTCATCGGTAAACCATTGTCGCCGTATGCGGTCACGAAATATGTCAATGAACTGTATGCCGACGTATTTACTCGCTGCTACGGGTTGGAATCCATAGGCTTGCGCTACTTTAATGTGTTTGGCCCCCGTCAGGATCCTGATGGCGCGTACGCTGCAGTCATTCCCAAATGGTATGGTGCATTGCTTCGGTCTGAGCCGGTATTCATTAATGGCGATGGCGAGACGAGTCGCGATTTCTGCTTTATCGCTAACGTTGTCCAGGCAAATATTCTTGCGGCAACTAGTACCAACGCTGACGCGGTTAATCAGGTCTATAACATCGCACTGGGCGATCGTACGACACTTAACGAGTTATTTAGTCTTATCCGCGAGCGGGTTGCTGTGGTTTCCCCCGCTGTGGCCAGTGCTGAGGTTGAGTATCGACCGTTCAGGGCCGGTGATGTGCGGCATTCCCAAGCAGACATTAGTAAGATAGCACGGTTATTGGGGTACTCGCCGACACACCGGGTGGCGCAGGGGCTGGATGAGGCAACAGAGTATTATTTGGCGTCAATAGTTGGTTAAGGCATGTATGTGGGGAGGATTCTCCCCACATTTTGTTCATACGATTATTCAGGCACTGACTGCTTTTATCGGGGACCGTAATTTCCGTACCCAAGCAATCAAAGGCTTTTCGCATACTTGATAAGCGAGGCAGCCGAGGCCGATTGTTGCAGTTAGGGTAACTATGAATACCCCGTTTGCCCCAATTATCTGAGGAAGGTGAAGCTTTCCAAAGATTTTTAGTGTGAGGCCCTCCAGCGCTTCGTGCGTGAGATAGATGCTATAAGATGCATTGCCTATGAAAGTCGCGAAAGCTGGTGATTTGATGAGCCCGTTGGATTCCATTTTTGTTGCGCCGCCGAGAAGCAGCGCAAACCCAGCTGGTAAGACGATTTTCGGTAATTGAAAAGAAGTATCTAAGAGAATAAACCAGAAAAGTATTAGTGTGAATCCGGTGAAGGTTTCTACCAGTCCTTTTCCTTTTTGTTTGTAGATGTAGTAGGCACCCATACCGAATAAGAAATACAGACTGTAGGCTGAGGTGTAAACAATATATGCGGTTCTGTTATCCGTACCTGGGTAATGATAGACGGCGGCGCAAATAATGCCCCAAAGAACCAAACAAAAAACCCCTAGTTTTTTGTTTAATAGCAATAGTGAAAAAATTGCGTAGAATGCAAGCTCATGGAATAGCGTCCAAGCCGGTCCAATTGGAGGTGAGTCTGGGCTAAATCTTACAAGTGTGTATGTATTTATCCATGCGGCAATTCCCTCTGGTAATTTCGCGTCGGTGCCGAAACCAGCTGCTAGAAGTACAACAAAAACAGTTGTGTATAGCCAATATACGGGATATAGGCGCGCAAATCGACGGAACGCGTAATGGGACCAGCGGTCGGGGCGATCGATGTCTTTGGCGTGGGCAAATAGAATTATGAAACCTGAAATTACAAAAAAGAAATCAACGCCTAAGTGGCCGTGTTTGGTGTACTCCTGAAATGCTGGAATTCCGCCATATCGCGTAGCTCCCATGGTAATTGACAAGTGGAAAGCTGCGACAAAGATCGCCGCAAGTGCTCTGCTGGACTGAAGAATATTTAGCATTTTTATTTTGGATAGGTTAAGGGCGTAAGAACCAGGGAGCAAGCGCCAGATAAATGGCCTACCGTGCGATAGCGATTATATAAGTTTTTATTAATTATTCAATAGTTTGCTGGCTTAGTCTGTACTCGGTTAGGGTGGGCGAGGAGATCATTGGTAACGATGTTGGAGACTTTTGGTTGGTCTTGCAGTTGTAATTTTTGAATGTTATTCTATGCCGATTGAGTATTATGCTTCTTGCTTACTTAATGTCACTTTTGTTTTTGGTTCTTTCGTGTCTTCCGAGTGAGGTTGAAGTTTGAAGCGTGATAAATGTCGTTTGTTGTTATGCGGCCCTTTCCCTGCTCCTGTTGGTGGCGTCAGCATACATTTGCGCAGGTTGCAGGCCGCGCTGCAGCGCGACGGCCGCTTCGTGGTGCAGGGCATCGACGAGGCAGGGCTGCGCAAGCCCGAACTGTTTAATATTCGCTCATTGAATATTTGGCGCTATCTGAGTTTGCTTTGGTGGGCAGATCTGGTCCACGTGCAAAGTTCTGTCGGACTGTTTCGCCTGATGCATGTGCTTGCGGCACGATTATTGTTCCGACCTGTCATGGTGACCCTTCATTCCCATCGTCCCGGTAATGCTGTCGAGCATTGGATGGTGTGGCTCAGTTGTGCTTTTGCGCACAAGGTTATAGCCGTTAACGCCGATATTCAGCGTTCGGTCTGTCCGCGAGCCGTGGTGATTCCCGCGTATATTGCTCCGGGGGCGGATGAGGAATGGTTGCCGAGTGAAATTGCGAGCTGGGCGTCACAGGTGCGTGCAGGTGGGCGGCAATTGCTGGTATCTAATGCCTATAAGCTGGTGCAGTTTGCCGGGGCGGATTTGTATGGGCTGGATATCTTGCTGGATTTGCTGGAACGTCAGGACGTACGCGAGCGCTATGCTTTGGTCTTTGTGGTGAGTAGTCTGGCTGACTGCGAAGCTCCGTATCTTGCCGCGCAAAAACGGATTCAAGAGCGTTCTATGCAGAATGACGTTCTGCTGGTAAATCAGGCTATGCCGTTTGCTGGGCTGCTCAAATGCTGCGATGTATCGGTGCGTGCGACGAATACCGATGGCGATGCCCTGTCGGTGCGGGAATCGCTTTCCTATGGCAAGCGTACACTGGCATCGGACTGTGTGCTGCGACCGGCAGGCACTGAACTGTTTGCAACAAGAAACACTGACGCGTTAGCAGCTTTGTTGATGGCGCCTGCGCGCCCTGCAGAAGCTGAACTCGTGTCCTACGACAAATCGATTATCAATTTATATGAGGCTCTTTCGTGAAGCAAATCACTCAAACTCTGAAGACGGGCGTTATCGAAATTAATGATGTGCCTATTCCTACGTTGACGGACAAGTTTGTGCTGGTGCGAAATGCTGCCTCCGTCATCAGTGCAGGTACTGAGAAGACCAAGATCGACATGGGCAAGAAGAGTCTGCTGCAAAAGGCAATGGCTCGGCCGGATCTGGTGCGCCAAGTGCTGAAAAAAGTGCAGAACGAAGGATTTGCGAAGACGATGCAGACAGTCACTTCGCGCCTGAATTCACCGTCACCGCTTGGATATAGTTGCGCAGGAACGGTGATTGCCGCGGGCGGGCTGGTTGAGGGAATTCAACCGGGCGACCGAGTTGCATGTGGTGGCGTCAACTATGCCAATCATGCAGAGTTTGTCGCCGTGCCGAAAAACCTGGTCGTTAAAATACCCAATAATGTGAGTGACGAGGATGCGTCGTTTGCGACCGTCGGTTCGATTGCTCTGCAAGGTGTCCGTCTGGCTGCACCGCAGCTGGGGGAAACCTTCCTGGTGTTGGGGCTTGGTTTGTTGGGGCAAATTGCTGTGCAATTGTTGCGTGCGAACGGCTGTACCGTAATTGCGAATGACCTTGATTCGGCCCAGGTCGAACGCGCGGTGGGCTTTGGCGCCATTCCTGCCGGTCCGGGCGTTGACCTCGTGAACCTGTGCGGACAGATGACCGGCGGTCATGGCGTTGACGGCGTGCTGGTTTGCGCGGGGACGTCGAGTAATCAGCCGATCGAGTTGTGCGGCGCCGTGACTCGGGAAAAAGGACGTGTGGTGGTAGTCGGTGCTGTGCGCATGGATATTCCGCGCGAAGATTATTTCAAGAAAGAGATTAGTGTTGTGATCTCCCGCTCTTACGGCCCGGGACGCTATGACCCTTACTACGAAGAGAGTGGTAACGACTATCCGTTGCCGTATGTGCGCTTTACCGAGCAGCGCAATATGGCGACTTTCCTCGATCTGATCTCGCAAGGAAAGGTTGATGTGAAGTCTTTGATTAGTCATCGCTTCTCCGTTGATGAGGCCGCTGCTGCATACCGTTTGATCGAGGGCGAAAAAACCGAACCCTATCTGGGCATCGTGATTCAGTATGCCGCTGCGCAGACCATGGCTGAACCTTTGGCGCGTATCGCGACAGGCGTCGCGCCGGTCACCCGCAGTAAAATTGGCTTGTCGTTCTTCGGTGCCGGCAATTACGCGACGGCCAGCCTGTTGCCGGTTCTGAAAAATATGAATCAGGTCGAGTTCCGGGGTCTGGTGACTGCTAGTGGTCGCACGGCACAGGGCGTAGCGCGGCAGTTTGGCTTCGCATTCTGCGCCGGTGCTGTTGATGAACTGCATGGAGCAGACACCGACGCAGTGCTTATTACTACGCGCCATGATACCCACGCTAGTGCGACTGTGAGTGCCCTGCAGGCTGGCAAGCATGTTTATGTGGAAAAGCCGCTGGCGCTGACAGTTCCGGAACTGGCAGAAGTTCAGCAGGCACTGCACAAGGGCGGTAGTCAGATTATGGTGGGCTTCAATCGCCGGTTTGCACCAGCGACGCGTGAGGTATGTCAGCATTTCGCGCCGGTCCAGAGTCCGCTTGTGGTGGCAATTCGTGTTAACGCAGGAGCGATCCCGGGCGATCACTGGATTCAAGATCCCTTGCTCGGCGGTGGGCGTGTCATCGGCGAGGCTTGCCATTTCGTGGATCTGGCTTCTGCTCTGGTCGGTGCGGACCCAGTTCGAGTGAGCTCGATCGGTACGGCCAAGAGTCAATCTTCGGCAATGCTGAATGATAACGTCATCGTCACGCTGACGTATCCGAATGGATCGATCGCGACCATTATCTATACGGCAGATGGTTCAAAAGCTATGCAGAAAGAACGTGTCGAAGTTTTCGGTGGCGGGCGTAGTGCCGTTATCGATGATTTCCGTGAAACCACCTTGTATTCGGGCGATAGCAAGGTCCAGACGATCAAGCAGGCAACGCAGGACAAGGGTCAAAAAGCTATGTTGACCCAGTGGGTCGCCGGCTTGGTGAGTGGTGTGCCGTGCGTCCCGGCCAGTTCGCTGCTGGCCAATAGCCTGGCGACCATTCTGGCGGTTGAGTCCTTGGCGCTGGGAACGGAGTTGATGGTTGATGCGAGCTTGCTACTTGATAGCAGCAACTAACTCTTTAAACGCTGGATAGTTGCTAAAATAATATATAATGTCGCGTCCCCTTGGTCGCCGATGGCTGTCGCCGCGGACTAGGGGCGCTTCATAATGGAACCAATAAATGACGACTCAGCTGATGTTGGTTTTGCCTAGTTTGTTGCGAGCTGGCGCGGAAAATCAAGTGGTCGATCTGGCGAACCGGATTGATCCGGCACGCTTCGGCGTTCGTCTATTCACCTTTGAACCCCAGTTGGATCAGGTGTCACGTATTGACGCCAGTCGCGTGCAACATTTGCATGCGATGCGTGAAAAACGCCTAGATCTAGGGCCTGCGCGGCGCTTGGCACAGGCAATTGATGAATACGAAATTGACGTCGTGCATTGCACCTTGCAGATCGCACTGCTGATGGGCTGGCTGGCCATCAGATTGTCGCGTCGAAAGCCGCGCCTAGTGGTAGCGATTCACACCACGATTAATCGCAACGCCAAGGCAGAGTGGCTGGATCGCTTGCTTTATCAGTGGCTGATGCGGCAGTGCGCACGAATCGTCTTCGTCTGTGATGCCCAGCGGGCGCACTGGGAGGCCAAGTATCCCTTTATCGCCAAGCGAGCCATTACCGTGCACAACGGCATTGATGTGGGTCGCTTCGATCCGCTTGCTGCACGCGCGGCAGGGCTTGAACTCCGACAGCAACTGGGCCTTCCGGAGGATGCCCTGGTTGTCGCTCACATTGCCGCGTTTCGCCCAGAGAAAGCACATCAGCTGGTATTGGATGCGATTGAAAAGGTCGTCGCTAGCATGCCGAATTTGGTCGTCTTATTCGCAGGGGATGGCAACCTGCGGGCAGCGATTACTGCGCAGGCTGCGCAGCGAGGCTTGAGCACCCACCTTCGGTTTCTTGGCAATCTTCCCGATGTGCGTCCAGTGCTGGGGGCGGCGGACTTTTCTTTGCTGCCTTCGGTGGCAGTGGAAACATTTTCGCTGGCAATGTTGGAGTCGCTGGCGTTAGAGGTGCCGATGATCGCCTCGGATCTGGGCGGGGTACGTGAGGCTGTACTGGATGGAGAAACAGGATTGGTCGTACCGCCACGCGATCTGGCAGCACTGGTGCAGGCAATGCTGGCTCTCGGCGCCGACGCATCGTTGCGTAAGCGTATGGGGCAGCGTGGCCGAGCACTGGTGCTGGAGCGCTATAGCGTCGATACGATGGTGCGCAAGACAGAAGCAGCAATTGAGGCGAGCTTGGCATGAATCAGGGCGCACATAAGGCAGGGGAGACACATGCCGATTGAGGATTTCCTGCATCCGCTGTTAGCGGCGTATATCAATTCCCCCCAATGGCTTAAGGCTAGTCTCGGTCGGGTGTACTCATGGTTGCCCGCCTCAATCAGGCACGGTGCCAGTTACAAGCATTTTTTGGCTGAGGCCGGCGTAAGGGATGCCGCTGCCCTTAAAGCACTGAGCCAGACTAAGTTGGCAACGGCCCTGCGCTGGGCGATTGAGACCGTGCCGGCCTACGGTGCCTACCGACACCTGCTGACGCAACTGGATGATCCCGAAGCGGTGCTGCGCCAGTTGCCGCTGACCAGTAAAGAGGATATCAAGCGCCAACCGGACGCTTATCTATCGACGGCCATGCCGGTTAGCAAGCGTTTCCTGACTTTTACGGGGGGCTCCACGGCCGCACCGATGATGCTCTATCTTCACCGCGGGGTTTCGCGGGCCAAAGAGCACGCATTCGTCAAATATTTCCATGACCGAGTCGGTCTGCGTCGGCACGACGTGATTCTGGCCTTACGTGGCCGGAATGTGCCGACTGCGCGCGATGGCGGTGCCTTGTGGATGTATGAGCCGATCAAACGCCACCTGATACTGAGTTCCGACCATCTGGAGCGCGCAAATATGGCCGACTACGTTGAGGCCATGCGCATTTGGAAACCCCGGTTTATCAGTGCTTTCCCCTCGGCCGTCTATCCGCTGGCGCGCTGGTTGAAGGAGAATCCAGATCCTGCCGTGCAGGCGCGTATCGAAGCGGTCATGTTGTTCTCGGAAAATGTCTACGATAACCAGAAAGCCTTGCTGCGCGAAGTGTTTGACTGCCCGGTGTTGCAGCACTACGGACATACCGAGCGGGTGCTGATGGCAGCATCGATGCCTGACGATGAGCGCTGTTTTTTCTGGCCTCAATATGGGAAATTCGAACTCATCGATCAGCGTGGCGAACCGATTACTCGCCCAGGTGTGCTGGGGGAAATTGTTGGCACCGGGTTTGATAATCAGGTGATGCCCTTTGTGCGCTATCGTACCGGCGACATGGCGGTATTGTCCGAGCACCCGCATCCGGATTTGCCAGGTTTCCCAGTGGTGGAGCGCATCGAAGGGCGATTGCAGGAGTTTTTGGTCTGCCATGATCATCGCCTGATTTCGATCTGCACGATGGGGGCTGCGCACTTTGCCGACGTGGCGGAGTTTGACTTGATCCAGTACGAGCAGCACCAGCCTGGTTACTTTGTATTGAATGTGGTGACACAGAAGCCATTGAGCGAACAAGTGCGCGCCCGGATAATTCACGCGGTGCAAGAAAAGACGCAAGGCGGCTGCAGTGCCGAAGTGCGCGAAGTACAAGCGCTGGCGCGTACCAAGCAAGGGAAGCAGCGTATGTTGATCCAGCATCTTGATATCAGCCAGTATTTTGGTGCAGCGCATGTGGAGTAGGCGGTGAGCATGGAAGGTCCGGCATGGCCGCATGGTCGCGTACTGATGTTCAGCACTGACGCCGGTGGCCGCGGTGGGATTGCTGCTGTTGTAGCGGGATTGGGGGCTGGTGCGTTTGCTCATCATTACGGCATCCGCCTGATTGCCAGTCATCGTGATGGTACTGCCTGGGGCAAAGCTACTCGGTTTTTTGCCGCGCTCGCTGCCTTAGCGTGGGCGCGCTGTGTGGGCCAACCGAGGTTGGTGCATGTGCACACTGCGTCGCGCGCCAGTTTTATTCGGAAATCTATTTTGCTGGGGCTGGCGCGAGGTCTTGGCCTTCGCACGATACTGCACTTGCATGGTGGCGCTTTTGAACAGTACGCCACCGGGGAAGCCGGACCATGGTTACAAAAGTGGATTCGGTATAGCTTTGAGAAAAGCGATGCAGTGCTGGTGCTTTCTGGTAGCTGGGAGCAATTCGTTCGCCGCTTTGCGCCAGCGGCGAACGTCATGGTGTTGTCGAATGCGGTCACTGTGCCGGTCTTGTCGTCAGACAAGCGCGTTCCCATGCGTGTGCTGTTTTTAGGGCGCATAGAACAAGCCAAAGGTATCGATGATCTATTGCTGGCCCTGCAATCGCTCGCTAGCGACTATCCGTCTATGCGCCTAGTGGTCGGCGGCGATGGTGATCGTGTCGCTCTGCATCAACGAGCGATCGACATGGGGGTGGCGAATATGCTTGAGTTGCCTGGCTGGCTAACTCGGGAACAGGTGGAGCAGGAGTTGGTGCGGGCGAACATATTTGTATTGCCGTCCTATCAGGAAGGGTTGCCGATGGCTTTGCTTGAAGCGATGGCATACTCGTGCGCGGTTATCGCCACTGCCGTAGGCGGGATACCGCAGCTGGTGACGTCCGGGGTTAACGGTTTGTTGATCGCCCCAGGCGATACGGACGGATTGGCTGCGTCATTGCGGCGCTTGCTCGACGATCAAGTCCTGTGCGAACACATGGGGCAGCAAGCCCGCGCAACGATCGAAGCTGGATTTAGTAGTGCTGCAATGACGCGGCAGTTAGCGGGTCTGTATGACAGCCTGGTTGCTGTGCCGGCAGACGGTAACCATTTGGAGTCGCCGTGAGTTGGCGGATGAAAGGAAGTTCATGGTAGCGAGTAGTACGAGTCGGGCTGGGTGGCTATTGCGTCGTCTAAGTCGCATCTCAGTGGCCGAAGTGCCGTATCGGGTTCATGGCGTATTGCGCGCCGCGGCGCAGGCGCGAGGTTGGTTCGATGCGCGCCATGTGCCAGCGGAGGTCAGCGATGCCTCCTGGGGGGCACCTTGGGTAATGGCTCCGACCGCGACTGCGGATCGAGAGGAGATCGTGCAAGCGGCAGACGCGCTGATTCAGAACGGCGTCCCCATCTTTGACACGGTCGTCGCGTTGAACGATGGTCTGCCTGACTGGAATCGTGACCCCAAAACCGGCACCGCGATTCCGCTTAGCTTCGGACTCGAGATCGATTTTCGCCATCTTGGCGAGGGTGTCGACATCAAATACATGTGGGAACTGAACCGGCACGTCTGGCTGGTGCCCATCGCCCAGGCGTGGTGTGTCAGCGGTGAACAGCGTTATCTGGCTTTGCTGGGCCGACTGCTCGATGGCTGGATTGCCGCCTGCCCCTATGCCCGCGGCGCCAACTGGTCGTCGCCGGTCGAACACGGGATTCGCCTGATCAATTGGAGTATCGTGTGGCATCTGATCGGTGGTGCGAACTCGCCCCTGTTCGACGGCGCGCATGGTGCCAGTCTGCGGCAACGCTGGCTCGATTGTATCTATCAGCACATCCGCTTCGCGAGCGATAACTATTCTTTCCATTCTTCGTCGGATAACCACTTGATAGGCGAAGCGGCCGGCGTCTATGTCGGGGCGGTCACTTGGAATCGCTGGCAGGAAGTTCGCGTGCTGGCCAGCCGGGCGAAGACGATACTGGAAGAGGAAATGCTCAAGCAGTTTGCTGCGGATGGGGTAAATCTGGAGCAGGCGCTTTGCTACCATAAGTTTTCTCTAGAATTTATGCTGGCATCCCGTTTGTCTGGCGCGGCGGCGGGACTGAGCTTTAGCGCAGCTTTTGATTCGCGCATGCATGCCGCTTTGATTTTTATGGCGGCCATGTTGGATCGCAATGGTCAGGTTGCGCCGATTGGTGATGCCGATGACGGTAAGGTCTTCCGCCTGCTAGGAGATGGTGCGCAGAATTCTTATGAGGCTATGCTTGCTGTCGGGGCTGAACTGTATCAATCGCCGCTGCTTCGGGAAAAACTGGCTGCGCTCGGTAGTCAGGCCGATCCGAGTCAATCGGGCCTGCAACTGCCGGTGGTGACCATTGCGCCGTTGGCGACAGAA
Source organism: Oxalobacteraceae bacterium (assembly GCA_027490725.1). Classification (GTDB taxonomy): domain Bacteria; phylum Pseudomonadota; class Gammaproteobacteria; order Burkholderiales; family Burkholderiaceae_D; genus Rugamonas. The sequence goes on from JAIXXN010000024.1 coordinate 51,152, forward strand.
TGGCCCACACTGTTTGCCGATGGCGGCTATCTGGTGGTTAACGAGCACAGCGATGTACAGGCGGCGATGCGCCTGATTATGGATGTTGGCCCCCTAGGCTACAACCGTATTGCAGGGCATGGTCATGCAGATGCGTTGGCGGTATTGTTCGCGGCGAACGGTGTCGATTTTCTTATCGATCCCGGAACCTATTGCTACAATGCAGCTCCGGACTTGCGACATTACTTCCGCGGTACCGCGGCCCATAACACGGTAATGCTCGATGACGAGGATCAGTCGGTATATGGTGGGAGCTTCCTTTGGTTGCGTGATGTTAATAGTACGGTGCACCGCTTTGAGGACGATGGCCAGCAACTGTTGCTGGAGGCCAGTCATGATGGCTACCAGCGGCTGAGTGATCCAGTACGCCACGTGCGCACCTTGCGGCTTGAGCACAATGCCGGGCAGTTTGTGATTAGTGACCGGTTTGAGTGTGCCGTAGCACATCAGGCAACGTTGCACTGGCATTTTGCTCCGGGTTGTGTAATTGATCAGGACGGTGATCAGCAGGCATGGTTTGTGAGGCATGGTGACGTTACACTGCGGGTTGAACTCGAGGTCGCTGGCTGTAATGTTGAGATAGTCAACGGACAGGAGCAACCGCCGTTGGGGTGGAGTTCGCCTCGCTTTTATACCCGTCAAGCTTCCCCTGTAATGCGGGTGCGCGGTGTTGTCGGGGCCGAGGGGCAACTTGTGTCGCGTTTCACTGTCGTCGGAAACGGCACATCGAGAAGTTAAAAAAATATAAGGAAACGCATGCGTATCTGGTTTGAACTCACAAATTCGCCGCACATTAATATGTTTGCGGCCATGATTCGCGATCTCGAGCGAGAACATGAGGTGATAATTACGTGCCGGCCTCTGGCAAACACGATTGATTTGTTGGACTTGCATGGCTTTAAGTACGAGGTTGTTGGCCAACATTACGGCGGCAAACTTTCGGCCAAGCTCTTCGGTTTCCCGGTCAGGGTCTGGCAACTGTGCCGTTTTCTGTCGGGGAAACGGATTGATGTCGCGATTTCACAGAGTTCCTTCCACTCGCCAGTGGTGGCGCGTCTGATGGGCATACGTTCGATTTATATGAACGATAACGAGCATGCGATGGGCAATATTCCAGCCTTTATTTGTGCTTCGCGGATTATGGTGCCAGAATTTCTGAGCATGGAAAAACTGCGTAAGCAGTGGGCGAATCCTCGTAAGGTTCTGCCGTATCCGGGTGTAAAAGAGGGTTTGTACCTATGGGAACTGGACCAGCGTTTGGGCAGCAATGATTCGGCTGGAAAACTGGTGCGCGAGCGTAAGAAGGTTTATATCCGACCCGAACCATGGACTGCACAATATTACAAAGGTAGTCGAAATTTTCTCGATGAGTTGGTGCTTGGCATGAAGGACCACGTCGACGTTGTGCTGCTCCCAAGGGGGAAAGAGCAGGGTGTGCATTACCAGGATCCACGCTTTCAAGGCGTGAAAGTGGTCACTACGGCGCTGGATATTGCTGACATCGCTCCAGATTGCGATCTGTTTATCGGTGCTGGCGGAACCATGACCCGTGAGATGGCCGTGCTGGGGGTGCCGACCATCTCTGTTTATCAGGATGAGTTACTGGATGTTGATGTGCATTTGCTGAAAGAGGGCGCTTTCGTGCATCGTCCTGAACTCAGTGCTGCGCAGGCGCTCGAGTACCTGCAGCATGCTGCCCAGCAACCCCCGAATCGTGGCTTGCTCGAGAAAGGCAAACTGGCCTACGACTTGGTCAAACGCACCCTGTTGAATCAGAACTGAATATACCGATAACCTGTTTGAGGAAAATGAAATGATACGTCTTGCTGTTGTGGGCCTGGGGAAAATGGGCTTGTCGCACCACGCGATGATTAATGCGCACGCGCGTGTAAAAGTGGCTGCTGTGTGTGACGCGACTGGATATGTTCTCGACGTTTTAAAGAAATATACGGGCGTACCGACCTATACCGATTTTGACGCTATGTTGCGTGAGGTTGAACTCGACGCGATCATTATTGCGACACCATCGTCCATGCATGCCAAGATGGTTCAGGCTGCGCTGGAAAAGAATATCCACGTATTCTGCGAGAAGCCATTTTGTCTGGACAACGCCGAGGGTGAAGCCGTGACCCGCTTGGCCAATGAAAAGGGCCTCGTCAATCAGGTGGGTTACCATTACCGCTTTGTTGGGGCATTCCAGGAGGTCAAGCGCTTGTTGGATGTAAATGCTATCGGGGAAGTTACTCACATGTTGGCAGAAGCTTATGGCCCAGTGGTGCTGAAACCGAAGGGGTCGACTTGGCGTACCCAACGTTCGGAAGGCGGCGGCTGCCTTTATGACTACGCTGCGCACCCGCTGAATTTATTGAATTGGTACTTCGGTATGCCAAATGGCGTCGGTGGTTCCGTACTCAACAATATCTTCTCGGCGGACACCGATGATGAAGTCTTCTCGACGCTGTATTTTGACGGCGGAAAGAGCGCACAATTGTCGGTCAACTGGAGTGATGAATCGTTCCGGAAAATGAGCACCAAGATTTCGATTTGGGGCAAGAATGGCCGTATCGTTGCGGATCGTCAGGAAGTGCAAGTGTATCTGCGCAGTGCCGAGGGAATGCCAGCCCCATATCGTCAAGGCTGGAACGTACGATATACGACAGAGCTGACCGAACCGGTCGATTTTTATCTGCGTGGCGAAGAATATTCTGCCCAGCTCGACTACTTCGTACGCTGCATTGAAGAGAAAAAAGGCGGGAGCAATGTCAACTCCTTCGAGTCGGCGATGGCGACTGATCGCGTGATTTCCCTGCTGATTGCCGATGCGGCAAAGGGGCCATCACAAATGGCGAATGGTGTTCTGCCAGTTGCGCCGAAAAAGAAGAAGGGTTTCTTCTTCGGCAGCCGCTGATCGCGGTCAATTTTTATACAGCATACTTGGAGCAGCAACATGGATCGTTTGTTATTTGGTGATAATCAGTTTTTCGGTGTTAATCACATGTCGGAGGAAAAAGCGCGCGCTCAGGCGATGCGTTTCCAGGATACCGGTGCCATTATCGAGGTGCTGGATCACGCCTATGATGAAGGTGTGCAGTCATTTATGTGCACCACGCATGACCGCATTGCAGAAGTCTGTGACCATATGCGTGGGAATCCTGAGCGCTACAAGGATTTCAAATTTATGCCTTGCATGCCTTACGCGCACAAGTACGCCAATGCCGTGACAGAAGATGGCATGCTGGGCGCTTTGAAACGATTCATGCCGGACGAAGGTTTTCTGAACGCCGCGTTGCGTGGTGGTATGTCTCTGGCCAACAAGGATATTGAAGGCATCACCACGCTGTTGATCGATGCGGAAATGAAGATGTTTGCTGGCCTGAATACGCCGGTAATTTTCCTGCAGAACGTAGTGGTCGATCTATTGCTGGGGCTGGGGTTCAAAGATGCGTTCCGCATTTTTGCCGAACACGTGCGCAAACGTTATAACGCCGAACCAGGTTTCATCACGATGAACTTGCCAAAGTTGCTTGATGTACTCGATGAGCTAGGCATCGAGAATCCAATCGTTTGTGCGAATATCAATAAAATCGGTTTCCGCATGTCGGGCGGCTTCGAAGCGTATGAAGAAGCTCTGCGCACGCGAAAATTCCGCGCAATTGCCATGTCGGTGTTTGCCTCTGGTGCGATTCCACCAAAAGAAGCGATTGAATGGGTTTGTCAGCAGCCCAACATCGAGTCCATGGTGTTTGGCGCTTCTAGTCGCGGCAATATTAAAAATACGCGTGAGTTGGTCGATCGTTTTTGGCCGGCGAACGGCGATAAGGCGGCGTAATGAAGAGCATTTATCTGGTAGCGGGAGCGCGTCCGAATTTTATGAAAATCGCCCCCATCGTGCGGGCGCTGAAAGGGCATGCGCATTTGTCCTACAAGATCATTCATACCGGGCAGCATTATGACCGTGACATGAATGATGTGTTCTTTGAAGAGCTTGGGATCCCGGCGCCAGATCTTTTTATGGCGGCGGGCGGGGGCTCCCATGCTGAGCAGACTGCAAAGATTATGCTGGCTTTTGAGCAACTGTGTTTGTCCGAGCGACCAGACGCGGTGCTGGTAGTCGGTGATGTGAATTCGACGTTGGCATGCTCGATTGTTGCTAAAAAAATGAATATCCCTGTTGCCCATGTCGAGGCCGGCCTGAGGAGTGGCGACATGGCCATGCCAGAAGAGATTAACCGTTTGGTCACCGACAGTATTTCTGACTGGTTTTTTGTTACTGAGCCCAGTGCCGTTGAACATTTGCGGCGCGAGGGCAAGGCTGAAGACGCTGTTCACTACGTCGGCCACGTCATGGTCGACAATGTACTTTTTCAGGCGGAGAAATTGGCGAACAGTGATACCTCGGCATTCGAGGGTGCTGGCTTTAAACAGGGACATCCGCAGTATGGCGTGGTGACTTTGCATCGTCCGAGTAATGTCGATGACGCCACCACCATGGGACGTATTGCTGGCGCACTAAAAACGATTGCGGCTGAGTTGCCGCTTATCTTCCCGGTTCATCCAAGAACGCGTGCCAATCTGACGCGCTTTGGTATTGATCTGGGCCCCAATGTTACCTTGGTTGGACCGCAAGGTTATATGGCCTTCCTCAACCTATGGAAAGATGCAACGGTGGTCTTAACGGATAGCGGCGGCCTGCAGGAAGAAACTACGGCACTTGGCGTACCGTGTATCACTATCCGTGAGAATACCGAACGACCTGTTACCGTTGATGAGGGCAGCAATGTTTTGGTGGGAACTGATCCCGTCCGTATAGTTGCAGAGGCCCGGAACGTTATTGCTGGTAATGGTAAGCAAGGACGTCGACCCAATTTGTGGGATGGTCATGCTGCACAACGCATCGTGGCCGTTTTGGACGAACAACTTCGTTAGCACCGAGTGGGCATCAACAGAAAACTGGATAAACAAACATGAAGATATTGGTAACCGGCGGCATGGGGTATATCGGTTCACATACGGTTGTGGAGCTTTTGATCGCTGGCCACGATGTGGTTGTGATCGATAATCTCGTGAATGCTCGTGCCTCTGTGCGTGACCGCGTGATGCAAATTACGAGTAGATCCTTCGATTTTGTTGAGGGCGATGTCCGGGATCGCGCGGCACTGGAAACTATCTTTGTCCAGCATGGCATTGATGCGGTGATTCATTTTGCTGGTTTGAAAGCGGTTGGAGAATCGGTCGAACAGCCTTTGCGTTATTATGATAACAACATCACTGGCAGTTTGATTTTATTCGAGACGATGCAGAAATTTGGCGTCAAGCAGCTGGTTTTTAGCTCCTCTGCCACAGTTTATGGCGATCCAGAATCGGTGCCCATTCTCGAGGATTTTCCGCTGTCGGCGACCAATGCTTATGGTCGTAGCAAGCTCATGATTGAAGAAATACTGCGGGATCTGGTGCGCGCCGATCCGCAGTGGCGCGTGGCGTTGCTACGGTACTTTAACCCTGTAGGAGCGCATGAGAGTGGACTCATCGGTGAAGAACCGAATGGTATCCCGAACAATTTGCTGCCGTATATAGCCCAAGTCGCAGAAGGGACTCGTGAACGTTTGTCGGTATTTGGCGGAGACTACTCTACCCCAGACGGTACTGGTTTGCGCGACTACATTCATGTGGTAGATCTCGCTTTAGGTCATCTGGCGACCTTGAAGAAACTCGCGGCATCCACAGGCGTTGTCACCTACAATTTAGGTACTGGTCGCGGGTATAGCGTTCTCGAGATGGTGGCCGCGTTTGAGCGTGCCTGCGGAAAGGCGATTCCATATCAGATTGTTGACAGGCGGCCTGGAGATATTGCTGCGTGCTATGCCGATGTCGGCTTGGCCGAACGAGAATTGGGTTGGAAGGCAATGCGTGAAGTAAACCAGATGTGTGCAGATGCCTGGCGTTGGCAAAACACGCCTAATTCATAAGGATATCTTAATGAAAGCCATGATTCTCGCCGCCGGCAAGGGCACTCGCGTACGTCCACTGACGTATGATTTGCCCAAGCCCATGATCCCGATTCTGGGTAAGCCAGTGATGGCTTACCTGATCGAGCACCTGCACAAGTACGGCGTGACGGAAATCATGGTTAACGTCAGCTACCTGCACGAAAAAATCGAAGAGTATTTTGGCGAAGGCCACCAGTTTGATGTACAGATTGGTTATTCCTTCGAAGGCTACACCACCGATGACGGCGAGGTTGTTCCCCAACCTCTGGGTTCCGCCGGTGGCATGAAAAAGATCCAGGAATTCGGTGGCTTCTTTGACGACACCACCATCGTGTTGTGTGGTGATGCCCTGATTGATCTGGACATCAAGTCGGCATTGTTCGAGCACCGCCGTAAGGGCGCACTGGCCTCGGTGATTACCAAAGAAGTGCCATGGGACAAAGTCTCCAGTTACGGCGTGGTGGTGACTGATGCCGATGGTCGCATCACTGAGTTCCAGGAGAAACCTAGCCAGCAGGACGCGAAATCGAATTTCGTCAGTACTGGTATCTATATTTTCGAGCCGGAAGTGATTGACCTGATTCCGTCAGGACAGACCTTCGACATCGGCTCCGAACTGTTCCCGCTGCTGGCTGAAAAGGGCATGCCGTTCTTCGCGCAAACCCGTAACTACAACTGGATCGATATCGGCAGCGTCTCGGATTACTGGGAAACCTGCCAAAGTGTGCTGATGGGCGAAGTAGCCAATCTGCATATGCCGGGCATCCAGATCAATGATGGTCTGTGGGTAGGCCTGAATACCAGCATCGACTGGGAAGGTACCCGGATTGAGGGGCCGGTGTATATCGGTTCCGGAACCCGTATCGAAGCTGGCGTGCACATTGTTGGCCCTACCTGGATCGGCCACGGCAGCCACATTTGCGCTGGCGCAGAAGTCGTACGCAGCGTTCTGTTCGAATATACGAGGGTGTTACCGAATGTTTCTTTGAACGAAATGATTGTCTTTAAGGACTATAGTGTCGACCGCGCCGGCGAGATGAAGCACGTTTCCGAGACCAATCCTGACTCCTGGGCCAATGCGCGCGACCGGCGCAGTAAGCGGCGCACCGCAGAAGATACAGAATTGACCAAGAAGAGAATGAACGCATGAAAATTTACCCAGTGATCTTGTCCGGTGGTTCCGGTACCCGCTTGTGGCCGCTGTCGCGTGCCGTGTTGCCCAAGCAGTTGCTGCCACTGGTCTCGGATCGCACGATGCTGCAGGAAACTGCGCTGCGTCTACATGAACGTCCTCAGATGCAAGCGCCATTGGTGGTGTGTGGCAACGATCACCGCTTCCTCGTGGCAGAGCAGATGCGCGAGATTGGCATCGCGCCGATGGGGATTCTGCTGGAACCGGTCGGCCGCAACACTGCGCCAGCCGTCGCTGCCGCCGCGCACTATCTGCGCACCATCGATGCAGAGGCGGTGATGCTGGTGCTGCCAGCCGACCATGTCATCAACAACGTCGATGCCTTTTACGCCGCCATCAACCATGCGACCGCGCTGGTGGGTGAGGGGGCGCTGGCGACGTTCGGCATCGTGCCGACTGGGCCGGAAACGGGCTATGGCTACATCCGTAGCGGCCAGCCTGCCGCCGCTGCCGCCGCTGCCAACTGCTACAAAGTCGACAGCTTTGTTGAAAAACCGAATAAAGAAACGGCGCAGGGCTTTGTCGATGCCGGTAACTATTACTGGAACAGCGGAATGTTCCTGTTCCGCGCCGACAGCTATCTGACCGAGCTCGAGAAATTTGCGCCGGCGATTGCCACCGCTACCGCTGCCGCCGTCGGCAAGGATTATCGCGATCTGGACTTCTGCCGCCTCGATGAAGAATCGTTTACGGCCTGCCCGTCCGACTCCATCGACTACGCCGTGATGGAACATACCCAACACGCCGTCGTGGTGCCAGCCGACATCGGCTGGAGCGACGTCGGTTCGTGGTCGGCGCTGTGGGAAGTACAGGCTAAAGATGCGCAGGGCAATGCCACCCGTGGCGACGTTTATCTGGATGACGTCAGTGGCTCGCTGGTGCGTGCCGAGAGCCGCATCGTGGCGGTGATTGGTGTGAAAGATCTGGTAGTCGTCGAAACCAACGATGCCGTGCTGGTCGCGCACAAAGATCAGGTGCAACGCGTGAAAAACATCGTTGACCACCTGAAAACCAAACAGCGTACCGAGCACCTGCACCACACCAAGGTATATCGCCCATGGGGCTGCTACGAGGGGATCGACATCGGCGAGCGCTTCCAGGTGAAACGGATTACCGTTAATCCGGGTGGCAAGCTGTCGCTGCAGATGCATCACCATCGCGCCGAACACTGGATTGTGGTCAGCGGTACCGCTAGCGTCACCTGTGGCGACAAAGTTACCCTGTTGACGGAAAATGAATCGACCTATATTCCGATCGGCATGACCCATCGTCTGGAAAATCCCGGCAAATTGCCACTGCACCTGATCGAGGTGCAGTCCGGTAGCTATCTGGGCGAAGACGATATCGTGCGCTTCGAGGACGTCTACCAGCGTGCCTAAACCTGCGGTGATAGGGCTATAATCAGAACGGAAGCTGCGGCTTCCGTTTTTTCTTTGAAAGTTCAATCACTTGCGACTCTTATCCTTGCTGCTGGCGGCGCTGCTGCTATGTCTGACCACCGCCGCCCGGGCCCAGTTCGTGGCACCGCGTGGCCTCACCGCTGCCCAGTTGGCCATCGTCATCAACGACGACGAACCGAACAGTGTGGAAATCGGCGAATACTATCGCAAGGCCCGCGGCATCCCTGCGGCCAATATCGTCCATGTGCAGATTCCTCACCGCCCACGCAAGCTCGATGCCGACGAGTTCGAGGCCCTGAAAGCGAAGATCGATGCCAAGCTGGCGCCCGAAATTCAGGCGGTGCTGATGCTCTGGACCGCGCCTTATGCTGTCGAATGCAATGCCATCACGGCCGCCTACACACTGGGGCTGGACAGTGCCCTGTGTGCCAAGCCTTGCGCGCCGAGTAAGCCCAGCGCCTATTACAACGCGGCCAGCACGCGTCCCTATACCGATCTGAAGCTGCGCCTGTCGATGTTGCTACCCATCGAGAACGTCGAGAATGCCAAAGCCCTGATCGATCGCGGCGTGGCCAGTGGCTTTGCTGCGCCACAGGCTAGCGCATATTTCCTGCAAACCAGCGATCTGGCGCGCAGCAGCCGTGCGCGCTTCTTTCCCCGTTCCATGGCGCTGCCGCAGCACAAGCTCACCATCAAAACCCTGCAGGCGGATAGTATCGAGCAGGTCAGCGACATCATGATCTACCAGACCGGCCTGAGCAGCGTTCCCAAATTGAACACGCTGAAATTCCTGCCTGGTGCGCTGGCCGATCACCTGACCTCGTATGGCGGGGATCTGCTGGGCGAAGGGCAGATGAGCAGCCTGCGCTGGCTGGACGCCGGTGCCACGGCCAGCTACGGCACCGTCACCGAGCCGTGCAACCACTGGCAGAAATTCCCTAACTCCACCGTCCTGCTGGGACAGTATCTGCGGGGTGCCAGTGCGATCGAAGCGTACTGGAAAAGTGTTGCCTGGCCGGCACAAGGGGTATTCATCGGCGAACCACTGGCGGCCCCTTACCGCCACTAATTCCGCAGCGCGGGAACCTGTAGAGCGAAGATTAGTCTGAATGGACTAAGGCTCTGTCATCAAGGCGTCAATTCGGCAGATTAATATGCAAAATGTCATGTTTCAATACATTTTGTTAACACTGCTGTTCCGATACCTTCGCCCTCAGGATCTCTCATGAAAAAAACTTTCCCTTTGTCCCGCGTTGCCGCGCAGACGCTCGCGACCCCGCGTACCGTCATGGCCGCAGCATTGCTGACTGCGCTATCCGTGCCTGCCATGGCGGCGCTCGCTGTGCCCGCCGGCGGTCCGGTTGTCATTAGTCAGGTCTACGGCGGCGGCGGTAATAGCGGCGCCAAATACAAGAACGACTTCATCGAACTGTTCAACCGCAGCGATGCTGCCGTCAGTATCGGTGGCTGGAGTGTGCAATACGCCTCGTCCACCGGCACCAGCTGGTCGATGACGAAAATTCCTGCGGGCGTGACCTTGCAGCCAGGCCAGTACTATCTGGTACAGGAAGCTGCCGGCACCGGCGGCACGGACGCGCTGCCGACCGCAGATGCCATCGGCACGATCGCTATGAGTGGCACAGCCGCTAAGGTTGCGCTGGTCAGCAGCAGTACCGCCTTGTCGGGTGCCTCGCCTGCCGTCGGCAGCTTCGTCGACCTGATCGGCTTTGGCACCGCGAACTATTTCGAAGGCGCTGCAGCACCAGTCCTGAGCAACACCACCGCCGCGTTGCGTGCCGCCGCCGGTTGCACGGATACGGACAACAATTCGACCGATTTCAGCGCCCTTGCGCCAACCCCGCGCAATTCCGCCAGCCCACTGAACGCCTGCTCGGTACCGGCTGCGCCACCGATCGTCACCAGCTGCCCGGCTAGCCTGTCGCTGGCCTTCGGCGTCGCCGGCGGTGCGGCACTGAGCGCCACCGACACCGACGGTATTGTCAACAACGCCGTGATCACCTCGGCTGCCGTACCCGGCATCAGCCTGGCGGACTTCGTAGCCGCTTCCGGCATCGGCGCCAACGCCACGGTGAGCCTGAATGTGGCCGCTAACGTTGCTGCCAATACCTATCCGGTCACCATCCGCTTCGACAACAATCAGTCGCAGCAAACCAGCTGCACCATCAACGTCAGCGTGGCCGCACCGGCCGGCGTGACCCACACCATTTCGCAGATCCAGGGTTCCGGCGCAGCCAGCCCTTACGTCAACACCATCCAGACCACCGAAGGTGTGGTGACCGCCAAAGTCGGCTCCGGCTTCTTCATTCAGGATGCTGTCGGTGATGGCGATCCGTCGACCTCCGACGGTGTGTTCGTATTCACCACCGCCGCCAATGTTGGCACCGTCAATGTCGGTGATCTGGTGCGCGTCAGCGCGACCGTCAGCGAATACACGCCTACCGGCGCGAGCCGCTCGTACACGGAACTGACCAGCGTTAGCGCCATCGTCAAGCTCGATCAGGGCCGCGTGGTGGCACCGACCAATATCCAGTTGCCGTTTGCCGATATGGCCACCGTAGAAGGCATGCTGGTGCGTTTCACCAATCCGCTCACCGTGTCGCAACTGCAATTCCTCGGCGACCGTGGCGAAGTGACGCTGTCGTCCGGCCGTCTGGAAATTGCCACCAACCGTTATCGCGCCGGTACGCCGGAAGCGATTGCCCTGGCTGCTGCCAATCTGAACAACCAGATCATTCTCGATGACGGGATCTTTGTCACCCCGACCGTGATCCCCTATCTGGGTGCGGATGGTTCGCTGCGCGCCGGCTACACGGTGAGCAATCTGACCGGTGTCGTCGACTTCGGCGCCAAAGGTGGTGGCGGTGCTGCCTTCAAACTGCAGCCGACCGTGGCGCCGGTGTTCTCGGCCGATAATCCACGTGCCGAACCACCAGCACTGGTGGCAGGTAACGTTAAAGTGTCCAGCGCCAACGTGCTGAACTACTTCACCACCTTCACCAATGGCAGCGATGATCTGGGTAACACGGGGCAGGGCTGCTCGCTGGGTAATTCGATCAGCAAGTCGAACTGCCGCGGTGCCGACAATCTGAACGAGTTCAATCGTCAGACTGCCAAGATCGTGGGCGAACTGAAAGCCATCAATGCCGACGTCTATGGTCTGATGGAAATCCAGAACAAGGGCGAGTACACCGTTACCAAACTGGTGGATGCGCTGAATGAAGCGATCTCGCCGGGCACCGGCCTGAAAACCTATGCCGTGGTACCGAAGCCAGCCAGCACCGGCACCGATGCCATCCGCGTGGCAATGATCTACAAACCGGCTGCCCTGCAACTGGTCGGTGGTGCGCTGTCCGATGCTGACAGCATCAACAACCGTCCGCCTATGGCACAAACCTTCCGTGCGCCGAATGGCGCCAAGTTCTCGGTGATCGTCAATCACCTGAAATCGAAGGGCAGCTGCCCGAGCGGTTCCGGTGCCGACACGGATCAGGGCGACAGCCAGAGCTGCTGGAATGCCACCCGTGTTCAGCAGGCTCAGCGTCTGGTCAACACCTTCGTACCGCAAGTGACGGCTGCTGCCGGTGACAGCCGCGTGCTGCTGATCGGTGACTTCAACGCCTACGGTATGGAAGACCCGATCGCCGCCATCACGGCAAGCGGTTTCGTCAACCAGCTGGAACGTTTCGTGCGCGGTAGTGGCGCCATGCCTTACTCCTACGTCTTCAACGGCGAAGCCGGCTATCTGGATCACGCACTGGCCAGCGCGTCGCTGAGCGCCCAGACCGTTGATGCGGCCGAATGGCATAACAATGCGGACGAACCACCTGTGCTGGACTACAACACCGATGGCAAGTCACAGGATAAATTCACCAACGCACCGTACCGTGCTTCGGACCATGATCCAGTGGTGGTCAGCCTGAATCTGGCCGCGCCTTATAGCGATGTCAGCAGCAGCGTGCGCAGTGTTGCTTCCGGCCTGACGCTGAACCGTCTCACCGGTAAATGGAGTGGCATGCTGACCCTGACCAATACCAGCAATACGGCGCTGCAAGGCCCGCTGCAGGTAGAGCTGTCCGGTCTGGTCGCCGGCGCTACCCTGGTCAACGCCAGCGGCAGCCATAACGGTGCGCCATACATCACGCTCAATAGCAACCTGGCTCCTGGTGCCAGCATCGTCGTGCCAACCAGCTTCACCAAATCCGGCGGCGGTGGCGTTAGCTACTCGGCAGTTAAAGTCTACAGCGGTACTTTCTAAGGAATTATGATCATGTTGAAATCCATTACTTTGCGTCGCAGCCTGCTGGCACTGGCCCTGAGCACTTGCGCAACGCTGGCCTCGGCCGCCACCACCTTCCACATCGAGCTGAACACGCTCAATCTGGGTAGCTCGGGCTGGATCGATCTGCAGTTCAATCCGGCGCCATTCGATCCAGTGGCTGCCACGGCAGACCTGAGCCACTTTGTTGGCTTCGGCGATTCGTCCACCGCCCAGTGGCTGGAAGCCACCGGTAGCATCGCCAGCGGCGTGCGTCTGAGCACCGCCAACGGCCCAAGCGACCTGTTCCACGAAGTGAACTTCGGCGCTGGCAAAGTCAGTTTCGATGTCACCATCGATAGTGGTGCCGGTTTCAGTGGTTCGGCGTTTGCCGTGGCACTGTTTGACAGCCAGAACCAGCTGGTCGGTGCCGGTGATGATGGCTACAATCTGCTGCATCTGGACTGGACGCCATCGGCGACCCCCGGCGGCAATGGCAGCCTGGTCGCTAGCGGCTACAGCAACAATCTGGTGCAGATCACCGCCGTGCCGGAACCATCGAGCTGGTTGATGCTGGGTGCCGGTCTGGCAATGCTGGGCTATGCCCGGCGCCGTGCCTCGGCCGCCTAAACTGAGCAAGGTGCGTTCAACGCGCTAAATGCTCCGGGGCAATGTTGGTCTGCCCCGCTTGCTTGAAAAACGACACACCGCAGTCCGGGTGTGTCGTTTTTTTGTTAGCGCTTACCTTCAGGTGTTGGTCTCGGATTGCAAGCAATACTGCTAGTTACTGGATATATATCGAGAACGTCTTAATTCCGTAACGAAAAGATATTAGTAATGCCATCTTGTCTATTGCATAGTGCTTTCTTTAGACGGATTTGCCATGCAACCTGCCCATATCCTTGTCATCGACCCCCAGCCTGCGACACTGGCCCTGATCGCCTTCAATCTCGGCATGGCGGGGCATACCGTCAGTCGTGCGCAGGACGCCGAAAGCGCCTTGCTGATGCTGGAGGACGGCTTGCCGGATCTGTTGTTGCTGGACTGGAATCTACCCGGGCAATCCGGTCTGTCGCTGATCCGGCGGCTGCGCGCGCAAGCCCAGACGCGCGCCTTGCCGATCATGATGGTGAGTGCCCGTTGCGGCGAGCCGGACAAGGTGATGGCGCTCGAAAGTGGCGCCGACGATTACATGACCAAACCCTTCAGTCCGCGCGAAATGGTGGCCCGTGTGCATGCACTACTGCGCCGCTGGCCGGCGCTCAGCGAGCAGCAACTTCCGGACGCGAGCGGCTTGCGGCTCGATCCGCATACTCTGCGCGTGACTGCCGGTAACCAGCAGCTGGCAATTGCCGGGCTGGAGCTGAAACTGCTGAACTTCTTCATGAGCCATCCCGAGCGCGTGCATAGCCGTGCCCAGTTGCTCGATCAGGTCTGGGGCAGTGCGGTTGATGTTGCCGAACGTACGGTCGATAGCCATGTGGGGCGCTTGCGCACGGCCTTGCAACCGAGTGGCCGGCACGACTGTATCGAAACCGTGCGCGGCAGCGGTTACCGCTATGTGGCGCGCGCCTTTGATGCGATGGTGGCATCCGCATGACCAACGATTCGCTGGTGATACTCAGCAAGCTGGAGCAGGAGTACCTGCTGCATGCCATCGAGGCGGCACTGCCGGTGCAGACCCGGGGGCAGTTTTTTCTCTGGTCACAGGGACCGTTGCAGGCTTTGCTGCCGCATCAGCTGATGGTGGCGTTGCAGTTCGGCCCCGGCGACGTGTTGCTGCATAGCGAGTGTTTGCACAGTAGTGTCATCGATGCCGCACTGTTGCACCGGGTCAGTAATCCGCAGGATGGCCTGGCCTTACGGATCGCGCTGGCCTGCCGTCAGGCGCAGCAGTTGCCCGCGTGGCTGGATGCTGGCGCAGGGGGCGGCGCAGGGACTGGTGCAGGAAGCGCTGCAGGAAGCTCCGCACTGGACGCCTATCTGGGCGAATTGCGCGAACTGGGCCTCGATAATTTGCTATTGCACGGTATCGGTCGTACGTCCGGTCCGGATACGGTGTTTGTGCTGCTGAATTTGCCGCAGCGTCCGCGTGCCCGTCAGGCGCATTTCTTCCGGCTGCTCTTGCCGACGCTGCATCTGACGCTGTTACGTCTGAGCCAGCAGAGCGCTCAGCAACGGCAGCAGCAGGGCGGGGCGCTGGCGCGGCCCATCAGCGCGCGCGAGCGGGAAATTCTGCACTGGGTGCGCGAGGGTAAGAGTAACGAAGAGATCGGTTTGATTCTTGGTATCAGCGGACTCACCGTCAAAAACCACTTGCAGCGGCTGTATCGTCTACTTGGTGTTTCCAACCGCGCGCATGCGATTGCGCGCGGCATGGCACTGCAGTTATTTGAGCAGCCAGCCTTGCCGCTGGCGCGTGTTGCCTGAATCCGTAGCAATGTTGCGTCACACCGGTATGTACAGCAATAAAAGATTGTCGACTATGCAAATCGCATGGTAGCCTCTGGTCTCTTGCAAGCTAGCGTGGCGAATTAAGGAGTTGTTCGGATGGAAGTTGCTCAGAAACATGGTCAAGCTACGGCCCATAAGGCGCGTGGTTTTACCCTGCTGGAATTGCTGGTCGTAATCGTGATCATCGGTTTGCTGGCTGCCTATGTGGGACCGAAGTATTTCGCCCAGCTGGGTAAGTCGGAAGTGACGATCGCCAAAGCCCAGATCGAAGCGTTTGAAAAATCGCTGGATACCTATCGCCTCGACGTAGGCCGCTATCCGAGCACCGAAGAAGGACTGGCAGCGCTGCTGGTGGCGCCTGCTACGGCCGGCGTCAAATGGAATGGCCCTTATCTGAAGAAAAGCGTGCCGCCTGATCCTTGGGGCCACCCTTACCAGTACAAAGCGCCCGGTAGCAAAGGCGAATTCGAGATCACCTCGCTGGGCCGCGACGGTCAGCCCGGCGGTAGCGGCGAGGACGCCGACATCAGTTCCCAATAAGCTACGCCTGACGGAAAGCCGGTTTTACCATGCAGTTCGAAGTACGTACGTTGTCGGCCGAGATGGCCATAGTTGAGCTGGTGGTCGATGCCCGTGATGAAGCGGATGCGCGCCGTCAGGTCGAGGCACGTGGACTGTATGTCAGCGCGATTGCGCCGGCGCGCGGTACGCTCGGTCTGCAGCGTGCCGGCGGTAAGCGTAGTGGCCTGTCGCTGGTGCTGTTCAGTCAGGAGTTGCTGGCACTGCTGACGGCGGGGCTGGGCATCGTCGAAGGACTGGAAGCCTTGCTGGAAAAAGAAGCCAGCCCGGCTACCCGCAGCGTGCTGGAACGCTTGCTGGCCGGCTTGCGCGAAGGCCAGCGTTTCTCGGCCGTGCTGGCCGATCAGCCAGAATTATTCCCCCCTCTATATGTGGGCATCGTGCGGGCCGCCGAAGGCACCTCCGATCTGCCGCGTGCACTGTCGCGTTTTATCGATTACCAGCAGCGCATCGATCTGGTGCGCGGCAAGCTGGTCTCCGCAGCCATCTATCCCTGCATCCTGCTGCTGGTAGGCGGTGGCGTGAGTCTGTTCCTGATCGCTTACGTGGTGCCGCGCTTCGCCGAGGTGTATCAGGGCGCTGGCCGCAATCTACCGTGGCTGTCGCAGCAGATGCTGAACTGGGGCCAGTTCGCAGCCCAGCACACCACGTTGCTGCTGGCCGGTCTGGCGACGACCTTGCTGGCGCTGGTGCTGGGCGTGCGCCGCTTGCTGCGCGATGGTGGTCTGGTGCGCTTGCTGGCGCGCCTGCCCGGAGTCGGCGAGCGCGCCCACATTTACGAATTATCGCGCCTGTACCTGACGCTGGGGATGCTCAGTGAAGGCGGTATCACCATCGTGCATGCCATCGAAACGGTGCAGGGTATGGTGTCGCCGGCCTTGCGCCAGCATCTGCAGCAGGCGCGCAGTGCCATCGAATCCGGCTTGCCGCTGTCGACCGCGTTCGAGGCGCATCACCTGACCACGCCGATCTCGCTGCGCATGCTGCGAGTGGGCGAGCGGACCGGCGATATGGGGCCGATGCTGACCCAGTCTGCCGCGTTCTATGATGGCGAAATCAGTCGCTGGATCGAACGCTTTACCCGAACTTTCGAACCACTGCTGATGGCCGCTATCGGTCTGGTGGTGGGAGCCATTGTGGTGCTGCTGTATATGCCGATTTTTGATCTGGCCGGAGATATGTCTTGACGGCTGCTATGGAAAACAAGTCCGCTGCGACGAACCTGGATAAGGTTCAGGGTGCAGTGCCCGACAGCGTGGTTGATACCGTACTAGATACGGCGCTGGTGGCGCGCGCGCGTCACCTGTGCCGTCAGTCCGGCCGGGCGCTAGTGGAAGAATTGCAGGCGCTGACGGCGCTGGAGCCGCGGCTGGTGGTGCAGGCGCTGGCACAGCCATTCGGCATGACGGTGCTGGAAACCGTGGATATGCTGGCCTACACGCCGGCCTTTGATCTACTGCCGTTATCGCAGGCGATGGCGCGTCACTGTGTGCTGCTGCGCGCGCCCGATGCCAGCGTGCTGGGTGTGATTGCCGATCCTTTCGATCTCGATCTGCAAACCTGGTTGTCCACCCAGGCACGCGCTACGCCGCATGCGCCGCTGACCACCCGCTTAGCGCTGCAGGCCGACATTCAGGCCTATTTGTCGAAGCAGGAAGAATCGGCGCGCGCCACCGACACATTGCTGCCGGGTGCCAGCGAAGGTCGGCGCGATGGCAAGACGGCGGCCGTACTGTCGTTTGCTTCTGTGTCGGAAGCGGCCAGTCCTGCGGTGCGACTGGTCAACTCCACGCTGTACGATGCCCTCAAGGCGGGGGCATCGGACATCCACCTCGAGAGCACTGCCGGTGGCCTGGCCGTTAAGTACCGTGTGGACGGGGTGCTTGACCATGCCACCGCGGTGAATGGTATCGATGTCGCCGAACAGATTATCTCGCGCCTGAAGGTGCTGGCCGAACTCGATATTGCCGAACGTCGCGTACCGCAGGACGGCAGCTTCCGGGTTGAAACGGGGGGCCGCGAAATCGATCTGCGCGTCTCGATCATGCCGAGCATTCACGGCGAAGATGCGGTGATCCGGATTCTCGACAAGCGCGCCATGATCGAAGCCTATGGTTCGCTGACGCTGGAAGCGCTGGGCTTCGATGCGCCGTCGCTGGCCTCGCTGCGCGTGCTGGCGCAGGAAGCCTACGGCATGCTGCTGGTAACCGGACCAACCGGTTCCGGTAAAACCACCACGCTGTATGCGGCGCTGACGGAAATCCATAATGGTCGGGAAAAGATCATCACGATTGAAGATCCGGTCGAGTATCAGTTGCCCGGCATTCTGCAGATTCCCGTCAATGAGAAAAAAGGTCTGACCTTTGCCAAGGGGCTGCGCTCGATTCTGCGCCATGATCCCGATAAAATTATGGTCGGTGAGATCCGTGACCGCGAGACCGCCGAAATCGCTGTGCAGTCGGCGCTCACTGGCCACCTGGTGCTGACCACCGTGCACGCGAATAATGTGTTCGATGTATTCGGCCGGTTCACCCACATGGGCATCGATCCATATGCTTTCGTATCGGCGCTGAACGGCATCTGGGCGCAGCGACTGGTGCGTACCAACTGCCCGCACTGCGCGGCGCAGTACACCCCGGACGATCAGGAACTGGCCAGCGTGGGGCTGACGCGCGCCGATGTCTATGACTACCGCTTCATGCAGGGTAAAGGTTGCGGTGATTGCCGTGGCACCGGCTACAAGGGGCGCCGCTCGATCGCTGAAATTCTTACCCTGAACGATGAAATCCGCGAACTGATTGTCGACAAGCGTCCGATCCGTCAGATCAAGCAGGCCGCCTATGCCAACGGTACCCGCAGTCTGCGGCAGGCCGCGCTGGAACTGGTCAAGCGCGGTGGCACCACGCTGACCGAAATTAAACGGGTGACCCTGCATGCGTAGAGCGATCGGACAATCTTTGCGGATCGGGGTTTCTGCCCATGCCGTCAGTCTGCTGCAGGAAAGCCGCTGGCGTGGCGCCGCGCTGACGGTGCTCGCCGAGCAGGCGTTTGCACCGTCGGCCGAGCATCCCTATGACGCTATCGCCCAGGCCCTGCGGGCGCTGCTGGCCGAACAACCGCGTGCCGGCTGGCCGGTGCAGCTGGTGCTGGCCGACGATCTGGTCCGCATGTGGCGGGTGGTGCCGCCGGCGACTGCCAGCCGGCTGGCCGATCTGGAAGCGGCGGCCGGCTTGCGCTTTCAATCACTGTACGGCGAGTCGCCGGCCAACTGGCAGATAAGCGCCGACTGGAGCGCCAGTGCGCCGTTCTTCGCTGCTGCCGTGCCGCGCGATCTGCTCAAGTTACTGCAACTGGTGGCGCAGGAGCATGCTCTGCACATCGTCAGTATCGAGCCGCAGTTTGTCGCGGCACTGAATCGCTGGCGGCGCGCGCTGCGCCCCGGCGCATGGTTTGCGCTGGTGCATGATGGTTTGCTGAGTATCGCTGCAATCGAAACCGAGGGTGCCGCCAAGGGTGGGCTGCGGGCAATCCGCAGCGTGCCGCTGGCTGCAGGGCAGGGCGCTGACCAGTTCTGGTTAGCGCAAGCCGTGCGGCGCGAAGCGCTGCTGCTGGATATGCCGGCACCGGAGTTGCTGCAGGTGTGCGGTAGTGCCCCCGCCGTGTGGAGTAAGCCGGTCAGCCATGCCAGCCATCTGCCCTGCGTGGCGCTCGATCATGCCGAGCAGTTTGGCGGCACAGCGCTGTCCAGCATTGCGCAGCTGGCGCGCAGCGGGAGCCGACAAAGCGGGGGCCGACTAAGCGGGGGCCGACTTAGCGGGCGCCGACTCAGCGGGTGGGCGTCTATGCAACACATGAAGATTGATTTTGCTGCAGCGAGTGTGCGGCGTAGCCTGTTCCATACCTCGCCAGCGCTGTTGCTGCTGGCTGGCGCTGGTCTGCTACTGTGCGTGACGGCGCTGAGCGCGGGCTGGCAACTGAGCCAGCAGCAGCGTGCTCGCGCGGCGCAATTGCAGCAGGTGCAGCAGCGTGCTGCCGCCCTGTCGCAGCGTCCAGCGGAAGTGGCGCAGGTCGCCATTCCGCCGGCGCAGGCGCAGTTCGTGAACGGCGCGATCGGACAATTGAATCTGCCATGGCGCGACTTGCAGGATGCCGTGGCGGCTGCCACGCCGCGCCAGATCGCCTTGCTGGCGCTGGATCCCGATCCGCGCAAGCAGGTCCTCAAGCTGACCGCCGAAGCGAAGACCAGTGACGACATGGTGGCCTATGTGGCGGAACTGAAGCAGCAGGAACTGTTTGGCAGCGTGACGCTGACGCGCCACGAGATCAATGATCAGGATCCGAATCGTCCTTTGCGGTTTCAGGTGGAGGCGATATGGGTAACACCTTGAATCAGCTGCAGTTGAACGCATGGCTGCTGCGTGGCCGTCTGGCGCTGTTACGGGCCGGTGCGCCAGTGTGTGTGGCCCTGCTGTTGCTGCTGGCCGGCGCGGCAGGTTGGCTCTGGCTGTTACCGCAGCGCGCAGCGCAGATGCAGCAGATGGCGCAACCGTTGCCGACGCCGGCAGCGCTGGTAGCGCCGGCACCACCGCCATCGGCGAATCAGAATCTGGCGGACTTCTACGCCGTGCTGGGGCAGCAACGCTACGCTGAGCAGCAGGTCAAGCTGCTGTTCGATCTGGCAGCCAAAAATGGCCTGACGCTCAGTCAGGGCGAGTACAAGACGGTGCGTGATGCCGCCAGCGGCGTCACTAGCTACCAGATTATTCTGCCGGTGCGTGGTAACTATCCGGCGATCTGGCAATTTGCCCTGCAGGCCTTGCGCGATATGCCGTTTGCCTCGCTGGATGAAGTGGCGTTCCGGCGCGAGACCATCGCCGAGGCGAGTGTTGAGGCGCGTCTGCGCCTGACGCTGTATATGAAAGATGGTGCGCCATGAAGCCGTATCAGATCCTGATGGCCGTGGCACTACTCGGTTCCGGCGCGCTGGTGCTGTTTGGTGACCGCACGCCGGATGACGGGGTTGCCGAACCAGTGCAGCGCGCTCAGACTGCAGGCAAGCCCGCTGCGATGGCGTCTGCCAGCGCTGCTGCTGCTGCTTCTGCTTCTGCTTCTGCTGTAGTTGCTGCGCCGTCTGGCACTGCAGCCACGCCGCGTAACGCGTCGGCAGGCAAAGCCCAGCCGCCGGTAGCGATACTGCGTCTGACGCCGCGTAGCGCGCTGGTGGGCGAATCGGCGGAAGCGACTTTTGCATCGGGGGAGGGGATCTTCCAGGGACATAACTGGAATCCGCCGCCACCGCCACCACCGCCGGTATCGAATGCGCCGCCGCCACCGCCGATGGCGCCACCGCTGCCGTACACGGTGATTGGCAAAGCGCTGGCCGATGGCGCGTGGGAAGTGTATCTGGCGCGCGCCGACAAGACTTATGTGGCACGTCCGCAAACTATCATCGATGGCAGCTATCGCGTGGAAAAGATCACGCCGCCGTCGATGTCGATTACCTACCTGCCTTTGAATCAGGTACAACAGATTAATATTGGAGCACTCGACTGATGGCTAGTCATCTGAAGAATCTGGGCCGCCGCGCTGCCTTGCCGGCCTTGCTGGTGGTGGCACTGAGCGGTTGCGCCGGACAAATGGCGTATCGCGACGGCCGTGCGCTGATCGCCGAAGACAAGATCGAAGCGGGGCTGCTCAAATATCAGGAGGCAGCCAAGGCCGACCCGAGTAACGCGCAATTCCGCGCCGCCTATCTGCGCGAGCGGGATCGCGCCATCCAGCGTTTTCTGGATCTGGGCGAGCAACTGCGGACAGAGGGCAAAGCCGAACTGGCCGAACAGAATCTGCGCCGCGCGCAGGGACTTGATCCGCTCAACGAACGTGCCCGTGCCGGACTGCGCGCGCTGGAACGCGACGAACGTCTGGGCAAGCTGCTCGATACGGCCAGCGGGCAGATCGAGAAGGGCGAACTGGAACAGGCAAAACAGAAGATCAATGCGGTGCTGACCGAATATCCGGCCAGCGAGCGCGCGCGTCTGCTGCAACGCCAGCTCGCGGAAAAACACAGTCCGGCTGCGGGTGAACCCGGCCTGGCCAAGGCGTACAAGCAGGCGATCACCATCGAGTTTCGCGATGCGCCGCTGAAGCAGGTGTTCGATGTGATCTCGCGCCGTTCGGGCTTGAACTTCGTGTTCGATAAGGATGTGAAGCTGGATCAGCGTACCACCATCCTGCTGAAAAACAGCACGGTGGAATCGGCCATCTATTTCATGCTGCTGACCAATCAGCTGGAACAGCAGGTGATGGACGCTAATACGGTACTGATTTTCCCGAACGTGGCCGCCAAGCTGAAGGAATATCAGGAAATGTCGGTGAAGACCTTCTTCATGGCCAACGCCGATGCCAAGCAGGTTGCGAATACGCTCAAGACGATACTGAAAACGCGCGATGTGGTGGTTGATGAAAAACTCAATCTGCTGATCGTACGCGACACGCCGGAAGCGATCCGTCTGGCCGAACGACTGGTGGCGCTGCAGGACACGCCGGAGCCGGAAGTGATGCTGGAGGTGGAGATTCTGGAAGTGAAGCGCGGCAGCGTGATGGATCTGGGGGTGGCCTGGCCAACCACGGTGGGGCTGACGCCACTGACCTCGAGTGGCGGTACGGCGATCAAGCTGAATGACCTGCGCAATCTGAACCAGCGCAGCATCGGTGTGAGTGGCGTTTCGGCGACCCTGAACGCGAATACCAATGACACCAATACCAATCTGCTGGCCAATCCGCGGATTCGCGTGCGTAACAAGGAAAAGGCCAAGATCGTCATCGGCGACAAGCTGCCGGTCGTAACCACCACCGTGTCGTCCGGCGTGGGCGGCTTTGCCAGCGATTCGATCACCTATGTCGAAGTAGGTCTGACGCTGAATGTGGAGCCGACCATCTATCTGAATAACGAAGTGGCGATCCGCGTCGGCCTGGAAGTGAGTAACCTGACCGGCACACTGACCACCAAGAACGGTGGCACGGCTTACCAGATCGGCACCCGACAGGCTGCCACCATGCTGCAGCTGAAGGATGGCGAGAATCAGGTGCTGGCAGGTCTGATCAACAATGAAGAACGTGGCGCAGGTAATCACGTGCCGGGCTTTGGTGATCTGCCGATTGTGGGTCGGCTGTTCGGCAATAAGCGTGATGATAATCAGCGCACCGAGATCGTGCTGTCGATTACGCCGCACCTGATCCGCAATCTGCAGCGCCCCGAGGCGAATGTGTCCGAGTTTTCGGCCGGTACCGAAGCGAGCTTCCGGCGCCGTCCGGATATGACGCTGCGCGCGCCTGTCATGCTGCCAGCACCGGCTCCCGTGCCGATGCCAGCACCGCAGCCATTGCCGGTGTCGTCGCTGGCTCCGGCAGTACCAGCAGCTCCAGCTCCAGCAGCACCTGTTACGGCAGTGGTTCCGGTCGCAGCAGCCGTGATGGTCCCGGCGGCGGGCGTTATGCCTGCGGGGGAAGCAGTAGCTATGCCGCCGCCAGCACCGGGCGACATCGTTGCTCCATCGCCGCTGCAGCCGCGTCCCTGAGCAAATATAAGCGAACCTGAGCGAACATGAGCAAGCGCGCTAGCGGCTTTACGCTGATCGAACTACTGGTGACGCTGGCCATACTTGGCCTGCTGAGCGCACTGGTGGTGCCGACTGCGCAGGTCGTCGTGCAGCGCCGTCAGGAGCAGGAATTGCGTGAAGCGCTGCACCAGATCCGTCAGGGGCTCGATGCCTACAAGGCTGCGTATGATCAGGGGCGGGTGGCCAAGTCGCTGGGCGCCAGCGGATATCCGAAAACGCTGGAGTCGCTGGTCGAGGGCGTGCCGGATATGCAGACCCCAGCGCATACCAAGATCTTCTTTCTGCGTCGCTTGCCACGTGATCCCTTTAGCAGCGATGCGACGCTGAGCGAGGCGCAAACCTGGGGTAAGCGCAGTTATGCCAGCGAGGCCGACCAGCCGCGCGAAGGTGATGATGTCTATGACGTCTACAGTCTGAGCGAAAAATCGGGACTGAATGGCGTCCCCTACAGGAAATGGTAAGTATGCGTAGCCGAGGATTTACCCTGATCGAACTGCTGGTAGTGCTGGGCATCGTCGCACTGATGCTGACGCTGGCGGTGCCGCGTTATTTCCCCAGCATCGACAAGTCGAAGGAAGTCGTGTTGGCCGACAATTTGCGCAATGTGCGGCAGGTGCTGGACCAGTATTACGGCGATACGGGACGTTACCCGGATACGCTGGAACAGTTGGTTGAGAAGAAATATTTGCGCGCAATGCCGGTCGATCCGGTGACCGAAAGCGAGACCAGCTGGATCATCGTGCCGCCCGAGGATGGTAGCAAGGGTGGCGTGTATAACATCCGTAGTGGCGCTCCCGGCAACGATCGTAGCGGCAAGCCTTACGCCGACTGGTAATGCAGCAGCGCGACCGGCGCCGCCAGCGCGGCTTTACTTATCTGAGCCTGATGATATTGCTGGCCATCATCGGTCTGGTCACGGCATCCTCGATCAAGCTCGGTTCGGTGTTGCAGCGCAGCCGTGCCGAACAGGAACTCCTGATAATCGGCGCGGCGTTCAGCGATGCCTTGCAAAGCTACGCTGAAGCGACCCCGTCAGGGCAGCCAACCATCCCGCCCTCGCTCAAGGAATTGTTACGCGACCCGCGCTTTCCCACCCCGCGACGGCACCTCAGGAAGATTTTTGTCGACCCCATGACCGGTCAGGCGGAGTGGGGCGTTGTGTATGCCGGGGAAAAATCTGGCGTGCTATCCATCTATAGTTTGTCCAGTGCAAGGCCGGTAAAGCTCAGTAACTTCCCGTCGCGTTTTGCCGGGTTTGCCGGCATGGCACGAATTTCGGATTGGAAGTTCACTGGCGGTCAAAAATCGGCAGATACCGACGCAGCCAGTACTGGCGCGCCCCCGCCGTCTGTTGCACCGCAACAACGGACGGAAGAAAATCCTGTCGAGCAGCCTGCCGCAGCGGAAGAAAGTGCCGCGCCCGAGCCAGAAAACACAGAATCGTCCACGACAGAGCCGAGTCCGGCGCCGGTTGCTGAAAAGATATATGTACCTTTAAAACAAGATTCTCACCAATGATTGCAGAATTTTGCACCATTTTGGACTGAAACTATTTCCGTCCGGATTCATTTTCTACGATATGAAAAAAGTTGCACAGGTGCAAACCAAAATGGAAAATTTACAATGAAATTCGGCTTTGTTATGTTATGATTATCCAAGTAGCACTCCTGTTAACTAAAATCGTGGCCCGCTGAGCGAAGCCACAATTCGTATGATTAAGGAAATCACATGAAATTGAAATCTATCGTTGCTGGCGCTCTGCTGGCTGCAGCATCGTTCGGCGCTTCGGCAGCCACCATCTACGCTCCAGCAACCGTTGGTAGCTCGTTCTCCAACCTGCTGATCGGCACCATCAATGTTGCTTCGCTGTCGGACATCACCGGTAACGTGTTTGCTGCTGACAAAGTTAGCTACACCCCAGTTCCAGGCGTGACTTTCACCCTGACCCTGGACACCGTGAACTTCACCAGCGCAACCGTTGGTTCGCTGGTTGACACCGACCTGTCGACCACCGGCTTCAGCCTGCACAATGTTGCAGCTGGTTCGTACAACGTTTTCGCTTCCGGCACCCTGATGGGCAACGGCCAGTCGAGCAACGTTGCTTTCCTGGGCGCTAACTACTCCGTAACCGCTGTACCAGAACCAGAAACCTACGGCATGCTGCTGGGCGGTCTGGCTCTGCTGGGCGTAGTTGCTCGTCGCAAAGCAAACAAAGCAGCCTAAGTTTTAGCTGATTTGAGAAAAACCCGCCTCGGCGGGTTTTTTTTTCGTCCTGATTTTCGAGCGAGAGAACCGGGGTCAGAACCGGGGTCAGATCCGACATCCGGACACGAACTCTACAGGAGCCGGGGTCAGATCCGACATCCGGACACGAACTCTGCAGGTATCGCTGCTGCTTTCATTCCAGTCGAGAAATATGAGGCCTTTGTTTGCTTCGGGAGACTCTGGTGGGGAAGTGCGGGGGGAAACTGCAGCGTCGGCACATCCAGACCGCATACGGCCTTGGGAGCGCCAACCGAGCTCATGTCCGAATGTCGGATCTGACCCCGGTTGGTCTATACAAACGCGGTTAGCGGGCGCTGCGCTTGAAATCGCGCACGCGGAAGCCTAGTGCTAGCAATACGGCGAAATATACGCTGGCGCAGGCGCCTATCACTAGCAGCAGGGCGCCGATGCGCAGCAGGGTGTGGTGCTGCATGCCTAGCCAGTCGATCTGGTGCGCGCCCAGCCATGCGGCGCCACCCATCGCGATGCAGGCGAGTACCAGCTTGAGGCAGAACAACGGCCAGCCCGGCTTCGGGGTGTAGATGCCGCGCTTGCGCAAGCCGGCAAACAGGAAGCCGGCGTTGATGCAGGCGCCCAGGCCGATCGATAGGGCCAGCCCGGCCACTTGCAGATACGGTACGAACAGCCAGTTCATCAACTGGGTCGCGATCAGCACGCCGGTGGCAATCTTGACGGGAGTGCGGATGTCTTGACGGGCGTAAAAGGCCGGCGCCAGCGTTTTCACGAGAATAATCCCCAGCAGGCCGGCACTATAGGCGATCAGTGGTCGGGCCGACTGGGCCGCTGCTTCGGCCGTGAACTTGCCGTAGTGGAACAGGGTGGCGATCAGTGGCTCGGCCAGCATGGCCAGTCCCACCGCTGCAGGCAGGGCCAGCAGGAAGGTCAGGCGCAGGCCCCAGTCCAGCAAATCGGAGTATTCCTGTGGATCGCCATCGGACTGGGCTTTGGAGAGGCTGGGCAGCAGGATGGTGCCCAGCGCTACGCCCAGTAGTGCGGTAGGGAATTCCATCAGGCGGTCGGCATACGAGAGCCAGGAGATGCTTCCTTCGGCCAGACGCGAGGCGATGCTGGTGTTGATCATCAGGCTGATCTGGGCTGCCGAGACGGCGAACACGGCGGGTGCCATCTTCTTCAGTACGCGGCGCACGCCAGCATCGCCCAGACCTGCAGCAGGGTTCCATGACAGGGTAGGCAGCATGCCGATCTTGATCAGTGCGGGAACTTGCAGCGCGACCTGCAGGATGCCGCCGATGAACACGGCAATTGCCATGGCATAGATCGGCTGCTCCAGATGTGACTGCAGAAATAAGGAGGCTGAGATGAATGACAGGTTCAGCAGCACCGGCGTGAAGGCGGGGATCTTGAACTCGCGCCAGGTATTCAGCACGCCACCGGCCAGCGCCACAAAGGCCATGAAGCTAATATAAGGGAACATCAGGCGTGTCATCCAGACGGCCGCATCGAAGGCGCCCGGCTGCTTGTCCAGTCCGGTTGCAATCAGGTAAACAAACAGCGGCGCGCCGAGGATGCCGATGGCGCTGACGAACAGGGTAGACCAGACCAGTGTGTTCGCAACATGGTCGACCAGTTTCTTGGAGGCTTCCTGCCCGTGCTGATTCTTATACTCTGATAAAATCGGTACGAAGGCCTGTGAAAAAGCGCCCTCGGCAAACAGGCGGCGCAGCAGGTTGGGAATGCGGAACGCGACGATGAACGCGTCTGTGTAGGCCCCGGCACCGAAGGCGCGGGCGAACAGCGTTTCACGTAATAATCCGGTTACGCGGGACAGCATCGTCATGCTGGAAATGGCGGCAAGAGTTTTAAGCAGGTTCATGGGGCATGATTATAGTTGCTCCCGCCTTAAAACATCGCTATAATCGCAGGCTGTACAGAATTCTGTTACGCAGACACTAATGTTTGGCAGGCAGTAGTTTGACTCACATGGTTCGGCAGACGCACTGAACGCACCTGTTTGGCAAACAATAATGTTTGCAAACGCACCTTTACCCTGATTTAGGAAATTCCATGGCAAATACCGCACAAGCGCGCAAACGCGCTCGTCAAGCAGTCAAGCAAAACGCTCACAATTCGGCTCAGCGTTCGACCCTGCGCACCGCAATCAAAGCGGTTCGTAAAGCGATCCAGGCTGGCGATAAAGCTGCTGCTTCGGCAATCTTCCAATCGTCCGTGTCGACCATCGACAGCATCGCCGATAAGAAGATCATCCACAAAAACAAGGCAGCTCGTCATAAGAGCCGTCTGGCAGCAGCCCTGAAAGCACTGTCCGCTTAATTTCCCTCACCGGAAGTAAGTTGCAAAAACCCGCACTGGCCCTAGGCTAGTGCGGGTTTTTGCGATTGTGGCAAGCATTAACCCGGGGTCAGATCCGACATCCGGACACGAACTCTGCATTAAGCAGCCTGCAGCCCGCAGCAAGCTGGGGCCACTACGCGGTAGCGCCAGAAAGCACATTCAGCGCAAAGCCTAATGTCGGCCAAATGACGATTGCGGTTGAGCCCGTGTCCGGATGTCGGATCTGACCCCGGTTGTTCGGTCGAGCCCGTGTCCGGATGTCGGATCTGACCCCGGTTTGTTTAGGTGTTCAGGTCTTTCGGGGAGACTTCCATCCATTCGCCGGGCATCAGGGGGTGGCTGGCCAGGGAGATGCCGCCGATGGCGGTGCGTACCAGTCGCAGGGTGGGTAGGCCGACGGCGGCTGTCATGCGGCGTACTTGTCGATTTTTGCCTTCCTGCAGGGTGATTGCCAGCCAACTGGTCGGCTGATCGGCGCGGCTGCGGATCGGCGGGTTGCGCGGCCATAACCACTGCGGCGCTTCGATCTGGACGGCTTTGCAGGGCTTGCTCACAAAATCGCCCAGATCAAGCGGCGCCTGCAGTTTTGCCAGACTGGCCGCATCCGGCACGCCTTCCACTTGCACCAGGTAGACCTTGGCTTCCTTGTGGTCGGGGTGGGCAATCATGTGTTGCAGTTTGCCGTCGTCGGTGAGTAGCATCAGGCCTTCGCTATCGGCATCGAGCCGGCCAGCAGGGTAGATATTCGGGATGTCGAGATGATCGGCCAGCGTGGCGCGGCCATCCTGTTGCGAGAACTGACACAGTACCTGAAAGGGTTTGTTAAATAGAATGAGAGACATACTTTTCTTGGGGTGTTTTTGGTGTAGGCTTATTGGCCAGTATCTGAAAAACCGTAGCGCCTAGTAAAATACTCGTGCATAATGTGAAACGCCCGTCTTATGTCTTATAGAAGACTTCGGACAAATGTACCAACGTGCAACTAATTTATGCCTGGTAGCAGCTTGCTGCTTGCCGAGCGTCCACTTCGGAGAACACGATGTATCAACATATCAAAGTACCTGCCGACGGCAAGAAAATCACCGTCAACGCCGATTTTTCCCTGAATGTACCAGATAACCCTATCGTTCCGTACATCGAAGGTGATGGTACTGGCGTCGATATCAGCCCAGTCATGATCAAAGTGATCGACGCTGCCGTGGCAAAAGCCTACGCTGGCAAGCGCAAAATCAGCTGGATGGAAATCTACGCTGGCGAAAAATCGACCACCGTGTATGGCCCGGACGTCTGGCTGCCAGAAGAAACCCTGACGGTACTGAAAGACTATGTTGTTTCCATCAAAGGCCCTCTGACCACGCCAGTCGGCGGCGGCATCCGTTCGCTGAACGTGGCCCTGCGTCAGCAGCTGGACCTGTACGTCTGCCTGCGCCCAGTGCGTTACTTCACCGGCGTGCCTTCGCCAGTGAAAGAGCCAGAGAAGACCGACATGGTCATCTTCCGTGAAAACTCGGAAGACATCTACGCCGGTATCGAATACCAGCAAGGTAGCGAAGGCGTTAAAAAACTGATGGACTTCCTGATCAAGGAAATGGGCGTCACCAAGATCCGCTTCCCAGAGACCTCGGGTCTGGGCATCAAGCCAGTGTCGATCGAAGGTACCCAGCGTCTGGTGCGCAAAGCGATCCAGTACGCGATCGACAATGACAAGCCATCCGTGACCATCGTTCACAAAGGCAACATCATGAAGTACACCGAAGGTGGCTTCCGTGACTGGGCTTACGAACTGGCCATCAAAGAATTCGGCGCTGAACTGATCGACGGCGGCCCATGGTGCAAATTCAAGAATCCTAAGACCGGCAAAGACATCATCGTCAAGGATTCGATCGCTGATGCGTTCCTGCAACAGATTCTGCTGCGTCCAGCAGAGTACAGCGTGATCGCTACCCTGAACCTGAACGGCGACTACATCTCCGACGCACTGGCAGCACAAGTGGGCGGTATCGGTATCGCTCCGGGCGCCAACCTGTCCGACTCCGTTGCGATGTTCGAAGCAACCCACGGTACCGCACCGAAGTACGCTGGCAAAGACTACGTGAACCCAGGTTCGCTGATTCTGTCGGCTGAAATGATGCTGCGTCACATGGGTTGGGTTGAAGCGGCTGACCTGATCATCTCGTCGATGGAAAAATCGATCGATTCGAAAAAAGTCACCTACGACTTCGCCCGTCTGATGGAAGGCGCAACCCAGGTTTCGTGCTCGGGCTTCGGCGACGTAATGATTTCGCATATGTAATTCGTGCTTTAGCACACAAGGCCCGCTCCAGCGATGGAGCGGGCTTTTTTTTGCTCGTAAGCGGTGGCTGAGGCCGCGTCTATGCGGCGCAGCGCTATTGCCTCAAAAATAGGGATACAACGCGATTGCGTTGCATTGACCTTGCGTCCCCTATTTTTGATAATTGTTTTTGGGTATCAGTGGAGCGGTGAGATGGCGCAACAGGCAGAGGAATTCGAGCAGGTGGCACCGCAGGCGCCCAGTCTGTGGCAGGCGCTGCGCTACTGGCTGTTGCTAGGCTGTATCAGCTTTGGCGGGCCGGCAGGGCAGATCGCGCTGATGCATGAGGAGCTGGTCGAACGGCGTCGCTGGATCTCCGAGCGGCGCTTTCTGCATGCGCTGAATTACTGCATGCTGCTGCCGGGCCCCGAAGCGCAACAGCTGGCTACCTATATCGGCTGGTTGATGCATCGCAGCCGCGGCGGCCTGCTGGCCGGCGCGCTGTTTGTGCTGCCATCGCTGCTGTTGCTGATCGTGCTGTCCTGGCTGTACGCGGTGTATGGTCATCTGCCACTGCTGGCGGGGCTGCTGTATGGCATCAAGCCGGCCGTGACAGCCATCGTGCTGCAGGCGGCCCACCGGATTGGCCAGCGCACCTTGCGCAATGGCTGGCTGTGGGCGATTGCCGGCGCGGCCTTCGTGGCGATTTTTGCGCTGCACTGGCCATTCCCGCTGATTATCGGACTAGCCGCGCTGGCGGGCTATGCCGGTGGGCGCTGGCGTCCCGCCGCGTTCAGCATGGGTGGCCATGGCGGCGCCGCACAACAGCACTATGGTGCCGCCGTGATTGATGATGACACGCCGGTACCGGCGCATGCCGTGTTCCGCTGGCAGCGGCTGGCGCTGGTGCTGCTGTGCGGCGCGCTGCTGTGGCTGGTGCCGATGGCGGCGCTGACGCTAGGGCTGGGCTGGCAGCACACCCTGACGCAGATGGCGTGGTTCTTCACCAAGGCTGCGCTGCTGACCTTTGGTGGTGCTTACGCGGTGCTGCCGTATGTGGTTCAGGGGGCAATCGTCGAGTATGGCTGGTTACGTCCGGCACAGATGATGGATGGGCTGGCGCTGGGCGAGACCACGCCCGGTCCGCTGATCATGGTGCTGGTGTTTGTGGGCTATATCGGCGCTTACGGGCAGGCGCTGTTTGGTGCGCAGCAGGCGTGGCTAGCCGGAATGGTGGCGGCCGTGCTGGTGACGTGGTTCACTTTTTTGCCGTCCTTCATCTTCATTCTGGCCGGCGCTCCACTGGTCGAGGCCAGTCGCGATGTGTTGAGCCTGACAGCACCTTTGACCGGGATCACAGCCGCTGTGGTCGGAGTGATCGTGAATCTGGCACTGTTCTTTGGCTACAACGTTTTGTGGCCGCAGGGAGCGGGTGCTGAGCTGGATCTGTTTGCGGCGGCCCTTGCATTTGGCGCAGCGATCGCACTGATCCTCTTTAAGCAAAAAGTGCCCCGGGTGATCATTTTCTGCGCTGGAATAGGGTTGCTCCACGGATACTTTGTGTAGGGCGGCAACAACAGGGGAAAAGTGTCGGGCGAAAAAAAACCTCGCTCTGCGAGGTTTTTCACATCTGCTGCTTAAGAAATTAAGCGGACTGGATGTTGGAAGCTTGCTTGCCTTTAGGGCCTTGC
This sequence comes from Oxalobacteraceae bacterium, assembly GCA_027490725.1. GTDB lineage: Bacteria > Pseudomonadota > Gammaproteobacteria > Burkholderiales > Burkholderiaceae_D > Rugamonas. The sequence goes on from JAIXXN010000024.1 coordinate 83,260, forward strand.
GTGACTTCGAACTGAACTTTTTGACCTTCTTTGAGGGTCTTAAAACCGTTCATGTTGATTGCGGAGAAGTGAGCGAACAAATCTTCGCCGCCGTCATCGGGAGTGATGAAGCCAAAACCTTTGGAATCATTGAACCACTTAACAGTACCTGTTGCCATAAAAAGAACTTTCAAAATTAAAACGGATCACACGAGCCATAAAAGCAAGAAGCTTCTTGCCCCCTCCTCACGCCTCACTTCTTATCAACATGTACATTTCTGCACGCAGCCGATAACGCATTGTTAGCGCACCAAAATCTAATGTCAAGCAGATTTGTATGCATTTTGCTACTTTGAATTAAATTGGCGGAAAAGCAACTCTTGATTTTCGAACAGTGGGCGCCATCTGCGACAAGTCGAGAAAACGCGTAAGATGGAAACAATTGGCGCGGCACTGTGAATTCACATTGCAACAACCCTGAAAGCATTAGAATATAAGCGTATGGCAACCAAGCACGACACCGAAGCCCTCATTGAGCGGCAAGCACTGAAACCGCCGCCGCTCTACCAGGTAGCGCTGCTCAATGATGACTACACTCCGATGGAATTCGTGGTGGCCATCATTCAGGAGTATTTCAATAAAGACCGGGAAACGGCCACGCAAATCATGCTCAGCGTGCACCAGCACGGTAAAGGTGTGTGTGGCGTATTTTCCAAAGACGTCGCCAGTACCAAAGTGGAGTTTGTTTTAACGCACGCACGCAAGGCAGGTCATCCCCTGCAATGTGTGATGGAGGAAGTATGATTGCGCAGGAATTGGAAGTAAGTTTGCACATGGCGTTTGTCGAAGCACGACAGGCACGGCACGAATTCATCACGGTAGAGCACTTGCTGCTGGCCTTGCTTGACAACCCTTCGGCTGCCGAAGTGTTGCGTGCCTGCGCCGTCAACATCGAGGATCTGCGCAAAACGCTGACCAACTTTATTGGCGATAACACGCCTACCGTGCCTGGCACGGGTGAAGTGTATACCCAGCCGACGCTGGGCTTCCAGCGCGTGATCCAGCGCGCCATCATGCACGTGCAATCGGCGTCGAACGGCAAGAAGGAAGTGACCGGCGCTAACGTGCTGGTCGCCATCTTCGGCGAGAAAGATTCGCACGCGGTCTACTATCTGCACCAGCAGGGCGTGACCCGTCTGGACGTGGTCAACTTCATCTCGCACGGCGTGCGCAAGGATCAGCAGGGCGAAGCGGCCAAAGCCTCGGAAGGCGTGGAAGAGGGCGCGCCGGGTGCCGAAGGGCAGCCGAAGGAAAGTCCGCTCGACCAGTACACCCTGAACCTGAACAAGGCTGCGGCGGAAGGCAAGATCGATCCGCTGATCGGACGCGAAGAAGAAGTCGATCGCGTAATCCAGATCCTGTGCCGTCGCCGCAAAAACAATCCGCTGCTGGTCGGTGAAGCGGGCGTGGGTAAAACCGCGATCGCCGAAGGTCTGGCGTATCGCATCACCCAGAGCGACGTACCGGAAATTCTGCAGAACGCCGTGGTGTATTCGCTGGACATGGGCGCGCTGCTGGCCGGTACCAAATACCGTGGCGATTTCGAGCAGCGCCTGAAGGCGGTGCTGAAACAGCTGAAGGACAATCCGCACGGGATTCTGTTCATCGACGAAATCCACACCATCATCGGCGCCGGTTCGGCGTCGGGCGGCACGCTGGACGCGTCGAATCTGCTCAAGCCGGCACTGGCTAACGGCCAGCTGAAATGCATCGGTGCGACCACCTACACGG
>JAIXXN010000044.1 GCA_027490725.1 Oxalobacteraceae bacterium
AGAGCGAAGATGAACCGGGTGCGGGCTATCTCGGCGCGCGCGGCATCAAGTTCAATATCTGGCCTGGTTCCTCGCTGCTGAAAAAGCCCGGCAAATGGGTGATGGCGGCCGAGCTGGTGGATACCACCCGCCTGTATGCGCGCTGTGTGGCGCAGATCCAGCCCGAGTGGCTGGAAAAGGTCGGCGGCCATCTGCTGAAAAAATCGTGGGGCGAGCCGCGCTGGGAAAAACGTTCCGCGCAGGTGACAGCGTCCGAGCGCGCCACGCTGTACGGGCTGGTGGTATATAGCCAGCGGCGCATCAACTACGGTCTGTTCAATCCGACCGAAGCGCGCGAAATTTTCATTCGCGATGCGCTGGTGGGAGGCGATTACGAGACCCGTGCGCCGTTCTTTGCGCACAACCATAAGCTGATCAAGGAAATCGAAAACCTTGAACACAAGTCGCGTCGTCTGGATGTGCTGGTGGACGATGAACTGATCGCGGCGTTCTACGACAAGCTGCTGCCAGCCGATATCGTCAACGGCGCCGGTTTCGAAAAGTGGCACAAGACGGTCACGCAAGCGGAACCGAAGCTGCTGTACCTGAACCGCGATGAACTGATGCGCCACGAGGCGGCCGGTGTGACCACCGATCTATTCCCGAAAATGATGGCAGTGACGGGCTTAGAGATGCTGCTGACCTATCACTTCGAACCGGGCAGTGTGCGCGATGGTGTGACCATGGCCGTGCCTTTGTATGCGCTCAACCAGTTGCCGCGCGAGCGCTGCGAATGGCTGGTGCCGGGCATGCTGAAGGAGAAAGTGCATCTGCTGCTGAAGTCTCTGCCGCAGAAGCTGCGCCGTCACTGCGTACCGCTGCCGGATTATGCGGCGCGTTTCTGTGAACGGGTGCAGGAGGCGGGCAGCTTCGGACGTGGTGATCTGATCGACGCCATCATCGCCGATATCCGTAGCCAGATCACCATCTCGGTACTGACCAGCGATTTCAAGCCGGAGACGCTGCCAGCGCATCACTTCATGAATTTCAAAGTGATCGACGAACATGGCCGTCAGCTGGAAATGGGACGCAATCTGGCGACCCTGCAGGCCGAATTCGGCACACAGGCGCGCGAGAGTTTCCAGAAGATGGCGGAGACTAGCGGCGGGCAGGGTGTCAACCTGCGCGGGCTGGTGACCAGTGGGACGAAAGGTGCACAAGGCGCACAGGGTACAGCAGCCCAGAGTGGCCGTACGGTAGCCGGCGCGGGACAAGCTGCTGGCAGCGCCGCGCCGAAGCAGGGCAATGCGGCCAGCGCTGGGCAGGCTGGCAACAGCAGTGCCAGTGGCATCACGCTCAATGGCCTGACCAGCTGGACCTTTGGCGAATTGCCGGAACTGCTGGAAATCGTGCAGGGCAAGCTGACGCTGATCGGTTTCCCCGCGCTGGTGGACAAGGGCGCGCATTGCGATCTGGAGGTGTTCGACGATCCGAGCGTGGCCGCGCGTACCCATCGCGCTGGTCTGCGCCGCTTGTTCGCCTTGCAGATGAAGGATCAGATCAAGTTCATCGAAAAGAGCATCCCGAATCTGCAGCAGATGGGTATGCAGTTCATGAGCATGGGCACGCAGGAAGAACTGCGCGAGCAGATTATCCAGAAGGCGCTGGATATCGCCTGCCTGCAGGATCCGCTGCCGCTCGATGCCAACAGCTTCGCCAAGCGCAAGGATGAAGGCAAATCGCGGCTGGTACTGCTGGTGAACGAGATCGCCCGTTTGCTGTCGCAGGTGCTGACCGAATTCCATGGTCTGCCGAAACGTCTGCAAGGTTTGCCGGCAGCTGCTGCTGCCGATATGCAGGCGCAGTTGCAGGCACTGGTGAACAAGCGCTTCCTGTCGGAGAACGAGTACAGTCAGCTGGCACACTTCCCGCGCTATCTGAAGGCGATGAATGTGCGGATCGAAAAGCTGCGTGGCGATCCGGCGCGTGATACCAAGTTGATGGGCGAGTGGCAACAGGCGGCGCAGCTGTATCAGCGTGTGGCGCGCGATAAATCGGCGGGACGCAATACTGATCCCAAGCTGGTGGAATTCCGCTGGATGCTGGAAGAGTTGCGGGTGTCGCTGTTTGCGCAGGAGCTGCGTACGCCGATGCCGGTATCGGTCAAGCGCTTGCAGAAGGTCTGGGAATCAATGCAGCGCTGATCGGCTGTATGTCTGACGCTAGCCGTGGCTAGCGTCAGCACTGCATGTGCTCAGAGCAGGAAGGCCAGCACCGCTACCGCGGTCGGTGCCAGTGCGCCCAGCAGCAGGCCGATGGCGCCGATCGACGCATCGCGGAAGCCGTGGCGCAGCAGCGCCGCACCGGCCGGATTCGGCGCATTCGCAATCACCGTCAGACCACCACCAGCCACCGCGCCCGCTACCAGCATGTATTGCGACTGCGCGCTGATGCCCTCAATCAGCGAACCCAGATAGGTGAGGGCGGCGTTGTCGGTGATGGCGGTCAGTCCCAGTGCGCTGAAGAACAGGGCCGTGGGCGCCAGACTTTCCACAATAGGCTGCAACCACCATTGCTGCATCCCGCCCAGCACCACCAGTCCCGCGAGGAAGAAGCCAACCAGCAGGCCTTCCTTGATAATCAGCGGTTGCTGATAGCGCTGGTAGGCGATGGTAAAGCCGAGGAACAGCATGAACAGACCGAGGAACAGTACCGGATGGTGGCTGAACACCACCACCAGCGCCAGAAACGCCAGATGGATGGCGCTGACGGTCAGCGGTACCGGAGCACTTTCGCTATCGCTGCTGGTGTGCGCTTGCAGGTGGCGCGCCAGCAGGGCGCTGATGACCGTGGCGTTGAACAGCACCGCCAGTGCAGCGCGCCAGCCGAAATGCTGGGCCATGAAAGCGCTGTCCCAGTGCCATGCGCTGGCTACCATCAGCACCGGTGGTGCGGCGTAGGCGGTCAGGGTGCCACCAATCGAGACATTCACGAACAGTACGCCCAGCGCGCCATATTTGAGCCACTCGGGCAGTTCGCTACGAAACGCCAGCGGTGCCAGCATCAGCGCGGCCAGGGTCATGGCTGCCGGTTCCGTAATCAGCGAACCACTGAGCGGTACCAGCGCCAGTCCGAACCAGACCATGGCCAGTTCGGTGCGCATCGGCAGCAGGCTGGCCAGCTTGTGCAGCAGCCCCTGCACCACCGCCAGCACCGGGCGCGACGCGGCGATCACCATCACCGTGAATACGAACAGCGGCTCGGTGTACTGGCGCGATTCGGCATAGGCGATGGCGCTGTCGCCGCCGCCCACGATGGCCATGCTGATGATCAACACAATCGCCCAGAAACCGAACACCACCTCGACCTCGCCTAGCAGATGCAGCAGGCCGGCGTGGCGCGGATGTCGGTGCGCCAACTGTTCGATGGATTTGGCGGCGAAGGTATGCAGCAGTGCCAGCCCGAACAGAATGGCACCCAGCAGTTGGATGGTTTGCAAGATCAGTCCTTATCGAATTACTCAGGTTTGTTGAAGTGCCATGTTACAGCAAGGTGTGCACGGCACAGATAACCCTTGCTAAAACCGGCTGGAAATTGTACTGTATATGCATACAGTACTTTGCCTTGGTTTAACCACTCCATGACCCCCTCAGCATCATTTGTCGCGCCGGAAACTTTGCATCCCTCACTCTGGCTGGCGTCGCAACTGGCGCGCAGCAGCGAGCGCTGCATCGACACGGGCTTTGCGGCCCTGTCCAGCCAGTTGCCGGGCGGGGGCTGGCCGCAAGGGGTGCTGATCGAGCTGTTGTTGCAGCAGCATGGCATCGGGGAATTGCGGCTGCTGCGTCCGGCTTTGCAGGCGCTGGGGCGGCGTCCCATCGTGCTGCTGCAACCGCCGCATGCGCCGCAGGCGCTGGCACTGGCGGCGCTGGGACTGGAGCCGTCGCAACTGGTGTGGCTGCGCAGCGGGGCGCGCAGCAGCGATGCGCTGTGGGCCGCCGAGCAGGTGTTGCGCAGCGGCTGTTGCGGCGCCTTGCTGCTGTGGCAGAACCATGCACGCGGCGAAACGCTGCGCCGCCTGCATCTGGCGGCGCAAAGCGGCGATACGCTGTTCTGTTTGCTCAGGCCGCTGGCGGCGGCGCAGGATGCCTCGCCCGCGCCGCTGCGGCTGGCACTGCGTACGGCGCCGGGCGGTATCGCGATCGGTTTTGTGAAACGGCGCGGACCGCAGCGTGATGCTCCCCTGTTTTTACCTTTAACTCCTACTTTGCTTCAACGCCATGCGTCTCTGGATCGCGCTACACCTGCCGCAATTACCGCTCGAAGTGTTCTGTCCGCGCTGGTCAGCTGACCTGTGCACGGTGGTGCTCGAGCAGGAGCGGGTGGTGGCCCTGTCGGCGCAGGCACGGCAGGCCGGGGTGCAGGAAGGCATGCGGCGCGCGGGCGTGCTGATGCTGCTGCCGCAGGCGCAGTTCCAGCAGCGCGCGCCACAGCGCGAACTGGAAGCGCAGCAGGCGGTGGCGCTGGCCTTGCTGCAATTTACGCCGCAACTGGCGCAAGTGGAAGAAGCGTCCTTGCTGCTCGATGTGGGCGCCAGTTTGCGCCTGTTTGGCGGTGTCGGCGCGCTGTGCCGGCGGGTGCGTAGCAGCTTGCGCGATATGGGCTTCAGTGCCACGCTGGCGTGTGCGCCGACGGCGCGCGGTGCGTGGCTGCTGGCGCGCAGCGGCGGCGGACGGACTTTGCAGATGCGCACGCTGCTGCGGCGCACGAATGCTTTGCACGTGAGCGTGCTGCCACCGGCGCGCCCGTATCTGGACTGGCTGGAAGGCATAGGTTGCCTGACGCTGGGACAGTTGCGTCAGTTGCCGCGTCCCGGTTTGCAGCGTCGCTGCGGCCGGGCGCTGCTCGATATGCTCGACGATGCGGGCGGCATGCGGCCCGAGTTGTACCAGTGGTTGCAGGCACCGGCCAGTTTTCGCGCCCGCATCGAATTGTTTGACCGTGTTGAAGAGACTTCGGCGCTGCTGTTTGGCGTGCAGCGCTTGCTGCTGCAACTGACGGGCTGGCTGACGGCGCACCAGTACGCTGTGCAGCGCGTACGCTTGCTGCTCGAACATGAACGGGGCAGGGTAGCGGGGCCACCCACGGCCATCGAGATTGTGCTGGCCGAGCCGACCTGGCGCGACGCGCATCTGCTGCGACTACTCAAGGAGCGGCTGGCACGCCAGACCCTGGATGCGCCGGTGATCGGGCTGTGCCTGGAAGCGCCGCAGGTGCAGCCGATGGCGCCGCCCAGCGATAGCCTGTTTCCTGAGCCGGGCGGCAATCCGCAGGACTGGCTGCGTTTGCTGGAAGTGCTGACGGCGCGGCTCGGTGCGGAGAATGTTTTGCAGGCGGCGCCACGCGCCGATTACCGGCCCGAGCATGCCAATTTGTGGGTGAGTGTGCAGCAGAAAATCCGTGCACCGGATGCACGTGCCCAATTGCCGCCCGATATGCCGGCCTTGCCGCGTCCGGCGTGGTTGCTGGCCCAGCCGATAGCCTTGCTGATGCGCGAGCACCGGCCGTACTACGGCTCGCCCCTGAAAATCATTTCAGGGGGCGAAAGAATCGAGTCGGGATGGTGGCAGTCTTTGCAGACGCGCGATTATTTTATGGCGGAGGGGGCCGATCACGCCCATTACTGGCTATACCGCGAGCGGCCGAGTGGCGGCGATCCGTCCTCGGCGCGCTGGTATCTGCACGGCTTTTTTGCCTAGCTTAATGTGCGACTTACTGTCCAACTTAATGTCCGACTGCTAGTCGCCGTATTCTTCGGACAGGTCTTTCCAGCCTTTGCTGGCAGCAAAGGTGCTGAATTCGTCAGGGGCTTCCAGCACCAGCAGGCGATTTTCCTGCAGGACGCTGTCGCCAGCCGAGACACTAGGGCCCTGATAGCCGAGCTTGCGCAATTGCGCCTGTACGGCGCCGATCAGCGCAGCGTCTTTGTGCAAGCCGCTGATGGAGGCGACGAAATCGACGTAGATGTCGATCGCGCCATAGCCTTCATCAAAAATGCGGATGGCTTTGACTTGGTGGGTACGGCCGCTGCCGTCGGTAGCCTCGAAGGGGCCGCTGAGATGGATGTCGGTGTCTTGGTTCATGGCGTCAGCATACACCAGAATCGCCTCGCCTTGCAGTACGGCCGGAATGACCGTACTGCGGGCGGGGTGCTTATTTTAGTGGCTGGAGAATCGCTTCCAGACGATCCGGCGTAGCGCGGATGCGTTCCAGACGCGGGTACTTCAGGCCATCGTGGTAGTCGAACGCATAGGTCTGGTACAGATTGCCTTTTTTCACCAGCAAGTTGATCGGCTCCTTGCTGGTCTTGGCTGCCGTGATCGCAGCACGCAGCAGTTCTGCCTTGTAGGCACGGCCATTCACGGCCACCAGCGTACTACCGCCGGACAGACCAGCCTTAAAGCCCAGACCTTCCCACTGGAAAGCTTCCAGCTTGCCATCCGCGCCCACCGAGAAGCCCAGCGAGTACTGGAAGTTGGCCGACTTACTCTGCTCTTCCAGTGCTTTCAGGAAATCGGTCGGTTTTTCCGTGTACACCAGTTTCCAGCCAGCGCGGGCCAGACCGGCTAGCGGTGCGCCGGGGCCGTGACCGTCCAGACGGCTGCGCAGGAAGCTGGTCCAGTCATACGGCTGGATGGCGTTCAGTTCGCGTACCACGTCCTCGAAGGTGTAGTGCTTGGCCACGTTGACGCCATCATCGACGCCAAAGAAGCGCCGCGCGAAATCGTTGAGTGAGCGTTTGTCGCCGGACAGTTCGCGGATCAGGGTATCGGCATCCAGCCAGATCAGCTGGCCTTCCGAGTAGTAATCTTCGGCACGTTGCCAGTTGTTCCAGCCCTGCGCACGGCGGCCATTGACGATCGGATCGTTGGTGGTGTCCTGCACGGCGCGCCATTCCCGACCCTTGACGTTGTCGTAGCGGGCAGCGGTGGCCGCCAGCATGTCGCGCGTGTGTTCGGCTTTGATCAGGCCGGAACGGGCGGCTAGCACGGCGCCCCAGTACTGGGTCTGGCCTTCATATACCCACAGCAGCGAATTCTGCAGTGGCGTATTAAAGTTCGGCACATTCTGATCGGCTGGGCGACGGAATTTACCGTTCCACGAGTGGGCAAATTCATGCGGCAGCAGTTCGCGGCGCGCTTCGTGTTTCGACCAGTCGGTGAAGTAGCCGAGCTTGACGCCATTTTCGCTGGACTGGTGGTGTTCGCGGCCAATGCCGCCGAATTCGTCACTGATGGCGAACAGGAAGTCGTAGTGTTTGTAGTGCTGCGAGTTGAACAGCTTGTAGGCTTGCTGGATCAGCGCACGGTGCGGTGCGATCTGTTCCGGCGTGGCTTCCAGCTGGTCAGCCGAGTCCGCTACCACGTTCAGGTGCACGGGAATGCGCGCGCCCGGATCGAGGTCGATGCGGCGGAAATAGCGGCCGGCGAACAGCGGCGAATCCAGCATCGCTTCCAGATCCAGCGGCTTGAAGGTGATCTGGTCGCCGTTACGGCTGGCCGTTTCCAGCGCCGTGCCGTATTGCCAGCCGCTCGGTACGGTCAGGTTGGCCTGCATGGTGATCTTGCGGCTGTCGTAGCCGGCCGGGTAGAGGGTGACCGACTGCCATTGCACGCCCAGAATATCGTTGGTCATGGTGGTGCGACCCTGCGCTGCTTCGGTCGGCGACAGGTACTGGAATTCCACCTCGACGCTGCTGGCGCCCTGCGGTACCTCGATATGGAAGGCGTAGACGTTGACGGTGTCGCGCACCCATGTCAGCGGCTGACCGTTGGCCGACACTTTCAGACCGGCGAACTGGCTCAGGGCACCACTCGGGCCGTGATTGCCGACTACCCATTGCGGATACAGCAGGGTCAGTTTGCCGGGCTGGGCCGGGATGGTTTCGCGTACCTGGAAGATCTGCTGAGCGGTGTTGGTGGCGTCGACTTTCAGGACGATGGTGCCCGGATAGGGCTGATCGGAAATGCTGTCGGCGTGGGCAGGGTAGGCACAGGCAAGCAGGGTAGCGAGAAGGACGCGTGGCAGGAACATGGTGTGAGATGGGAAAATCAAAAAAACGAGTGTAGCACGTGGGAAACGTTGAAATGTTGCAACGTGTATCAGCTCGTCGGGCAAATGGCTTTGCCGCGCTGGCGTGCTAAATTTTTTTTAAAAAATCGAAAAATTTTTCAAAAACATGCAAAAAAAGTGGCGGACTGGGGATGCCGGGAGGGTTTTTCAAGGCCTTGAAACGCCCGAAAACCATCCTATATCGGAGTCAGTGGTCGCCCAGATGGGGGCCACCTGACCATATCGCTTAACTTGAAAAGGATATCTACCATGCGTAATTTTGACCTGACCCCACTGTATCGTTCCGCTATCGGTTTTGACCGTCTGGCACAACTGCTCAACGACGCCCAGCGCAACGATGCTACCCCTAGCTATCCCCCCTATAACATCGAACTGGTGAGCGACGATCAGTACCGCATCGTCATGGCACTGGCCGGCTTTAACCGTTCGGAAATCGACATCACCTTCGAGCGCGATTCGCTGCAGGTAGTGGGCCGCAAAGAGAAAGATAGCAGCGCCCGTACCTATCTGCACCGCGGCATTGCGGCGCGCGATTTCGAGCAGCGCTTCCAGCTGGCCAACCACGTTAAAGTGACCGGCGCCAGCTTCGATAACGGCATGCTGAGCATCGAACTGGTACGTGAAATTCCGGAAGCGCTGAAGCCGCGCAAAATCGTCATCGACGGTGGCGCCAACGTCTCCGCACTGGAGCAGCGTCAGGCAGCGTAATGTTGTCGGGAAATCTGTAAATCTGCCGTGATGCGGTAGCACACAATGGCCGGGCTGAGATACAGCACCGGCCATTGTTGCGTCGATGTTGCGCTGCGGGCAGTCCTGTTTCAGGTACCGGCCGGGCCATAAAAAGTTAAGACCAGTCTAAGTTTGCTACCGCATATTGGCGTCATTGACCATCCACTTTGACTAACCCTAATTGCAGGAGTCTTACTATGTCTCAATCTACTCTCAAACGTGCAGCCCTGGCAGTGGCCGTCCTGGGCGTGATCGGCGTGGGCGGCGCTGTCGCAGTGCAGCAAGGTAACGCTGTCGCCGCCGCACCTGTGGTGCTACCCACATCCGCTGTGGCAAGCCCGTCGGCCGCGCCGGTGGCGGTGCCGGCACCGGGTATCACCTTGCCCGACTTTAGCGTGATCGTCGATCACAACGGTCCGGCGGTGGTCAATATCAGCGTCACGGGCAGCACCCGCACCAGCTATAACGAGCAGGCCGGGCGCGGTGATCCGTTTGCCGATGATCCTTTCTTCGAATTCTTCCGCCGCTTCCAGATGCCGCAGCAGCGCGGTGGTCAGCGGGTGCCGACCCATGGCATGGGTTCCGGCTTCATCGTCAGCAGTGACGGCGTGATTCTGACCAATGCCCACGTGGTGCGCGACGCCAGCGAAGTGACGGTGAAACTGACCGACCGCCGCGAATTCCGCGCCAAGGTACTGGGCTCGGATCCGAAGAGCGACGTGGCGGTACTGAAAATCGACGCGAAAAATCTGCCGGTGGTGCCCATGGCCAAAGCCAATGACCTGAAAGTGGGGCAGTGGGTACTGGCAATCGGTTCGCCTTACGGCCTCGACAATACCGTGACGGCCGGGGTGGTCAGCGCCAAAGGGCGTTCTCTGCCCGACGGCAATGTGCCCTTCATCCAGACCGACGTGGCCGTCAACCCTGGCAACTCGGGTGGCCCGCTGTTCAATACGCGCGGTGAAGTGGTCGGCATCAACTCGCAGATCTATAGCCAGACCGGTGGTTATCAGGGCTTGTCGTTCGCGATTCCGATCGAGGTGGCCAGCAAGATCAAGGATCAGATTATCGCCACCGGCAAAGTCACTCACGCCAAGCTGGGGGTGACGGTGCAGGAAGTGAATCAGAGCTTTGCCGATTCCTTCAATCTGGCCACGCCGGAAGGAGCGCTGGTGTCGAATGTGGAAAAAGGCGGTCCTGCTGACAAGGCCGGTCTGAAGGCGGGTGATGTGATCCGCATGCTGAATGGCCAGAAAATCGTCAGTTCGGGCGACTTGCCGGCCATCGTGAGCCTGGCCACGCCGGGCGAGAAAGTGACGCTGGAAGTGTGGCGTCAGGGTAAACTGGAGTCTATCAAGGCCACGCTGGGTAATGCGGCCGAGAAAGCTGCGCTCGCTGCCAATGATGCGGACGACAAGGCGGTCAGCAAAAACCGGCTGGGCCTGTCGCTGCGGCCACTGGAAAATATCGAGAAGCGCCAGTCCGGCATCGGTTCCGGGCTGCTGATCGAAGATGTGCGTGGTGCCGCTGCCATGGCCGGGGTGCAACCGGGCGATGTGCTGTTGTCGGTGAACGGGCGTCCCGTGCAGAGCGTCGAGCAGGTGCGCGAAGTGGTCGACAAGTCCGGTAAATCGGTGGCATTGCTGATCCAGCGCGGCGACGATAAAATCTTTATTCCTGTGCGCATCGGCTAAGATCGTGCCAGCAGAACGCTCAACAAAAATAGAAAGGAAATAATATGCGACTTCTGCTGGTAGAAGACGATACGATGATCGGTGAAGTGGTGCTCGACCTGTTGCGGGCCGAGCACTACGCGGTGGACTGGGTCAAGGATGGCGACATGGCCGACACGGCCTTGCAGACCCAGACCTACGATCTGGTGTTGCTCGATCTGGGGCTGCCGCGCAAAGATGGTCTGGAAGTGCTGCGCTCGATGCGCACCCGCAAGGAACTCACCCCGGTGCTGATCGCCACCGCGCGCGACGCCAAAGAGCAGCGCATCGCCGGCCTCGATGCCGGTGCCGACGATTACGTGCTGAAACCCTATGATCTGGACGAACTGCTGGCCCGCATCCGTGCACTGCTGCGCCGTTCGGCCGGACGCGCCGAGCCGGTGTTCGAGCATGGCAGCGTCAGCGTTAATCCGCAGACCCGCGAAGTGCTGGCCGATGGCAAGCCGATCAATCTGTCGGCGCGCGAATGGGCGGTGCTCGAAGCGCTGATTGCCCGCCCCGGTATCGTGCTGTCGCGTCAGCAGCTGGAAGAGAAGCTGTATAGCTGGAAGGATGAAGTCAATAGCAATGCCGTGGAAGTGTATATCCACGGCTTGCGCAAAAAGCTCGGTGCCGAACTGATCCAGAACGTGCGCGGGCTCGGCTATATGGTTCCCAAGCTATGAAAGGCATGAAGGTCAAAGTGCGTATGCCGCCGCTGCCGCGCGTGCCGGTGGTGACGCACTCGCTGCGCGGGCGCCTGCTGTGGTTTTTGCTGGCAGCCATTACCATGGCCGCGATTGCCCAGGCCATGGTGGCGTATCGCAGCGCCTTAAATGACGCGGATCAAATTTTCGATTACCACATGCAGCAGATGGCGATGTCGTTGCGCTCCAGCGCCACGCTGACCAACAAGGCCGCCGATACGGCCGCCGATCCGGAAAACGATGATCTGGTGGTGCAGGTCTGGACCCCGGACGGCGCGCAGGTATTCCGTTCCCTGTCGCGTGCCGCGCTGCCGCAGCGTGCCGTGCTGGGTTTTTCCAACGTTAAAGCTAACAACACCACCTACCGGATTTTCTCCGTGCAGACCAGTAACCAGACGGTGCAGGTGGCGCAGGATATGGCGGTGCGTCAGCGCATGGCCGGTACCCTGGCCTTGCGCACAGTGGGACCGATTGCCGTGATGGCGCCGGTGCTGATGCTGGTAGTGTGGTGGGTGGTGAGTGGTTCGCTGGCCTCGGTATCGCGCGTCAAGCGGCAAGTGGCGGCGCGTCAGGCCGACGATCTGTCGCCCGTCTCGGAAGATGATTTGCCGGAAGAAGTGCTGCCGCTGGTACAGGAATTGAATCTGCTGTTTGGCCGGGTGCGCACCGCGTTCGAGGCACAGCAGCATTTTGTGGCCGATGCGGCGCACGAGTTGCGCACCCCGCTGGCGGCACTGAAATTGCAGGTGCTGAGTCTGGAACGCGCGCAAGATGAGGCGGCGCGCGGGGTGGCGGTGGGCCGCGTCACGGCCGGCATCGAACGCGCTACCCGGCTGGTGGAACAGTTGCTGGTACTGGCCAGACAGGAAGCTGGCCAGCAGGAGTTGCGCCTCGAAGCGGTGAATCTGAGCGATCTGGTGCGCCGCACGCTCGGTGATATGGCGGCACTGGCGCAGGCACGCCAGATCGATCTGGGCTTGCATCATGCCGACGAGGTGATGGTGTCCGGTCAGAGCGATGCGCTGATCATTCTGCTGCGCAATCTGGTGGATAACGCCATCAAATACACACCGGCTGGCGGCACGGTCGATATCGATCTGCGCCGCGTGCCCGGCAAGGGGGCTGCTGCAGGGCGGATTCTGCTAAGCGTGGAAGATTCCGGACCCGGGATTGCGCCGGAAGAACGCGAGCGGGTGTTCAGCCGCTTCTACCGGGTGCCCGGCAGTCCGGCCGGTGGCAGTGGGCTGGGCCTGGCCATTATCCGTTCCATTGCCGAACGCCATCAGGCCATTCTCAGTCTGGAGAGTTCCGAACGCCTCGGTGGCTTGCAGATCAAGGTCGATTTTCCTGACACCGTGAAGGCTACTCCGGTCTAAAATGCCCTTTTTATCCGGCGCTGGAGTAGTACATGAAGAAAATCGGCTTTTCGGGCACCTTCGATCCGATTACCAACGGACATATGTGGGTGATCAACGAAGCCCGTTCGCTGGCGGACGAGGTGGTGGTTTTTCTGTCGGAAAACCCCGCGAAAAAGCCCCGTTTCAGTGCCGAGGAGCGCAAGAGCATCATTGCCCTCAGCTGCGCCGAGCAAGGCTGGGACAATGTGCAGGTGGTGATCGTCAAGGGTGATTACACGGCGCGCGCTGCCAAAAAGCAGGGCGTGCATTGCCTGATCCGTGGTATTCGCACCACGGCTGACTTCGATTATGAAAATCTGATCCAGCAAACCAACGTCGATGTATTGCAGGGTGCCAAGACGATTTTCGTGATGCCGCCGCGCGATCTCGGTTCCGTCAGTTCCAGCTTCGTCAAGGCGCTGGAAGGGCCGATCGGCTGGAACTGGATCATGAAGAAATTCGTGCCTGGTCCGGCCTATCACGCGTGGGTGCTGAGCTGGCTGCGGCGCGAGTGGGAAACCCTGTGGGATTACGCCCAGATCGACGCCACTGCGATCGCCCATGCCGATGACTGGTTTGTACGCCTGACCGGCGCCACCATGTATGGCGGGCCGCAGCGTCATTATCACAACCTCGATCATCTGGTGCATGGCCTGTGCGAAATCCGCGTCTGGGCGGCCAATACCCGGCCCGAGCCGGCCGATGTTGACATCGTCAAGCAGGCGCTGTGGTTCCATGATGCCGAGCATGGCCGTGGTGGCGAGGCGGCTGGCATCAGCAATGAAGAAGCCAGCGCGCGGCTGTGGCTAGACTGCCATCTGGGACAGGAACGCGAAGATGCCGCAGCGCTGATCCGCGCCACCGACCATTTCCAGCAGGCGCAGATTGTGCATCGCCTGAAAGACGTGCTGCTCAGCGTGGATCTGGCCATCCTCGGGCAGGATGAAGAAGTCTATGGCAATTATGCGCGTGCTATCCGGCAGGAATACATCGATGTCCCGGATGTGAAATACCGTCAGGAGCGCCATGCTGCGCTGGCCCATCTGTGTCGCAAGGCGGAAGCAGGCCAGTTGTTCGGCAATGCCTATTTTGCCGAGCAGTACAACGAGCGCGCCATCGAAAATATGCAGCGCGAGATGTTGCAGCTGGCCAGTCACTAGGCTGGTCAGGGGAGGGCGGCCCCCCCCCTCCTTAAAAGCGATTCCAGTTATTGTGGCGGTGTTCGCTAGCCTCCTTGAACAGGTGGCTGGCGCGCAACGCATCTCTGGGGCTCAGACCATCGCCGAGCTGGACGGTCAGCGCCAGTTCCTGGATGGCGGGCGGATATTCGTGTTCGGCCGCTTCTTCCAGCAGCGCGCGGGCGCGCTGACGATCCGCTGTCACGCCGCGCCCTTCCTGATACAGGTAAGACAGTAGGAACATTGCGTGCGGGTTACCGCGTTCGCTGGCAAGACCCAGCCAGTGCGCAGCTTGCTGGTCGTCACGCGCCACCCCTTCGCCATTTTTGTACAACAGCCCCAGCATGAGTGCCGCGCGGGCATGCTGCTGGCCGGCGGCCTGTGCGTACCAGTGGGCTGCTGCGGCTGGGGCGGGTGATACTCCGGCGATGCTGGCATGACCGCTGCGCAGCATCTCGGCGAGTCGGAACGCTGCTTCGCTATCACCGGCCTGCGCCGCCTGTTCGAACAGTGCGATGGCTTGCTGGCGCTGCGCCGGACGGGTCTGATACAACAGAGCCAGTTCGCGTTGCGCCACGGGCAGTTGCTGGGCTGACCAACTGATCAGCTTGCGTTCTGCGCTGGCATCGGCCTGCTGGGCCGCCTTCATGCTGACCGCTTCGATGTGTGCGGAGGTGGGCTTTTCCTGCTGGATCTGGCAGGCGGGCAGCGCAGCGGCAATCAGCACGGCGCCAGCGAGCACAAGGACGGATTTCGATAAGGACATAGTGGGCACCAGACCTGCAATGGGTTGAAAATTGCCGGCGACTGCCTAGAGAAGGGAGTCGCCGTAGCGACTCCCTCTAGCGCCAGTCCGGCCGGGCAGCTTATTTGCTCAGATCAACGTTGTACTTGGCAAAGCCGCTGGCATCGAGTGCGCCTTCTGCCGTAATGTTGCTGATGCCACTGCTCCTGGCCAGTGCCAGATGGCCCGGTGCCGAGCGCAGAATCACCGGCCCGGCAGTGGTCACTTTGGCGAAGCTCCAGCTGCGGGCGCTGCCGTTGGCGGCCAGCGTGACCTTGCCGCTAGTGCTACCCAGCGCGCTCAGGTAATTGCTGACGATAGTCTGGTTGGCATCGGGCGACTTGATGATGGTCTTGCTGCCATCGATGCCTGGCACGGCACCACCGCCACCGGCGCGGTAATCATTGGTGGCAACGATGAAGTCATCACTGTCGGCCACGGCCTTGCCCAGATAGCTGAGGTTGACGATGCGGCTGCCCACCGGTTTGGTGACATCGATCTGGTAGGACAGGGCATTGTTCTCGGCGTAGAACACGTCGTAGTTGTAAATGGTGCCGTAGCTCGGTACCAGATCCTGTTCCGTGCTCAGCGCCGGATTGATCTGCGCGAACTGTTTGGCGGCCGTTTCCAGCCACGCCTTCAGATCGGAACCCTTGATCTTCACCGCTTGCAGATTGTTGTTGCTGTACAGGTAGAGATCGCCCGGATTGCGCACTTGCAGGCCGATCGGTGCCGCAGGGCTGGCGCCCGGTGCGACGTCGGTGAAGTCGGTCGGACCGTTACGGCCGGCCTTGAACGGCGCGCTGCAGGAAATCACCGGAATATTCTTGTAGCTGGCGAGGGTGGCATCGGTGCTGCTGGCAATGAATTTCTTCACGTAGTCGAGCTGCGCCTGATTCACCAGCTGGATCGCACTGACATCGCCCACCAGCGCGAAATAGGCCGACATTTCAAAGTCGGTGGCCACGCCCAGTGGCTGTTTGGCGTAGGCAATGGTGGCGGCGTGTTCGGTGGCCACCAGCGGCGCGATGCTGGCATCGACCTTGGCATTGGTCACCCCGTCCGTGTATTTGAAGCCGCGCGACTCGACCGTGGTCTTGGCAGGCTGCACCACCCATTTACCACCCGTGTAGGCCAGCGTCATTTTGATGATGCCCAGACGCCGGCCCCAGCTCTGTGCCATGACGGTAGGTACGCCGTTGACAAAGCCGTTGACGGCATCGATTTTTGCGCTGGCTGGCATGCTGGCAAACGAGGCGTCCAGTGCGGGCGCGCCCGTTTCTTTGCCTTTCGGGAAGATCAGGTGCGAGTGGCCGATCAGCAGCGCATCGATGCCGGTGCTGGTCAGATGATAGCTGCCGTTTTCCATTTTCGGGCTATAGCTGCTCGGATCCAGGCCGCCGTGCGACAGCGCTACCACCAGATCGGCACCCTTGCTGCGCAGTTCTGGCACATATTGTTTGGCCGCTTCCTGCACGCCCGTGACCGCCACTTTGCCGGCCAGATTTTTCTGGTCCCAGTCGAGAATCTGCGGTGGTACAAAGCTCATGATACCGATATTGATTTTGACGTCCAGCTTGTTACCGTCCGGCGTGACGGCCGAGAAGGTGCGCGGCAGCAGGCTGTATGGCTGCACGATAGGCTTGCCACTGGCTACGCCGGTGACGTTGGTCAGCACCAGCGGGAAGCTAGGGCCGCCGCAGTTGCCGGCTGGCTTGCTCACGCCGGGAATGCCGAAGTCGGTATTGGTAATCTGGCTCAGCAGAGGCAAGCCGTAGTTGAATTCGTGATTGCCGAAGCCGCCGCCGTCATACTTCATGGCGTTCATGGCTTTATGTACCGCCATGGTCTCGCTGCAGCTGATGGGTTTGGTGACCGCCTGCAGGTCGCCCAGCAGGGTACCCTGAATCACGTCGCCATCATCGAGCAGGACATTATTCGGGGTTTCGGCACGTGCTGCAGCCACCAGTGTGGCGGTACGCTCCATGCCCAGACTGGTATCTTCGGCCAGCGAGTAGTAGTTATAGCTCATCACGTTGGCGTGCAGGTCGGTGGTCTCCAGCAGGGCCAGCGTGACCGTCGTACCTTCAGGGATGGACGGGCCGTTTTTGTAGTCAGCGCCGCAACCGACCAGACCCGCAGCTGCCATGGCAGCCAGTAACACCACATTGCATTTCATCGTGACCTCAAATGGGAGAAATTTAAGGTGACGACTGTAGCGCTGGGCTGTGACCGCTTCGTGACAATCTGCAAACGTTTCCTCGTTGTGATGTATGTAGCCTTTTGTACTGGGTCTACTCGATCACGGCCGTATTGAAGCCGGGCGGCAGGGCGGCTGGTATCCATGCGCGTCCCACGTAGTTGCGCTGATGGCGGCTAGCCATCAGCATCATATCGGACGGCGCCAGTGCCAGCTGGCGCTGCGGGGCACCCGGAAGCGCGCTATCCGGTTTGCTGTGATTGCTGAGCATAGTGTACTGGTCCCCCATCAAACTGTGCAGGTCGGGTAGGCTGGGACCATTCCAGCTGACAGCGAATACTACGCCTTGCAGATTGGCATATTCGCGCACCACCGTGCCGCTGGCCAGCCGGTTCTGGCTGACCGTGTAGACGGCGATACTGTCCGCGCTGCGCGGCATGATGCTGCGTGCCACCATCTGGATGCCGCTCTGCCCGAATGAAGAGGGTGAGCTATCCAGTGCCGCATAGGCTAGGGCACCTTGCAGTACCGAGAGAAACAACATGAGTAACAGTGCGCGGCGCATGATTTGCTCCTGTGCCTAAGATGAACCTAGTGTAGAGCCGTGCAGGGTTTTCTGCTGTTAGCGAGATGTAAGCAATCGTTACCTGTGGTGCTCGCTTACTGCATTAATTTTCTACCAGTAACTCCGCAGTACCACCCACCAGAATCGCATCGCCCTCCAGCGCGGTGCGGATCAGACAGGGCTGGCCCAGTGCGGCGCCCTGATACAGCGCCAGCGGCTGGCCCAGCAGGAGGGTCAGGGCGCCCGCCGCGACGCCGGTGGCCTGATCTTCCATGGCGGGATCCTGATGATTGAAGTTGCGACCTTCCAGCGCGCCGTCAGCGCGGCGACACCAGACGTAACAGCCATTCACACCATGCGTCTGGCCCCATACCGTAATGGCTGCCAGATCGGGCTGGAGCGAATGCAAGGTGGCGCTGTCGGCCACTTCCAGCAGCAGCTTGGGACTGCCGACGGAAGCGATGTGCGGCGCCGAAGCCAGCTTGATGCCGGGCGTGGCCAGTAACTGTTCAGGCAAGTCGGGCGCGATGGCGACGGCTGGCACCGTTTGCGCTGCGAGCCGCACGAAGACTTGCTGGTCTTGCAGGATCAGCGTGAGTCGCTGGCCGCGCAGGGCCGTGCGGACCTGTTGCTGTGGCTGCTGTGGCGACAGCAGCAGGCGTGCCGCCGCCAGCGTGGCATGCAGGCATAGCGGGCTGCGCGTGTGCGGATAGTAATAGTCCAGCGTGATGACGCCTTCCGCGCTGCGGTCGATGAACACGCAGGCCGGCTTGCCGCGCTGCTGCGCAAATTGCTGGCGCTGCTCGGCATGCTGGTGATCGTGTTGCAGCACCAGCGCGGGATTGCCGCCACCCGGCTGTATGCCGAAGCACAATAGTTCCTGCACATTGCTCGTTTGCATTCTAATCCTCTGAATCGGCACTTCATCGCATCGGCGCCAAGCCGCACAGCCTTCAATGCCAGAATGTCCTTACGCTAAATACGAGGGAATGATGATAATGCGGAATGCTGTTTTTGTGCTGGGTCTGATGGCTGCCGCACCTGCCATGGCGGCGCTGGCTTTCGCTACGCTGATCGATGCGATTGCGCCGCAGGCCTCCGTATTGGCCTGCAGCTGCCCCGGCTATGACAAGCGGCAGGACGCCGGCGCGCCGCGCGACGGCTTGCTGATCGTCGACTCGCAGCATCCGATACAAACCGCCTCGCCTGAGGTGGTGGGGCAGGCTCGCCAGGAGATCACCGTTGCGCAGCGCAACTAGATAGGCGATGGCAGGGATAGCCGGGGATAGCAGTGGATAGTTTTCGGCTGGCGCCACCTACCCGGAGTCGGACCGTGTAGAATACTGTATATAAACACAGTATTTTGCGCACAATGTCCAGCCATCCCCCAGTCTCGGTACAGAGTTTGCCGGCGTATGCCGAGCTATTTTGCCTGAGTAATTTCTCATTTCTGCAGGGTGCTTCCGATGCCGAGGAGCTGGTGGCGCGCGCCGTGCAGCTCGATTATGCGGGGCTGGCCATTACCGACGAGTGCTCGCTGGCGGGCGTCGTGCGTGCTCATGCACTGGCCAAACAGCATGGCCTGCCGCTGCTGATCGGCAGTCATTTTCATTTGCGCCAGCCGGATGGGCGGGTGGCTTTGACCTTGATTGCGCTGGCACAAAACCGTGAGGGCTATGGCAATCTGTGCGAGCTGATTACCATCGGGCGCAATCGGGTGGCCAAGGGCAGTTATCTGCTGACCCCAGCGGATCTGGCGAGCCCGCCAGCCGAGTATGCCCATTTGCAGGGGCTGCCCGATTGCCTGCTGATATTGCTGCCCCAGTACCCGGTATTCCAGCCCGACGATGTGGATGCCCTGCATGCGCAGGCGGCATGGATGGAGCGCACTTTTCCCGGTCGGGCATGGATGGGGCTGAATCTCTTGCAGCGCGCGCTTGATGAGGCGCACCGCGAGAGTATTGATGAAGTGGCGCTCCAGCACGGCATGGCGGTGGTGGCCTTGGGTCACGTCTGCATGCATGTGCGCTCGCGCAAGCCTTTGCTGGATACCTTGTGTGCCGTGCGACTGGGCAAAACCGTGGCCGAGTGCGGCTATGCGCTGGCCCAGAATGCCGAGCAGCATCTGCGACCGCGCTTGCGGCTGGCCAATCTGTATCCGCTACCGGCCTTGCAGGAAACCCTGCGCATAGTGTCGCTATGTACTTTCAGTCTGGACCAGTTGCGCTACGAATATCCGCGCGAAGTGGTGCCGCATGGTCATAGCGCGGCCAGCTATCTGCGGCAGGAAGTCGAGCGCGGCGCGCGGCGCCGCTATCCGCACGGGGTATCGGCCAAGGTGCTGGGCCAGATCGAAGCGGAACTGGTGCTGATTGCGGAGCTGAAATACGAACCGTATTTTCTGACCGTGTACGACATTGTACGCTTTGCCCGCGCGCAGAACATCCTGTGTCAGGGGCGCGGGTCGGCAGCCAACTCGGTAGTCTGTTATTGCCTCGGTGTGACGGAAGTCGATCCCGAACGCAGCAATATGCTGGTGGGGCGCTTCATGTCGCGCGAGCGCGATGAGGCGCCTGATATCGATGTCGACTTCGAGCACCAGCGGCGCGAGGAAGTGATCCAGTACATCTACGATAAATACGGCCGTGACCGGGCGGCGCTGGCTGCCGTGGTGATCAGCTACCGGCCGCGTAGTGCCTTGCGCGACAGTGGCAAGGCGCTCGGCGTCGATCTGTCCATCGTCGAGCAGGTGGCGAAAGCCCACCACTGGTTCGATGGTCGTGCCGACCTGTTGAAGCGGCTGGCCGAGGTGGGCCTGGATCCGGATTCCACGCTGGCCCAGCAGTGGGCCACGCTGGCGACGGCCTTGCTGGGTTTTCCCCGTCATCTGTCGCAGCATCCCGGCGGTTTCGTGATCTCGCAGGGCAAGCTGTCGCGCCTGGTGCCGATCGAGAAAGCCAGCATGGAAGGGCGCAGCGTGATCCAGTGGGACAAGGACGATCTGGAAGAGCTGGGGTTGATGAAGGTCGACGTGCTGGCGCTGGGCATGCTGACGGCGCTGCGCCGCGCGCTCGACATGCTGGGCCAGCAGCGCGGCCAGCCCTTCCGCATGCAGGATATTCCTGCCGAAGACAAGGCGACTTACGACATGATGTGTCGCGCCGATACGGTGGGGGTGTTCCAGATCGAATCGCGCGCCCAGATGAGTATGTTGCCGCGTTTGCAGCCACGGGTGTTCTACGATCTGGTGATCGAAGTGGCGCTGGTGCGTCCCGGCCCGATTCAGGGCGGCATGGTGCACCCGTATCTGCAGCGGCGCACGGGGCAGGCACCCGTCGAATTTCCGCCGCGTCTGGATGAGGCATTGAAGCGTACGCTCGGCGTGCCGATTTTTCAGGAGCAGGTGATGCAGATCGCCATTCTGGCGGCCGGCTTCACGGAGGGCGAGGCCGATCAGTTGCGGCGTGCCATGGCAGCATGGAAGCGCAAGGGCGGAGTGGAACGCTATCAGCAGCGCATTCTGGATGGCATGCGCGAGCGCGGCTATGACGCCGACTTTGCCGCCGCCATCTGTAGCCAGATTCAGGGCTTTGGCGAATACGGTTTCCCGGAATCGCATGCGGCCAGCTTTGCGCTGCTGACCTACGCCAGTTCCTGGCTCAAGTGCCACGAGCCGGCGGCTTTCCTGTGCGCGCTGCTGAATAGCCAGCCGATGGGTTTTTACAGTCCCTCGCAACTGGTGCAGGATGCCCGCCGTCACGGGGTAGTGGTGCGCCCTGTCGATGTGGCGTGCAGCGACTGGGAATGCACGCTGGAAGAACCGGACGGCCAGCGCGGACAGGCGGCTGTGCGGCTGGGTTTGCTAATGCTGAAAGGCATGCGCGAGGCGGCGGCGCATCGCATCGTGCAAGCCCGGCAGGCGGGTGGCTGGCACAGCGTGGCCGAACTGGCGCGCCGTGCCGATCTGGACCGGCATGATCTGCAGGTGCTGGCTGCCGGCAACACGCTGCAGGCGCTGGCTGGTCACCGCCGCAATGCTCTGTGGCAGGCGGTCGGGGCGGTGCCGGACAAGGATATTCTACGGCCCACCACGCCGGATGAAGCGCTGCCGCTGCTGGCGGCGCCATCCGAAGGCGAGGACATAGTGGGCGACTACCGCTCGCACGGCCTGACGCTGGGGCGGCACCCGCTCGCCCTGCTGCGCCAGCGCCTGCTCGATCAGCGCTTCCTGCCGGCCAGTACACTGAACCAGTACACTAGCGGCATGCTGGCGCGCGCCTGCGGGCTGGTGACGGTGCGCCAGCGACCGGGCACGGCCAAGGGTGTGCTGTTTATTACGCTGGAAGATGAAACGGGGCATGTCAACGTGATTGTCTGGCCGGCCTTGCTGGAACAGCAACGTCGCGAAGCGCTCGGTTCGGCCTTGCTGGGCGTGTACGGCGTCTGGCAACGTGAAGGCATCGTCTGTCATCTGATCGCTAAACGCTTAGTCGATCTATCCCATTTGCTGGGCCGCCTACCCTCCGGTAGCCGCGATTTTCACTAGTTCAGGGCGCTGTCAGGCTGTCATGTTTGCCAGATGAGTAAGGTCCGATTACGAGGTAATCGCGGTTTTTTCAGGGCGGGATGCTGAAGATTTGCGCGTTTTAGGCTATAATTTCAATTTCCCGCACGTGCCGTTCGGCACCATCTGCAATGACCAAATTTGTCTTCGTCACTGGTGGCGTCGTGTCTTCCCTTGGTAAAGGGATAGCCGCCGCCTCTCTCGCTGCGATCCTTGAATCGCGCGGTCTCAAAGTCACCATGCTCAAGCTCGACCCGTATATCAACGTCGATCCCGGCACGATGAGCCCTATGCAACACGGTGAAGTATTCGTTACCGACGACGGGGCGGAAACCGACCTCGACCTCGGCCACTACGAGCGCTTCATCTCCACCCGCATGAAAAAGGTGAATAACTTCACCACCGGCCAGATTTACGAATCGGTGATCCGCAAGGAACGCCGTGGCGAATATCTGGGCAAAACCGTGCAGGTGATTCCGCACATCACCAACGAAATCCAGGACTATATCCGCCGTGGCGCGGAAGGTTACGATGTCGCCCTGTGCGAAATCGGTGGTACCGTTGGCGATATCGAATCGCTGCCATTCCTGGAAGCGGCACGTCAGCTGAGCCTGCGCGCCGGCCGTAAAAATACCGCTTTCGTGCACCTGACGCTGGTACCGTTCATCGCTTCGGCTGGTGAACTGAAAACCAAGCCTACCCAGCACTCGGTACAGAAACTGCGTGAAATCGGCATCTCGCCGAACGCGCTGCTGTGCCGCGCCGACCGTCCGATCCCGGAAGATGAGCGCGCCAAGATTTCGCTGTTCTCGAACATCGAAGAATCGGCCGTGATTTCCGTGTGGGACGTCGACACCATCTACAAAGTGCCGCAAATGCTGCACGATCAGGGTCTGGACGCGATCATCTGCGAAGCACTGGACCTGAATCCTGCGCCAGCTGATCTGTCGGTCTGGAGCAAGCTGATCTACACGCTGGAGCATCCGAAGGCAGAAGTGGCTATCGGTATGGTCGGCAAATACGTGGAACTGACGGAATCGTACAAATCGCTGACCGAAGCGCTGCGTCACGCCGGCATCCACAACGAATGCAAGGTCAACATCGAGTACATCGATTCGGAAGAAATCGAAACCACCGGTTGCGCCGAACTGGCCAAATACGATGCGATTCTGGTACCGGGCGGCTTCGGCAAGCGCGGTGTGGAAGGCAAGATCATGGCGGCCCAGTTCGCCCGTGAAAACAAGATCCCTTACCTAGGCATCTGCCTCGGCATGCAGGTAGCGCTGATCGAATACGCCCGCCACAAGGCTGGCCTGAGCACCGCTAACTCGACCGAGTTCGATCTGGATACTGCCCAGCCGGTGGTGGCCCTGATCGACGAATGGCAGGGTCAGGACGGCAAGGTCGAGAAACGCGATGAGAATTCCGATCTGGGCGGCACCATGCGTCTGGGCGCGCAAACCTGCGCCATCAAGCCGGGCACGCTGGCCTCGGAAATCTACGGCGCGGTGGTGACCGAGCGTCACCGTCACCGTTACGAAGCCAATAATCACTACCTGCCACGCGTCGAAGCGGCCGGTCTGGTGGTGGCGGCGCGTACCCCGACCGAAGACCTGTGCGAAATTATGGAATTGCCACGTAGCGGAGACAACGCTCACCCGTGGTACATGGGTGTGCAATACCACCCTGAATTTAAATCGACCCCGCGTGACGGCCATCCGCTGTTTACGTCTTACATCAAAGCGGCACTGGCTCACAAGGCCGCTGGCGCCGTACAAGGAGATGCAGCATGAAACTGTGCGGATTTGACGTCGGCCTCGACCAGCCATTCTTCCTGATCGCCGGCACCTGTGTGATCGAATCGCGCCAGATGGCCTTCGACACCGCTGGCGCCCTGAAAGAAATGACGGCTGCGCTGGGCATCCCGTTTATTTACAAATCGTCCTTCGATAAGGCCAACCGTTCCTCGGGTACGTCCTACCGTGGTCCGGGCCGTGAAAAAGGTCTGGAAATTCTCGGCGACGTCAAACGCGAACTCGGTGTGCCAGTGCTGACCGATGTGCACGATGTGGAAGAAATCGCCGAAGTAGCAGCCGTCGTCGACGTGCTGCAAACCCCGGCCTTCCTGTGCCGCCAGACGGACTTCATTAGCGCCTGCGCCCAGTCCGGTCTGCCAGTGAATATCAAGAAGGGCCAGTTCCTCGCCCCCGGCGATATGAAAAACGTCATCGACAAAGCCCGTCTGGCCGCCCGTGCCAAGGGTCTCAACGAAGACAACTTCATGGCGTGCGAGCGCGGTGCTTCCTTCGGTTACAACAATCTGGTGTCGGACATGCGTTCGCTGGCCATCATGCGCGAATCGAACTGCCCGATCGTGTTCGATGCGACCCACTCGGTACAACTGCCAGGCGGCAATGGCACCTCCTCGGGCGGTATGCGCGAGATGGTGCCGGTGCTGTCGCGTGCAGCGGTCGCGGTCGGCGTAGCCGGTCTGTTCATGGAAACCCATCCGGACCCTGCTAACGCGCTGTCCGATGGTCCGAACGCCGTACCACTGGGCCGTATGCGCGAGTTGCTGACGACCCTGATGGAACTGGACCGCATCACCAAGAAAGCTGGTTTCCTGGAAAACAGCTTCAACTAAAGCAACACCCCCACACGCCAGCAGAACCGGCGTGCGGGTCACTTCCCGTTATCCTGACTCGTACCTTGTGCATGCAAACGCCGGGTGCGACTTCGTATCGCCTAACTTTGGAGAATGACATGAGTGCTATTGTTGACATTATCGGCCGCGAAATCCTTGATTCGCGCGGCAATCCTACCGTCGAATGCGACGTTTTGCTGGAATCGGGCGTGATGGGCCGTGCCGCCGTACCGTCGGGTGCCTCGACTGGTTCGCGCGAAGCCATCGAGCTGCGTGATGGCGATGCCAAGCGTTACTTCGGCAAAGGCGTACTGCAAGCCTGCGAAAACATTAACACCGAAATCTCCGAAGCCATCATGGGTCTGGATGCCAACGAACAGGCTTTCCTGGACCGCACCCTGATCGATCTGGACGGTACCGAAAACAAGAGCCGTCTGGGCGCTAACGCGATGCTGGCCGTGTCGATGGCAGTCGCCAAAGCCGCAGCGGAAGAAGCTGGTCTACCACTGTACCGCTACTTCGGCGGTTCGGGCGCCATGCAACTGCCAGTACCAATGATGAACGTGATCAACGGCGGCGCACACGCTGACAACAACCTGGACATCCAGGAATTCATGATCATTCCAGTCGGCGCACCGTCGTTCAAAGAAGCCGTGCGTTACGGCGCGGAAGTGTTCCACACCCTGAAAAAGATTCTGCACAAGAAGGGTCTGAACACCGCCGTGGGCGACGAAGGCGGCTTTGCGCCATCGCTGGCGAACCACGAAGAAGCGATCAAGCTGATCATTCAGGCGATCGAAGAAGCCGGCTACGAGCCAGGCACCCAGATCGCAATCGGCCTGGACTGCGCAGCATCCGAGTTCTACAAAGATGGCAAATACCATCTGGATGGCGAAGGCATGGCCTTGACCGCCACCGAATTCACCAACCTGCTGGCGACCTGGTGCGACAAGTACCCGATCATCTCGATCGAAGACGCGATGCACGAAGGCGACTGGGACGGCTGGGCGATTCTGACCAAGGAACTGGGCAAGAAAGTCCAGCTGGTGGGCGACGATCTGTACGTTACCAACACCAAGATCCTGAAAGA
>JAIXXN010000050.1 GCA_027490725.1 Oxalobacteraceae bacterium
ATCATGCACCGCGCCGACAAATTCGGTCTGGCGCAACTACACCAGTTGCGTGGCCGGGTCGGCCGCTCGCACCACCAGGCCTATGCCTATCTGCTGGTGACGGACATCGGCGCGCTGACCAAACAGTCGCAGCGCCGTCTCGACGCCATCCAGCAGATGGAAGAACTGGGCAGCGGCTTCTATCTGGCCATGCACGATCTGGAAATTCGCGGTGCCGGTGAAGTGCTGGGCGATAATCAGTCGGGCGAAATGACGGAAATCGGCTTCCAGCTGTATTCCGACATGCTCAATGAAGCCGTGCGCGCACTGAAAGCTGGCCGCGAACCGGATCTGGCAGCACCGCTGGCGACCACCACCGAAATCAATCTGCACGTCCCTGCTCTGCTACCCGCAGACTTCTGCGGTGACGTACACGAACGTCTGTCCATCTACAAGCGTATGGCCAACTGCAATGCTCAAGACAAAATCGACGACTTGCAGGAAGAACTGATCGACCGCTTCGGCAAACTGCCGGATCCCGTCAAGGCCCTGATCGAAACCCACCGCCTGCGCATCGCCGCCAAGACTGTCGGCATCATCAAGATCGATGCCCACACCGAAGCGGCCAGTCTGCAATTCATGGCCAAGCCGCCGATAGACCCGATGCGCATCATCGAACTGATACAGAAGAACCGCCAGATCAAACTGGCCGGACAGGACAAGCTCAAAATTACCGTGGCCATGCCCGATCTGGCCAGCCGCGTGGCGCAGATCAAAGGCGCGATCAAGCAGCTGACGCCCTGAGTCGGCAGCATGAACCCTGAGCCCCTGACTGAATCCGGAATCAACACCCAACACGCTGTTAACAATATGGAAAAGACTATGACGAATCTGGTGCTGCAAGGCCTGGGCGACTGTAAAGCGCAACTGGAACAGGTAGCCGCACTGGCCGCTCCGGCCAGCAGCCACTGGCTAAGCGACACCGCGCTGCGCTGCGAGGGCGTGGCACTCACCGAGGCACTGCGCCAGACCATCGCTGCGGCGGCACTGGCAGCACAGCTGGATGCCAGCTACGATCCGGCACAGCGCAAGATGAGCGACTTCAAACTGGTCGCTATGGACATGGATTCCACCCTGATCACCATCGAATGTATCGACGAGATCGCCGATATGCAGGGCCTGAAAGCACAGGTGTCGGAAATCACCGAAGCAGCCATGCGTGGCGAACTGGATTTCTCGGCCAGCCTGAAACGCCGCGTAGCGCTGCTCAAGGGGCTCGATGCCACTGCACTGGAACGGGTCTATGAAGAGCGCTTGCAGCTGTCGCCCGGTGCGGAAGTGATGCTGAAGGCAGTGCAGCAGGCCGGCCTGAAAACCTTGCTGGTTTCCGGTGGTTTCACCTTCTTCACGGCGCGCCTGAAACAGCGTCTGGGTCTGGATTACACCCATGCCAATGAGCTGGAAATTGTCGATGGTCGTCTGACCGGCAACGTGATTGGCGGTATCGTCGATGCGGAAGAGAAGAAACGTACTGTGGAGCGGGTGTGCGCCGAATTGCAGATCGCCCCGAGTCAGGCGATCGTCATGGGTGATGGCGCCAACGACCTGAAAATGATGAGCATTTCCGGCATGTCGGTCGCGTTCCGCGCCAAGCCGGTAGTGCGCGAGCAGGCCAGCGTGGCGCTCAATTTCGTCGGTCTGGACGGTATCCTGCCGCTGCTGGCCTGAATCAGGCTCGCATCAAACGGGGCGCGTCCCCGTTTGCAACAAGCCGATAAGTCCATCCGATGCATCCTCGATGTAGTCGAGTACCAGATCGAAGCCGCGCCCGCCGCCGTAATACGGATCGGGCACTTCCAGCACTCCGCTCTGGCGGGCGTGCTGCATAAACAATCCCAGTTTGTGCTGGTGTTCGGGTGGACAGGCAGCCTTCAGCAATTGCAGGTTGTGACTATCCATTGCCAGCACGTGATCGAATTCTTCAAAATCACTGGCGCGCACCTTGCGCGAGCGTTGCGCCGACAGGTCGTAACCGCGCTTCGCAGCAAACTCCATGGAACGCGCGTCCGGTGGCTCGCCCACGTGGTAGCCATGCGTGCCAGCCGAATCGATCTCGATGTGCGCACTCAGACCGGCCGCTTCGACGCGCCGGCGAAATACCCCCTCCGCCGTCGGCGAACGGCAGATATTGCCCATGCAGACGAACAGCACCGCTACTTTTTCACGCATGGTAGGCTCGCTTACAGGATGGACTTGAGGGCCGCCACCAGCTGCATGCATTCCTCATCGGTGCCGATCGAAATACGCAGAAACTGGTCAATGCGCGCCTGTTTGAAATGGCGCACCAGAATCGCCCGCTCGCGCAGGCCGGCGGCCAGCGTGGCGCCATCATGCCCACTGTGGCGGGCAAATACGAAGTTGGCCTTGGAGGGCAGCACTTCGAAGCCCAGCGCCTGCAACTGCCCGGTCAACCAACTGCGACTGGCAATGATCGCCTGCGCAGTCTGCTGGGTGTAAGCCTCGTCCTCGATGGCCGCCACCGCGCCAGCCTGCGCAACCTGTCCCAGTGGGTAGCAGTTAAAGCTGTTCTTGACACGTTCCAGACCGGCGATCAGGTCGGCGTGACCGAGTGCGAATCCAACCCGCAGACCAGCCAGCGAACGCGATTTCGACAGCGTCTGCACCACCAGCAGATTGTCGTAGCGATCGACCAGCGTGGCGGCGCTCTCGCCGCCAAAATCGACATACGCTTCATCGATCACCACCACCTGATCCGGGTGGGCCTGCAGCAGTGCTTCGATTTGCGTTAGCGGCAGCGCAATGCCGGTCGGCGCATTCGGATTGGCGATGATCACCGCGCCGCAAGGCTGGCAATAATCATTTATATCGATCTCGAACTGCGCATTCAGCGGCACTTGCCGCGCCTCGATGCCATACAGGCTGCAATAGGTGGGATAAAAACTGTAGCTGATGTCCGGCGTCAGCAAGGGCAGATCGTGCTTGAGCAGCGCGTGGAAGGTATGCGCCAGCACCTCGTCCGAGCTATTCCCGACGAATACCTGTTCACGGCGCAGGCTGAAATGGCCAGCTATCGCATCCTTCAATACAGCATTCGACGGATCCGAATATTTGCGCAACTGTTCGCCGGCCGCAGCCTGCATGGCCGCAATCGCGCGTGGCGACGGCGGATAAGGGTTTTCGTTGGTATTCAACTTGATCAGGCCGGGCATCTGCACCTGTTCGCCCGGCGTGTACGGCGTCAGGTCGTGGACCACGGCACTCCAGTAGCGGCTCATTGCAGCACCTCCAGCGCGTGTTCGACGTCGGCAATCAGATCGTGCACATCCTCCAGACCGACATTGAAGCGCACCAGCTGGCCCTGATGCGGCCAATCCTTGCGCATGCTCTGGATCCGGTAAGGCATCACCAGACTGTTGGCGCCACCCCAGCTATAGCCGATCTTGAACAGTTGCAGGGTGTCGATAAAGCGGTCGGTCTGCGCTTCCGTGTAGCGCTCATCGAAAATCACCGAAAACAGACCACCGGCTCCCGTAAAGTCGCGCTTCCAGATAGCGTGACCGGGACAATCGGTGAAGGCCGGATGCAGCACCTTCACAATCTCTGGCCGCGCCTGCAACCAGGCAGCCAGCTTGCGTGCGGCCGCATCATGCGCATCGAAACGCATGCGCATGGTCGGCAAACCGCGCGACACCAGATACGCATCGTCCGCCCCCACCCCCATCCCGAGCCGCATATGAGCCAGCGCGATCTTGTCGTGTAGCGCACGGTCGCGGGTAATCACAGCGCCCATCAGCACGTCGGAACCGCCCGACTGGTACTTGGTAAGCGCCTGCATGATGATGTCCACGCCCAGATCGAAACCGCGCAGTGCCAGACCGGCCGACCAGGTATTATCCAGCGCGACCACCACGCCGCGCGCATGGGCCGCCGCGCAGATGGCCGGCAGATCCGGCACTTCCATCGACACCGAGCCCGGCGCTTCAGTCCAGATCAGACGGGTATTCGGCTGGATCAGCGCGGCGATACCGGCACCGATCAGGGGATCGTAGTAGCGCGCGGTGATGCCGTAATCGGCCGACAGCCAGCGCCCCAGTTCGCGATTCGGGTTGTAGACGTTATCGGGCAGCAGCACATCGTCGCCACTACGCAGCAAGCCCAGATCGACCATGGCAATCGCCGCCAGACCACTCGGCGCCAGCAGGCAGAACTTACCGTCTTCGATTTCCGCCAGACGCGCTTCCAGCGTGAAGGTAGTCGGCGTGCCGTGCAGGCCATAGGTATAGGCGTTCTTCTCTTTCCACTGGCCCGAGCGCATGGCAGCGACGTTCTTGAACAGCACCGTGGAGGCATGATGGATCACCGCCGGAAAAGCAGCGAAGCCTTCCGGTGCACGGTAATCGGAATGAACGATGGTGCTCTGCAGGGATTTTTTAAGGGTCATGGTAGAAAGTTCGGACGTAAAAAAAAGGCGGCCCATGTCTGGTCCGCCTTTATTATAGGTTTGATTCGCTTATTGCGCCTCGCCCCACAGATCGTGGGCGTCGGAGGTGGTGATCTTGACGTCGACAAACTGGCCGACAGCCAGCTTTTTGTGCGGTTCGTAAGGTGGTTTCACGTACACCACGCCATCGATTTCCGGTGCATCGGCGCTGGAACGGCCAATGCCGCCAGTGCGATTCACTTCATCGATCAGCACCCGTACGGTCTTGCCGACTTTGGCTTTCAGACGGTTGCGCGAAATTTCTTCCTGCAGCAGCATGACCCGGCCACGACGCTCTTCGCGCAGTTCTTCCGGCACCGGGTTCGCCAGTTCGTTGGCGGTCGCGCCTTCGACTGGCGAATAGGCGAAGCACCCAAGGCGGTCGATCTGGGCTTCCTTGAGGAAGTCCAGCAGGTATTCGAATTCTGCGTCAGTCTCGCCCGGGAAACCGGCGATGAAGGTCGAACGGATGGTCAGATCCGGATTCATCGCGCGCCATGCCTGGATACGGTCGAGATTTTTCTCGCCACTGGCTGGGCGCTTCATACGCTTGAGTACTTCCGGGTGCGCGTGCTGCATCGGAATGTCGAGGTAAGGCAGAATGTGGCCATCGCCCATCATCGGAATGATCTGGTCGACATGCGGGTAAGGATAAACATAGTGCAGACGGATCCAGGCGCCATACGACTTGGCCAGTTCGCCCAGCGCTTCGGTCAGCTGGGTCATATGGGTCTTGATCGGACGGCCGTTCCAGAAACCGGTACGGAATTTCACGTCCACGCCATACGCCGAGGTGTCTTGCGAAATCACCAGCAGCTCTTTCACGCCGGATTTGAACAGGTTCTCTGCTTCCAGCATCAGGTCCGCAATCGGACGCGACACCAGATCACCACGCATCGACGGGATGATGCAGAAGCTGCAGCGATGGTTGCAACCTTCGGAAATTTTCAGATAGGCATAGTGCTTAGGCGTCAGTTTCACGCCTTGTGCCGGAATCAGGTCCAGGAAAGGCTCGTGCGGCTTCGGCAGGTGCAGGTGCACGGAATCCATCACTTCGGCCAGTGCATGCGGGCCGGTCACGGCCAGCACTTTCGGGTGCACCTTCATGATGATGTCGTCGCCCGAGGCGTCTTTTTTCGCGCCCAGACAGCCAGTCACAATCACTTTGCCGTTTTCGGCCAGCGCTTCACCAATCGCGTCCAGCGATTCCTGCACCGCAGCGTCGATAAAGCCGCAGGTGTTGACGATCACCAAGTCGGCGCCATCGTAGGACTTGGCCGTTTCATAGCCTTCGGCGCGCAGCTGGGTCAGAATCTGTTCGGAGTCCACCAGCGCCTTAGGGCAGCCGAGCGAGACGAAGCCGACCTTCGGCGCAGCGCCACCGGGCTGGCTGCCAGTGCTGGCGGCGGCGCCAGCCTGCTTGTTACGGGAGAGAGGTTGCGATTGCATGATAGGTCTTGAGATACGCTGAAAAAAGTGACGAGCAATCGGGCATTATACCCGATTCTCCCTATCCCACACTGGCGCCGTGATAGGATGGCAAGCCGCCTGCGAGGCGGCCAATCACAGTCAACCAGGGGGAATTATCGTGGCAACGCTGAAAGACGTGGCAACTCTGGCAGGAGTCGGCATGTCCACTGCCTCGCGCGCCATTTCCGGCAAAGGTCCGGTGTCTGCCGAGGCACTGCGCAAGGTGCAGGCAGCCGTCGAACAGCTGCGTTTTCGCCCCTCGTCGATCGGCCGCTCACTGTCTACCCAGTCGCTGGGCATCATTGGCATCTACACGCCCTCCTTCTTCGGCGCCTATTACGGCACCATCCTGCAGCAGACCGACATCGAACTGCGTGCCATCCGGCGCCACGTGGTGGTAGCCAGCGGTTGCGGCGACGGCAACCGGCGCGACGAGACCATCGAAGCCGTGAAATTCCTGATCGACCGCGATTGCGATGGCATCGTGGTGCTGGCGCACGATCTGCGCGAAGAAGATATGCAGTTGCTGCAGGCGATGCACGCAAAAATCGCCTTCCTCAACCGGCACAACCCGCACGCGCCGGAAACCTCGTTCTGCCCCGACCACTTCCATGGCGGCGAACTGGCTGCTCAGGCACTACTGGCGGCCGGCCATCGCCAACTGGCGGTGATCTCGGGCCCTCCGGACGCTTACGACAATCGCGCGCGCATCAACGGCTTTTTCGCCGAACTGGAGCGCAACGCCATCAAGCGCGACGCGGTGCGGCTGGTGACGTCGGATTTTTCACGCGAAGGCGGGTACGCGGCCGCCCAGCAGTTACTGCAAGGTGAGCGTGACTTCACGGCTGTATTCTGCGCCAATGACGAAATGGCGGTCGGCGCCCTGTCCTGCCTGCAGCGACGCGGAATCAGCGTGCCGGAGGACGTGTCCGTGATCGGCTATGACGACGATTACACGGCCGAATATGCGACACCTGGCTTGACGTCGGTCCACATTCCCATGCGCGAGGTGACCCGCAACGCGGTGCGCTGGCTGCTCAATCTGTGCTACGGCAGCGGCCACGAGATCGTGCGCGAATTCCCGATCACGGTCTCGTATCGCGCCACGCTGGCCGGGCCACGCTGGCCAACCCGGTAAGGCTACAGACGCAACTCGCTAACGCCATCAAACAATGAGATCCGCTGGGGGCGGATGGAGAACCCGATCTGCTGCTCGGTCTCGATGGGCCGGCCATCCTGCACGATGCCCGCCACCGGCGTGCCATGCAGGTCGAGCCACACCACCCGGTGCGCCCCCATCGCTTCAATCAGCGTGACCTGCGCGGTCTGGCCGGCCAGACCTGCTGCGCCCACGCTCGTGGCTCCAGCAGGATTGCCGATCTCGATATCCTCCGGACGCACGCCAAGCACACAGGCCTGCCCATCCTGCGGGGCCACGGCAAAACCGTAATCCGACACATCCAGCGTCAGATGCGGATTCGAGAACCGCACCCGCCCTGCCTGCGTCGACAGCTCGCCCTTGAACAGGTTCATGCCCGGTGAACCGAGGAAGGTCGCCACAAACAGATTGGCCGGACGGCTATAGATTTCATCCGGCGTATCGAACTGCTGCACCACCCCGCCTTTCATCACAGCCATGCGCTGCGCCAGTGTCATGGCTTCCACCTGATCATGGGTCACATAAATCATGGTCGCGCCAAGTTGCTTGTGCAGCTGCTTGAGTTCGCGACGCAGTTCCGTGCGCAGTTTGGCGTCCAGATTCGAGAGTGGCTCATCGAACAGCATCACCTGCGCCTCGCGCACAATGGCGCGACCGATGGCGACCCGCTGTCGCTGACCACCGGACAGATTGGCCGGTTTGCGCGTCAGTAGCGGCCCGAGTTGCAGCATATCGGCAGCGCGCGCCACCCGCCGCGCAATTTCCGCTTTCGGCGTACCGCTGATGCGCAGTCCGAAGGACATATTCGCCTCTACATTCATGGTCGGATATAGCGCATACGACTGGAACACCAGCGCAATCCCGCGGTCTTTCGGATCGGCCCAGGTCATATCCTTGCCACCAATCTCGATCTGCCCGCTGCTACTATCAATCAGTCCCGCAATGCTGTGCAGCAGCGTCGACTTGCCGCAACCGGAAGGCCCCAGCAGCACCACGAATTCGCCCGCTTGCACATCCAGATTCAGCCCTTCAATCACGGTGTTCCCACCCAGCTCGATCTTCAGATCCCGTATTGCTACATTTGACATGCTTTATCCTTTAGCCTTTAACCTTTAACCGCGCCAGAGGCGATACCGCGTACAAACCAGCGGCCAGAAATGAAATACAGCGCCAGCGGAACCAGCGAGGTCAGAATAGTCGCCGCCATATTGACGTTGTACAAACGCTCACCGGTGGTGGTGTTGATGATGTTATTCAGCTGCACCGTCATCGGCAGATGGTCGGTACCGGCGAACACCAGACCGAGCAGGAAGTCATTCCAGATCCCCGTGACCTGCATGATCACCGCCACCACAATCACCGGGGTCGACATCGGCAGCATCAGTTGCAGGAAGATGCGCCAGAAACCGCCACCATCGATACGCGCCGCCTTGAACAGTTCCACCGGCAGCGCTGCATAGTAATTCCGGAACAGCAGCGTCATCACCGGCATGCCGAAGATGGTGTGGATCAGGACTATCCCCGGCAGGGAACTAAACAGATTGAACGCGGCCAGCACCCGCACCAGCGGATAGATCATCACCTGTACCGGAATGAAAGCCCCCATCATCAGGATCGCAAACAGCAAGCCCGCACCGCGCGGACGCCAGAACGACAGCGCATAGCCATTCACGGCGCCGATCGCAATCGACAGCACGGTACTCGGCACCACAATCGCCACCGAATTCCAGAAACCGCCACGAATGCCGGAGCATTCCAGTCCGGTACAGGCAGATTGCCATGCTTGCAGCCACGGCTCCAGTGTCGGATGCTGCGGCAATGCGAACAGCATGCCGAGGCGGATTTCCTCCATCGGTTTCAGCGACGTCACCAGCATCACATACAGCGGCAACAGGAAAAATAGCGCCGCCACCAGCAGAAAACCATACACACCAAGTCGGGCTGGCGTCCATGCCAGCGTACGGCGCGCTTTGAGCATCGCAGCCATCGTTATTTTCCTTTCGCGGCGCGGCGACTGCGCACAAAATACAGCGGTGCGACGATCGCCAGCACGGTCGACAGCAGCACGATCGAAGCCGCCGAGGCGAGTCCGATATTGGCACGGCCGAACAGATAGTCCATGATGAATTTTGCCGGCACCTCACTGGCGGTGCCGGGACCGCCCTGGGTCATCGCGACCACCGCATCGAATACCTTCACCACCATCACAAACAGCAGCACGAAGGCGGTCGACAGCGACGCGCCCAGCATCGGCAGCACGATGCTCACATATACGCGCCAGCGCGGAATACCATCGATACGGGCCGCCTTCCAGATTTCCTCGTCCACCCCGCGCAGGCCGGACAGCATCAGCGCCATCACCAGCCCCGCCGCCTGCCACACGGTGGCGATTACGATGGTGTAGATCGCCATGTCCTGATCGACAATCCAGTCAAAGCGCGCTTCGGCAAAACCCAGCTTATGCAGAACCTCCTGTATGCCCAGTTCCGGATTCAGAATCCATTGCCAGATCAGGCCCGTGGCCACAAACGACATCGCATACGGATACAGGAAGATGGTACGCAAAGCCCCTTCTGCCATGACTTTCTGGTCGATAAACACCGCCAGCAGGAAGCCGATCAGCAGGCAGGCGACGATAAACAGTGCGCCATATACCGCCACATTCTGCAGCGACAGCAACCAGCGCTCGTTGTTAAATAGCCGGATATACTGCGCCGCGCCGACAAAATCGCTGGCCGGGAAGGTGCGCGAACTGCTCACCGAGACCCGTGCCGTCCACAGCATGGTGCCCAGATAGGCCAGCAACACGGTCGCCGCCATCGGTAACAGGGCGAGATACGCCGCGATCGACACTTTGTAACGCTTGGGGTTCGCCAACTTAGCCATGTTCTATTGATCCTTGAGGGCGCGCGCAAAGGCTTTCTGCGCGACTTCCGGGGTCTGGTTGCGATTCCAGTAACTGGTCAGCACGTCCTGCAAGGCGCCCGTGGTATCAGGACTGGCCAGCATTTCGGAATTCGCCAACTGGCGTGACTTATCGCGCATGATGGCCAGTCCCTGACGTGCGCACACATCGAGCGTACTTTCGTCGACATCGTTACGGATCGGAATCGAACCCTTGCGGGCACTGAATGCCACCTGTGCCGCCGCTGAAGTCACCGTCGCGGCCAGCAGTTTCTGCGCCTTGATCGCCAGCGCATCCTTGGTTCTAGGGAACACCAGCGCATCGCCTGCCACGATATAGGGTGACTTCGGGCCGAAGCCGGCGTAGCAGCCGAAGTCCTTGCCCGCCACCTGTTTGGCGGCCGAGAATTCGCCCTTGGCCCAGTCGCCCATGATCTGCACCCCGGCTTTGCCACTGACCACCATGGCCGTGGCATCGTTCCAGTTGCGTCCCGGCGAACCGGCATCGACAAACGCTTTCAGCTTGCGGAATTCAATCAGCACCTGCCGGAATGCTGGCGACATCACGGCTTGCTGGTCACGGTCGCGGTACACGCGCAGATACAGGTCAGCCCCGCCGACCATCGCAAACACCGCGTCAAAGGTGATTTTCTCCTGCCAGACCTGACCGCCGAAGGCTAGCGGCACCACGCCGGCAGCCTTCAATTGCGCCAGTTGCGCGAGAAACTCTTGCCAGCTTTTAGGCTCCTCGCTGATGCCCGCCTTGCGGTAGGCCGCTTTCGAATAGAAGAACCACGCCGGCATATGGATATTCACCGGCGCGGCGTAGTAATGCCCGTTGATGCGGATTGCCTGCAGAATCGAGGGCGGCAGAATCTGCTCCCACTGACCGGCAGCAGCCACTTCGTCGACATTGTTCAGCAAGCCCTGTTCGACAAAGTCACGGAACTGCTGGGAAGTATTAAATTGGGCCGCGGTCGGCGCATTGCCGCCCACCATGCGGTTGATGGTGGTGGCGCGTGACTGGTCGGCACCGGCGATGGCGTTATCGATCCACAAGCCGCCCGCCTTGTTGTAAGCGTCGGCGAACTGCTTGACGGCCTGCGATTCACCACCCGAGGTCCACCAGTGGATCACGCTGGCCTTCAGCGGTGGCTGCGCCTGTGCCTGAGCAGCGCTGCTGCCGACGCAAACGCTAGTGCCGATCCCCGCCAGCACTAGCAGGCCACGCAATGCGCGCACCCGGGCCGGCTTGAAAGCCTTGTTCATTCTGTCTCCTGTGGACGTCGAGCGTCCATTTTATGCGGATGGCTGTGCCGAACTCAATGCTTAGTTCATGCCTGGCTCAATGATTTGCGACCTCGCTCGGTGAGGAATTCCCGCACCAGATGGGCGCTGCGTTTGAGGGTGCGACGCTGCGTCGCGTAGTCGACATGCACAATCCCGAAGCGGCGCTCGTAACCGAAAGCCCATTCGAAATTATCCAGCAGCGACCAGATGAAGTAGCCGCGCACATCGACGCCGGCTTTGACCGCCTGATCCACTGCAGCCAGATGACGGTTGAAGAAGCTGATCCGCTGGGCATCCTCGACCACACCATCCACCACGTGATCATCCGATGCCATGCCGTTCTCGGTGATATAGATCGGTGGCAGGTTCGGATAATCGCGGCGGAACCCGACCAGTAGGTGACGCAGGCCATCCGGATACACTTCCCAGCCCATCTGGGTGCGCTCGACACCTTCCAGCGCTACTTCGGTGTAGCCATGCTGACCATCGCTAATCACATTGCTGCGGAAGTAGTAATTGATGCCCAGATAATCGAGCGGCGTCGCGATCAATTCCATATCGCCGGCGTGGATGACAGGCTCGGTACCGGGCCAGAGTTCCCACAGCGCCGCCGGATAAGATTTCTTCAGCAGCGCATCGAGCACCCACTGATTGTTCTGAATCTCGAACAGGAATGCTGCACGCTGATCCGCCTCGGTGGTACCGGTGGTGGTCGCGTGGCCGACATTGGCAACCATGCCGACCTGCGCGGCCGGATCGTTGGCACGCAGATGCGCCACCGCCATGCCGTGCCCCAGCAGCAGATGGTGCATGGCCTGGGTGGCCAGTCCCAGCTGCGCTTTGCCCGGCGCATGGTGACCATTGCCGTAACCAAGATAGGCCGAGCACCACGGTTCGTTGAGCGTCGCCCACGCATCGACCAGACCGGTCAGTTCACGGCTGATCAGATCGGCGTATTCGGCAAAGCGGTAGGCCGTCTCCCGGTTCACCCAGCCGCCCTGCTGTTCCAGATGCTGCGGCAAATCCCAGTGGTACAGGGTCACAAACGTCTTCATGCCGTGCGCGCGCAAGGCTTGCAGCAGCTTGCGGTAGAACGCGATGCCCAGCGGATTCGGCTGGCCATCGGCCGTCATTACGCGTGGCCAGGCGATCGACAGGCGGTAGGCATCCACCTTGAGCGACGCCAGCAGGGCCACGTCTTCTTCCCAGCGGTGATAGTGGTCGCAAGCGATGGCACCGGTGTCGCCGGCCAGCGTCTTGCCGGGCGTGGCAGAGAAGGTATCCCAGATCGACGCCAGCCGGCCATCTTCAGCGGCCGCACCCTCGATCTGATAGGCCGCCGTGGCGGCGCCCAGCAAAAAATCCTGATGCCACAGCACCGAATCGGCGGGTGGCGACAAACTCTGATTTAGCGCTACGGAAACATCTACAGCCACGGGCACTCCCTGTCGAATGATAAAATGGAATCGTTTCCATTCAGCCCAGCGATATTACTGCCGAAGAAATTCTGGTGTCAACGGAATTCTGGCAATTTCGGGATTTTTGTCAGGCGGATGCAAAAACGGCACAGTCACCGTAGTGAATGTGCCGTTCCGCTCGCGCGCAACGAGGCTGCGCTAGGGGGGGGGAGACTTACTTCTTTTCGCCCGGTGCAACGCCCGGTACGAAGGGGAAAGTCCCGAAGATGTTCTTGCTCTGGCTTTGCATCTGTTCCTGCATCTGCACGAACAGGCTCTTACTCTGGTCGATGTAGTTGTTCATCATGCCCTGCATCATCGGACCTTGTACGTTCATGAACTGGGTCCACATTTCCGGGCTGAACGGCTTGCCATCCAGACCACCAGCAGCGCTACCGGTGAACTTGCGCTGGATATCGGTGAAGGCCTGCACATTCTTTTCCAGATACGAACCCATCATGCCCTGCATGGCGTGGCCATAGAAGCGGATGATCTGTGCCAGCACGTCGGTCGAGAACATCGGCGCGCCGTTGGCTTCTTCTTCCAGGATGATTTGCAGCAAGATGCTGCGGCTCAGGTCCTCATTCGATTTGGCATCGACCACGGTGAACTGCTCGTTATCCAGCACCAGCTGTTTCACGTCCGTCAACGTGATGTAGGAACTGGTCTGCGTATCGTACAGACGGCGGTTCGGGTATTTTTTAATCAGACGGTCAGCATTTTTTTTCGTACTACTCATCACAAGTCCGTTTATTGCGCCGCAGCGCATACTCCATCAATTAAAACAAAAAGCGAACGCCGGTCCGCCTTCCCAGTTACCTAACTACCTATTATAGAGGGGAAAAAGAAGAACTTGCACGAATCATCGACACTACGGGTTTTATTGCAACGCAACCAAAGATGAATCCTGCTAATACTTCTCTCCCCTGCTAGCCGTCAATCGGCGCGGGCCTTGACATAACGCCCCGGCGCCGCTTCGATCGGCTGGTAACGGGTATTGCCCGGTTTGGCTTTCGCTTTGACCGCTTTGCCACCGTGGGTAGCCAGGAACCGCGCCCACTCCGGCCACCAGCTGCCCGGATTTTCGGTGGCGCCAGCCAGCCATTTTTCCGCATCCTGACGCTTGCTGCCGCGTGCCGGTGCCGTGTCGTTGGTCCAGTAGCTGCGCTTGTTCTTGGACGCCGAATTGATCACCCCGGCAATGTGGCCGGAGGCACCCAGCACAAAGCGGTTGGCTTTCGCCTTGCCCGGATTGAGAATATTGACCGACTCAAAGGCCGAAGTCCACGGCACGATATGGTCTTCGCGCGAACCGTAGACCAACACCGGCGCCTCGATGGCGCTCAGATCGACCTTTTCACCGGCAACGGTCAGCTGGCCGGTTTTCAGTTTGTTTTCCAGATAGGTGTTACGCAGATACCAGCAGAACATCGGCCCGGACAAATTGGTGCTGTCCGAATTCCAGTACAGCAGATCAAATGGAGGCGGCTCATTGCCCTTCAGGTAGTTGGACTGCACATAATTCCACACCAGATCGTTCGGACGCAGGCTGGAGAAGGTGCTAGCCAGATCGCGGCCCGGCATCAGGCCGCCATCGCGGAACTGCTGCTCGCGCAGCGCAACTTGCGCCTCATCGACGAACACGCTGAGCACGCCCGTATCACTGAAATCGAGGAAGGTCGTCAGCAGGGTCAGGCTGGCAGCAGGCTGCTCGCCGCGCGCGGCCAGCACCGCCAGCGCCGTCGAGACCAGGGTGCCACCCACGCAGAAGCCCAGCATATTCATCTGCTGCTGGCCACTGATGTCCTGTACCACCTGCACCGCCTCGATCACGCCATCCTGTACATAATCATCCCAGCTGGTGTGGGTCATGCTCTGATCGGGATTGCGCCACGAAATCAGGAACACGGTGTTGCCCTGCTCCACCGCGTAACG
Source organism: Oxalobacteraceae bacterium (assembly GCA_027490725.1). GTDB lineage: Bacteria > Pseudomonadota > Gammaproteobacteria > Burkholderiales > Burkholderiaceae_D > Rugamonas. The sequence goes on from JAIXXN010000050.1 coordinate 14,696, forward strand.
CACCAGCGAATTCTCCGGTTGCAGATCGAGAATATAGAATTTGTTAATGCATGGCGGCACCATCAGCAGCGGACGCTGGTGCACATTGGCCGTCAGCGGTTTGTACTGGATCAGCTGGAACAGCGGATTTTCAAAGACCACCGTGCCCTCGGTGGTAGCCAGATTGCGGCCCACTTCGAATGCACTTTCGTCCGACAGGGAAATATGACCCTTGTTCATATCAGCCAGCATATTCGCCAGACCCTTGGTCAGACTTTCGCCCTTGGTCTCGATCAGCTTCTGCTGAGCTTCCGGATTGGTGGCGAGGAAATTGGCAGGCGACATGGCATCAACCACCTGCTGCACAGCGAAGCGGATTTTCTGCTTCTGCTGGGCATTCGTCTCTACCGTATCCACCATGGCATTGAGGAACTTGGCATTGAGCAGGTAGGATGCCGCATTGAACGAGGACATAGGATTGCCTTGCCAGGCTGCCGAAGTAAAGCGGCGATCCGCCACTTCCGGCGCCTTACCGGCCAGAAACTCTTGCCAGAGCTGCGCAAAGTCCGCCAGATACTGATTTTTGAGCGTTTCCATGGCTTCCGGCTTTACCGATGCGCCCACCTCCTGCATCATGGCGGCCAGCGGATTGGCTTCCGTGCTGGGGGCCAGATTAAACCAGGATTGCCATTGTGACGGGTCGCTCATCTGCGACATCCATGCGTTGGCAATAGCTTGAGGGTCGGGCAAATTCATGGTTGATTCCCTAAAAATAGTTAAATATCTTTACCTGGATTGCGTATGCTAATTGTTGCGGTTGCCTGGATTTACGTAGTGGGACTGATGGCCCTGACCGAACCAACGGTCGTTGCGGGAATTGTAACGTTTTTGTTCTATTGCGTGTTGCCACTGAGCACACTCGTGTATATCTCCGGCACCGGCAAGCGTAAAGCCCGCCGGCGCGCCGAAGAACAGGCGGCCCGTGAGGCCTGTGCGGCCGCAGAAAAATCCCCGACCGAAGACTAAGGCCCGTAAGGCTGAGATCATTTGATCCAAATCAATGAGCCGAGCCGGCCAGTGACGCCGTCGCGGCGATACGAGTAGAAGCGCGCACGGTCCGTGGCGGTGCATTCCGTACCGCCATACACGGCGAGCACGCCAGCCCGTTGCAGCCGCCAGCGTGCCAGCGCATACAGGTCGGCCAGATATTTGTCCGTTTTACCGGGAATGGGTTGGAATGCCGCGTCCGTCGCGGCAACGGCAGCGTCGCCATCGGCCTGCGCCTGCTGGAGGAAAATCGCGCGCACCTCGGCACCCACTTCAAAGCGCTGCGCACCGATTGCCGGGCCCATCCACGCCGTGATCGCTGCGGCGCCACGCGCCCGCATCGCCGCCAGCGTCTGTTCCAGCACGCCATCGGCCAGACCGCGCCAGCCAGCGTGGGCAGCACCCACGGTCGTGCCGGCAACATCGCAGAACAGCACTGGCAGACAATCGGCGGTCATGATGATGCACACCTTGCCGGGCACGCTGGAAATACTGGCATCAGCTTGCGGCGCCAGCCCTGCGGCGGCATCGGCATGCGGGGCCAGCGTCGCCACATCGACCACCTGCGTGCCATGCACCTGGTTCAGCCATGCCGGCTCGGCAGGCAAGGCGGCGCGCAACAGCGCACGGTTACGTACCACCTGCTGCGGATCATCACCGACATGTCCCCCCAGATTCAGCCCGCCCTGCCCAGCGCCATCGTCATACGGCGCCGTGCTGACGCCACCCAGACGGGTGGTTTGCAGCACGCCGACCCCGGCGGGCAAGCCAGGCCAGTCCGGCACCAGCCATGGGGTGCTGGCTGCCGGCATCAGATCTGTTCAGGCTCGGCGATGCCGGCCTTGGCGATCAATTCGGCGAAGTCCTCGGCCAGTGGCACCAGCCACTCGCACTGCTCGCCGGTGGCCGGGTGCACCAGCCCCAGACGACGTGCCTGCAGCGCCTGACGCGGGAATACGCTGGCCAGATGCTGCTTGCCGTACATCACATCGCCGACCAGCGAGAAGCCGATCGACATCATGTGCACGCGGATCTGGTGGGTACGCCCAGTTTCCAGACGGCATTGAACCAGACTGACGGGTCGGCGATCGAGCTCGCCCGAGGCCAGCAGTTCGTAGTGGGTAATTGCCGGTTTCGCCGAGAAGTTGGTCGACACGGCCATCTTGATGCGGTCTTTCGGGTGACGCCCCATCGACGCGTCGATGGTGCCACTGACACGCGGCGTACCCCACACCAGCGCGAAATACTCGCGCTTGACGGTACGCGCCGCCAGTTGGCGTACCAGATCGGTCTGGGATGCCAGGGTTTTACCGACCACCATCAGACCGGAGGTATCCTTATCGAGGCGGTGCACGATACCGGCGCGCGGCACGCCAGCCAGCTGCGGGCAGTGGTGCAGCAGGCCGTTGAGCAGCGTGCCGGACCAGTTGCCATTGCCCGGATGCACCACCAGACCTGCCGGTTTATTCACCACGATCAGGTGCTCATCTTCATAAACAATGTTCAGCGGAATAGATTCCGGCTTAAAAGCCTCGTCTTCCGGCGCCGGTTGGGGCAGAATGACGATCTTCTCGTCGCCGTAGACGGTGTCCTTGGTACTCTTGGCCACTTTGCCGTCGACGCTGACGAAGCCATCGGTAATCCACATTTGCAGCCGGCCGCGCGAAAATTGCGGCACCAGATGCGAAATGACCTTATCGAGGCGCTGACCGCAGGCATCGGGCGTAAGATTCAGTTCGATCGGTGCCAGGCCGTCTTCGTCATCGCCGAAATCGCTGTCGAGGTCGAGCAGCAGATCGGTATCGGCATCAGGGGTGGCGGAAGATTCGGCCGAATTCGGCTTTGGAGTTAATATCACGGTAATCCTATCGGCTATAATTAGCCTCATAAAACTTTGGTTAAACAGCTTCTTGCAAAACTTATGCAAAAAAAATTATCAGTAGTCGCAGCAACGTTGGTTCTGCTTAGTGTGACCGGTTGCGGTCTGTTCTCGGAGAAGGCTGACGAGACGAAAGGTTGGAGCGCTACGAAATTATACTCGGAGGCGAACGAAGAGCTGGAAGGACAGCACTACGAACGCGCAATTCAGTTGTATGAGAAGCTGGAATCGAGCTATCCATTCGGCACTTACGCCCAGCAGGCGCAAATGCAGATTGCCTATGCCTATTACAAATCGCAAGATCAGGCTCAGGCACTGGCGGCGGTGGAGCGCTTCATCAAACTGCACCCGAATCACGCCAACGTCGATTATATGTACTATCTGCGCGGCCTGATCAACTTCAACGACCAGATCGGCTTCCTGAATTTCATCTACGAACAGGACACCACCGAGCGCGATCCGAAAGCCACCCGCGAAGCGTTCGCCGCCTTCAAACAGCTGGTCGACAAATTCCCGAACAGCAAGTATACGCCAGATGCGCTGGATCGTATGCGTTTTCTGGTCAACGCCATGGCGTCCTATGAAGTCCACGTCGCACGCTATTACTTCCGCCGTGGTGCCTATCTGGCCGCTGCGAACCGCGCGATGGGCATCATGAACGATTACCGCGACTCGCCAGCGATCGAAGAAGCGCTGTTCATCATGATCCGCAGCTACGACAAACTGGGCATGACGGAACTGCGTGACGACACCACCCGCGTCTTCAAGCTGAACTACCCGACCAGCAAATTCCTGGACGAAGGTAAAAAAGCCGAGCGCCAGTGGTGGCAGCTGTGGAATTAAGCCAGCCAGCCCTCAAGAAATAATGCCGCATAAATAGGGACGCAACGCCAATACGAAGCATTGGCGTTGCGTCCCTGATTTTTTTGACAACTAATTGCGGCTTTTGTGAGCTCGCTACCAGGCTTTACACGGTTTTACTCGGCGACGCGACGGCGGAAAATCCAGTTGTTTTCAGTGGAGTCGCTGGCGACGAAGGCGTAGCCGTCGAGGTCGAACTTCTTCAGTTTGCGCGGATCGCGGATGTTTTTCTGCGCGGCATAGCGCGCCATCAGGCCGCGCGCACGCTTGGCGTAGAAGGAGATGATTTTGTATTTGCCGCCCTTCCAGTCTTCGAATTGCGGGGTGATGACGGGAATCGCCAACTGCTTCGGGCGCACCGACTTGAAGTATTCGCCGGAGGCCAGATTCACGAGCACCTCGGCCCCCTGCTCGGCAGCCGTGCGATTCAGGGCGTCGGTAATGGTGTCACCCCAGAAGGCATACAGATCTTTGCCGCGTGACGTGTGCAGGCCGGTGCCCATTTCCAGCCGGTGCGGGTGAATCAGATCGAGTGGGCGCAGCAGTCCATACAGGCCGGACAGGATGCGCACATGGCTTTGCGCGTACTTGAGCTGGGCAGGTTTTAGGCTGCGTGCGTCGAGCCCGGCATAGACGTCGCCGTTAAACGCCATCACCGCCTGACGGGCACCACTCGTATCATGGGTCCAGCTGGCATAGCGCGCCACGTTCAGGGCCGCGAGCTTATCGGACAGTTCCATCAGTTCGCCTAGCTCCTGCGGCGACAGTTCGCGCAGCCGCTCGATCAGTTGGGCCGAGTGGTCGAGAAAATCCGCTTGGGTGTGCAGCTTGGTGGTCGGTGGCGTCTCCATATCGAGACTCTTGGCAGGCGAAAGCACTATCAGCATAAAATTTCAATTCAACATAAATACAGAACTGCAACATGATACCTGTTCCACAGAAACCCATCCCGCGCATCGTCATCGACACCAATGTCTGTCTCGACCTGTTCGTGTTTCACGACCCCCGCTGGAGCGCGCTGATGGCGGCGCTGGAAAGTGGCAGCGTCGAGGCGGTCACCCGCTCCGATTGCCGCGACGAGTACAACATCGTGCTGCACTACAGCCATCTGCCGCTCGATGACAGCAGCCGGCCGCTGGCTGCGGCGCGCTTCGATCAGCTGATCAAGGTCGTGGCACCGGAGCCTAGCGGCATCACCCTGCCCGTTTGCACCGACAAAGACGACCAGAAATTCCTCGAGGTAGCACGCGATGCCGGTGCCAGCATACTGATCACCAAAGACAAGGCGTTGCTGAAACTGGCACGCCGCCTGAGCAAAGCCGGCATGTTCAAAGTGCTGGTGCCAGAAGCCTGGACACTGGAAGCCTGCGAGCCGCTGAGCTAGAATAAGTAACCTTATCTTTATGTTATCAACATGACCAGTTCCGTCTACACGCCTGCCCTGACTAGCCGCCTGCCTGCGGTCGGCACCACCATCTTCAGCCGCATGTCGGCACTGGCCGTGCAAGCGCAGGCTGTCAATCTGGGACAGGGTTTCCCCGATTTCGCCTGCGAACGTAGTCTGCTGCAGGCCGTGAACCAGGCCATGCAGGCCGATTTCAACCAGTATCCGATGATGAGCGGAGCGCCCGTGCTGCGTCAGGCCATCGTCGCCAAGCTGGCAGCGCTGTATGGCCACAGCTACGATGTCGAACGGGAAATCACCGTCACAGCCGGCGCGACCCAGGCACTGACCACTGCCATCCTGTGCTGCGTGCATCCCGGCGATGAAGTCATCGTCATCGAGCCTTGCTACGATAGTTACGTGCCCGCCATTACCCTGTCCGGCGGCGTACCGGTGCTGGTCGCCATGCAAGCGGGCGCGGACGGTTACAGCGTACCGTGGCAGCAAGTCGCGGCAGCCGTGACGCCCCGCACCCGCCTGATCATCATCAACACCCCGCACAACCCGACCGGCAGCGTGTTGCGCGCCAGCGATCTGCAAGCACTGGCCGAGATCGTGCGCGGCACCGATATCCTGCTACTGTCCGACGAAGTCTACGAGCACATGGTCTACGACGGTGCGCGCCACGAATCCGTGAGCCGCTATCCGGAGCTGGCGGCGCGCGCCTTCGTGGTGTCCAGTTTCGGCAAAACCTACCACGTCACCGGCTGGAAAGTCGGCTATGTAGCGGCACCTGCAGCGCTCATGGCGGAGTTCCGTAAGGTGCACCAGTACAATGTGTTCACCGTGAATACCCCGATGCAACACGGTCTGGCCAGTTATATGGCCGATCCGCAGCCGTATCTGCAATTACCGGCTTTCTACCAGCGCAAGCGCGATCTGTTCCGCGCCGGTCTGCAAGGTTCGCGTTTCGAGTTGCTGCCAGCCGACGGTACTTACTTCCAGTGCGTCCGATACGATAAAATCTCTGAGCAGACGGAAGCCGAATTTGCCGAGTGGCTGACCACGGAAATTAAAGTGGCAGCGATTCCCGTTTCGGCGTTTTACCAGCAGGGCAAGGAATCAGGCATTGTGCGCTTCTGCTTTGCCAAAAAAGATGAAACACTGACACTCGCCTTAGAGCGATTGCAAAAAATATAAATCAGGGACAGGGCATCATGAACCAGGCCACGGCGACGGCCGCACCCTCGGTGCTGCAACAGTTAAACCAATCGAATCAGCGTCTGGAAAAGTTGCTGCATGATTTGCGCAACGCGCATCAGGCCGAGGAAGACATACGCGCCATCGCCCGGCAAGTCATGCAGGCGGTGGACAGCAATCCCGATGTGGCACTGGCCAGCATACTGCTGTGCCAGATCGCCGGGAGTTATGCGGTGCGGCACTGCATTGAAACGGCCATCGTCACCATTGTTGCGGCGCGTGGCATGCAGCTCGATCAGGCCCATACGGTGACACTGGCGTCCGCCGCACTGACAATGAACGTCGGCATGTTGCGTCACAACGAAAGCTTCCAGCACAAGAGTTCCACCCTGAGTCACGAAGAAATGGCCATCGTGCGACGCCATCCCGAGGAAAGCGTCAACCTGCTGAAACATGTGGGCATCGAAGACGACGAGTGGATATCCTGTGTGCAATTGCACCACGAAAACGATGACGGCAGCGGCTATCCCGCCGGCGTGACCAGTCCGGAAGTGACCCGCAATGCCAAGCTGCTGAGTCTAGCCGATCGCTATTGCGCACAAGTTTCGGCGCGCAATTACCGCCGCTCCATCGTGCCGGATCAGGCACTGCGCAACCTGCAGGAAGACCGCCAGGCGCCGGTCGATGCAAGCTTGCTGCAGCAGTTCCGCCATGAACTGGGCGATTACCCGCCAGGCACACTGGTGCGCTTGCAAAATGGCGAGCTGGGCGTGGTCAGCTGCCGTGCCGACGCGGCTGGATCGCAGCAGATCTACAGCCTGCGCGCCGGCGACGGCAGTGTTCTGACACCACCAGCGCCACGCAACAGCAATGCGCCCGAGTACGCCATTAGCGCGACCTTGAATGAGGATGAGGCCGGATTGCGCTTCAGCATGAAGCAGATCTGGGGCGCCGCCGCCAGCGTGTAATCAGGCGCTGGCAGAGCTAAGCTAAGGCGTCAGTGGCAGCGCCTCTCTCAACGCGGCAGCGCTTCTCTTAGCGCGACAGCGATTCGATCTTGCGGTCGATGAACGCCACCAGTTCGGCAGACAGGCCAGTCGCGCCGCGGGCACGACGGAACGCTTCACGCGCTTCGCCAAGGTGCTGATCGGCTTGCAGGGAAATCCCCAGCCCCATCCACCACACGCCGTTGTGAGGCGCCAGTTGCAGCGCGTCGCGATAATGCTGGGCCGCTTCGCCATGGCGCTGTTCGCGCTGCAGCACGCCGGCCAGAAACGCATGGTACTCGGCATTATTGCCCACATACGGCAAGGTAGTCAGCAGCGTTTGCAAGGCCGGACCACCCTTCTCCAGTTGCAGACGCGCCAGAATCATGGCCAGCCCCGGTTGCCGGGGATCGAGCCCGAGCGCCAGTCGCAACTGGCGTACCGCATCGTCATTGCGTTTGTTTTCCAGCAGCAGGCTGATATAAGTCTGACGCGCCGCCTCGTTGCGCGGATCGATCTCCAGCGCCCGCTCCAGATCGGTCAGCGCGGCATTGATGCGCCCTTCCTGCAAGGCCACCAGACCACGCCGGTAGGTGTTCTCCGCCATCAGTTTCGGACTGAGGTTATGTGTGATGGTGCCAGCTTCCGCCGTTTCCTCGTTGCTGCGAGCGGCTGCGAGGCGCGCAGCTTTGCGCTCAGCACGGGGGGTAACATCGCTGCTTGCCAACTCTGCACGGACGGCACTACGCGGCGCTGGCGCGGCTGCTGGCGCCTGCGGCGCTGCTGCCATGGCGGCTGCCGGTGCTGCCGCTAGTGCTGGTGCTGCTGCCGCTGGTGCCGGTGCCGGTGCTGATGCTAGCAGCGCCTCCGGGGTCACGACGGCAGCCGGCGTTGCCACGGGCACTGGCGCAGCCTTCACTTGCGGCACCGTGCCTACCATGGCCGCCGACGCACTGCCCGATGATACGGCCCGCCAGTGCTGCCAGCCGTACGCGCCCGCCGCCACCAATACCCCCAGTCCGAGCACGGCGCCGCCGAGCACAAACTTGCCCCGCCCCGCACTCTGGCCCCCGACCGCATGCAACTGCTGCTGGCGCAAACTGCCATCGCCGCTGCCGCCGCGCGCATCGAGATCCTGTAACATCTTGTTTATCAAACTCATTTCATCAACGCCCAAGTCAGTCCGCATGCGGCGATTACCGCGACCAGTCCGGCCACCCACCATGGCCAGCGCGCTGCGCCGGGCACCGTATCACTGGCCGCCAGTCCCACATGGCGTTTTGATACCTGCTGTTTGCCTTCACCGTAACATACCATCAGCGCCTTGTTCGCCATGATATTGACCAGCCGCGGAATGCCGCCACTGGCCTTGAACAGCCGGCGCAAGGCCGCACGGCTGAACAGACGGGTGCCGGTATAACCCGCCACGCGCAGACGATGGGCTAGATAGTACTCCATGTCATCCCGGTTCAAGGGACCCAGATGGTAGTGAAAAGTTATCCGCTGCGCCAGCTGCCGGATCGAATTGGCCTGCAGGTGCTGGTTCAGCTCAGGTTGGCCGAACAGCACGATCTGCAGCAACTTGCGCTTTTCCGTTTCCAGATTGGTCAGCAGACGCAAGGCCTCCAGGCTCTCCAGCGGGATGGCTTGCGCTTCGTCCAGGCAGAGCACCACCTGTTTGCCCTCGCGCGCCAGATCCATCAGGCGCAGCGTCAGCGATTTCAGCAACTGGTGCTGATCGACATCGCGCTGCAGCGGCAACTCCAGTTCATCGGCCAGTGCCAGCATCAGCGTGCGCGGCTCCAGATACGGATTCGGAATATACGCGGTCACAAAGCCCGCTCCCAGCGAAGCCATGAATTTACGGCACAGCAAAGTTTTGCCGGTACCCACTTCACCGGTGATCTTGATAAAGCCCTCGCCACTGCGGGCGGCCACCAGCAAGGTGTTCAGCGCCTGCTGCGAATGCGGGCTGGTGAAGAAGAAACTGGTGTCAGGCGTGATACCAAAGGGCATCTCGCCTAAGCCAAAGTGGGCCTGATACATTTACTTGCGACCTCCGTTACGCGGCGCCAGTTGCTCGATACGGCGGCTCGCTTCGTCGAGATCCTGCGCATAGCTGGCAGCACCGTCGACAATGGTCGGCTTGATCAGCACCACCAGTTCACGCTTCTGCATGCTGCGCTCGGTGTTACGGAACAGCCCGCCAAACACCGGCACGTCACCCAGACCCGGCGCCTGGCTGGCATCATCGACCGTCGCCTGACGCATCAGGCCACCAATCGCCACAATCCGGCCGTCCTGTCCACGCACCATACTATCCATTTCCGACGTACTCGATGCCGCCAGCGGCAACTGCAGCGAACCGGCACTGCCCAGATTCACCACTTTATTCACCGTCGACACCTGACTGACGGACGGATGGACGTGCAGCATGATATTGCCTTCTTCATCGATTTGCGGCGTCACATCCAGCACGACGCCGGAGAAGAATGGTTGCAGGGTCACGTTCGGGCTGGTGGTATTGCCACTCACATTGGAGTTGGTGGTGGTACTGACGCCCGTCACATAGAACTCGTCGGTACCAATTTTCAGTACCGCCTTCTGATTATTCATGGTGGCGATGCGCGGACTGGACAGCACATGCACCGAACCTTGCGATTCGAGGAAGGAAATCATCGCCGCAAAATTACTGGTCTGGAAGGCCATCCCGAACAGCGTACCGGCATTATTCGCCGCATTGGCCAGCGCCGAGCCGGCAATCGCGCTGATGCCGGCCGTGCCGCCACTGCTCATTGCTGGCGGCTGGCTGCCATTGGCCGGCAAAGGCGCCAGCGCGGTGCCGGGCGCCACCATGCCAGCGGAGACGCGGTTATTGCCGCCACCGCCGAAGGAAGCAAAACTGGCCCAGTTGACGCCGCTCTGATAGCCGCTATTCAGCTGCACCTCGAGTATCTTCGCTTCCAGAATCACTTGCCGCTCGACCGCCAGACGGGTCGCTTTCAGATACTGGTCGACATTGCGCAACTGCTCAGGCAAGGCGCGCACCACCACCACACCCGATTGCGGGCTGATCACCACGCTGCGGCCATCGCCGGTGCCACCCACCAGTGCCACCAGCGCTTCTTTCAGATCGCTCCAGAAATCCGTGGCCGAGGCGGTTTTGACATTGCTGGCATCTTCCAGCACGTATTGCTGGCTCTGGCCCGGTTGCTGCGCCTGATTATTCTGGCCATTGCTACCCGTACCACTGCCGCCGCCCTGCCCCGACGTCACCGAACCCACCGTATTCACGGAGGTCGACGAGACCCGCACGTTCGAGCTGCCTTTGCGCGTCGCGCTCAGGTAATTCACCTGGAAGATGCGGGTCTGCATGCTGAGCGGCCGAATGTAGATGCGACTGCCTTCCACCTTGTAATCATAGCCGTACATTTCACGCACGGCATCGAGCGCTTCGAACAGCGTCACATCTTTCAGGTTGGCGGAAATAGTCCCCGTCACGTCCGGGTGTACCAGCATGTTGTAGCGCGTTCCGGCCACGATGGAATTGAAGAACTGCTGCACCGGCACCTGATTGAACGAGACGTTGAAACGCTCTTCCATCACGGTACGGGCCTTGGGCAACTCAGCGGCCAGCGCGCTAGTCGATGGCGGCAACAGCGCCGCTTCGACCGCCGACGGGGTCGCTGTCGGAGCGCGTGCGGAACCGGCGGCAGCCTTAAGCTGCTGGTCGATGGTGTTATAGGTATCGCGTGGCACTTGGGTCTGGCAAGCCGCCAGCAATGCCGACGCGCCCAGCAAGCCCGCCCAGTAAATCATCTTTTGCATGAAATGCTCGTAGTTAGTCATCGTCATTGTCTTTATTTTCGCCCGCCCGCTGGCGCCGCTGGAAACAAAGTCAGCGTTTCCTTCAGCTTACCGCGTCGCAACACCACCGAATTGTCGGCTATCAGTTCGACCACGGCATCGCCAAACTTGCCGCCCTGCTTAACCGTAATGCCATCAATCACTGCCAACCGGCGATTCTGCGGTGCCTGCCCGATCAGGATGGTCTGCAATCTTGGTCCAGTCTGGGCTTCGCCATCGGCCAGCGTAGCGCCGCCATTGGCCGCTGCATTGGCCAGCAGCGCCGGCGGACGGGTCGGGTCGAGCAGTTGCTGCGCCGCCGCCAGGAGTGGCAAACCCAGCACCCCCGCTAGCAGCCAGTGCTTCACAGTGCTATCCATTTTGCATCCAGACTCAGTGTGTACAGCGTCAGGGTCAGTTGCGGCGGAGTGTTCCCGCCGCGCGCAGCATCCAGCACTGCACCGCCCCAGAATAGTTGTTGTGGCATGCCTTCCAGCGCCTCCAGATAGGCAATCATATCCAGATAACTGCCTTGCAGCACCACCTGCACGCCATGGCGGTACAGCAAGGGTGCGCTAGCCGTCGGCGCCTGCGTGCTGAGTGGCTCGATGGTGGCGAACTGGCCATCGACCGTACCTTGTACCGCCAGCGTTTTCAGCGACAGCAAACGCAGTGTGCCATGGCCGCTGATCATCTGCTGCAATAAAGGCCCCATGCGCTCCGGTGCAACCAGTCCTTTCTGACTGGCGCGCAATTTTTCCCGCAGCTGCGTGCTGTCGCCCTGCAGCACCTGTAACTGCTGGCGCACTTCCTGATCTGGATCACGCCGGGCCGCCGCAGCCAGCTGGCTCAGTTCGGAATCGATGGCGGCGATCTGCTGCTGTTGCTGCTGCATGGTCTCACGCAGACTGGCGCTGCGCCGGTACAGGGGATCGAGTGCCAGCTGGTACACCACATAGCCGAGCGCCAGCACCGCGCACAGCAACAGCAGCAGGCGCTCGCGCAAGCTCAGCGCCATCAGCCATCCATCGAGTTTTTTCCAGCTTGCCTTCATGGTTGCACCACCTTAGCGGCTGCCTCGGCGGGCGCCGACTGCAGCGTGAATTCCACATACCGCGCCAGCGGGCTGGCCGCGCCGGCACTCGCGGCGGCAGCACCGACAGCCGCGAGCGGCTCGCGCAACTCCAGCTGGGCGAATTTCTTGCCACGGAACACAGTTTCATTCGACAGACCGGCCAGATAGCCAGGCAGCAGACTGGCCTTGAGCGCCCTGCCCTGCAGGTTAATGCTGTCGCCACTGCCCTGAATCTGCAGTCCGGTCAGCCACAGGCCGTCGCTGGTGCGGCGTGCCAGCGCCCGGAAATACGGCGAATAGCCGCGGATATCGCCGTCCTGCCCAACTTCGAGTATCCCCGCCACCTTTTGCAGATTGGCATAGCTGAGCGTGGCCTGTTCGAACTGCTGCTGCAAGGCTTCGCTCTTGCGGGGCGCGACAAACGCTGCCGTTGCAGTGGCCTTGCTGACTTCGCGCGCGGTCAGGGTCGCCTTGACTGTTTCCGCCTGCGCCGAGAGTGCGGCGACCTCGCTCCGTGCCAGCGTCACCAGCACCGCCAGTACCAGCGCCACCCCCGTAAAGGCGGCCATCAGCGCCGGCGTAGTCGCATAGCTTTTTTTCGGCTCGAAGGCGGGATTGAATAAATTGATCTGCTGGCTCATGCGGCTGCCTCCTCCTTGCGCAAGGCCGCACCGATGGCCAGCAGATAACTAGCTTGCTGGGCACCATCGAGTAACTCCGGCACCTCGTCCAGATCCAGTAGCGCTGCCAGATCCAGTTGTTCCACCGGCAGGTAGAGATTGGCCGCCAGATAATCGCGCAGCGCGCCATGTGCCACCGGCACCACCACCAGCTTGGCGATCGTGACGAAGGAAAACTGGCGTTCGAAGTGATCAAGCGAGCGTTGCAGCTCGAGGGTAATCCGGTCATGCAGATTCTGTACACGCTCCGCATCACTGTCGAGCAACTGCTTGAGGTTGATGTCCATGCGCCGCGCCAGATACAGCTCGCCGCCAAAACTCACCGTCAGCAGACCGCCATCGCCATCGAAGGAGAGCAGCGCCACGCCGCGCCCTTCCGGCTCCAGCATGGCCGAAATATTGCGCTGTGCCATCTCACTGATGTCGATCGCATCCAGCGCCACTTTATGTTCGGAAAACAATTGCTGATGGGGTGCCAGCAAGCTGTTACGTGCCACCACGGCAAACGCCTGCTGGTTGTGCGCGCTATTATTCTTCGGTGGCGGCAGCAGCGCCAGATCCAGTGTCGCATCGTCGAGGGGAAAATCGATCATGTCCTTGACGCGCCAGCCGAGTGCCGCCTTGAGTTCCGCTGCCGGCACATTCGGCGCCTCGACTAGCAGCATCTGGTAAGCGCCCGTGCCCAGCAAAGTGGTACAGCGGTAGCTGCCTGCCTGCAATTCACGGGCGCTACGCGCCAGCGTCGCACCGCTATTGCCATGCTGATGCGGGATGGTCAGCGCGCGCTGCACTTTGGGCGGCGCATCTCTGCGTCGCTCGATGGCGACCGCCTGCACACCGTCCGCCGTCAGGACCAGTGCCAGCCAACCACTCTTTTTGCCTGCTTTTCCGAATAAACGCATCCGACATTCTCAAATGATTAGGTGCTGCTTTCAATAAACGCCACACATCCTTGATTATATTCAAGTTTCATGGCCGAGTTACCCCAATTTTTCGCCCCGCTCACTGATTCATGACTTTAAATCACCAGACTGAACAAAATGAGGCGATTTCAATACACTTCCCGCAAGAAAATTAGCGGACTGCGATACACACCGAAGGTCACACGCCCCTGCGAGGTAGGCAACCACGTCGGACCGGTCACTTTAACGCTGGCGCCGCTCTTGACGCTGGTGCTGCCTGCTTTCAGTGTGGTGGTGCCGAGACCGGAACGCATGACCAGGGGACTGAGCGCGCCACTGGCCAGCGTCGGGCATGCCACCAGACAGGCGCTATAGTTCAGTGCACTGGTCAGCGTGACACTGGTCAGACTGTCGCTAGCATTGGCGCGCCACGAATAGCTGGCCACGCCACTACGGCTGGTCAGTCCATAGTATTGCGCCGACAACTGCAGCGGCAGCGGCAATTTGGACGAGCCGTAAGCATTCGGCACCAGCAGGCGTCCCGCCACCACTGCCACCCCGCCTTCGACCGCGCTGCTACGCAAGGACGTCACGCCGTCGTTCGGTGTGCCGGTTTCGCTGGCGCGCAGATACACCATGGTCGGCGGCACCCAGTTACCGGCATACGGCGCGCTGGCCAGAAACGGATTCGGGAAAGTGTAGACCGGACTGGCCGTGGCACTGCCAAGCGCAAAATCGCTGGCCGCCAGACTGGCGGCGCTGAGCACCGAGCCACTCGGCGTGGCGGGCGGATTCACCGTCGCGCTACTGCCCGGCGCCGCATACGCCGACAGCGTGACGGCGCGGGCCAGTCCACCACGATAATTGCGTGTGCTAGCGTCCTGGGTATTTTTCGCCAGCACCTGCAAGGTGAAGGGCTGACCCGAATAGGCCATACCGCTAACGCTGGCAGGACAGCTCATGCCATTCGGATCGCACACCATCTGGGTGCTCAGCACAGTATTGAAATGGTCCGGCACGAAGCGTCCGACATTGATCGGCTGGGTTTGTAGACTGCCGGTCCCGAGGTAGCCGCCACTGAGCACCGGCGTCAGTTCCAGAATGCCCACGTCCGCATAGGAAAACGCACTACCGCTGGCCGAGCCCGCACTAAACGGACCGAAACTGCCCGCGAACGGCAATACTTCTTCGGGATCGCCACTATCGGGCAGCATCTCCACCAGCCGTGTGCCGGTATCATCACGCGCAGCGCGCGCTTCCAGTGTGACGGCAACCGGGGTCGACTCCTTACCGAAGTTCGGCGCGAGTCCGCCGTTGTACAGCAGCGCCTGCATGGTGAGCGAAAACGCCGTGCCGGCAGTCACAAATTTCGGATCGCTGGTGTTAGCCTGCTGCCCAGCGCCATTCCCGCTCGGTGCCAGCAGCAACAGCCGTTCCGGACGTTCCACAAACGGGCTGCTGGTGCCGAGCCGGCCGGAATTGTCGCTGACCAGCAATTCGATACGTCCTACATCGGCATACACGAAGCGGAAAATATCCTCGGAACTGGCAGTGGCACCATTGAACACGACATCGTTCAGACTGGTCCAGTATGCGCTCGTCTGTCCCGGCAAAGCACCATTGCGGGAGCACAGCGGCAAACTGAGGGTGGCGGCGCCATTGCGGGTAAAACTGGCCCGTACCCCCGCATCCTGGACCGGGTCGTAGCAGGACAGCGCGTATTTGAGCTTGAGCGTAGTGTCACTACTGGCCACGGCCGTCGGCACATTGGCCACCAGATAGGTGATGTACATGGGAATCGCGAGATTTCCCAGTCGCTGCTGGCCATTAAAATCGATCAGCTTACAGGTCTGGCCCGGATCACCAAACGGCAAACCGTTCTGGCACGGGCTATCGGTAAAGCCATAGGTCGGCGCCACCGCCGTCGCGCCCACCGAAGTACTGACAGTCGAGGTGTCATTGCCATCGTAATAGTCGTACAGCGGACCGCTCACCGTGGCGCTATTAGTGATCAGACCGTTGGCGGCGGCCGCTGCGGTGACCCGCAAGGTAATGGTGGGCAGCGTCACGCCGCTGGCCACTGTGTCTGTGTAGGTGCAGGTGACGGTCTGCCCGGCATTGCTGCAACTCCAGCCGGTGCCACTGGCACTGACGAAAATCAGCGCCGCAGGCAGGGTATCCACCACCTTGATCGGCCCGCCTTCTGCCAGCGGACCGTTATTGGTCACCTTAATCAGGTAGTTGCTGGCCTGCGAAGGTTGTAGCGCTGTCTGCAAAGTCATCGCAACGCCCCGGTCGGTGGCAGGCACATTCGGTGCGGCAATCACCTCGGCATTGAGCAGCACCAGATCCTGCCCGGACTGGTAATCACTGCGCGCTGACGTCTGGCCAGCCTGAATCACCGGACTTCTGACCGTGTAGGCATCGAAGTCGATCCCGTAGGAGGATAGATCGCTGTTGATATTGCTGTTGGAATTGAACTGGTTGCCTGAAACATTTTGCGCATCGACCATTTCGACACTGTTGTAGCGCAGAATCTCACCGCCGCCCGACAGGGTGGTATCGCCTTCCCACGTGATGTGGCCGATCCGGCCAGTGACACTGCCGATCGGGCTGGGGATCTTGAAATTGGCCAGCGTCAGGGTCACGCCGGAATAACGGATGTACTGGAAACCTTCATAGATATTCAGAACGCGGAAGGTTTCGCTGGAATGGGAATAGATCACCAGCAACTGGAAACCGCCCAGCACTGCCTGCACATCGCAGTGGGGACTGCCGGTATTGATACTCAGCCCCCCGACCGTGTAGGTGGCATTACCCTTAGCCTTGACCTGGGCGGTGACATCGTAGGCACCGGAGAAGAAATCATAGCCCACCGTCGGCGAGGTGAAGCGGCGGGTTGCCAGCGCCGTCACCGCAGTGCCATCGAAGCTCACCGTGTAATCGGGGGTCGACCCCGAGCCGGCCCAGTATAGCTGGGCATTCAGGATGGTCGCGCCGCTCGGCACCCCGCTCAGCACCATATTCATGGTGGCCGTGTTGACGGCGCAGGGATCGACGGTATTGTCTTTGGTACGCATGGTTTTCTGCGTACCGGTGAAGCTGACATTGCCGGCAAAACTCTTGAACAACGTAATGGGCGAATCGGCCCGCACCATGGGACTGAGCAGACAGCAGAACACCAGTAGCAGCCAGCGCAGGCAGTGTTGCGGCAAGTTCCAAGGAGTGCGGAGCATAGGCTGGGCTTAGAATTGAACGGTGACCGTGCGCTGCACGTAATCGGGATTAGTGCTCAGTGCGTTGGGGCAGGCGCCGCTGAGCGGGACGTTGCAGGCACTGGCCGTGACCGTCACCTGATCGAGACTGCTACCCATGCCCGGTGTCGAGACCACACTGCACTGCACCGTCACGCTGAAGGAGGATAAAGTGCCGCCCGGCACAAAACTGTGCGTGGCAGGACAACTGCCATTGATCTGCTTCTGGTACACCCCGTACTCCACCCCGGCCCGCGCCGCCTCGTAGGCGCGCGCGCCGAGCAGGTCGAGCGCCATGGTCGATTGCTGAGTGGTACTCAGGGTCATCACCGCCACTGCGAGCGCCGTCAGCACGACCACCAGGAACAGTGCCGTGACAATGGAAAAGCCCGCTTGCAGCGAAGCAGTCGACAAGCCCGCTTTCAGCGAAGCGACGGTGCGCACCGGTCTCATGGCGTATTATCCACGTGAACCTGGCGCACCAAGCTGATACTTTCACCATTGTCGCGGGTCAGCGTCAGCGACAGGCCAACCAGCGCCGCGTTGGTATTGGCCAGCACGGTGTAATCAAAGCCGCAGCCTGACACTTTCTTTGCCAGCAGTGCCGGCGTGCCATATGGCGGCGCGCCCAGACCGGCCGGGCCGAAAATCGAGGTGCTGTAATTGCGCGTCAGCGTGCCGCCACCACCGGCGAGCGGTGCGCAGATATACGTGACCGTGCCCGTCACCACCTGGAAGCGGTTGGTCGGCGATGGCATGCTCGGCGATGCCGTAGCGAAGGGATTGCTGGCCATGGTCACGCGGGTGCCGGAAATGCCCGTGACGCGGGCGATATTGCCATTCGTATAGGCATCGGCCGGCGCCGTGCCGATGTTAAACACAACAATATAATCGTTGGCCAGTATCTGCTGGCGCCCGCTTGGGGCAGCGCCGGCGATATCGAACTGCAGGCTGGCAGCGGGACTGAAGTCCAGCGGCAGCAGTGCCGCCGGCGGCGCATCGCTGACATCGACGTAACGCCCACCCGTTTTGACCAGCAGAAATTGCAGCATCTTGCGATCCGGGGACACATAAATACTGTTCGGCAGCGCCAGCCGCACTTCGCGCGACAGGCGGCGCAGCGCCAGGTCGGCCACATCGGTCAGTTCGGCGCGGGCCGCCGTGTCAACGTAATTCTGGACCGGCGTTTTCAGGAAAGTGGCCACCATGCCGGCCAGAATACCGGTAATCACCATCACAATGATCAGCTCGACCAGCGTAAAACCGTGCTGCCGCTTCATATTGACCTCGGCGCATAGCGGGTGCGGTAGCCATCCAGCACCACCGAATTATTGCCGTCGTAACTGACGGTGACGGTAATCCGCAACACGTTCTGACTGGCTGGCGCAGCGCCGGCGGCAATCTGCGCACCGGCCGGGCCCAATGCGCTATCGATCACGATGTTGACGGTGGCGCTATAGCCGCTCGGGAAGTTGTTGCCGGCCGCATCGGCACTGTAGGGGGTCGGGGTGCCGTAGGCCGTCACGTAATCATTGACGTTATCGTAAGGCCGGCTATTCCCCGCTTCGACCCCGGCGTTTTCAGGTACCGTGCAATCTGCCGGACTCAGCGTGGTGGCTTCTTCCGCCTTCGGGTCATTGCCATCGCAAAAGCTGAAGTGGGCCAGCCGGACTTCTTCCATCAGTCCTTCGGCAATCGCCAGCGCCTGTTTGCGGCGCATCGGATCAGGACTATTGCGCGCGCTATTGCCCAGTACCTGCATCACACCGAGCACAGCAATCGAGACGATCACGATAAACATGATCAGTTCGACCAGGCCGATGCCGGCTTGCCGGGAGGCCCGCGAATTAATACACATAACCGGTTTCCGCTGCCACCGTGACGCTACGGCTGCTGCCGTCACCGGTCAGCGCAAACGCCGTGGTGGCAAATGTCGAGGTCAGCGTTGGCGGAATATTTGTGGTCAGAAAGGGCTTACCGGTGGCGTCGTAGTAGAAGGTCAGCGCGCCGGATAAAGTCAGCCCCGAGGGCAGGCCTTCACAAGCGCGGGTTGTGTCACTGCCACAAAGTGCCACGGTACTGGTGCTAGCGCTATTGGTTTTACCGGCGGCTAGCAGATACACCGTGAAGGCCGAATCGTAGGCCAGCGCAATGCCGCCGCTATTCACGCGCACGTACACGGGACGACCACCCGCGATGGCGGTTTTCTGCGCAAAGCGCAACTGCGACTTCAATTGCTCGGCATAGGATGCCGCATCAAAGCCCTTGCGATCGAAAAAGCGTGGGGCTGCCACGCCCGCCAAAATCCCTATCAGCACGATGACGATCACCAGTTCAACCAGAGTGAAGCCCTGCCGGCGCG
This sequence comes from Oxalobacteraceae bacterium, assembly GCA_027490725.1. Lineage (GTDB taxonomy): Bacteria > Pseudomonadota > Gammaproteobacteria > Burkholderiales > Burkholderiaceae_D > Rugamonas. The sequence continues at coordinate 34,151 of JAIXXN010000050.1, forward strand.
ACTTTGCCGCGCGCATCAGCAAGGGCTTCATCCCCACCGCTCCAGCTAGCAGCGCGCTGCTTTAGCAGTTCGCCGAAGTCGCAGCAATGGTGACCGTGCCGCTTGCCGGCACATAGGTCACCGAGCAGCTAGCGTGGCCGTCATCGGCCTTCAGGACGCCATCGGTGGCAAAGGTGCTATTCGCGTAATCACCGGTAGATACCGCAGCAGCCATACCGGCGAAGGTTGGGTACCCTTTGGTGTTATCGACCACCACGTCGGTGTCGAAGGTGGTGGTGCCGCTAGACGGCGAACCTGCCGCCAGCCAGCGGCCATGATACATATTCGAAGCACTGACAATCGCAGCGCGTGCCGCCTGCATCTTGGCCAGACGGGCGTCAGCGCCCAGACCGGCGAATTTTGGCAGTGCCGTAGCGGCCAGTACCCCGAGAATAACGATCACGACGATCAGTTCGATCAGCGTGAAGCCGCCTTGTTGTGCACCGATGCGACTATTGCGTGCTACTTGAATTTGCATGTAAATCTCCAGACCTGACTATAAAAGACAACTTTAGCGATGCGCCGCTTTGGCAGGCGGCGCGATCCGACATTCGGTTACTTCTTTGAACTCCACGCCAGCATGATTCACTGGCTGTCGCGCGGCGTTGGCAGTTTTCGGGGGCAAGCGCTGCAATTCTACTCTGAAACATATATTCCTAGCAGCACTATTTAAGCTAGTTTCTTGTTCGGCCAGTACATACACGAGCAGCTGCGCTTCCTGCGAAAAATACCAGCTGCCAGCCGCCAGACTTTGCGCCTGCGTGGCGCTCAGCACGCCCGCATAAGTACTGGGCGGGCGCTCCAGCCACAACACGGGATTGGCACCGGCTAGCGCAGCCACCTCCGCTTCACGTCCCTGCGCCTGCAAGGCCATCACCTGTGCGCTCAGGGCGGCGCGTAAATTGATCTGGATCGCTTGCAGCGAGGCCTGCTCACCAGCCTGCTGATACCAGCCCATACGTCCCAGCGCCACCCCGAGCAGCAGCGCAAACACTGCCGCCACGATGGCAAACTCGAACAGTGAGAAGCCGCGCTGACGCATCAGTGCGGCAACGCCACTTTGCCTAGATCCCAGATCGGCACAAAGATCCCCAGTGCCAGCACCAGTACCAGCAAGCCCAGGAAAGTAATCAGTATAGGCTCGAGTTGGGCTGCCAACGTTTTCAGTTCGTAATCGACTTCACGCTCGTACATCTGGGCGATCTCATCCATCAGTTCATCGAGCGAACCGGACTCCTCCCCCACCGCGATCATCTGGATCACAATCGGCGTGAACACTTGTGCGGCGCTGGCCGTGCGCAAAATACTATCGCCCCGTTCGACGCTATCGCGCATGCGCTCGACCCGCTGACACAGGAAGGCGTTATCCACCGTCTGCGAGACCACCGTTAGTGCCTGTACAATCGGCACGCCACTGCGGCTGGACAGTGAAAAACTGCGCGCAAAGCGCGCCAGAGTCGCCTTCAGGATAATCTTTCCGGCAATCGGGAAGCGCAGCTTAAAGCGATCCCAGCGGAAGCGACCGGCCGGTGTGCGGATCCACGCGCGCAGACCGAACACGCTGCCCGCAGCCAGTACCAGCAACTGCATCCAGTATTCGACCGTAAAGTGCGAACTGGCGATCAGCATGCGCGTCATCAGGGGCAGTTCCGCGTGGAAGCTTTCGAACACTTTGACGAACTGGGGAATCACGAACACATTCACGATAATGATCGCGATCAGCATCGCCGCCATCACGAAGATCGGATAGCGGGTGGCGCTTTTCACCCGGGCACGCATTTCACGTTCGAATTCCAGATGATCGAACAGGCGCAGAAACACTTCTTCCAGCCGCCCCGTCATCTCGCCCACCCGCACCATCGATAGATAGAACTCGCTGAACACCTTGGGGTGACGGCGCATGGCCTGCGACAGCTCGCGCCCGGCATCGAGGGATTCGCGCAGATCGCGGATCACGGCACCAAAGCTGGGATTAATCGCCGACTCCTGCAAACCTGCCAGCCCGCGCATGATCGGCACGCCCGATTTCAGCAAGGTATATAACTGGCGGCTGAACAGTTGCACATCCATCTGGGTGACCGGCCGGGCGAATAGCCGGGTCAGTATCTGGCTGCTGGTGCGACCACTGGTATCGACCCCGCGCGTCAGAGTGATCTGCACCGGCGTGGCGCCGGCACTGGCCAGCTGATTGGCCACCGCGCCGCTATCGGAGCCTTCCATCACGCCTTGCAACAACTCTCCGCGCGCATTACGCGCCTTGTAGGCAAAATACGGCACCTCAGTCCTCGCTCTGGTTGCTTACGCGCATCGCTTCGGCGACCGTCGTCTTACCCTGTATGACCAGCGCCACCGCATGCCGGCGCAGCGTCTCGCCGCCCATCTGGGCAGCAGCCTTGCGCAGGAAGTAGGCCGGGTCCGGATTATTGGCCGCATCCGCAACTTCGCGCGTCATCTCCAGCAATTCATAGATCCCGGTACGACCACGGTAGCCCATGCCATTGCAGTGCGAGCAGCCTTTGCCGTGGAAATAGCGGGCCATATCGACCTTGTCGTTGAGCTCCATGCGCAGCCATTCGCGCTCCGGCGCCGTCAGCTCGTAGGGCGTGGTGCAGCTTTCGCAGATCACCCGCACCAGGCGCTGTGCCAGCACCGCCTGCAGCGAACTGCCCACCATATAGCGCGGCACCCCCATATCCATCAGGCGCAGCGGTGTACTGGCCGCATCGTTGGTGTGCAGCGTTGACAGCACCAGGTGACCGGTCATTGCCGCGCGCAAGCCGATCTGGGCGGTTTCCTGATCGCGCATCTCGCCCACCAGCACGATATCGGGATCCTGACGCAGCGCCGAGCGCAGCACCCGCGCAAAGCTCAGCTCGATCTTTTCATTGACCTGCACCTGATTGATCCCAGGTAGGCGGTATTCGACCGGGTCTTCCACCGTAATCAGCTTCTTTTCAACCGAATTCAGCTCCGACAGCGCGCAGTACAGCGTGGTGGTCTTACCACTACCGGTCGGCCCCGTCACCAGCACCAGGCCGTTGGGGCGCTGCACGATGGCGCGGAATTTTTCCAGCATGGCACGCGGCATACCGATGCCATCGAGGCGCATCGAGGTATTGCCCTGACTTAATAGTCGCATGACCACCGATTCGCCGTACTGAGTCGGCATGGTCGAAATACGCACGTCGATGCGCTGGTTTTTCACGCGCACAGCAAAGCGGCCATCCTGCGGCAGGCGCTTTTCCGAAATATCCAGATCCGACATCAGCTTCAGACGCAGCGCCAGCGCCGGTGCAATCCGGATATCGGCCTCGGTCTGCAAGTGCAGCATGCCATCGATGCGGAAGCGGATCTGCAAACGTCCTTCCTGCGGTTCGATGTGAATATCCGAGGCGCGCACCTGCGCGGCATCGTCAAACACCGATTGCAGCAGCTTGACGATGGGCGCTTCTTCCAGATTCGAATTAGCCGCGGCGAGCGCCCCGAAGTCCACCGAGGCATCGCCCAGATCTTGCTCCAGCTCGCGGGCCAGATCGGAAATATCGTCGGTACGGCGGTAGATCCGGTCGATCACCGCCAGTACTTCGGTTTCATTGACCACTGCCAGTTCGATCGACTGCTTGACGATGCGGCTGATTTCATCGAAAGCGAACAGATCGGTCGGATCCGACATCCCCACCAGCAGCGAACCACGGCGGTCTTCCAGCACCAGTGCGCGGAAGCGGCGTGCCTGCGTCTCCGGCAGCAGCCGGACGATCTCGGGATTAACGTTGAAGAATTTCAGGTTCAGGTAAGGAATACTGAGCTGACGCGCCAGCGCACCGGCGATCTGCTCTTCGGTGACGTAACCGTTCTCGATAAACACCCGGCCCAGTTTGCGGCCACTGCGCTTCTGTTCGGCCAGTGCAGCCGACAGTTGTTCTTCCGTGAGCAGCTTCTGCTGCACCAGTATTTCACCCAGACGGACTTTCTCTGGTCTTGTCATGCCTGATCCTCGCTCTCTACTCAGTACTTCAACGTGCGGCAATTCTAAGGCAGAATCTGCTGCTTGAGCGGCGATTCATGCACGCCAGCGCCAAGATGTCGCATTCTTTTCATGAATGCGCTACAGTGACGGTCATTTCTCCGCCCGTCTCTGCCCAGCCACCCGCCCATGACTGTTCCCGCACTGCGCTTCCAGCACGTCAGCCACCGCTATGGCAGCACCCCGGTCTTGCAGTCACTGGATCTGGAAGTGCGGGCCGGCGAATGTCTGGCACTGGTGGGACTGAACGGCGCCGGCAAAACCAGTCTGATCAAGTGCCTGCTGGACTTCCTGCCGGCCGACAGTGGCAGCATCGAGATCTTCGGCCAGCCGCATCACCTGCCTGCCAGCCGCCAGCCGCTGGGCTTTTTGCCGGAACAGTTCCTGCCGCCCTACTACCTGACGGGCGCCGAATTCATCCGCTATTTACTGCAACTGCAGGGGCTGCGCTACGACGCCAGCCGGGTGGCCGCCATGCTGGCCGCCCTCGATCTGGCACCGGCGGCACTCAGCCAGACGGTGCGCCAGTACTCCAAGGGCATGACCCAGAAACTGGGGCTGGCCGCCTGCCTGCTGGGCGACAAGCGTTTATATGTGCTGGACGAACCGATGAGCGGCCTCGATCCGCGCGCACACGCCCTGCTGCGCCAGCAACTGGCGCGCTTGCGCGACGCGGGTGCCACGCTGTTCTTGACCTCCCACAATCTGGCCGACGTCGAACTGCTGTGCGACCGGCTGGCCATCCTGCATGCCGGCCAGATCCGCTTCATCGGCACGCCCGCCGAATGCCGCCAGCAGTATGCTTGTGGCACACTCGAGCAGGCCTTTCTGGCCTGCATCGCCTAGCGCCCGCCATGTATCTCAGCCACTTCAGCCTGCGCGAAGCGCCCTTCGGCATCACCCCGAACCCGGCCTTCTTCTACCCCGGCAATACTCGTGGCGATATCCTGCAAGCCTTGCTGTATGCGGTCTGCCACGGCGAAGGCATCATCAAAGTCACTGGAGAAGTCGGCGCCGGCAAGACCATGCTGTGCCGCATGCTGGAAAGCCAGTTGCCAGCGCACATAGATGTCATCTATCTGGTCAACCCGAATCTGGACCCTGAGCAGGTTCAGTACGCTATTGCCGCGGAACTGGGACTGGAGGGCAATGGCTTGCGGGTCGACCAGATCCAGCGCGCCCTGCATGCCGACCTGATCGATAGGCACAGCCGTGGCCGGCAAGTACTGCTGCTGGTTGAAGAAGCGCAGGCCATGCCGCTCGACACGCTCGAAGCGATCCGCCTGCTGACCAATCTGGAAACGGCGCACCGCAAGCTGCTGCAGATCGTGCTATTCGGCCAGCCGGAACTCGATCAGCATCTGGCACTGCAGCGCATGCGCCAGCTGCGCGAGCGGATCACCCACAGTTTTAGCGTGCCGCCACTGCCGCCCGCCCTGCTGGGCGAATTTCTGGCCTGCCGCCTGCAAGCGGCGGGCCATGACGGGGCGCCTCTGTTCAGCCCGGCAGCGATCCGGCTGATCGCGCGCCATTCGGAAGGCATCGTCCGGCGCATCAATATTCTGGCCGACAAGGCCCTGCTGGCCGCTTACGCCAGTGATGCCAGTCTGGTGAGCGCCCGCCATGCCCGGCAGGCAATCCGCGAAGCCGGCTTCCAGCGGCGCGCGCGACGCCGCCCATGGCGGCAGCTGCCGGGATGGGGCGCCACGATCGGGCTAATCGTGCTATCCGTGCTATTCGTATTATTGGGACTACTTCTCGTGGCAAATTCAAGGAGCATCCTTGCAGCATCACCGATTTTGTAAGATCATGCTGTCTATATTGCAAATATACAATATCGTGCACACCTTCCGGGCCGGAAAGAAACAATGAAAAAACTCGCCACACCCATCGTCCCTCTGGTGTGCAGCGTGCTGCTGAGCGCCTGCGCTAGCCGCACCTTGCCGCCGTCGCCCACGCACATTGCCGAAGCCCCCCGCGCAGCCGGCGCCATTCCCGAACCGGTTCAGCAAAGCACCGCGCTGGCGCCACCGAGCGCCATCGCCAAGGTCGAAACCTATAGCGTCACGGTGCACAAGGTGCCGGTCGAGTCGCTGCTGTTCGCGCTGGCCCGTGATGCCGGCCTGAACGTCGACATCCATCCCGGCATCGAAGGCACGGTGACCCTCAACGCCCTCGACCAGACCCTGCCCCAGTTACTCAGCCGCATCCAACGTCAGGTGGATATGCGCTATGAAATTCATGGCGATACCCTGACCGTGCTGCCGGACACGCCGGAATGGCGCAATTACAAGGTCGACTACGTCAATATTGCACGCAGCACCAGCAGCAGCGTGAACATTGCCACGCAAATTTCCACCACCGGTGGCGGTGCCGGTGCCGCCAACCCCGTCGCCGCGACCAGCAGCGCCTCTGGCGCCAGCAACAACAGCGGCAACACGGCGCCCGTCAGTAATAATAATGGCGCCAACGGCAATGGCAGCAATAACTCGACCACGGTGGTGAATAACCGCTCGGATAACAATTTCTGGTATAGCCTGGAGAAGAATATCCGCGACATGCTGCGCGCCTCGAATCTGAACGATAACGCCAGCGATCCGCTGGCCAGCCTGAATCAGGGCGGCACCGCGCTCGCAGCGGCCACCCAGCCCGGCCAGGCCGGGCAGCCGGCCCAGGCCAGCGGATTCGATGCCGCCGCCTTTGGCGGCAACCGCACTAACAACAAAAACAGCAGTTCCGTGATCGTCAACGCCGAAGGTGGCCTGATCGCCGTGCGCGCGACGGCGCGCCAGCATGAAAAAATCCGCGAATTCCTCGACATCGTGCTCGGTGCCGCCAAGCGTCAGGTGCTGATCGAGGCCACCATCATCGAAGTGCGCCTCGGTGACCAGTACCAGCAAGGCATCAACTGGTCTTCGCTGAGCAAAAGCGGCTTGAAACTGACCCAGGGCGCGATCGGCACGGCGGCACTGCCTAGCGGCGTCAACCCCGGCACCAGCCCCGGCGTGTTCCTCCTGAACTACACCAATCCTACCAGCCGGCTCGGCAATATCGCCTCGACCATCCAGTTGCTGGAGTCCTTCGGCAAGGTAAAAGTCTTGTCCAGCCCGAAAATTAGCGTGCTGAACAATCAGACTGCGCTGCTCAAGGTGGTCGATAACAATGTGTTCTTCTCGATCAAGGTAACCCCTGCTGTGCTGGGCGTGAATGGTACGCCGACCTCACCGGCCACCTATGAATCCAAGCTGGAAACCGTGCCGGTCGGCTTCGTGATGAGCGTGACCCCGCAGATTTCCGAAAGCGATGAAGTGACCCTGAATGTACGTCCGACCATCACACGGATCGTCGGCTATGTGCAGGATCCCAATCCGGCGCTGGGCAATGTGGTCAGCAAAGTTCCGGTGATCCAGGCCCGCGAACTGGAGTCGCTGATGAAAGTGGCGAGTGGCCAGATCGCCGTGATGGGCGGCCTGATGCAGGACTCGGTGGACAATGCCAAGGATGGCATTCCCGGCCTGAGCAGCCTGCCCGTGGTGGGCGACCTGTTCTCCTATCGCAACGAAAACGCCAGCAAGACCGAACTGGTGATTTTCATGCGTCCGGTGGTGGTCAAAGATGCCAGCGTCAACGGTGACTACAAGGATTATCGTTATATGCTGCCCGGTAGTACGCCCGACAACGGCGCTTACGGCGCGGGCGCAGCACCGGCCCTGCCCGCCAAGGGGAACTAGATCATGAGTCTATTGATGCAGGCGCTCAAAAAAGCCGAGCGCGCCCAGCAGAATGCCGCCGGCAATGAAGAGCTGGACCGGCCCTCGACGGAGTTTGACGCGATTCTGGAACTGAGCCCGGAGCCGGAACTGCCGGCGAGCATCAGTGTCGCCAGTACCCGCAGCGAACCGAGCCTGTCACTGGAGCCGCTGGCCAGCCTGTCGCTGGAGCCGATGACGCTGGCGCCACTCAGCGAGCCAACGCTGGAAGCGCCGACGCCGCCGGCCAGTCTGGCGCTGTCCCCCGTTGCCGACGCCGCCGCCCCTACTGCCAGCGCAGCGCCGGTGCACCACAAGGAAGCGGCTGCCACGCCGGCAAACGCTGCGGCTGCAGCGGCTGCAGCAGCGGCATCAACAGCACCAGCAGCAGCGGCTAGCCAGCCCGGCAATACCAGCGCTGCCAGCAGCGCCCGCATACCAGTGGGTGCCACGGCTGCCGGCGCGGCTCCGGCCAGAACAGCAGCCACAGCCGCTGCCGCAGCCACGCCAGCCGCCAGCCGCACTACGCAAGACAGTACGGGCGCGGCCCGTTCGGCCAGCAGCGCAGCACGCCCGGGAAAAAGCGCCGCACCGCGCGGCGCAGCACGTGCCCGTGGCGCCGCTAGCAGCGAACCGAGCGGCATTGATCCGGAACGGCTGCGACTGCTAGGACTGATAGGCCTGCTGGTCTTGATCCTTGCCGGTTTTGGCTATTATTACTGGCAGGCCGTGATGGCACCCGGCGCCGGTTCGCGCCTGCCCCCCGTGCCCATGCCGCCACCGGGCGCGACCGGCGCCATGCCGGCGCAGCTCGTCACGCTGGCAGCGCGTACCGACCTTGCGCCAGCCAGCGACGATGCCGCCCTGCTGCCAGCGGCCCCGAAAGCGGCCCCGCGCGATGATCTGGAACGCCGGCTGGCTCAGGCGGAACAGCAACTGGCCGCCACCCAGCAAGCCCTGCAGGCACAGCAGAGCGCGCCGCACGCGGAACGTCTGCCGCCACTGGCCGCGCCGGAAAGCAGCGATATCCGGGTGGCCCGCGGCGTGAAGACTGGCCCGCTGGCAAGCCAGCTGGGCAGCGCCTATCAGGCTTTCAATGGCGGCGACTTGAGCAGTGCGCGCCAGCAGTACGAGGCAGCGCTGCAGCACGATCCGAATAATCGTGACGCCCTGCTGGGACTGGCCAGCATCGCCACCCGCGAACAGCAACCCCAGCAGGCCGCCGGCTATTACCTGCGCCTGCTCGAACTCGATCCGCAGGATGGTGCGGCGATTGCCGGACTGGTCAACTTACGGCAGGGCGATCCGGCCCAGAACGAGCTGCGCCTGAAAGGCGTGCTGGCGGCGCATCCGGACGCCGCCCCCGTGCATTTCGCGCTGGGCAATCTGTACGCCCAGCAAGGACGCTGGCAGGAAGCCCAGCAGGCTTATTTCCAAGCTTATAGTGCCGCGCCGGCCAACGCCGACTATGCCTACAATCTGGCAATCGGGCTGGACCGGCTGAATCAGGGCAAGCTCGCCGCCACCTATTACCAGCGTGCGCTGACCCTGTCGCAGGACAGCGCTGCCACCTTTGACCGCGCCGCGCTGCGCAAACGACTGCAGGAGCTGAGCGGCAACGCCCGCTAGTACCCGATTCCATGGCTGAACAAGCAAAACTCCCGCTCGGCAAGCTGCTGATCCAGAAAGGTGTGATCAGCGAGGATCAGCTGCGCATTGCCCTGATCGAGCAGAAACGCAATAACGAGCCGCTCGGCAAGCTGCTGATCACGCTGGGTTTCGTCACCGAAGCCACGGTGCGCATGGCGCTGTCGGAAAACCTCAACCAGCAGAGTGCCGACCTGACCAGTCTGGTCGTCGACGCGATCGCCCTGAAGCTGATCCCCAAGGAAGTGGCCAAGCGTTACCGGGTGTTCCCGATCGTCTACGAGCGCGCCACCGACAACCTGATTCTGGCCATGTCCGACACTAGCAACATCGTCGCACTCGACCAGATCAGCGCGATGCTGGTGAAAGGCATTACCATCAGCCCGCTGCTGGTCAATGAATCCGACATCAGCCGCGCCATCGACCAGTTTTACGGCTTCGAACTGTCGATCGACGGCATCCTGCACGAAATCGAAACGGGCGAAGTCAATTACGCCAGTCTCGGCACCACCTCGGACGAATACAGCCAGCCGATGGTGCGCCTGATCGACGCGATTCTGGCCGACGCGGTACAGAATGGCGCGTCCGACCTGCACTTCGAGCCCGAACAGTCGTTCCTGCGCATCCGCTACCGCATCGACGGCATCCTGCGCCAGATCCGCAGCCTGCACAAATCCTACTGGCCCGCCATGGCGGTGCGCCTGAAGGTGATCTCGAATATGAATATTGCCGAGACCCGCGCGCCGCAGGATGGCCGTATCTCGATCAAGTTCTCCGGTCGCCAGATCGACTTCCGCGCTTCCGCGCAACCGACCACACATGGCGAAAACTTCGTGCTACGCGTGCTGGACCGCCAGAAAGGCATCGTGCCGCTGGACGGACTGGGGCTGGGCGAGGCCGAACTCGATCTGCTGAAACTGATGATCGCACGTCCCGATGGCGTGATTCTGGTGACCGGCCCGACCGGCTCGGGCAAAACCACCACCCTGTACTCGATCCTCAACCACATCAACACGGAAAGCGTCAACATCATGACGCTGGAAGATCCGGTCGAGTATCCGATGAATATGATCCGTCAGACTTCGGTCAACGAGTCGGCCAAGATGGGTTTTGCCGAAGGCATACGCTCGATGATGCGGCAGGATCCGGACATCATTTTGGTGGGCGAAATCCGCGACAAGGAAACCGCCGAAATGGCCTTCGCCGCGGCCATGACGGGCCATCAGGTGTACTCCACCCTGCATACCAACTCGGCGATCGGCTCCGTGTCGCGCCTGCTCGACATCGGCATCGTGCCCGACATCATGGCCGGCAACATCATCGGCATCGTGGCGCAGCGGCTGGTACGCAAGCTGTGCCCCCACTGCCGCGCGCCGCACCAGGCCGATGAAGTGGAGCGCCGTCTGCTCGACCTGCCCGAAAGCGCTGCTGCGCAGACTCTGTACCACGCGGTGGGCTGCAGCCATTGTGCCCATCAGGGTTACAAGGGCCGCATCGCCATCATGGAATTGCTAAAAATGACGCCGCAACTGGACGAACTGGTGGCACGGCGTGCCTCCAGCCGCGAGCTGAAAAACGCCGCCAATGCGGCCGGATTCCACAGCCTGATCGACGACGGCCTGCGCCGCGTGCTCGATGGTGTGACCACGCTCGAAGAAGTGGCACGCGTCGTCGACCTGACCGAGCGTCTGAGCCGATGACCCAGTTCTACTACCGCGCCATGGACGCGTCCGGCCATATCCAGCCCGGCAATATGGACGCTGCCAACGAGCCTGATCTGGAACTGCGTTTGCACCGCATGGGACTCGATCTGATCGATTGCCGCGCCTCGCGCACCCGGGTAGTGGCGCTGAAACGCCTGATCACCCGTCACGACCTGATCAATTTCTGCTTCCACATGGAGCAGTTGACGGGCGCCGGCGTGCCCATCCTCGAAGGCTTGAACGACCTGCGCGACAGCATCGATCACCCGCGCTTTCGCGAAATGATTACCGGCCTGATCGAAAACATCGAAGGTGGCCAGCAACTCTCGGCAGCACTGGCCGCCTATCCGGAAGTGTTCGACCTGACGTTTACCAGCCTGATCACGGCGGGGGAACAGAGCGGCAAGCTGGCCGAAGTGTTCAAGAATCTGTCGGATAGCCTGAAGTGGCAGGACGAACTGGCCTCGCAAACCAAGAAAATCGTCATGTATCCGGCCGCCGTGGGCAGCTTCGTAATCGGCGTGACCTTCTTCCTGATGATCTATCTGGTGCCGCAGCTGACTTCCTTCGTGAAAAACATGGGCAACACCCTGCCCCTGCACACCAAGGCGCTGATCTGGCTGTCGAATCTGTTCATCAACTACTGGTACCTGCTGGTCGGTCTGCCGCTGGCAGGCTGGTTCGGCGCGCGTGCCTGGCTGGCCCATAGCGAGCAGGCGCGCTTCCGCGCCGACGGCCTGAAGCTGCGCATCTGGCTGATCGGCCCGGTACTCCACAAAATCATTCTGGCGCGCTTCGCCACCTTCTTTGCGATGATGTATGCCTCCGGGATTACCATCCTCGAGTGCATCCACCTGTCGGAAGGCATCGTCGGTAACCGGGTAATTGCAGCCGGTCTGCGCCGGGTCGCCCAGCTCATTTCCGAAGGCCATGGCATAACCGCCGCTTTCCAGCAAACCGGCATCTTCCCGCCGCTGGTGATCCGCATGCTGAAAGTGGGCGAAGCCACCGGCGCGCTAGACGGCGCACTGCGCAACGTCAGCTACTTCTACAACCGCGAGGTCAAGGAGATGATCGAGAAGGTGCAATCGATGATAGAACCGGCCATGACGGTGATTCTGGGCATACTGGTGGGCTGGATCATGCTGTCCGTGATGGGCCCGATTTACGACACGATCAGCAAGATCCGAACCTGAGGCTGACGTGCCATGAACAAACACCTTTTCTATCTGAGCAACGACCAGCTGTTCGCCTACCAGTGGCAGAACGGCCAGCTGTCGGGCGGCACGGTCTTTCACAACGAAGCGGACGGCATCGAACGCTTTATGGACTATCTGGACAGCCAGCCGGTAATGCCGGCGCTGCTGCTGGCTGACCTGATCGAAGAAGACTTCCAGCGCATCAACGTGCCCCATGTGGCCGGCCCCGGTGGCCGCAAACTGCTGCAGCGCCGCTTGCTGCAGCAGTATCGCGAAACACCGTACCGCTATGTTGAAGTCCAGGGCCGGCTGGCCGAAGGGCGCCGCGACGACAGCGTACTGCTGGCGGCACTGACCAACCCGGGCGCCGTGCTGCCGTGGGTGGAGGCGCTCGACCGGCTGCAGGTGCCGCTGGCGGGACTCTACTCAACCACCCTGTTGAGCTCGATTCTGGTGCGCAAGCTGGCACTGCGCGATGCTCATCTGCTGCTGCTGACGGAGCAATCGGGCGGCTGGCGCCAGAGCTATTTCCAGAATGGCCAGCTGAAGTTTTCTCGCCTGACGGCCGCCATCAACCGCGATGGCCAGCCCATCAATCTGGGGACGGAAGCCGCCAAAACCCAGCAATTCCTGACCAGCGTACGCCTGATGGGGCGCGGCAATGTGCTGCATGCCGTGGTCGTTGCACCCGTCACCAGCACGCCGGTACTGGAAAGCCAGTGCGAGGATGGTCCGGAAACCTCATTCCGCTTCCTGTCGCTGAGCCATGTCGCCACCCGGCTGGGCCTGCGCAGCGCCAACCTGCAGGTCGAGCAACTGGCCACGCAACTGGCCGATCCGATGCTGCTGGCCTTGCTGGCCCGGCAGGATTCGGCCAGCCAGTATCCGCTTGGCGCGGTACGCCGTCATTACCAGCTGTGGCGCACCCGCCGCGTGCTGTACTGGGGCAGCGCCCTGCTGGCCGGTGCCAGTCTGCTGTGGCTGGGCGCCAGCCTGTGGCAGGCGCGCGATGCGCGCCAGCACAGCGCCCGTCTGCTGGCCGAGGCTGGCAGCTATGATCAGCGCTACCGTGCCGTGATGGCGGCCATGCCGCCCAGCGTGGCGAGTACCGCGAATATGCGCGCCGCCGTGAATGTAGAGCGCATGCTGGGCACCCAGGGCCCGTCACCGCTGGACATGGTGCAGATGGTCAGTGCCGCGCTGGAACAGGCACCGCAGATCCGTCTGCTGCAACTGGACTGGAAAGTAGCGCACAACGACAGCGCCGGCCCGGTTGGCAACGCGCTCACGCTGCAGACCGACAGCCGCCAGGCCGCGCCGATTTCCTCGCTGATGCTGGGCATTCCCGGCAAACCGGCCCAGCGGCTGGTGGTGGAAGCCGAGATACTCGGCGATCAGGATGATTACCGTGGTGCGGTCGACCAGATGAACCGTTTCGCCCAGCAACTAGCCAACAATCCGCGCCTGACAGTGGCGATCGAGAAACCGCCGCTGGACACCCGCTCGTCCGTCAAACTCAGTGGCAAAGCGGGTCCGGCCGGCGAAGCTACCCATCCCCGCTTTGCCCTTAACCTGATGTGGAAACCATGAGCAGCTTATCCAACGGTGCGCAACGCGCGAACGGCGGCAAAGCGGCGCCGGCGCGCCTGATCGCGCTGCCTTACTGGCTGGCCGAGTTCGCCCGCATCCGCACGGCGGTGCTGACGGCACTGGGCTGCATCGTCGTCAGCCTGACGGCACTGCTGCTGGCAGTGATGCAACTGGGCGATGCCGAAGAACGCCTGCAGCAGAGCCAGCGCACGCGCGACGCCGCGTACACCCGCTATGCCCACGTGGACAATGAAAAACGCGATATCCGCAATTTCCAGCCGCGCTATATCGAACTGCGGGCGCGCGGACTGATCGGCGCCGAGAAACGCCTGGAATGGGTGGATGCGATCCGCCAGGTACAGGAGCAGCGCCGCTTGCTCCCCCTCAGCTATGAGGTCGAACCGCAACAGAACGTGCAACTGAGCTCCGCGCTCGATCTGGGCGACTACCAGTTGCAAGGCAGCCGCATGCGCCTGCATATGGATTTGCTGCACGAAATGGATCTGTTCAATTTCCTCGCCGACCTGCACCAGCGCAGCTTCTTTGCCGTGCAGGACTGCACCATCAAGCGGCTCGGCCGCGCGGTCGGCGCACAAGGCGGCCCAACGCTGGGCGCCGACTGCACCCTCAACTGGGTCACGCTGGGCAACCCCGCAAAACTGGCCGCCACCGCCGCAGTCGCCGCTAGCAGTCCCGGCAAGGAGCAACCATGATGCGCGCCCCACTGCTCCGGACACTGCTCGCGCTACTGGTGCTGGCACTGCCGGCCATGGCGCCAGCCCAGACCCAGCTGGGCCGGCTGTTTGCTAGCCCGGCCGAGCGCGAAGCCATGGAAGCCCAGCGTGGCGCCAGTAGCGGCCCGAGTGCCGTGAATATGCCGCAGTCCGCCGAACCAACGCCGCCGGTCGACCCGAATCTGCCGCCCGCCGGTGCACCGGCCACCGCCGTCGCTGCCGAGCCCACCATGCTGGTCCTGAGCGGCACCCTGCGCAGCAGCTCCGGGCGCAGCACCGTCTGGCTCAACGATCAGCCCCAGCATGATGCGCAGAACCCTTACAGCCGTCCCGGCAAAAGCGCCGTGACGGTCACCCTGCCGTCCGGCAAACGGGTAAAGCTCAAAGCGGGCCAGCGCTACGATCTGGCCAGCGGACAGGTGAAGGATATCAATGAACCCTGAACGCACGCTTGCAGCGCGGCAGCAGCGCTCCCAGCACGGCTTCACGCTGGTGGAAATTGCGATTGTGCTGCTGATCGTCGGCCTGCTCATCGGCGGCATGATCGCCCCGCTGAGTTCCCAGCTGGACCAGAAAAAAACCACCGATACCCGGCTCGCCATGGACGAAGCGCGCGAAGCCCTGTTCGGCTTTGCACTACGTAATGGCTATCTCCCCTGCCCGGCCATTTCCGCCAGTAACGGACTGGAAGATCGCACCGGCAGTGCCTGCAACAAGCGTTACGGCCTGCTGCCGTGGGCAACGCTGGGCGTTGGCCGCCTCGACGGCTGGAACCGGGTGCTCGGCTACACCGTCACGCCAGCGTTCAGCGACAGCGTGGTGCTGTTCACGCTGAAGACCCCGCGCGACATCACCATCGCCACCCGCGATGCCAGCGGGCGCTTGCAGCCGCTCACGGAAAGCAATGACATTCCTGCTGCGCTGATCTCGTTCGGCAAGAATGGCTATGGCGCGTTCAGCGACCAGAACACCCGCCTTGGCGACCTCGGCGCCGGCAATGAGGACGAGAAACTCAATCTGCAGCAAGGTAATGCCCTGATCAGCCGTGACCCGAGCGACGATGTGCGCGCCAGCGGCGGCACCTTCGACGACATCGTGCTGTGGATCTCGCCCAACATCCTGTACAACCGCATGGTGGCGGCGCAGCGCCTGCCTTAAGATCCCCCAATGCACGCCAGCCTGACCATCGCCCGCTACACCTTGCTGGAAGCCCTGCGCAGTCGCTGGCTGTGGCTGCTGCTGCTATGTACCCTCGCAGCGCTCGCGCTGAGTACGCTGCTCGACGCGCTGGCCCTCACCGAGAGTCGCCAGTTACAAGTAGCCGTGCTGGCAGCCGTGCTGCGGGGTAGCAGTGTGTTTCTGGTGCTGATCTTCGTGCTCGGCAGCATGTCCCGCGAAGCCAGCGACAAGGGCCTGCAACTGCTGCTGGCACAGGCGTATTCGCGCGCCGTCTATCTGGCCGGAAAACTGCTTGCCTATGCGGCACTGGCACTGCTGCCAGCCCTGCTGTTCGGCAGCCTGGCCGCGCTGGCCGCGCCAGCGGCACAGGCTGCGCTGTGGGCACTCGGCTTGCTCTGCGAATGCTGGATCATGGCCGCGTTTGCCGTCCTGTGCATGCTCAGTTTGCAGCAATTGCCGGCCGCACTGGCGCTCTGCAGCGGTTTCTACCTGCTGGCACGCAGCATCGACACCTTGCAACTACTGGGCCACGGCGCACAAACGCAAGCGGCCAGCAGCGCCGTGGTTGCCCGGCTGATCGATCTGCTGGCCCTGCTCCTGCCCCATCTGGACCGCTACCCCCGCAGCGAATGGCTGGTGTATCACACCGGCACGCTCGGCGATCTGGCCGGACTACTGATCCAGACCGCCATATTTCTCCTGCTACTGGTGCTGGCCGCGCTGGTCGATCTGTACCGCAAGCGGCTCTGAGCCATGACGCTGCCCCTGCCTCCCGACGCTGGCCGGTCCGCCAGTTCCAGCCAGCAGCACGACGCTGCCACGCCGCCGCGCCGCCCGCCGGGCCGGATGCCACGCTGGCTCACGCCCTTGTTGCTGCTGGCCGTGCTGTTACAGGGACTGTGGCAAAGTGTCCAGCCAGCGCCCCGTGCACAGGCCGCCGCACTGCAGCCAGCGCCGCCGCTGGCGCTGCTGCAGCTGGCCAGTCTGGGCGAGCCGGTAGCGCTGGCCAAAGCCCTCATGCTGTACGTGCAGAGTCACGATGAACAGGCCGCTGTCAGCATCGCCTTTGGCGCCCTCGATTACCCCAGGGTGCTGAGCTGGCTGCAGGCCAGTCTGGCACTCGATCCGCGCAGCCAGTACCCTTTGCTGGCAGCCAGCCAGGTGTATGCTGCCGTCAGCGACCCCGTGCGGGCGCGTCTGATGCTCGATTTTGTCTACGATCACTACCGCGCCGACCCGCAGCGGCGCTGGCCATGGCTAGCCCATGCGGCGCTGGTAGCGCGCCACCAGTTACACGATATGGCGCTGGCGCGCCGCTATGCCGAAGCCTTGCGCACCCAGGCAGGTGCCGCGCAACTGCCGGCCTGGGCCCGTGAACTGGAAATCTTTATTGCTGCCGATATGGATCAGGCCGAAAGTGCCCGTACTCTGATCGGCGCCCTGATTGCCAGCGGCCAGATCCGCGACCCGCACGAACTGGCTTTTCTGGCACAACGACTCGAACAACTCGCACCGCCCCACCCCAAGCGCTAACGCTTGCGGTAAGATAACGCCATTCGAAAGAAAGGAAAGCCATGCGCCCACAACTTCTGCGTCAACCAGGTTTTACGCTGGTTGAAATTGCCATCGTTCTGGTTATTATCGGATTGCTGCTGGGCGGCGTGCTGAAAGGTCAGAGCCTGATCGACAGCGCCCGCGTGAAAAACATCGTCCAGCAATCAACCTCGCTCAGCGCCGCTGTGAATGCCTATCAGGACAAATTCCACGCCCTGCCCGGCGACGACGTGCAAGGCACCAGCCACGCCCCGGGTGCCACCGGCAACGGCAACGGCGATGGCCAGATCGATGAATACCAGCTGGCACCCCAGCATCTGGCGCTGTCCGGCTTTATCACCGGTTCCTTTAACGGCAGCACCGATTTCATGACCAGTGCACAGGGCGGTGCGGTCTACCTGTACAACGATGTGGTGGCCGGACGCGGCGGCAACGGTGTGCGCCTCGACAATCTGCCAGACAGCTTTGCCGAACAGGTCGACAGCAAGCTCGATGACGGCAAATACAATACCGGCTCGGTCCGCGCCAGCGGCCCCTACACCAATAACGGCAGCGTCATCCAGCGCACCGCCGTGTTTTTCTAAGCTTTTTCTGAGCTGTGGTATGGCGGGCGCCTGCGCGGCGTCCGCAGCAGAAAAACCCTTCCTGAAACAAGCGGGCTCCGCTACTATCAGCAGGCAATACGTTCAGTAGCGCCTCCGGGGTCAGGTTTGCAAGAAACTCAACATCATCGTTCCGCCACACTACGCAGTCAGCTGATCCTGCTGGGTTTGCTGTGCATACTGCCTGCCACGCTAGCGCTGGGAGTACTGTTCAGCCGCTACCAGCACTACCAGCACAGCGCCCTCACTGAACAGAGTCAGCAGACTGCACGGCTGGTGCAACACGCTATCGAACGCGATATCCAGCAGGCGCGCACCCTGTTACTGGCACTGAGTAGCCACCCGGCATTCCAGCAGGACGACCTGAGCGCACTCAGGCTGGAAGGCGCCCGTCTGCTCGAGCCGCAGGGCGCGATCGCCCAGATTCTGGTACAGGACCGCTCCGGCCAGAACGTGCTGCAACTGGGCAGCCCGCTGCCGGCCAGCCCGGATCCAGACGTCAGCTTGCAACGGCTGGCGCCGCTGTTTGCCGGCGCCCGCACTAAACTCACCTGGCTAGAACTCGCTGGCCAGCATCTGCTGGCAGTCGATATTGCCGTCGGCGGCCCGGAAACCCCGCGTTACGTGCTGAGCGCCGTGTTCAGACCGGACTGGCTGGCGCGCCTGCTACGCGAGGAACAGCTGGCGCCCGACCAGCACATGAGCCTGTACGACGCGGACGGTTTTCTGCTGGCGGACGGGGGCGCACCCCGGCTGATCTGGACCCAGTTAGCCGAAGCCCATCTGCGCAGTCGTCGGCACGAGCGCACCAGCAATGTCGGCATGGCCGAGACCAGCGACCATCGGCACTATCTGGTGGTGATCAGCCGCAGCCCGCACAGCCTGACCAGCGTCGCAATCGCCAGCCCGCAGCAAGCACCGGCCAGTGGCTGGCTGGCCGAACTGGCCACGCTGGGCCAGCTCGCCGCGCTCGCCATTCTGCTGACCGCCATACTCGCCCTGTGGCTCGGTGGCCGGCTGGTGCGTGCCATGCAGCACCTCAGCAGCGCCACCCGGGCGCTGGCTGCCGGCCAGCCGTTTGTGCCGGGGCCGCCGCGCTTTCGCGAAGCTGGCGAGATTGCGCAGGCCATCCATACCGTCAAGGACAATCTGCGCCGCCATCAGGCCAGACTGGAGTCGCAGGTAGCCGAGCGTACTGCCCAGCTGGAAAAAAACCGTAGCCAGCTGGAAACCCTGTATGCCACAGCGCCTGTCGGCCTGTGCTATGTCGATAGCGAACTGCGCTACGTGCGGCTCAACGAATTCCTCGCCGCGCTGAACCGCCAGCCCGTGGTCGCCCATCTGGGGCGCCATGTGGCCGACATGATCGCCGACGCCGACCTGCGCTGTACCGTGCTGGCCGACTACCGCACTGTGCTCGAGACCGGTCAGCCACTGACGGGACTGGAACGCTCCGGCCATCCGGAAACCTCGCCCGACCAGCTGCGCCACTGGGTGATCAGTTACTACCCGCAATTCGGCAGTGACGGGCGCATCGTCGGGATTACCGGCCTGATGCTGGACGTCACGCAACAGAAACGCATCGAAGCGGAGCTGCGCCAGTCGCGTCAACTGCTGCGCTCGGTGGTCGACAATATGCCGGCCATGATCTTCCTGAAACGCCTGCCCGACCTGCGCTACGAAATGTTCAACCGCTACGGCGCCCAGTTGTACGATCGCGGCGATGGCGACGAGTTCCTGGGCCGTAGCGATGCCGATTTCCTGGCACCGGGCCAGGCCGCCGAATTTGCCAGAACCGACCGCGAAGTACTGGCCGGCGCAGCCGATACGGTGGTGGAAATCCAGGAAGAACCGTTACGTAACAGTGCCGGCCAGACCCGCTATCTGACCACCCGTAAGGTCGCGCTGCGCGACGAACGGGGCGCCGCCACCCACGTGCTGGGGATTGCCATCGACATTACCGAGCGCAAACAGGCCAAAGAAGCGCTCACGGCCAGCCTGAACCAGCTGGCCGAACGCGAACAGTTCATCCGCACCGTGACCGACAATCTGCCCGGCATGGTGGCCTACTGGGATCAGCATTGGCACTGCCGCTTCGCCAACCGCTACCTGCTGGACTGGCTGGGGCTGGGCGCGGAGCAGGTGCTGGGGCAATCCATGGAGCAGGTACTGGGTGCCCGCCACGTGGCGCAACACGCCCCCTATCTGCAGGCGGCCATGGCCGGTAGCGCACAGAGTTTCGGCGGACAGGTGCACGATAGCTCGGGCGCCAGCAAACACATCTGGGTCAACTATTTCCCCGACCTGACGCCCGGCGACGCGGTGCGCGGTCTGATCATGCTGGTATCGGACGTGACGGCGCTGAAGGAATCGGAACTGCATCTGCAGCAGCTTAACGAAGAACTGATCACCGCGCGTGACCGCGCCGAAGCGGCCAGCCGCACCAAGAGTGAATTCCTGGCCAATATGAGCCATGAAATCCGCACCCCGATGAATGCCATCATCGGTCTGGCGCGGCTGCTCGAAGAAGCGCGGCTGGGACCGCGCGAACGCGGCTATCTGGAGAAAATCGAACTGGCCACCCAGTCCCTGCTGGGGCTGGTCAACGATGTGCTGGACTTTTCCCGTGTCGAAGCGGGCCAGCTGACGCTGGAACATACCCCCTTCCGGCTCGAGCAACTACTGGCCAGCATCAGCGTACTGGTCAGCGGCAGCGCCTGCGACAAGGGCATCGAACTGATCTACGATATCGACCCGCAACTGCCCACCACGGTACGCGGTGACCCGATGCGGATCCAGCAGGTGTTACTGAATTTGCTGAGCAACGCCATCAAATTTACCGAACAGGGCGAAGTGGTGCTGCAGATCCGCCAGCACTGGCAGGCAGACCAGCTGTGGCTGACGTTTGCCGTGCGCGATACCGGCATCGGCATTCCGCCTACCCAGCAGGCACATATTTTCGATGCATTCATGCAGGCTGATAGCAGCACCAGCCGGCGCTTCGGCGGGACCGGACTGGGGCTGGCCATCTGCCGCCATCTCTCCGGTCTGATGGGCGGAAGCATCAGCCTGCGCAGCGAACCGGGTGCCGGTTCCGAATTCCTGTTCCGCTGCCCGCTCGAGCCGGTCGCTGCCAGCGGCGCAACGGGCGGCGAAACGAGCGGCGATACGGGAACGCCCGGTAGTAGCGTCAGCCCGGTGTGGCAGATACTGGTGCTGGATGCCCACGCCAGCGTGCGCGCAGTGCTACAGCAGACCTGCCAGCAACTGGGCTGGCAGGCCAGCAGCGCAGCCGATCTGGCCAGTGCGGTCAGCTGGCTGGCCCAAGACCAGCGCCCTGACCTGATCATTCTCGGCGCCAGCCTGCTGCCCGAGCTCGACGCATACCAGCGTAGCGGCCAGCGCGACTGGCCACCCTTATTGCTGCTGGCCGGCGAGCAGAGTGCGGCCGCCCAGGCTGGCCAGCAAGGGGCGCACGGGATTGCTGCCGTCCTGCCCAAACCGGCCACCCCCACCCAGCTGCGCGAACAGGTCGAAGCGATACTGCGGCCCGGGTATGCCGTGCCCGGCACGCTGGAACTGAACAGCCACGCGCCGCTGCAGGGCCGTTTGCAGGATATGCGCATCCTGCTGGTCGAGGACAATGAAATCAATCAGGAAGTGGCGCTCTACATTCTGCAGCACGCCGGCGCGCTGGTGACCACGGTCAGCAATGGCCAACTGGCCGTGGAGCGGCTGCGCGCCAGTCCCGCACAGTTCGATCTGGTGCTGATGGATGTGCAGATGCCGGTACTGAATGGCTACGATGCCACCCGCGCCATCCGCGCCAGCGGCGCACCGCTAGACCAGTTGCCGGTGGTGGCGATGACCGCCAACGTGATGGCGGAAGACCGGCGCCGCGCCAGCGAGGCCGGCATGAACGCCCATGTGGGCAAACCGATCGATGTGGAACAGCTGATTGCCGTCCTGAACCAGCTGGTACCCGCGCCGCGCCCGGCCAGCTTGCCAGCGCTGACCGTGCGTCCCGGCAGCGCCGTGCCCGGCCAGCCTGCGGACGGATACCGCGCGACGCCTGGCAACACGCCGGCCACCAGTCTGCCGGTGATTGCCGGCATTGATATGGCCACGGCGCTGGCACGACTGGGGGGTAATGCGGCCTTGCTGCTGTCCATGTTGCGCCGTTTCAACAGCGAACACGCTGCCAGCAGCGCGCGCTTGCAGACTTTGCTGGCGCAGGGCGAACGGGTGCAGGCAGAACATCTGCTGCACCGTCTGCGCGGGGTGGCGGGCAATCTGGGCGCCCTGCAGGTTGCCGCCTGTTGTAGCCGCGCCGAGCAGTGTTTGCAGACCAGTCTGGACGATACCGCGCTCGATGTCCAGCTGGCCGCACTGGCGCAGGCCTTGCATGCGATCGCCGCGGCCACCCCGCCCGCCCCCACAGACATGGCCAGCGCTGGCGCAGGGTCCGGCGTTGTTGCGCCAGAAGCTTCCGCCGCCCAGTTGGCACAAACACTGGCGCCGCTGCAAACTTTACTTCAGAATAACAACCTGAAGGCACTGGATCTGCTGGCGCAACTGACCAGTACGCTGGCGCCGCAAGCACTCCCGGCCTCCCTGGTGAGCGCGATCGAAACACTGGATTTTGCGGCGGCGCTGACCATGCTTGACGAACTATTGCAGCGAAAGGGCAGTGCATGAGCTGGACCAACCTGGCCTGGAACGGGCGGATACTGGTAGTCGATGACGCCATGGAAAATATCCAGATCCTGCACCACGCCTTGCGCGGCGAACACGAAGTGCTGTTTGCACTGGACGGTCCGCGCGCAATCGAGATGGCGCTGGCACAGCTACCCGACCTGATCCTGCTCGACGCGATGATGCCTGGCATGGATGGTTATCAGGTGTGTGCCGCCTTGCGTGCCCATCCGGCGCTGCAGGATATTCCCGTGATTTTCGTCACCGCGCTGACCCACCCGGAAGATGAAACCCGCGCACTGGAAGCAGGCGCGGTGGATTTCATCAGCAAGCCCTTCAATGTCGCCGTGGTGCGCGCACGGGTACGCAGCCAGCTGACCATTAAGCGTCAGGCCGACGCGATGCGCGAACTGAGCCGCACCGACAGCCTGACCGGGGTGGCCAACCGGCGCAATTTCAACCACACGCTGGAAGCGGAATGGCGCCGCTGCGCCCGTGCCGGCGCGGCCTTGTCGCTGATCATGATCGATATTGATCACTTCAAGCTCTATAACGATCACTACGGCCATCAGGCCGGCGATGTCTGCCTGCAGCAGGTCGGTCTGGCCTTGTCGAGCTGTGCAGCACGTCCGCAGGATCTGCTGGCGCGCTATGGTGGCGAAGAATTCGTACTATTGCTGCCGCAGGAGGCGCAACCGGGCGCCAGCGTGGTGGCGCAGCGGGTGCTCGAGACCCTGCGGCGTCTGCAGATCCCGCACGCCGGCTCGCCTACCGCACCGTTTGTTACGGCCAGTCTGGGCGTCTGCACCGTGCTGCCACCGTTCGAAGGACGCAGCAGCGACCAGCTGATCCGCACCGCCGACCAGCAACTGTACCGCGCCAAACAGAGCGGGCGTGACCGCGTCTGCGTGGCCGATCAGGACTGGGACGCGCCAGCGCTGACGCACTAGCGCGCAACACCACACCGGCCCGGCCGGCCCTGCGCGTCCGGCAGGCCGGCGTGGCGCACTTCAGGCGTGTTCGGCAAAGGCTGGCTGCGCTGCGAAGCGCTGCAGATGGTGCTCCACATCACCCAGCGTCAGATCGATCATGGTCAGCCGCTTGAACAGATGGGCTGCCTGCAGTTCGTCCGTCACCCCCATGCCGCCATGCAGTTGTACCGCCTGCTGGCCGATAAACTTGGCGGCCTGGCCGATTCTGACTTTGGCCGCCGACACGGCACTGCGCCGCTGTGCCGCATCGCTGCCATCCTGACGGGCCGCGGCCAGCATGGCCATCGAACGGGCCTGTTCGAGGTGGATGTACATATCGGCCATGCGGTGCTGCAAAGCCTGGAAACTGCCGAGCGGGGTGCCGAACTGCTGGCGCGTCTTCAGGTAATCCAGTGTGGCAGCAAACAGCGCATCCATCGCCCCTACCGCTTCGGCACACAGCAAAGTCACGCCGTAATCAGCGGCCTGATCGAGCAAAGCCTGCGCCGCACTGCCCTGCGCCAGTAGTGCCGAGGCCGGCACCTGCAGCTCGGACAGTGTCACCGTGGCGGCACGCTGACCGTCGATGGTGCGCCCGTCGCGCCGCGTCAGACCGGGCGTGTCGGCAGCCACCACGAACAGCGCCAGCGCAGCGCTGCTGACGGGATCCTGCGCAGCGCCATCACGCGCCGAGACGATCAGCGCTCCCGCCTGTGCACCATGAATCACCACGCTCTTTTCACCATTCAGCCGGTAGCCGTCGGCATTGCGCTGGTAGCTGGTGCGCAGGTCCAGCAGATCATAGCGACTATGCCGCTCGCCCAGCGCACAGGCCAGTTTGAGTTCGCCACTGGCGACCTGTTCCAGCAAGCCGCCCTGATTGCCGGCCAGACGCAGAAATTCGGCGCCCCACACGGTGGCAAAATACGGCTCGACCACCAGCGCGCGCCCCAATTCCTGCATCACCACCCACAGGTCCACCGCACCACCATTAAACCCGCCATGCTGCTCGGGTACCGGCAAGGCCGTCATGCCCAGTTCTACCAGCGTCTGCCAAGCTGAATCGCTAACCCCGGCTGCACTATGGATGATCTGGCGCCGCGTGTCGTGAGCATAATCCTTGTCAGCCCAGCGGCGCAGTGCATCGGCAAACTGTTGCTGTTCTTCGCGCAATTGAAAGTCCATGGCTGCCCCTTAGAGTCCCAGTATCATCTGGGTAATGATGTTTTTCTGAATTTCGTTCGAACCACCATAGATCGAGGTCTTGCGGAAATTGAAGTAGTAGCCGGCCAGCGGCGCGGCGGCATCGTCGCCACTGGCTGCATGGGCACTGCGCCCTTCCAGATAATCGACGTCGAACGGCAAGCCCAGCGGCCCCAGTGCTTCCAGCATCAGTTCGGTCAGCATTTGCTGGATTTCCGAGCCGCGTACTTTCAGCAGCGATGCCTCCGGTCCCGGCGCATGGTCGGCGCGGGTAATCACCCGCAGCACCGTGGTCTCGAGCGCCATCAGTTCGATTTCCAGACTGGCCACTTTGGCGCTGAACACCGGATCCTGCAGCAGGGGCTTACCCTGTTGGTACTGTTCGGTGGCGATTTTTTTCAGGAATAAAAGTTCGCGCTTGGAGCGCCCCACCGCGGCAATGCCGGTGCGCTCGTGGCCCAGTAAATACTTGGCATAGGTCCAGCCCTTGTTCTCCTGACCGATCAGGTTTTCCACCGGCACCTTGACGTTATCAAAGAACACTTCATTCACTTCATGGTCCTCATCGAGCATGATGATGGGACGTAGCGTAATGCCGGGGGATTTCATATCGATGAGCAGGAAGGAAATCCCCTCCTGTTTGCGCACACCGGTGTCGGTGCGCACCAGACAGAAAATCATATCGGCGTGCTGGCCCAGCGTGGTCCAGGTTTTCTGGCCATTCACAATGTAGTGCTCACCGACGCGCTCGGCAGTGGTTTTCAGCGATGCCAGATCGGAGCCCGAGCCGGGTTCCGAATAGCCCTGACACCACCAGTCTTCGCAATTCAGGATGCGCGGTAAGTAATACGCTTGTTGCACGGCGTTGCCGAAGGCCATGATCACCGGCGCCACCATATTCACGCCGAACGGCAGGATTGGCGGGGTACCGGCGCGGGCGCATTCTTCTTCCCAGATATGGCGCTCGGTAGCACTCCAGCCCGGCCCGCCGAACTCGACCGGCCAGGCCGGTGCCGCCCAGCCCTGCGCCGCACAGATGCGGTGCCAGCGTACGTAGTCGTCGCGCGACAGTCGCCGGTGCATGCGCACTTTTTCCTGCAGGTCGGTGGGAAGGTTGGCGGCCAAAAAGGCGCGCACCATGTCACGGAAGGCCAGATCCGCCGACGTATAGTCTAAGTCCATGCTGTCTCCATTATGAGGTCCGGGCTAAAAAGCACGGTCGTTCAGATTATTCTACCTGAAAACCTCAGGGCTACCCGCGCAATTTATTGACGCGGCGCATGGCCTGCGGAGCCAGACTTATTCGATCTGCAACGCCAGCTCGCGCCTTCCGAGCGCCGCATTGCCAGCATAGTCGCGTCCATGGATGCGCAAAGTATAGGAGCCGGGCTGCAAGTCCGCGATCTGCCACAGCCCCGGCGTGAGCTGGCCCTGCACCAGTGTATTGTGCAGAGCATAGGCAAAGCGCGTTCTGGCGGCGCCGTGGACCGTGATGCCACTATTGGCCGCATATGCCAGTTGCACGGCTTCGCGGTTGCGCGGCAGGCGGTCATAGGTCTGGGCCGCCAGCGGGACAGCCGGCGGCGTCGATGCCTGCCCCGGTGCGCTGGCCAGCGCCCGGCCCTGCCCATCCAGTAACTGATACCCGAGCTGATACAGACCGAGGCGCCGGCGCGCCTGATTACCATCCATCTGGTCGTAGGCCTCGACGATGATTTGCACCCCACCCAGACTGCGTGGCAGCAGCAAGCGGCCACCTTGCTGCGCCGTCAGCGGCTGACCGGCGCTATCGGCCAGCGTGATGCGTTCGATCTGCGGGGCGATGCTGTCGCGTAGACCGGCAAAGGGCAGCGTCAGTGGATTCACCGCCTCGCCAGCGGGGCGGTAATCGAGGTGCACATGGGCCATCCGGTTCACCGAACCGAGCACATCTCCGACAGCAAAACGCGTGCCGCGCCGGACCCGCAAGGCCACCGGCTTACCCTTGGCGTCGCGCAGCAACTGGAAGCGTTCGTCACGCACCTTGTCTTTGGCATCGCGCCCCACCCGCATATGGATGTAATTGAGATCGCCTAGCGCCAGTCCTTCCGATAAGTCGCCATACGACCAGCTGGCGGCAGGATTGCTGACCTTGGCCGCCAGCACTGCCAGCACCGGCGTACCGATCGCCGCCTGCACGTCGAGGCCGGAGTGAAAGTGATGCCGGCTCTCGCCGCTAAAATTGCCACGCACTTCGCCCATCAGTCCCACCACTTCGTGCGCCTGGTCCTGCGGCGCGACGGGCCAGCGCATACGCGCGCCGGGGATCGGCAAGGCCAGCGGCGGCTCCACACTAGCCGCCATACTCGAGGCCGGTGCCACCTGATAGATGCGGCGCGTGGCGGCATCGCTCAGATACAGCGTGCCATCGGCAGCGAGCGTCATGCCACGCGGCACATGGAGGCGCAGCGTGCCATCACTGCCGTAACCGGGCTGGGGCGGATGATCGGCGTCCGGCAGCGCCAGCACCGCGCCCTGTGGCGTGATGCGCGCCAGCCGGCCATGCGCCTGACTGGCCAGGTAGATGGTGCCGTCGGCCGCGCGGGCCATGGCAAGCGGCGCACGCAGCAGCGAAACCCGGTCGTCCTCGGCCGCCACTGCCAGCGTCGTCACCATGCCATCACTGCCGATCTGGCGGATCGCATCATTGCCCGTATCGGCCACCAGCAGGCCACCGTCGGGCAGTACCAGCAGGCCGGCCGGCGTGTCGAACTGGGCGTCGGCAGCGACGCCATCGCCAAGTCCGGCCCGGCCGGAACCGGCCAGTGTCGTCACCGTGCCATCGGGCGCGATTTTGCGGATCCGGTCGTTATAAGTATCGGCCACGTAGACCACGCCGGCAGCGTCCACCGCCACCCCGACCGGGCCATTGAAGCGCGCCGCCGCGCCCTTGCCATCCCGATAACCGGCCACACCATCACCGGCCAGCGTGCTGACCACACCGGACGGACTGATCTTGCGCACGGCATGGTTGCCGGTATCGGCGACATACAGATGACCGCCCGCGTCGATGGCCAGTCCAGACGGCGTATGCAGCGCAGCGCCCGCACCCGTACCATCGGCAAAGCCTTCCGCGCCGCCGGCCAGCGTGATCACCTTGCCATCGGCGCCAAGGCGCAGCACACGGTTGGCGTCGCCGCCTACGGCCAGATAGAAATTGCCGGCAGCGTCACGTACCAGCCCGAAAGGATCATCGAAATGCTGGGTTTCAGTGAGCCCCGCATGCACGCGCACCCGTGCCGGCCAGTTCGGCGCTGGCACAGACGCCTGCTGTGCCGACGCTGCTGCTTGCCCGTCCGTTTCGTGCCGACTTGCATCACGTGTGAAATAGACAGCCGTGCCAGCCAGCGCCAGCAAGACAGCCGCCGTGGCGAATAATCGGAATCGGAAAGTAGCCAACGAACACCGCCTAGTGTGAACAGTAAAGCATCATTCTAGAGCATGGCAGCGCCCGAAGGGGCCTCGCCTTGCCGGCGCGTACCCTGGCACATGCCGGCGGCAGGCGGGAATCGACGCTAGTATCAAGCACACTATTTTGCGCGATTCACCACTATTCCGGGATAAACAGCGCTGGTCAGTTTGTGACGCAAGGGCAAAAAAAAAAGCCCGCTACAGGAGCGGGCTAAATCTATTTCCTTGGAGGAGAATAGAGGAGACAGATGCATCATGCTCCTCGGCAGAATTTATTTCCAATTTTTATTTAGAATGCCTGAAATATATTCTGTGAATATCTCCCGAATTTGCCATAAATTGCGCAAACATCAATAGTGCCGATTGCTTACTTGGCAGCCTCCACGGCATACGGCAGCACCCGTGACGCCATGCGGGTATCCGTCTTCAGCAAGGCCACTTCGTCCGCCAGAATATGCACCGCTTCATTGAGCAACACGTCCTTGGCAGCCTTGGCCGCTTTCTCCGCATCCAGCTCCGCTGCCAGCGAACGCTCATCGCCTTGCAGACCGTCGTCGGTACGCAGCGCGCCTTTTACGGCCGCAACTTTGGCTGGCGTGGCTTTACCGTTGTTCGCCTTGGCGGCGAGCAACTGCTTCGCCACGTCTTTCGGGTCAGGAATCAGGATAGGATCATCCGCTCCCGGCGTTGGCGACAGCAAACGCGCTTCGCGCAACTTGGCGCGGGCATCCTGGGTTTCCCGTTCCTTGCGACGCAGGGTTTCATTCAGGGAAATCAGATTGTCCTTGCGCTGCTTCTTGACCAGTGCGATATCTTCGGCCAGATACTGGAAGTCCTTATCCTTGGCGACCCGCGCTTCATGCTTTTTGTCCAGCAAAGGCAGCAGTTCCTTCAACTCACCCACCGGAATGTAGACGGCCGGTCTGATCGCCACCCATGGCAGCGCATTGTCGTAACTCGATTCGCCAAAGGTCTCGGAATCCCCCATGGTCGGCAACTTGATGTCCGGCGTGACGCCGCGCAACTGGGTAGTACCGCCATTGATACGGAAGAACTGGGCAACCGTCAGCTTCAGCTCGCCGTAGTGGACTTTATCGTTCGGCGCAAAACGGTCGAGCGGGAAAATGGTCTGCACCGTACCTTTACCAAAGCTCGGCTCACCGATGATCACGCCACGTCCGTAATCCTGAATCGCGGCAGCAAAAATCTCCGAGGCCGAAGCCGAGCCACGGTTGATCAGCACGCCCATCGGACCATCCCATGCCATGCCGGGATTGGTGTCGCTTTCAATTTCCACCTTGTTGTCCGCGGTGCGCTGCTGAACCACCGGACCTTTGTCGATGAACAGACCGGTCAGCTCGACCGCTTCGCTGAGCGAACCACCGCCGTTATTGCGCAGGTCGATCAGCACATTGTCGACTTTTTCCTTCTTCAGCTCGTTCAGCAGACGGGCCACGTCACGGGTCGCGCTCTTGTAGTCGCGCTCGTTCTTGCGGCGCGCCTCGAAGTCCTGATAGAAAGTCGGCAGCGAAATCACGCCTACCCGGCGCTTCACGGCACCGTCCTTGACTTCATAAATCGCTTTTTTGGCCGATTGCTCTTCCATACTGATTTTCTTGCGCACCAGCGTCACTATGCTGTGCTTGCCATCGACGCCACCATCGGCGGGCAGAATGTCGAGCCGCACCGTGGAGTCTTTCGGGCCACGAATCAGCGCCACCACATCATCGATGCGCCAGCCCAGCACTTCCGTCATGGGAGCATTATCGTCCTTGGCCACGCCGACTATCTTGTCGCCCACCTTGATTTTTCCCGACAGCCCGGCCGGACTACCCGGCACCACTTCGCGCACCACCGTGTATTCGTCACGGGTCTGCAGCACGCAGCCTATGCCTTCCAGCGACAGACGCATCGCGATGTCGAAGTTCTCCGACGCCCGTGGCCCCAGATAGTTGGTGTGCGGCTCGATCGACACCGCATAGGCGTTCATGAAGATCTGGAACACATCTTCATTGGTCAGCTTGCGCGAACGGCTGATGTAATTCTCGTAGCGTTTATCCAGCGTTTCGCGGATGCTCTTGTCTTCCTTGCCCGCCAGTTTCAGACGCAGCCAGTCATTCTTGACGCGCTTGCGCCACAAGTCTTTCAGCTCCGCATCGCTCTTCACCCAGTCGGCCTTTTCACGGTCGTACTGATAGCTTTCGTCGCTGGAAAAATCGAATTTGGTCTTCAGCAGTTCACGCGCGTAGCCGATGCGTTCGACAAAGCGCTGCTGGTACAGATTGTAGATGGCGAATGGCACACTGAGATTTTCGCCCATGATGGCATCATCAAGGCGGGTGCGCACGATGGTGTACTGGTCGATATCGGCCTGGCTGAAGAACAGTTTTTCCGAATCGAGCGACTTGAAGTAGCGATCGAAGATTTTCTCCGACATCGCATCATCAAGCGGGGTCGGCTTGTAATGCAGCTTGCCCAGTACCCGTGATGCCCACAACGCTGCCTGAGCCTGCCCCTGCTGGGGTTTGATCACGGTATCGGCCGCGGCTTTTTCCGGAACGGCAGCGCCCACTTGTACAGACAGCGCCGCCAGCATGGCGACCAACAGCATTTGCTTCTTCATCGGCTTACTCCGGACCTGAATAGGTCATCTCATTAATCGGTTATACGCAGTGCTGACAACTGCTCCCTAATTCTACAGGATAGCTTGTAGCGCGGCGCTGGTACTTTGCAGTGTCCCCGTGCTGACTTAAGGTGGGCTGAAATGCGCTAGCTGAAAGGAACGGCATTCTGTCCTATAATCGCCCTATGGGAGCATTTCTAAAGCGCAAGCATGGCATCGGCCTGATCGTCTGTCTGGCGATCTTGCTGCAACTATGCGCGCCGCTGCGTGCGCTCGCCAGCGATACGTCCCGGCTTGCCCCCTGGGCTGCCGATGTTTGCCGCAGTGCCAGCCCCAAAGCACCGGCAGGCGCCCCGGGTCATAGTCTGCAGCACTGCCTGTTCTGCAGCAGCGCCGGCGATCAGCCGGCCTTGCCGCTGACGCCGGTTCCCCTGCGCACCCTGCCGCCCGGGACAGTCGCCCCTCCACACCTGACACCGCTGGCAGCAACGCCAGTCTCGCGCTATCTGGCAGCCCAGCCACGCGCACCACCTAGCCTTTCCTGAACGACTTACCGTTCCTTAAGTACGCTTACTTACGTAGGCTTACTTACGCACCGATCGCCGGGCACCTGAGGTGCCAGCGCCGAACCACGTCTCACAGGATTACTATGCATCGTCGTACAGTTTTAAGCGCGCTGGCAGCATTGCCGCTGGCCGCCCGTGCGGGGGTCAAGGGCTACAGTGGCATAGACCTTAGCGGTAGCACGCTGGGGCCGGATCTCCATCTGTCCTACAGCAATGGCAAACCCGCCTCGCTCAAGGATTTCAAGGGCAAGTTTGTGCTGCTGTTCTTCGGCTTCACCCAGTGCCCGGACATCTGCCCGACCGCCCTGTCACGCGCCGTCGAAATCAAACGTCTGCTGGGTGCCGATGGCCAGCGCCTGCAGGTGCTGTTTGCCAGCGTCGACCCGGAGCGCGACACCGGCCCCTTGCTGGACGCGTATATGCGGGCCTTCGATCCCGGCTTCATCGCCTTGCGCGGCGATGCAGCCCAGACCGCGCGCACCGCCGGCGACTTCAAGATCTACTATCGCAAAGTGCCCAGTGGCAGTTCCTACACCATGGATCACACCGCCCTCAGCTATGTCTTCGACGACAGCGGGGCAATCCGGCTGGCACTCCGCCACGAACAGACGGCAGCACAGTGTGCCGCCGATCTGCGCCAGCTCATGCAACCTAAAAAAGATTCCAATTTTCTGAAAGGACTATTCCAATGAAACGCTACCTCAACCTCCTGCTGCTCGCCGCCCTGCCCGCCATGGCGCAAGTCACCGTCAGCGAAGCCTGGGTGCGTGGCACCGTGGCCCAGCAAAAAGCCACCGGCGCCTTTATGACGCTCAACGCCGCACAGGACAGCCGTCTGCTGTCCGCCAGTTCGCCCGTCGCCGGGGTGGTGGAAGTGCACGAAATGACGATGACGGACAATGTGATGCGCATGCGTCAGCTGGACAGTCTGGCACTGCCGGCTGGCAAACCCGTCAAGCTGATGCCGGGCGGCTATCACCTGATGCTGCTGCAATTGCAGCGTCCGCTGTCCGAGGGCGACAAAGTGCCGCTCACGCTGGAGCTTGAAGATGCCAAACACGTGCGCAGCAAGGTCACGGTAGAAGCGCTAGTGCGGCCACTCACCGGCGGCCACCAGCACTAGAACAGCGCCGTCCAGACCCACCAGCCTAGCGCTGCGATCAGCAAGTATGGCCAGGATCGCAGCGCAATTTTCCAGTCGACCGACGACGGCCAGCAGGCCAGAAATTGCGGCGCGACGGCAAACGCCAGCGCCAGATCAAGCCACTGGAACTGCAGGCCGCTGCGGGTGCGCCACCACGCCACCAGCAGCGGCAGTAACACGACGCTGAACGGTGCCAGCGCGGCCGGTGCCGCGTTATACCAGCGCACCCGCGTCAGGCGTACCGAACCGAGCTCCCAGCCCTGCCCGACCCGGCGCGGAATCACCGTGAACGTGGCCGGCCGCGCGCCGGTCAGCAGTCCGGCGATGAAATGGGCCAGTTCGTGCGCAATCGTGCCCGCTAGTGTGAAGAGAAAGAAGATCGGATGGCGGTTCGCCAGCGCGCGAATCACCAGCGCCAGCAGCAGCGAAGGCAGCAAATACAGCACAATGTCGAGCAAGCTCGCGCCGCGCAGACACAGCCAGGACGGCACTAGCGCACACCAGTCCAGCATCTGTAATGCCTGACGCAGCTGCATGATGCCCTCCTCGCTGGTAAAACGCTGCTAAATTCGGGGTGCCAAGGCGGGGCGCCAAGGCGGTGCGCCAAGGCGGTGCGCCTATTTAATCGCGCTTAGCCCGCTTCCGAGTAGAAGCAGCGGCCACAGGCCTGACGGTAGCTTTCGTTGCCACCGATGCTGATCTGCTCGCCATCCTTGATACGCCGTCCGTTGCCATCCACGCGGATATTCATGGTGGCCTTCTTGCCGCAACTACAGATGTTCTTGAGTTCTTCGATATCATCGGCCAGCGCCAGCAGATAGGCCGAGCCGGGGAAGGGTTCGCCACGGAAGTCCGAACGCAAACCGTAGGTAATCACCGGCACACCACGCACCTGCGCCAGTTGATGCAACTGTTGCACCTGCGCCGTAGTGAGGAACTGCGCTTCGTCAATCAGCAGGCAGGCGATTTTCTGGTCGATGCGTTCGAGGAAGTTGGTGTCCGCGTCGAACACCTCGCTGTCACGCTGCGGCCCCAGCCGTGAGGTGACGTGGCCAACCCCGTAGCGGTTATCGATCGCGGCCGTAAACAGCCGAACCGTCTGCCCCTGCTCTTCGTAATTGTGCGCCACCTGCAGCATGGCCGTCGATTTACCTGCGTTCATCGCAGAGTAGCGGAAATAAAGTTTTGCCACTGCAACCTTCTGTCGTGTACCGGGATGGCTGCGATTATAAACCGGCGCCTGCTGTCAAGCGCAAATATAGAGGCAGTTCCGGCGCTTATTCCATCTACGCAATGGCAGCGCACGATGTTAACATCTCGCCATCCGCTAATCCGACATTACTCTGGCTCTCACACCATGGAACTCTTTATTATTCTGCTCGGCGTTCTGGCCTTTGCTACGATGTATTCGAT
The DNA here is from genome assembly GCA_027490725.1 of Oxalobacteraceae bacterium. Taxonomy (GTDB): domain Bacteria; phylum Pseudomonadota; class Gammaproteobacteria; order Burkholderiales; family Burkholderiaceae_D; genus Rugamonas. Next base: position 68,236 of record JAIXXN010000050.1, read on the forward strand.
CGGCGTGGCTGCGGCCAAGCCGGTGCAAGGCAGCGATTTTTATAAAGTCTCGAAAGATGGCCGCGTGCTCGCCGCTGGTCCGCGCAAGGTCAAGGCGATCCGCCCCAAAGTCACGCCGCAGGGCTTGCAGGTCAGACTGCGCACCGGCAAACGCACCGGCGACTTTCTGGTGCACGAACTGGTGGCGGAAGCGCACCTGCCGAATCCGGCCGGTCACCGCCACGTACGTCACCGCGACGGCAACTACCGCAACAACAAGGTCAGCAATCTGGTCTGGACCCGGCCGCCGGAACCGGAAGTCGTCCCCGAGCCTATTCGCCCGGGTGGTAACGTCGATCCAGATGCGCTTCGACGTCCTTTCGAGATAACCATATCTCTTTAAATTCACCACGCACATACATTCCGGCCTGATCGTTGAAATGCGCTGAGGCCGGATTGCCACTCTGACCACCGGCCAGCACACTACGGGCACGAATCTGCGGCCCGAATTCCACCACCGCGACAAAACTGTTGCCGCGCTCGCCGTACAGACGCCGCGTGGTGCTCTTGCTGGTCATACCATACGCCGCCAGCGAACCCCAGTTGGCCGAGGCAAACGGCACCGGCAGGCTGGGCTGGTTATCATCAAATGGCTGATTGAAATCATCGCTACGGCGCTGGAAGCGGTTGACCTCGCCCCATGCCGTCTGCCACTGGCCGAAATCGGCCGTCAGCTTGGCACTGGCTAGCTGCAGAGCCTGCAAACGCTGCTCGGGCGTCAGTTCGCTACTGATATAGTCGAGCACCGGCATTTCCCGGGCCCGCGCTGGCGCCGCATAGCGCGTGCTCAGCTCCTGCGCCCAGAAAATTGCCAGCGTGGTCGGTACCGACTCGAGACCATAGCGCATATCCCAGCCACGCAAGGCGGCAATCTGCGCTGCCAGAGCGCTGCGCTGTTCGGCACCCTCCGGCAAGCCATCGTAGGCGGCAAATAAGGGCGGTAGCAGCGTTTCAAAGGCAGTCAGCAGGCTGTCATAAGCAGCCGCGATCAGGCTGTCGAGCGTGAAGTCGCGCCGTCCTTCCAGCACCCGCACAGCATGGATGCCGCGCGCATTTTCACCCTGCAAGGACATATACGGCGGGAAATCGGCCGCCTTGGGACTGGCCGCGCCCGCCGCCGTGTACGGCCAGTTATTGGTGTTCTGGATCCAGCCATTGCGCGGGTTAAACAGGGTAATGGTCTCGCTGACGCGATGCAGTCCCTGCCATTCGGTGGCCGGATTGCTGCCATCCACCGGATGCTTCCAGTCGAAGCGCGGGTCGCGACGCGGGATGAAATTACCGTGGAAGTAAGCGATATTGCCATCTGCATCCGCGTACACGGTGTTATTCGACGAATTGCTGCGCAATTCCATGGCGCGGTAGAACTGCCGGTAATTGCGCGCCTTGGTGCGGATATAGGACTGCGTCAATGCCTGCCGCGGCTGATTCATCATGCGCACCGCCACCCATTTGCCATCGTGCGCCCGCACGATCGGGCCGTGATGGCTGTAGTACACGGTCACCACTTTGCTGGCCATGCCGCTCGCCGTGCGGTACGGCAGGCGGATCTCGACCGCCTTCAGCGGCCGCTCACTCTGACCGTAGCGGTAATAGAACTTGCCCCGCTTTTCCGTGATGGTTTCCAGATACTCGTCAATGGCGTCGCCGCCACCGGAGGTATGCATCCAGCCCAGCCGGTCATTAAAGCCCTGATACACAAAGAACTGTCCCCACGTCACGGCGCCATAGGCATTCAGGCCCTGTTCGCTGACGACATGCACCTCCGGACGGAAGTAGAACGAGGTGTGGGGGTTGATCAGCAGCAGCGGGTGGCCGTTGCGCGTCAGTTGCGGGGCAATCGCAAAGCCGTTCGAACCGCCCGGTTCGCGCTCGGCTGGCAGGCTCAACGCTGCCAGCGCTGGCAGCGCTAGCGGCGTCAGACCGGCCATGCCAGTCTTTGCAGCCCCTGGCAATGGCGGGCGGGCGCCAAGGCGGGCGCCATCCCGGTACAGCGCTTCGAGCTGTTTCAGATCGACCGTCTCGATATCGCCACCGATGCTGCCCTCGCTGAAACTGAGCGCCATCCACGGTTCGAAATGGGTAATCAATGCCGGCTTTACCTCGGGATGGGTGGCCAGATAGTAGTTCAGGCCATCGGCAAAGGCCACCATCAGCTGTTTCAGCCAGGCCGGACTGCGCCGGTATTCCGCTTTCAGCTGCTGCGGCGAGATAAACAACTTCATGCGCAGATCGCGGTACAACTCCGCTTCCCCTTCCACCTCGGCCAGACGCCCCATGGCATTGATGTAATTGCGCTCGATCCGTTTGAAATCGTCCTCCGCCTGCGCATACATCAACCCGAACACGGCATCGGCATCGCTTTTGCCGTACACATGGGGAATCCCCCAGCTATCGCGCAAAATCGTCACGCGGCGCGCCGCCTCGGGCGGGGCCGCCAGGCTACTGCCCATCGCGGCAGCGCACAACAAAGCAACAAGAGGTCGTAAAGTCAGCATGCAGGCGCTCCGGTGATGAACAGCAAAAGGACAAGGTCGCAGAGTCTGCGCTACGCTAACTAGCTTGCAGCAACTCCGACAGACGCTTCTGCAGGGCCGTGATTTCTTCGCGCAGCGCGGCGTTTTTCTCGCGCAGCACAGCGTTTTCTTCCCGCAAGGCGTCCACTTCCGTGGCAGGACGGCCATAGCCGGCGCCGCCGTTGCCCTCGACATCGCCGTCCTCAGCCGGCTTCGGCTCCTTAGGCGGGCGCGCCGCAGCACGCAATTCGCGCACTTCCTTGGCCGCTTTCTGCAATTCCTTTTTACCGCCCGCCACCGCCGCCAGCTGCTCCGCTTCCGGCAGCGAAGCCACCGTTGCCGCCGCATTGATCGAAATCGTCCCCGAGCGCACCGCCTCGACCAGCTCCGGCGTGGCCGTTTTCTGAATCTTCTCGATCTGGCCGATGGTGGCACTACTCAGCCGCGCAGCACGCGCAATATCCTCGCGCGAGGTCAAAGGCATGGCCGCCACCCGCCCTTTCGGCGCTGCGCCCTCCTCCGGTGCGATCGCTGCATCTTCGGCCGCTGCCTGCGCAATCAGTTCGGCAGCACGGGCCGCCATAATCTCTTTTTTGCGCAAAGCCAGCACCCCGCGCTGATAGTCGGAGATGCTGCGACGACCCAGATTGTTGTCGATCATCCACAGTTTCACATCTTCCAGCTGGGTAAAACTGGTGTTCTCGGTCACCTTGAACGGGATGCCGTGCTGCTGGCAAATCTGGTAGCGGTTATGTCCGTCCACCAGCACATCCTGCCACAGCACCAGCGCGTCGCGGCAGCCTTCCTGCAGGATACTCTGCTCCAGCGCCGTATATTCCGCTTCCGTGAGCGGCTCGATATAGCTGCGCAGCACTTCATTAATCTTGATTTGCATGGTCTAACTCCTTCCAGTTCGCGCCGCAAGCCGCCCCGGCTTGCGCGCAGCCCAGCATGCTACACCATCCCGCCAGCGCCCCAAAGCTCCGCGCCACAGGTTGCAATTGTAAAAACCTTGGCGCATCATGCACACTCCTCAATAAAGGTTTTACTATGGTTAATTACATCATTCACGTTTCGTTTCCCCAGCCTGCTGCGGACACCATCGAGCGCCTCACCGCAGAACTGAGCAAATATCAGGTCGGCAGCGGCATCAAGGCGGAAGACGGCCGCGGCTACGTACTGCCAGCGGGTACCTATGTGTATCACGGCAAGGAATCCGTTAATGAAGTACGCGACGCGATTTTCCGCGTGGCGGACGAAGTCCAGTCCGGCGGCGTGTCCGTGCTGGTCACGGAAGTGGCGACCGCTTCCTGGACGGGTCTGGAAGAATTGCCGGTCGTGCCAGACGCAGTAGCCCAGTAAGTCACCGGGGTGCCGGAAATTACGACTTTTGTTTACATTTCCGGCGCTACTTACAGGTAAAATGAGGCGGTCGGCGCCGTTCCGGATCGCCTCATTGAGACCGCCATATGCCCCGCTTTCGCATTCTGCCGTTGTTAGGCCTGGTTTTCTGCTGTATCGGTGCCAGCCTTGCGGCCAGCCCTACATCCCCGCTCACAGCTGCCACAGTCGCCGTCTCCAACACGTCCGCACTCAGCCGCTTTGCCCCCATCCCGGTCGACGCGATTTATGCCCCGGTTCAGCCCAACGGCACAGCCGACGATGCACTGGCCAGCGGCCGTGTGGTACGCAGCACCTTTCCGATGGCTGCACGGGCCCGCAAAGCATGGCGTATCGCTTTCCTGTTTCCCCATATTAAAGACCCGTACTGGGTCGCCTGCAGCTCGGCACTGATCAGCGAAGCACACCGGCTCGGCGTGGCCATCGACATTCTGCCAGCGGCCGGCTACGACGACCTGCAGGGACAGTTGCAACACATGGACGACGCCATCGCCGCCCGTTACGACGCCATCGTGGTCTCGCCTATCGGTATCACGGCGAATAATGCCTCGATCGCCAAGGCCCGCGCAGCAGGTATCCCCGTGTTCGAACTGGCCAATGACAGCCGCAGTGACGACCTGACCATCAAAATCACCACCTCGCTGCGCGAAATGGGCCGTCAGGCAACCCGCTGGGTACTCGATGATGCGCGCAAACGCGGCCTGAAAACCGTCAATCTGGCCTTGCTGCCGGGCCCGCTGGGCGCGGGCTGGGTGAAAGGCGAAGTCGATGGCACCCGCTATGCGGCGCAGGTGGCCGACATCAACGTCAACATCATCGATATCCGTTACGGCGACAGCGATGCCGGCGAACAGGCCGAGCTGGCCAACCAGATGCTGGCCAAGCACGGCAACAAAATCGACTATGTGCTGGCCTGCACCGCGTGCGCACCGGCCGCCATCGCCCCCCTGAAAGCGGCTGGGCTGAACCATAAAATCAAGCTGGTCGCATTTGATCTGACGGGCGACATCGCCGAGGCCATCCGCAGTGGCGAGATCGCCGCGGCGGCCGATACCCGCGCGGTCAGTCAGGCCCGGGTTGCCATCAATGCTGCCGTGAATGTGCTGGAAGGACGCCAGCGTAAGCGCCCCCACACGTTGCTGATCCAGCTAGGCGTGGTGGATCAGCAAAACTTCGCCACGTATCCGTTTGAAAGTTCAATCGCACCGGAAAATTACAAATTGCAGCTCAAGTACGAACCCGGCAAAGGCTAAGCGTCAGCAGCAAAGTCGAACAGCAGGCCCGCGAAGGCCGCGCCCTGCTGGAAAAATCGCTGCAGTCGATCCACGAGACAAGCTCGGCGCGACGCCTATCCAGTAGGCGACGCCGGGATAGGAATGGTCATACCCATCCAGCTGGTGGCGCAGATGTGCAAGCTGCCTAGGAAGATTCCGGGTGAAACAGACCAGTTCGCTTCCGCTAGTGTTACGATTACATAGCGGCATCGGGAATTGCCTGTGCATACACTGAGCGCGCAGCCGACCCGGAGGCTGGTGCTGGGCTACCGAGGTCAACTGCGCAGGTCAGTTACATTCTGCTCGATCCTCGGCAACTACCGTATTCAACCACTTACAATCCGCCTAGCCACACGCCTCCATGTTGAAAAAAATCGCTGTAGAACAAGCCCAGATTGGGATGTATGTCCACAAAGTCTGTGGAACCTGGCTGGACAATCCGTTCTGGAGCGCTTCCTTCACCCTGCGTAGCGCCGCCGATCTGAAAAAACTGCAAGGCAGTTCGGCACGGGAAGTCTGGATCGACCCGGAGAAGGGCGTCGATCTGGCCGAACCGCTCGCCCCGCCCGCTGCGCCGGCGCCGGCAGCGCTGCATGTCGAGCCAGTGCTCGCCGTGACACCGGCCAGCTTCCAGTTCAAAGTCGAAGCCCCCACCAGCACCAGTGAAGAGCTGAAACGTGCCAAACGCATCGTCAAGACCAGCCGCGATGCGGTCGACGAAATGTTCAACGACGCCCGCATGGGCAAACTGATCAACACCGACACGGCGGTGCTGCTGGCCGATGAAATCGCCGCGTCCGTACTACGCAATCCGGGGGCGCTGATCAGTCTAGTGCGCCTGAAGAAAATCGACGACTACACGTATATGCATTCGGTGGCGGTGTGCGCCATGATGGTGGCGCTGGCCCGTCAGCTCAACCTGTCCGATGCCGAAGTACGCGATTGCGGTCTGGCCGGACTGCTGCATGATGTGGGCAAGATGGCGATCCCGGTCGATATCCTGAACAAACCGGGCCGCCTGACGGAACAGGAATATGCGACCATACAGGCGCACCCGCGCGCTGGCTACGAACTGCTGGAGCACGCCGACGGGGTGCCGGCCATCGCCCGCGATGTCTGCCTGCACCACCACGAACGGGTAGACGGCAAAGGTTATCCGGATGCCCTGCCCGCCGACCAGATCAGCCTGCCGGCACGGATGGGGGCAATCTGCGACGTGTATGACGCCATCACCTCCAACCGGCCCTACAAGGAAGGCTGGTCGCCAGTGACCTCGCTGGCGCGCATGACGGAATGGGCCAAACAAGGGCAGTTCGATAGCACCCTGTTCGCCGCCTTTGTACGTTGCATCGGCATCTATCCGATCGGCACACTGGTCAGACTCAAGAGCGACCGGCTGGCGGTAGTGCTGGATAACCGCAAATCGCTGCTGGCGCCTATCGTGCGGGTAATGTATTCGCTCAAATCCCAGGTCTATCTGCCGCCGGAGACACTCGACCTGGCCTTGCCCGGCATCCCCGAGAGCATCATCTCGAGCGAAGAGGAAGCCACCTGGGGCATCGTCGATTGCGGCCGCTTCATGGCGGACTAAACGCTGCGCTACGCGACGCGCCCCCCATCAGGACAGCTCGGGGTGGCGCTCCAGATATTGCCGGTGGATCGCATCAAGGCGCTTCAGTTCGGCGATGGGAATCTCGAATACTTCGTGCACACGTAGCATCAGTTCGGCACTGACGCCGGTCCGGCCATGGCGAATTTTGCTCAGACTGGACGGCGCCAGATGCAGCGCACGGCTCAGTTCCGCATCATTTTTCAGCTGCTGGCGCAGCAGCACATGGTCCAGCAGTGCATGGGGCCGGGTGTCGGCGGCCAGTCCCAGATAGCGTTGGGCGTTCATAGTGCCCCTCCTATATCGGCCAGCTCGTGGGCCTGATAAGCGTGCTGGATCGCCATCAGCCCATCGACATCGGCCAGTAAAGCGGCCACACAGAGGGGATCGAACTGGCTGCCAGAACCGTTGCGCATATACTCGATGGCCCGTCCGAATTCCCAGCAAGCCTTGTAGGGCCGGGTCGAGGTCAGTGCATCGAACACATCGGCCACTGCCACAATGCGTCCGTACAGGGGAATCGCGTCGCCCGCCAGTCCGCGCGGATAGCCGGTACCGTCAAAGCGCTCATGGTGACTTTGCGCGATGATCGCGCCGACCTGTAACAGCGGCGATTCGCTGCCAGCCAGAATGCTGGCACCGATATCCGGATGGCGCCGCATGATGTCCATTTCCTCGACCGTCAGCGGGCCCGGTTTCAGCAGAATCGCGTCAGGGATACCGACCTTGCCGATATCGTGCATCGGCGCGGCGTCGCGCACCAGATCGCACTTGGCCGCATCCAGCCCGAGATTCTCGGCCGTCAGACGGGCATAGGCAGCCATCCGCAGCAAATGCCCACCGGTTTCCGGATCGCGGAATTCGGCGGCGCGCGACAGGCGGCAGATCGCCTCATGTTCGCGGGCCACCACATCTGCCGTGGCTTTGCGCACGGCAATGGTTAGCCAGTCGGCGCGTTCGGCCAGTTGCAGCTGGGCGCGCCGCAAGGCCAGCAGGTTACCCACCCGCGCATTGAGTTCGGCGTGATTGACCGGCTTGGTCAGAAAGTCGTTGGCGCTCAGGCGCAGCGCTTCATGGCGCACCGCCAGTTCGGTGTCGGCCGTCACCATCACCACCGGCACGTCACTCTTGCCTGGCAAGGCGCGGAAGCGGCGCAGGAATTCCAGTCCATCGAGCTCGGGCATCATGTAATCGACCAGCACCAGATCCGGCGTATGGTTTTCGCACCAGGCCAGTGCCGCAAGCGGATCGGCCATCGGCCGGGATTCCACGGCATCTACCATGCTGAGCATGTGACAGAACAGTTCCAGATTCAGTTTGTTGTCGTCAACTATCAGTACATTCATGGTGGTTCCCCGTGTGAACTCGAGTGGCATCCGCGCCGGTGCCTGCTCTTGCCTGTGGTAAAAAATCGAAATAAACCAATAAAATCAATTATACCGATTTTCGCACAAATTTCTAATTTATTGTTAGAATTGGTTTAAATCTGCGAGATGGGGAATATTTCAAATGAAAAAACCGAGTCCGGCCAGTGCGGTGTGCACCACCCAGCGGGCGGCGACCATCCTGGGAATTTCCGTCTCTTCAGTCCAGCGGCTGGTGGAAGGAGGCGCGCTTGGTGCGTGGAAGACGCGCGGCGGCCACCGACGCCTGCCGCTGGCCGAGGTGCTCGCCTACAAAATGCAGCCGGGCAGCCCGCTGCAGGTCAGCGTCGCAAGCGACCACTTACGGGTGCTGATGGTCGAAGCGCAAGACCAGGCCCGCGAGCAGTTCCGCCGCCGTTTTTCCCTTTGGCATCTACCGGCCACGCTGGAAATGTGTGCCAGTATCTATCAAGCCATGCTGGTGATGGGGCGGCAGCAGCCCGATGTGCTGGTACTTGATCTGGAACAGAATCACATCGACGGCTGCGTACTGTTAAACACTCTGGTGGGCGATCCCAAGCTCTGGACCATGCATGTCGTAATCCTGTCCGAGCAGGATGCGGCGACACTGACGGCACGCGGGATACTGCCCGAAGGCACGGTGTTTTTCGGCCGCACCGTCAGACCGGCCGACTTGCGTGACTATCTGCAGATGCGCTGCAGCCTGCATAGTCATACCGCCGCCCCGCTGCCCTATCACAGCGCGCTCGGCGCCGTCGCCGAAACAGCCGCCTGAAAACAGACAGGGCATGCCCCGCCTCAGCCGGACATGCCCTGCAAGTAAGCGCCGCGCCCTGCCAGATGCTGGCAACGCCGGCTTAACTTCTACAACCCTACTGCCGCAAGCTTACTGCCGCTCGAGCGGGCAGCTATTGAAGCCGAGTATCGTGTACAGCGGACAGTAGCCAATCGCGCCCGTCAGCAAAGGCACCACGCCCACATAGCCCCACACGCCGATGTTTCCCGTCGCTGCCAGGCCGATCAGCGCCAGCCCCGCAACGACCCGTAAAGCGCGATCCAGCGTACCTTCATTCTTCTTCATGTCCGAACTCCTGTAGTGAGTGCCGGGCTACCCCATGTAGCCGGCGATACAACCATCAAGCGCCCATCAAACCTGCTGACAAGCCGGTACTACCTGCTTCGATACTGTTGTTCGTCTTAGACAACAGTGCGAGCTTTTTTTCCTAAAGCGCCCCCTAAACATCCTAGACTGTCCATTGCAGCATCGCAGTATCGTTACAAGAGACAATCTTCGGCAGCAGGACGTAGAGAGGTCTGGCATGGAAGGCATCACCGTGGTCTATCTTCAGGGCGATCAGCGCGGCATCGCCCCTGAACAAAGCGCGCTGCTGAAAGACTACGCCTGCAGTGATGATGCACTGAATGCCCCTATGCCGGAAGGCTACACTGTCGCCTTTTTCCAGGATGGCAAAGACCGCTACCTGTTCAATCGCACGCATGGCTGGAAGAGAATCGCCCGCAGCGACAAAAACGCCGGCCAGTCCTGAACCATCCAGCCATCCTGCGCTAGATCAAGCGGTAAATTCTTCGTAAGCCTTGAGCGCGTGGGTGGCATACATCATGGACGGTCCGCCGCCCATATACACCGCCGTCCCGATCACCTCCTCCAGTTCGGCCCGGCTGGTGCCCAGCTTGACCAGTGCCTGCACGTGGAAACCGATACAGTCGTCGCAACGGCAGGCGATGGCGATTCCCAGCGCCACCAGCTCACGCGTCTTTTTGTCCAGTGCACCTTCCTTGGTACCCGCCGCCGCCAGCTGGCTGAAGGCCGTCATCAGATCCGGCTGCGACTGGCGCAAATCACGCATCTTGCCCGATACTTGTTTGGTCAATTCCTTGTATTCCGGTATGCCGCTCATCGTTCTGCTCCATTCAATATACTGATAGATATTATATCGCAGAATATATTGTAAGACGCAAGCATTGTTTAACGCGCCAGCAAATCAAGGCAGCCCTGCGCACCCCAATACCATCATAAAGTTCAGGACATTCTTTGGATGTGGGGGAGCCCACATAGCATTCCGATGCTGGTGCCTTACGACAATGAAATCCCCCTATAATGAGCGCCCTGTTCACCGCACTCACCACTAGAAATTAACTATGCAGATCATCCCATTAGCCCACTGGATGCGCGGCCTGTTTATCAGCGCCGCGATCAGCGTCGTCATCGTCAAACAATTGTGGGTGTATACCGACCTGGTATCGTTCCTGCTGGGCACACTGCTGTGCGTAGGCTATGCGATTCCCGCCTGGAGTGGCCAGATCAACGGCACGCCGTGGATTAACAAACTACTCATCCTGAGCACGCTCTACTGGATCGGCGGTTTGCTGTACATCCTGTTCGTCTGACGCGGTTTCACCACGACTCGGGATTGATCCTGCCAATCGCCATCACGGCCGGTTTGCAGAACAGGTAGCCCTGCATCAGATCTATCCCCATCGCCCGCAGACAGTCACGCTCGGCGAAGGTTTCGACGCCTTCCGCCAGCACTCTGACCTTGAGCTCGGCGCAGATCGCCACGATGCCTCTGACGATGGCACGCTTTGCAGCGCTGGCCTCGATGCCCCGCACCAGCTCCATATCGATTTTGATGATGTCCGGCTGATACTCGGAGAGCAAAGTGAGTCCCGCATAACCGGCGCCAAAATCGTCAATGGCCGTCTGGAAGCCGAACTTGCGATACTCGTGAAAGATGTTCACCAGATGCGGCCGGTCTTTCACCTCTTCGCCTTCGGTCACCTCGAAAATAATCCGCTGTATCGGGAAATTGTACTGGCGCGCAGCGGCAAAGGTCGCCTGTATGCAGGCCTCGGGACGATACACCGCGTTGGGCAGGAAATTAATCGATAAAAATTCCTGGATACCCAGTTCGGCGGCGCCTTTGATGGCGCCAACCCGGCAGGCCTGATCGAAGACGTAGCGATTCTCGTCATTCACCTGCGACAGGACGGAGAAAGCTGATTCACCGTTGGGGCCGCGCACCAGTGCTTCGTGACCGAAGATCGTGCGCGTGGATAAGTCAACCAGCGGTTGATAGGCAAACGTAAATTCAAAGCTTAGCGGCTCGGCCTGCCGACATTGAACGCAAGCTGCCGCCCGATCGCTCTGAACTCGTACATCAGGAATAGACACCATTTTGTTCTAGCCTGTAGCGAAAGATGAAGCATTAGTCGGAATAGTTATACCACGTTGCCTAGGCTAGTGTGTCACTCCACTGCCCTGAGAGCTAAAATAGGCACGCCCGGGGAGCGCAGCGAGTTCCCATCGCCATCTTTCATGCCGAACAGGGTGTGCCTAATCGGTCATTCGTGGCCACGGCAAGCATCCCCTGTTTCTATCCTTCAGCAGTGCTGTTCACGCCAGCAAAGGTGGCGACAAACACCATTGCCTTTAATTGTTATTATTTCTTTATCATGCTATTGTTGATCGGCGGTGTTTTCGAAACGATAATTAACTTAGCATCCTTTTAACATATTATTGATTGGGGATAACATGACGTTGAAATCTGCATTGAAAACAAGTGTGCTGGTCGGTTTGCTGGGTCTGGCGCTGCAAGCGCAGGCTGCTACGATCCTCATGAATTTTGACGGCGTCACGTCTAACTACCAGGTCGCCGAGTTCTACAACGGCGGCACCGACGGCGCAGGCTTATCCGGTGTGAACTACGGCGTTAGTTATCACAATTTCATAGCTACCGATGGTGCATACGGTCAGACCTCCTTGCCCAATCTGGCTTATAACGGCGCAGCGTTGTCGGTAGCAGACGTAGCGGCGGGCTTCACCAGTCTGTCGTTTACCTCTGGCGCCTTCTCGCCGTCGTATATGGACGTATATTCTGGTCTGGGCGGCAGCGGCACCCTGCTTGGCTCGGTACAACTGGGCAATGATCCGAATGCGTTTGCCTCGACTTCGGTGACGTTTAGCGGCGTCGCACTATCCTTCGTGCTGCGCGGCGGGGCCGGTCAAGCAGGCATCGACGATGTGCAGATCACCACCGTACCCGAGCCTGAAACCTATGCCATGATGCTGGCAGGACTGGCGCTGGTAGGCGTAGCCAAGCGCCGCAAACTGCGCGCTTAAAGTTCAGCTTCCGCGCGCCAGCAAAACCGCCTGCGGGCGAATGCCGTTCAGTTAAGAACTTTTCTTTAGTACCCTAACGACATATTGCCTTAGTCTGCCATTGACGGCCCGGTCGAATTTCCGACCGGGCCGTTCTTCATTGAGCACGCAACCCGCGCTTTCCCGCAAATGCTTCGTGGCCGGCAACTTGTCCTCAGAACGGTTGACGCCGGCTCAGTGCAAATGAGACTTTTTGCGACGCTCAAACATAACAAAAAACCCGCTCTGCCTAAAAGACATGCGGGTTTTGAGGATCTGTGAAACGGTTTGATGCATTCTGCTATTTGTAAGTGGTGCCCGAGCCGGAATCACATCCTCCTATGAAATTATTCATCAATATAAAAAAGTACCATCAAAAGTACCAACAAATATTTTTTCGTCGGCCATTTTGCAAGTGCACCTACGCTCTTCAAGCTATGACAAGTGAATGCCGCAAGTGTATCCGGTGCTGAAATTGAACACGGAAAAAACTGGCGGAATCTGAGTTTCCTAACGGCACTGTGCACGCTAGAATTGCGCTAATGAAAATGCAAGAAAAGTCTTGGCTTAGTTTTAGCTAGGCAATTTTGTTTTGGCCCAACAGTCGCATACGAGAGACGTCCTCATGAGTGAGTTGAAAACGATTTTGGCAACGCCTAGTGTACTCACGCTTACGGGGGCTGCGGCAGCTGCCAACTGCTCAACTGCTGAATTGTTAAGCTTTGGAGCGGACGGGAGGATCGAAATTTATGTCGACTTGCCTAGTGATTTGATCGTGTTCGATGTAGATCACAATACCCTAAGATTAGCGGAAGACCCTCTTTCCGAATGGCAACGGGACACACTCAAGGGTTTACTTGTCGGGTACGGGCCGTTGGAAATGCGTGGTGTCAAAGGGCTTCTTCTGAGCAAACTTGATTGCAAGGCAATTGCCCAGCACGGAGATGGACTGCACGGCCAAAGCATATTTTCCGAAGCATGGAAACTAGATCCTCTGCGTTCGTTCATCAGCGTGTGTCCATCACTCAACAAGAAGGCATCCATAGCTAGCTCCGGGAAACCATCTGTGTTCGGCCGGTTCTTTGCCACATATGCTAAAAGCCAGCTTCGTGAGGTACTCAATCCAGAAGGAACTGCAAAGCCAGAACCTATAGCAGTATGCGCGGAGAAATTGAGGGTTTTCTCTACAGATCTGCAGCGATTCTTAAATTCGGATTTCGTGCAAGAGAAGGCGAAGCTGAACTCGGTATCCGCCGCGACAACCATTAACACCAACAGCAAGGCGACAAGAAGTCGTACCGAACACGATGTCATACGGGAGGCGATACGTCGTGTCGAGCCTTTCACTGACGCCGGTAAAGTCTGGGCTGCGCTTGTGCAAATGGCGTCGTCAAATCCGCCGTATCCGGGAACGGTTAGTTATCACCCTCGCCGGGGGGGTAGAAGTTGTTGGCGGTTCTGGAAACATATACCTCACACGGAAGTCGCTCGGTGAGAGGGTGCGACGTATGAGAGCGCAGATAGTATCCACATAGTGCTAGTTTGCACAGCCTCATACTGCATTAGAGCGCATTAGAGCGCGTTAGAGCGCGATTAGCCCACCCACTGGAGGAGAAGCTAGAGAATCCATTTTATGCCGTCACAAGCGATGGTTAATCAAAAAATGGATTTTTTATGTCAGCCCCAGTTTCCTCCGTTTATTTTCTTCGTGTTACACAGTTGGCTGCGTTTCTTTCAATATCGAAATCATCGATATGGTCGAAACTCAATCCTCAATCCCCCTATTTTGACACTTCTTTTCCTCGACCGATAAAGATTGGTTGCGCAACTTGCTTCGTAAAATCAGAGGTGGAAGCATACATTGCTGAGCGTATTCGTGAAAGCCGCAATGATACAGGCGCTTCGAAAAAATCTGTAAAAGTGAGCCGGAAATGAACTTGCCAGTAATTGAAAATTATCCAGCCGAAGCTTTTCCGACAAGCCTACGAGAATTGATATTCGAGTTGCAGAAAAATACACATGCTCCTCTTGGACTAATCGGACCTTCGGTTCTGGGAATGGCTTCGCTAGCCTGCCAAAATTCGATTGATGTGCATAGGCCAGATTGCGCTCCGTCGTCTTGCTCGCTTTACCTGCTAACCATCGCAAACTCAGGTGAAGGTAAGTCAACCATTTCAGATATTTTATCTAAGCCAGTGCGCGAATTTGAAGAAGAGAAAATAAAAGAAAATGAAAGCCGACTAGTAAAATATGATGCTGAGAAAACAGCTTGGGACATCTCTCATAAAGTAGTCGCGCGAGAAATCGAAAAACTTTCAAAAGCAGGAGAGTCATTGGAAGAGGCAAAATTACGCTTGGAAAAATTACTTATCGAAAAACCGAGACGCCCAGTGGCTGCGCGTCTCATATACGACAATGTAACGCCTGAGGCGATGGTAAGCGGGTTATGCAATGAATGGCAATCTGCTGCCGTAATCGCTGATGAGGCTAGTAATTTCTTCAATGGTCGTGCCAGCAGTGACCTTGCGAGTTGGAGTAAATTGTGGGATGGGAACAATTTTACAGTTGATCGTAAAAGTTCTGGAAAAATGGCAATTCAGGCACCGAGATGCGGTTTACAGCTTTCTATACAAGACGCACCATTTCGTCGCTTCTTATCTCGCACTGGAGTGGAGCCACTAGAAAATGGTTTCATTCCGCGCTTTCTGGTTTCATCCCCACCAGCGACTCGTGGCACGCGGTTTCTTAATGATAAACCCAAGGCATGGGTAGCAACTAATAGATACAGCAATCGAGTAAAGGAGGTTTTGCAGGCCAATGCTGCCGAAGTCGAGAAGGGAAATATGGTGCGGACTGTACTTGAATTCTCCCCTCAGGCTCAGGCGCGTTGGATTAGAGCATTCAATGCCATCGAAGTAGAAGCCGCACCGGGCAATACACTTTCTGGTGTTTCAGGATATGCGGCGAAGGCAGCGGACAATATTGCCCGCGTTGCCGCAGTTTTTCATTTCTTCGAAGGCGCTGCTGGTGAAATTTCAGTTGAAACAGTCGAGCGAGCAATTACTTTATGTCAATGGCACGCAGGAGAGTTTAAAAGACTTTTTGACCCTCTAAAGACAGTTTCCATTGAACATCAAGACGCTCAAATTCTCGAAAGCTGGTTATTAGATAATATATTAAATCGAGGGGGTACTTGCGTGCCGAAGAATTTTATTCGGCAATTTGGACCAAATCAGATCCGAAATAAAATTCGGCTGGACAATGCTCTAATGATGCTGGTGAACAGTGGCCGTGTTTCTATTCTAGTTGGTAAAAATAAGTTAAAAATAGTTTCATTGAATCCCGCATACTCACAGACCTTCATGCAGCCCCAAGTCAATCATCTCGTATAGTACTCTGCATCACCTGCCATTCCTGCTACTTCTGCTATTCATAGCAAAAATAGCCAAGATAGCAGCGTTATACGTTGCGTGTTGTGAAGTGTATTTCTTACCGGAGTGGAATTTCATTGCTAAACAAGAAATTCCACAATGAATCTCCGGAGGTATTGGTTGATTTTTTTATCTTGCTTCTTCGGTATTGGTATTACGCTTTTTAACAATCGATAAAACTAGTGAGGATGTATGAAATACCATCCAGTTAATAGAAACCTCACCCTCTATTACGGAGAGCAATATCTAGGGATGCCTATCCAGTTCACTAAAGGGCCATTTGTAGCTGAGTATTTGCAGCGACTCCATCAAACGCTTCTAAGTGCGCTTGATGAGTACCGGGAGGTGTTTGCATTCCGTTTCGACCTGCGAATGCCTAAGGGATCTCTCCCAACGGTTAGATACGAGAATCAGTTGATTGATCGTTTCATCGAGTCTTTCAAGGCCAAGATAAAACATAATCGAGAAATGGCACGGCGGGTCAATAAGAATTCTCATGATACCAAGGTACATTATGTTTGGACTAGGGAAGTCGGCAGTCGTGGTCGACCCCATTACCATCTTGCAATATTGCTCAATCACGATGCGTACTGTGCTATCGGGCATTACTCTCTTGGTCGTGAAAATATTTTCAACAGATTAAATGAGGCCTGGGCTAGCGCCCTAGGAGTTGCAATTAGTGATATTGTCGGACTAGTCGAAATACCACGCGACCCCAGTTATCGAATCGGTCGGCATGATAAAGACTGCATCTCTGACTTTTTCTTCAGAACAAGCTATCTTTGCAAATCAGCCACTAAGTCTTTCGGAAATGGTGGACATGGATTTGGGACTAGCCGAGCACCAGCGGTGAACTAAGTTATTTAGTTGCGTGCCACAGCTCAAAGTAAAGTAGCCTTTGAGCTGATGTGCCAGCAATTATTTCAAGTGGCTAAATTCAAAATAGCAGTCTAGACATCGATAGTTGTGTAAGATGTTTTCATCGATTGCGCTTCCCAAGGTAGATCCAACGACCGTTCCGGCTGCCGCACCAGTTATAACTCCAAGCAATGCACCTGCGATACTACCAGCTGCAATTCCAAAGGGACCTGCAATTGCTCCGAGAGCCGCCCCTGCTTCTGCGCCACTTAATGCATATGCTGCACTAGTAGTGGTACCTAAAACGAGGCCAGCAGTGCTGCCGACTTTTCTGCCATAGTCTTTTCTATCAACCGCATTGGATAAACATTTGGGACATTTCGGATGCATTATATCTTCCTTTCTAGAGAAATTAAAAAAAGCCACATATCCAAGAAAGATATGTGGCTTTGACTAACTTGATGTACTTAGTTGAACTAGTACATCTTAAGTATATGTGACTGATTTCTTCTAGAAGGTTCTATATTAGCTATCCCTTTGCATATTCTTCCTCAGTATTTTTGCTAATGCCGAATTATCAATTTCATCTATCTGACCATCTTCTTGTCGCGCTCGAGTAGATGCTTCATTTTTCCTCTTATCTTGATCGTTATTTCCTTTTACTGTCCTAGAGAGGATTAGCTCGTTAATTTTCCCGGAAATGAACAACGAAATGTATTTTTCGGAAACGTGGAATCCTTTATCGGACAGCTCATCAATTTTCTCTAGGATAATTCTTCTCCTGCTTTCCGACGGATTGCTTGAGCTACCACTGTTAGTTGTATCTTGTATTGAATTTAAAGCTGATCCAATTAGTTGGAATTCGCGACTTAAACTCATTCCTGAAATGGCGTCACCCGATTTAACGGGGGATGAATGATATCTAAAATATTTTTCATTTTCATCCGGCAATTTAATTCTGATGTAGGCCACTCTTATTTTTTTTGTGGTCTTGATGAAAAATATTTCTTCATCTTCATTTTGTGTTTCGAAAAAATCGCTAAGCACAGCTATCTGACTCATATAAATCCTTTAGAGAAATTTTGACGTAATTGATGAAGAATTAATGGCCCGCTAATATGGGTCGTAAATGCCGTGGCTTCAAAGGCATCATAGCGAGACCATAGTCGTATGGCAAGAGTCTCGGGATCGACGGATAAGGATGAGGATTTGGTACGCTTTGGTGCTGCGGTTCGTGCACGACGTAAAGCTATCGGCCTGTCACAAGAGGCGCTTGCGGATCACGCAGGAATCGATCGTTCGCACATGGGTAAGCTGGAGCGAGGAGAACGGAATATTTCATTTATGAACATAGTCCGAATAGCCAAGGCAATCGGCTGTAGATCATCTGACCTATTTATCGATTCCGATCTGTAGATACATCAACTTCGGACTGACGAGTTACTAAATTCACATCTCGCAAAATCCGATACACAGACGCAATGCCAATTGAACAGGCATCTGCGATCTCTTGTTTAGTAAGTCCCTTATCGTGCAAAGCAAATACTCGGGACGACTTGGCTCGCGCTGTTGGAGCTCGTCCAGTATATGCACCTCGCTCCTTTGCCGCAGCGATACCTACGCGCTGTCGTTCAAGCATGTTCTCCCGCTCAAACTGAGCAATCGATGCAAACAGGTTGAATGTAAGCCTTCCTGCGGAAGTTGCCGTGTCGATGGATAGATCCAAAATTCGGATCGTCGTGATCTTGCCCCCGTATAACCGGACACAGCCTGTCGCTTAATTAACGCCGTTTTCCTTAGCCCGGCGTGCCAGCTCCCTCCTAAACATGCGAGGTGATTTCAAATTCAACGACGAGTGC
>JAIXXN010000046.1 GCA_027490725.1 Oxalobacteraceae bacterium
GGCCGTGTCGGCGATAAAACCGGCCGCCATCACAAACGCCAGCGTGGCCTTGCCGGAAAATTTCAGCTCGCGCAGCATGGCAATCACGATCGGCGTCAGGATTAGCGCCGCACCGTCGTTGGCGAACAGCGCCGAGACGGCAGCGCCCAGCAGCACAAACAGCGAGAACAGCAACTTGCCGCTACCGCGCCCCCAGCGCGCCACATGCAGGGCGGCCCATTCGAAGAATCCGGCCTTGTCCAGCAACAGGCTGATAATGATGATGGCGACAAAGGTGCCGGTGGCATTCCAGACAATGTGCCAGACCACGGGAATATCGCCGACGTGGATGACACCGGCCAGCAATGCCACCAGCGCACCGGCGCTGGCGCTCCAGCCGATGCCAAGACCGCGCGGCTGCCAGATAACCAGCGTCAGCGTGGCCAGAAAAATCAGGAAAGCGCTCAGCATGCAGACGCTCCGATGCTGCCGATGCGGTCCAGTTCCGCTTTCAATGCCGCGCGGTCGTCCGCCAGTTGCGCCAGTGGCAAGGCCAGAAACGCTTCGATGCGGGCGCGCAGGGTGGCGTAGGCCAGCTCGAAGGCCGCGTCGATTTCGGCAGGCGTGCCGACCACATGGCTAGGATCTTCCACACCCCAGTGGGCGCGCAGCACCGGACCCAGATAGGCCGGGCAGGTTTCGCCGGCGGCACTACCGCAGACGGTGATCACGATATCGGGTGTCAGCGGCAGATCGCTCCACGACTTGCTGAAATAGCCAGCCGTCGGAATCCCCTTGGCCGCCAGCAGGGCCAGCGCCTGGGCATTGAGCACACCGGTCGGCTGACTGCCGGCACTCAGCGCCGTCCAGCCGGCTGGTGCCAGATGATTGAAAGTGGCTTCGCTCAGAATCGAGCGGCAGGAGTTACCGGTGCAGAGAAACAGAACGTTCATGGTGTGCAGACCTTGGAAGTGGGACCGCAGGGCTGGCCGCCACAGCAGTTTTCAGTGAGGAAGCCGATCAGCGCATTCATCGCGCCGACATCGGCCGTATAGATCAGAAAGCGACCCTGCTGGCGCGACGCGATCAGGCCCGCATGGCTGAGTTCTTTCAGATGGAAAGACAAAGACGAGGGCGCAATCTGGAGTTGCTCGCCGATTTTGCTGGCGGCCAGACCGTCCGGGCCGGTTTGCACCAGCAGACGAAACACGGCCAGACGATGTTCCTGGGCCAGCGACGACAGGGCCGCCAATGCATTTTTAGTATCCATGGACGCATCATAGCGCAATGAATTCGACATTTCAAATATTATCGAATTGATTGAGCCATAAAAAAAGCCCGCATCGCTGCGGGCCCGTTCCAATGTATTACCAATGCTTTAATCGTGTGCCAGAGTCCAAAGCTATCTGCCAGGTGACTCCGGAGTCTCGGGCGCCCATGCTATCTGCAAGGTGCCCCCAACGTGTAAATCGACCATCGTATCCGGAATTACAACTCCGGGATTTGCGTCAACTGCGGTTCGGTCTTACACATATCGAACTGCGGCGCTCTGCCCGGACGTGGGACTGTTCTCGGGAAACCCTTAAACCTCAACCACGAACGTAGTGTAACACAGAATTTTGTGCGCCGCACAAATTATTTCCATTTAATAAGAGCCGCGCCGTATTTGTCGCGAAAATCAGTAGGTGATCGCAACTTGCGACCACCTACTGCGTCTGCATTCTTCTATGCGTTTTTACAATCTCTGAGGTGGCTTATGCCTTAGCGGGGCGGACGGGCGGCGAGGTCCAGGTAGCGCCAGTTGGTCAGTTCGACCGGATGGCGCTGGTAATGCTTGAGCCATGGCTGCTGCAGGTCGGCCGAGACGGGATGCGTGAGCAGCACCCACGGGGTGTAGGCATGCAGCAGGTCGGCCAGATCGCGGTACAGGGCGCTGCGCTGCGGCGTGTCGCCCAGCAGACGGCTGGCTTCGTAGCGCTGATTGTAGGCGGGCAGGTTGAAGCGGGCGTAGTTGGCGCGGCCACGGTTGGCGCCGTACAGCAGCTGGTAGAAGTTGTCGCCGTCGGGGAAGTCGGCCACCCAGTTGGTTTCGAACATCATTACTGAGCCCAGCCGCGAAGCTTTGATGATTTCCGTTTTCTTGTCGCTCTTGAAAACGACCCGCAGACCGATGGCGTTCAGATTCTTGCGCCACAGCTCGTCACGCAGGCGACCGACGGTCGACGCTTCGCTGTGCATCACCAGCGTCAGCGGCTTGCCGTCGGGTAGCAGGCGGAAGCCGTCGGCGCCCTTGCGATAGCCGAAACGCTCCAGCAGGGCTTGCGCTAGCGCGGGATCATAAGCCACCGGGCTGCGGTAGGCAGCATCGTAACCACGCACATTGGGCGGCAGCGGTGTTTGCGCTGGCAGGGCCAGTCCTTTTTTGAGCAAGGCGATATCTTCGGCACTGTTGTAGGACAGGGCGATGGCACGTCGCAGCGCCAGCTTGTCTTTGCTGTAGCCACCGATCAGGGGGTCTTCCATGTTCATCCACATGTAGTAGGTCTGCAGCACCGGGAAGGGCGATAAAACGATGCCGCGCGCGGCTAGCGGGGCTTGCAAGGTCGGTTTGGCATCCGCCGTCAGCAGCATGTCTTTCATCGATTCCGGTAGCTGTTCGAGGAAGTCGAACTCGCCATTGAGAAAGCCCAGCACGCGCGACTGGTATTCCTCGACGATGCGGATATCGATGCGGTCCAGCAGCGGTACGCGCCGCCCCTGATAACTTACGGGGCGAAAGTCGCGGTTGGCCAGCAGGATGATGCGGTCGCTATGCTTCCACTGCCCCATCACAAACGGCCCGGTCCCGACCGGATGATTACCGGCCTGCGCGCCATAGGCTTCGATGACTTCGCGCGCCACCACGGCGGTAGCGGGCGTGGCCAGATAGAACAGGAAATTCGGATCAGGCGCACTCAGGCGAATGCGCAGGGTGAATTTATCCACCGCCTGCAGGCCGGCGATTGCCGTGTCATAGCTGAAGCGGCTTTTCAGGGCGGCATCGCCGGCCAGCTTGCCATCGAGCAGAAACAGCCAGGGCGACTTCAGCACCGGATCATATAAACGCTTGAGGCTATACACATAATCGTGCGCCGTCACCTGCCGGCGCTGCCCGCCCAAAGCCGGATCGGGCGTGAAATACAGGTCCTGACGCAGATGGAAGGTGTAGCTCAGTCCCTGATCGCTCACTTCCGGCATAGCGCTCACGGTGTTCGGCTGCAATTGCACGGGACGCGCCAGATAATCGTAGCGCAGCAGCGGATCGAACAGGTTTTCCAGCAAACTCAGGCTGGCAATATCGGAGGCCACCGCCGGATCGAGCCCCGTTTCGCCGGTGCTCAGAAACGCATACAAGACCTTTTCCTCTGCGCGTGCAGGGGCTGACAGCAGCACGCACAGCGCAGCGCACAGCAGCGGGCTGCACAGAGCGCCGCGCCGCAGCGCCAGGAAAGCAGCAAGTCGTTTCAGCATAGACAGATTCCCACATCAGCAAACTAAAGCGGCAGCTTATAACTTTTTTGGCCCGCTTACCCGCTATACTTTGCCTGTCTTCATCACTTTTTCCCCACTTTTTTTCACTATGTCGCTCAATTACATCTGGTCGGGCTTTTTTCTGATTGGCTTCATCGCCGCAGTGGCTCAGTTCCTCCTGTCCGGCGACACGGAAATTTTCAAACGCATCATCGACGGCACCTTCGATTCGGCGCGCACCGGCGTGATGGACATCGCCCTGCCGCTGGCCGGCGTGATGACGCTGTGGTTGGGGATTATGAATATCGGCGAAAAAGCCGGTGCCATCGATTTGCTGGCACGCGTGATCGCGCCCTTTTTCTCGCGCATCTTCCCCGGCGTGCCCTCCCAGCATCCGGCCACCGGCCACATGGTGATGAATTTTTCGGCCAATCTGCTGGGGCTGGACAATGCCGCCACGCCGTTCGGCCTGAAGGCCATGGAAAGCCTGCAGACACTCAATCCCAGCAAGGACGAGCCGACCGATGCGCAGATCATGTTTCTGGTGCTGCACACGTCCGGCCTGACGCTGATCCCGCTGGCCATCATGGCGCAGCGCTCCATCCTTGGCGCGGCCGATCCGTCCGACATCTTCATTCCCTGCCTGATCGCTACCTATGTGGCCACCGTGACCGGCATCATCGCCGTCGCCATCCGTCAGCGCATCAATCTGTTCAACCGCGTGGTGATCGGCTGGCTGGGTGGCATGACGGCCGCCATCGCTGGCTCGGTCTGGTATTTCACCCACTACCTGAACAAACAGGAAATCGAACTGTTTTCCAAAGTGTTCAGCAATCTGGTGCTGTTGCTGGTCATTGTCGGCTTCATCGTCGGAGCACTACGCCGCAAGGTGAATGTGTACGAAGCCTTTATCGAAGGCGCCAAAGGCGGTATCCAGACCTCGCTGACCGTGATTCCGTATCTGGTCGGGATGCTGGTGGCGATTAGCGTGATCCGCAACGCAGGCGTACTGAACTTCGTCGTGGACGGCTTTGGCTGGGTGTTCGGCCAGCTGGGTGTGAACGCCGATTTCGTGCCATCGCTGCCTACTGCGCTGATGAAACCGCTGAGCGGCAGCGCCGCCAAAGCCATGATGATCGACACCATGCGCCAGTACGGCGTCGATTCCTTCGTCGGCCGCCTGGCCTGCGTGTTCAACGGTTCCGCCGATACCACCTTCTACATCGTCGCGCTGTACTTCGGCTCGGTCGGCATCCGCAAAACCCGCTATGCGATTTCCTGCGGTCTGATTGCCGATCTGGCCGGCGTGATTGCGGCGATTTTCGTCGCCTATATTTTCTTCCACTAAGCGTCTGCCACTCAGCGTGCACCGAACTTTCTCAAAGGCTGCTGCCATGTTGTTACGTCGTACCTGCGCCACCCTGCTGGCCGTCCTGCTCACCAGTGGTGCCGCCGTAACAGCGGCTGCGGCCGAGCTACCCGAGCCGCTTGCCGCGCTGCTCAGCGCTGCCAGCATTCCGCCCCAGGCCGCCGGTATCGTGGTGATGCGCGGCAATCAGCTGCTGATCGATCACAACAGCAGCGTCAGCATGCAGCCGGCCTCCACCATGAAAGTGCTGACCACGCTGGCTGCGCTGGAACAGCTGGGGCCAGCTTTCCGTGCGCGCACCGAACTGCGCAGTTCCGCGGAACTGGAAAACGGCGTCCTGAAAGGCGACCTGATCGTGCGCGGCGGCGCCGACGTCGATCTCAACGAAGACGTGCTGCGGCACCTGCTGCAGGCGCTGCGCAATCAGGGCATCCGCAAAATCAGGGGCGATGTGATCCTCGACCGCCAGCTATTCCAGCCCGCCCGCCCGGAGCTGGGCCAGCCGCCTTTCGATGAATACCCGTGGGCCTACTACAACGTGATTCCCGACGCGCTACTCACCCACAACAATCTGCTGCGGGTGGAGCTGCGCTCCAGCGCCAGCGAACTGTCGCTGGTGATGTTGCCGGAACTCGAGCAGGTCAAAGTGCGCGCCGAGCTGCAACTGATCGACGCGCCCTGCGCCAGCTGGGAAAAAGACTGGCGGGCGCCGGAAGTGCGCCGCCGCGGCGAACAGATTACGGTGGTGCTGCATGGCCGCTACCCACGCAACTGCAACAAGTCGACCAGTCTCGATGTGCTGGACCATCACGATTTCCTAGCCCGTCTGCTGAGCGCCCAATGGCGCAAGCTGGGCGGCAGCCTGAGTGGCGAAGTACGCGAAGCCGAGACGGCCGGACTGGCGCCGGACAGCCGTTTGCTGGCCGAGCACCAGTCGCGCGCACTGCCCGAGCTGCTGCGTGACGTCAACAAAAACTCGGACAACACCATGGCGCGCAGCGTGTTCCTGATGCTGGGCAGTCTGCAAGCCGATGCCGCGCTCGGTAGCCGCCCCTTACCCGCCGATGACAGTCTCGCCAGCACACCGATGCGCGCCGATCTGGCCATCCGCAGCTGGCTGCAAGCGCAGCGCATCGACGCCACCGGTCTGGTACTAGAAAACGGTTCCGGCCTGTCGCGGCTGGAACGCGCCACGCCCGCGCAGTTAGCGGCAGTGCTGCAAGCGGGTCTGCGCAGTCCGTGGATGCCGGAGTTTCTCGCCTCGTTGCCGATCGCCGGCACCGATGGCACCATGCGCCGCCGCTTGAAAGAGGGTCCGGCAACGCGCCGTGCCCGCATCAAAACGGGCACGCTGAATGGCATCACGGCCATCGCTGGCTATGTGTATGACGCCAGTAACCAGCCCTGCATCGTGGTCGCGTTTCTCAATGACGAGCATGTAGCCGGCGGGGCGGGCCGCACGGTGCTCGATGGCCTGATCGACTGGGTGGCGCGGGCCGCGCCGTAACGCTGTGACGCAGGCTTACAGCACCCGCGTGTAGCTGCGCCGCACGTGCTGGCGGTCACCGCAATCGAAATGCCACCATTCACTGTTAATGCCCTGAAAACCGGCCAGCAGCATGGCATTGCGTAGCAGATGACGGTTATCGCACTGTGTGCGAGAGAGCTCGCCGCGTGCCAGCAAGACGGTTTCCAGCGCCGGTTGCGAGCGTTCGGACAGATCGTCGAAGGCCGTCCCCATATCCAGTTCGCGCCCCGCACCATCCATGATGGTCAGATCGAGCGCCATGCCGAACGAGTGGATCGAGCCGCGTTCCGGTTCGGCGATGTAGCCAAGCAGATCCGTGCCTTGCAGAGTCTGCCACAGCTGTTCCTGCACCCGCTGCGGGCGCAGCGCATCCAGAATCAGTAGACGGTAGTCAGGCCGCTGGCGCGCCAGCCAAGCCACAGCCTGCTCCAGCGCGCGCGCCGCATCGCCATGCAGCCACGCACAATCGAGCGGGTTGTACAGGTCGCGTCCGACAAAATTATGCGGGGTCGCATAGCGTAGCTCGACGCCGATACCGGCAATGCTGTGCAGTGGACGGAAGGCTGGATGACCATCAATGGCTTCGCAGGGCAGCGTGTTTGCACTGGTGATGATGGTCATGGTGGTGGCTCGCTTTATCTGGCCGATGCAGACGCTGCCGGAGCTGGAGTCTGCACCGGTGCCGTGCCCGGCACTGCCGGTGGCGCCATGTCCGGCAGCGGGCTAGTCAGGACATCCAGCAGGGCGGCCGTTTCCGCGTCCGGTGCGCCGTCATAGCGCGCCTGCCGGTATTTGGCCTGAAACACCGACAGCACATTGCGGGTCGCCAGATCGAGTTCGCCGGTTTGCGGCGTGGCATAGCCCACCTGCGCCAGCTTGCGCTGGAACCAGGCGATCTCCGGCAATTGTTCGGTGAATAGGGGCAGCCGCGCAGCCACCCGGCTCGGCTCGGGCCAGGTCACCAGTCCCGCGTCGGCCAGCTGCTTCCACGGGAACAGCGGACCGGGGTCCTGCTTGCGCTGGGGCGCAATATCGTTGTGGCCGAGGATGTGCTCCGGTTTGATCTGATAGCGCGCCACGATCTGCTTGAGCAAAGGGATCAGCTGATCGATCTGCGCCTGCTTGAACGGCGTGTACACGCGTCCCTGCGGCGTTTCGACAAAGCCGGGATTGACGATTTCGATGCCGATCGAGGCGGAGTTGAGCTGATTGTAGATTTTCCAGCTGCTCAAACCGGCATGGTTCGATTGCCGCGACTCATCGACCAGTGCGTAGAAAAATGGCTGTTCTGTGTCGGTAAGCAGATAGTGAGCACTTACATCACCCTGACTCAGGAGCTTGATCGAACGGGGCAGATCCGACACTGTGTAATGCAGAATGATGTATTTGATACGCTCGCTCTGGCCGCGTGCGCTCAGCGTCCGGTCGATCACCGGACCGGAAGGAACACTGGCACAGCCTGCCAGCAGGGACACGGCGGCAGACAGGGCCAGCAGTGGGAATAACTTGATCATAAACGGTCTCGGCAACAGTCAGTTGTGGCAGTGTAGTGCAATGCGGGCCGCCGCGTGGTGGCCCAGTGTGGCTTTTTGTTGTAGCGGGATTTCGGCCGGTAGCGCCGCCCGCATCGCGCCAGCAATCACCGGATGCAGACTGGCCGCCCGGCCGCTCAGCACGATGGGACGCACACCGTAGCGGCGCACCAGCGCCAGCCCGAGGCGCGCCAGCTCCTGTCCGGCAGCGCTCAGAATGGCGTGCGCTAGCGGATCGGCATCGGCACTGGCGGCGACCGCCAGCGCCAGCTCGCCCAGCGCGCCGCGTTCCTGCCCGTAGACAAACTGGCGCGATACGGCCCAGTCACTGCCACCGATGCGGGCCAACACGGCTTGCGCCATGGGCGAGGTTTGCCAGCTACCGGGGGCTTCATCTTCCTGCCGCCAGATGTGACGCAGTGCCTCACGGGCAATCCAGTAACCGCCGCCACCGTCGTCGAGCAGCACACCGCGTCCACCGGCACGCTGCAAATTACCATCGGCATCGATCCATGCAGCGATCGAGCCGGTGCCGGCGTACACCAGATAGCCTTCACCGGCCGCAAAACTGTCGAAATAGGCAATCTCGATATCGCTGCGCAAATGAATGCTGGTGCTCGCTAAGCTTAAGGCTTGCGCCAGCCACTGTGCCGGTTCCGTGGTCACGCCATCAAAACCACTGAGGCCGGCACACACCGCCAGTGGCTGTCCCTGCGCCAGCACCTGTGCACCGAGTTGCGTCAGTACCGCCTGCACGGCGGCACGTCCCTGCGCACTGGCCATCTGGTTGCCCGAACAACCAGCCAGAGCGCCCTCGGCCACGATCTGACCATCACGCTGCGCCAGTGCCCAGCGGGTCTGCGTGCCGCCGGCATCGATACCCAGTCCCAGCGCATCCATACCCATGTCCCTGTCGCCGCCCATGCCTAGCCCACCCTTGTGTGTACGAGCGGCCTCAGCGCAGCACGCTGACCCGCTCGCTTTCATTGCCGAGCCGGTCGACCGCGCTCACCACCACCGCTTGCACCGCCCCACCCGCCGCATCATCGGCCAGCAACACGTTGGCGCGCCCAGCCGGCGCCACGCTGAAACGCCACTCGTTAGCGTAGCGCGACCAGATGGCGTACTGCGCCACCGGCTTAGCACCCGTGGCCGAGATTTTCAGCGCCAGCCCGTTACCCTCGCGCCGCATGGCCACCGTCGGTGCCGCTGGCAGCACGCTGCCCAGCCAGGGCGTGGCCGGGGTCAGTGCCGGACTCTGGTAACTCTGGGCTTTCAACTGTTCGCTAATGCCCTTGCGGTTTTCCATCAGCGCGGCAATGCTGAAGTGCACATGCCCGCCCACGCTGGCACGGCTGCGCGTGACGGCGATCTGCTTGAGAATTTCTTCCGGTGCGAAGGCTTTGGCGCTGCGGTCGATACGGCTGGTGTACAGCCCCGGCCAGATATGCCGGGCACGGGTATTCTGTGCCACCCAGTAGTCGAGCAGCACATCGAACGCCTGCGGCGCCTGCGCCACCGGCCAGTACAACTGCGGCGCCAGATAATCGAGCCAGCCATTGGCCAGCCATGTTTCCGCATCGGCATACAGCTTGTCATACTGGCTGAAACCGACAATTCCGGCCGGCCGGCGATCCGGACGGCCGATACCGAAGGGGCTGATACCGAAACGCACCCAGCTCTTCTCGCGGTGAATCCCCTGATACAGCGCTTCGATCAGACGGTTGACGTTCTGGCGTCGCCAGCCCGCGCGGTCCAGCGTGCCGCCATCGAGCAGATAATGCTGCCACGAGGGCTGATCGGGGAATTCCAGTTCCTGCTTCTGGCCCACCCCGGCGTCCAGCGCCACCCCTTCCGGCCCGGCAGTATTGCTACCGGCATCGATCGGATACGGATAGAAGTAATCGTCGATGTGCACGCCATCGATATCGTAGCGGCGCACCACATCGAGCACCACGTCCAGCGTGCGCTGGGCGGCAATGGCTTCGCCCGGATCCATCCACAGATAGCGACCGTAAGACTTGACCACGCCGGGATGGGTATTGGCGATGTGACTGGCGGCCAGCGCCGATTTGGCCGTGGCATGGCGGGCGCGGTACGGATTGAACCACGCATGCAGCTCCATGCCGCGCGCATGCGCCTGCTCGATCCAGAATTGCAGCGGGTCCCACGGCGTGGCCGGGGCGCGGCCTTGCTGGCCGGTGAGGAATTCCGACCACGGCTCCAGCGCCGACGGATAGATTGCATCGGCACTGGGACGCACTTGCAGCACGATGGCATTCAGGCCCAGCGCCAGCGAACGGTCGAGAATAGCCAGCGCTTCGGCCTGCTGTTTTGCCATACCGAGATTGCTGCGGCTAGGCCAGTCGATATTGGCGACCGTGGACACCCAGGCGGCACGGAATTCGCGCGGCGCGGCAGGCGGCTGGCTAGCATCGGCAGGCGCTGCGGTGGTCGCGCCCGGCTGTGGCTGCGGCGTCGCCGCAGGGGGCACACCGGCTGGCGGTTGCGGCTGAGCTTGCGGCCCCGACGCCACACCCGATCCGGCTGACGGCAGCACCGGCGTACTGGAACACCCGTCCAGCAACAACGCTACCGCCGCAGCGACACCAGCAGACAAGGTCTGCCGCTTTTTCACATTAAACACCACAGCCATTCCCCGAATCGTATAAGCCCCCGTATTGTAGCGGAAGCGCGCACCAGCGATTTACAGGGAACGCCGCACCAGCAAGGTCATGCCGAAAGCTGGCAGCGTGGCAATGCAGGCCCACAGGAAGAATAAGGGATAGCCGAGTTGCTGTTGCAGCCAGCCCGCCACCATGCCGGGCAACATCATCCCGAGCGCCATGAAACCGGTGCACAGCGCGTAGTGGGCAGTCTTATGCGCGCCATCGGCCACCGTCACCATATACAGCATGAAGGCGGCAAAACCAAAGCCATAGCCGAACTGCTCTACCGCCAGCGCGGCAGCAATCAGTACGGTATCGCTGGGCTGGGCCACGGCCAGATACACAAACACCAGATCCGGCACATGCATGATGCACACCATCGGCCACAGGCTGCGCTTGAGGCCGAAGCGGGCAATCACCAGCCCTCCGGCAATGCCGCCCAGCACTAGCGCGGCCACCCCCACCGTGCCATACACAATCCCCACACTGGCCGTGCTCAGTCCCAGCCCGCCCTGGGCACGCGCATCGAGCAGAAAGGGTGCTGCCATTTTCAGCAACTGCGCTTCACCGAGCCGGTACAGCAGCAGAAAGCCCAGCGTGACGCCGATACCGGGTTTGCGGAAGAAGCTGCGGAAGGTTTCGACAAAATCACTCCACAGATTGTCCGCGGCGCGCACGGCAAGGTCCGTGACCGGACGCGGCAACATCCACTGGTGATAGGCGCCCAGCAGCAATAACAGCAGCGCCAGCAAACCGAACACAAGGGCCCATGCGCTGGCCGCATCGCCGTGGCGCTCGATCAGCATGCCGGCCAGATACACCAGCCCGCCCTGACCGGAAATCATGCCCAGCTTGTAGAACGCGCTGCGCACGCCGACAAACGCGGCCTGTTGCGCGCGTTCCGGTAAGCCCAGCATGTAAAAACCGTCGGAAGCGATATCGTGGGTAGCCGAGCTGAACGCCAGCAGCCACAGCAATACCAGACTGATACGGAAGAAATCGGGCAGATGCAGGCTCAGTGCCACACTGGCCAGCGCCACGGCAGACAGCCATTGCAGGCCGACGATCCAGCGCCGCTTGGTGCCGAACAATTCCACCAGCGGCGACCAGAGCGGCTTGATGACCCACGGTAGATATAGCCACGCCGTATAAAACGCCAGTTCGGCATTCGACACGCCGAGGTTTTTATACATCACCGTGGCCAGCATCATCACGGCAACATAGGGCACCGCCTGACTAAAGGAAATACTGGGCACCCAGCCCCAGGCGTTACGCTGTACTGCACTCAATCGTCTAGTCCTTTGCCTTCGAGGATGCGGGGAATGCAGTTCTGCACGCGCGCAGTGCGCGTGGCCGACTGCTTGGCTTTGCTGAAGTGTAACAGGTAGGCGCGCTGGCGCCCCGGCGTGAGCGCATGGAAAGCGGCCTGCAGCTCAGGCTGTTGCGCCAGCAAACCATCGGCATCGTCGAGCAGGGCACCCTTGAACAATAACAGCGCGCAGTACTGCTTAAAGCCGTGCATCAGCACGATGTTGGCGCCCTCCTGCATATAGCAGGGCCAGCCCCACTTGTAGCCTTCCTCCAGTCCGCACTCGAGCAACAGGCTGCGTAGCTGGGAAAATTCCTGCTGCCAGGGCTGGGTTTTAGCAAAAAAGGCGGTGATCCGGTCTGACATAGCTAGCTCCCGCGCACAATAGTCGCGCCTATTGTGCCACTATCGCTGTGGCACGACGCCTTGGTGGCTGCGCTAGCGGGTATGCTTCCGGGAACCTCCCGCTTCCGCGCAGAATTGCACCCCAGGCAGCTTCTTTATTCACCTTCGGCGGTTCTCGGTTTTCAGCGTCGATCACTTTAACGGGATCTTATGAACGGCCCTAGCCCAGTAGACCAACACCCTATGGCGGGTTTTCCGCAGGTATGCTTTATCAAAAACACGTTGACGAATCCGAATATCATCGTCGGGGACTACACCTACTACGATGATCCGGAAAATTCTGCAGACTTTGAACGCAATGTTCTTTACCACTTCCCGTTCATAGGCGATCGCCTCGTCATCGGCAAATTCTGCGCGATCGCACGCGGCGTAAAATTTATCATGAACGGTGCCAACCACAAGACTTCCGGCATTTCCACTTATCCATTCTATATTTTTGGAAACGGTTGGGAAAAGGCCGCGCCCCAACCGGGAGACCTGCCATTCAAAGGCGATACCGTCATCGGAAACGACGTCTGGATCGGCTATGACTGCCTGATTATGCCCGGCGTGAAAATCGGTAATGGCGCTATCATTTCCTCGCGTTCTGTGGTCGTCAACGATGTGCCTGCCTACGCCGTCGTAGGCGGCAATCCGGCCAAAATCATCAAGGAACGCTTTTCACAAGAAGATATAGCGACGCTTGAATCGATCGCCTGGTGGGACTGGTCGAAGGAAGACATTACCAGGAATATCGCCACGATAGTATCCGCGGATATCGCAGCCCTGAAAGCGTGCGCCGCACACTTTCAGGATTAACAGTACATGGCACAACTCGGCACAATTCCGCCTTCGCACTGAGGTCGGCGGGCTCAATCTAGCGCTACGATACAATTTTCGCTCCGAGCAAACCAGCTGGCAGTTTCCATCGGCCTCACCCGGTAGCGCATGAGAGACTGAGGGAAGAACGAAGGGAAATCAGGCTTGCTGCCGGCAGCGAACCTTGCGGTTGTAGCCCAGACAAAACTATCACTCACGATTCAATGCCAAGGAGTCTCATCCATGCCGGTCTTTACCCCTGATCAACTCATCGCCGAGTTCAACCAGGTCGAGGGTTGCACTGAACCCAATCAAACGCTATGGCTCACGGAAGCGGGCGGCCTGTCGCAGTTTGGCGCGCAGATTGAAGTCCTGCAGCCGGGCTGCATTTCGTCACTCAAACACTGGCATAGCGCCGAAGACGAATTGGTGTATGTACTGGCGGGAGAGATCACCGTCGTTGAAGGTCTAACCGAGACGCTCTTACAAGCGGGTAGCGTGGCCACCTTCAAGGCCGGGGTCCCGCTGGGTCATTATCTGGAGAACCGCAGTTCGGCACCGACCCGCTGTCTGGTGGTTGGCACCCGGGCCGCCGTCGATCGCATCAGCTACCCCGATCACGCCAGGGTATGTCTGCGCGATCGCGCGTTGCCAGACGATCTCTGGACGGATCTGGCCGGGCAGCCTGCATCCAGACCCTATTAAACCTCGCTCCACTGGCGCAGCAGATTGTGATAATGGGCGGTCAGGCTGAGCAGTTCCGTGCAGTCACCAAGCTGCGCCCGCAGGCTCTGGATGGTCTGGTCTAATTCCAGCAACATGCTGCGCCGCATATCATCGCGCACCATGCTCTGGGTCCAGAAAAAGGAACAGATGCGCGCGCCGCGCGTCACCGCTGCCACCCGGTGAATGCTGGTCGAAGGATAGACAATCAGATCGCCAGCCGGCAGTTTGACTTCATGCTCGCCATAGGCATCGACCACCGTCAGTTCACCACCTTCGTATTCCTCGGGATCGCTGAGGAACAGGGTGGACGAGACATCGGTGCGCAGCCACTGGCCGCTGGCGGCCACACGCCGCATCGCGCCATCGACATGATTGCCATACTGTTCGCCACCAGCGTAGCAATTGAACAGCGGCGGGCAAGTGCGCAGCGGCAGTGCCGCAGCAAAGAACAGCGGACTGCTGGCCAGCGCCGCCAGTACCGTGGCACCGAGCTCCTGCGCCATTGGCGAGCCTTCCGCCAGCTGGCGATTCTGCTTGACCTGCGCGCCCTGTGCGCCCACCGTCTTGCGCCCGTCCACCCAGTCCGAGGCGTCCAGCTGACGGCGCATGGCGGCCACCTGTTCCCGACTTAGCACGCCCGGTATGTGCAACATCATACTTTCACTCCCTTAGAAGAACGGCATTCCGGACTCCGGAACGCCGCATAGCTCACACTCAACGCAGCAAACTAGAAGCTCAGATTGGCCGTCAGACTGGCCGAGCGCGGTGCGCCCGGCGTGTAGCGATAGCCCGATTTGTTAATCGCCGCTACGTACTGTTTATCCGCCAGATTGTAGAGATTCAGACGCAGGTTGATGTGCTTGCTCAGCGCATACGAGGCCATCGCATCGTAGACCCAGTAGGCATCCGCATAAGCGGGCGTACCGACGGCGCCATCGGTGCCGCGCAGCAGTTTGTCGACAAAACGTGCGCCGCCACCGATCTGCAGGCCCATCGGCAGGGTGTAGGACGTCCATGCCGTGAGCGCCTGCTTGGGCGTGTAGCTGAGGCGGTTCTCGCCACTATTCGTGACAATACGACCGGACACCACTTCCGAGGCCATGCGGGTATAGCCTGCGCTGATCAGCCAGTTGCGCATCAGTTCCCCCGTCACCCCCAGTTCGATGCCCTGTACGCGCTTTTTACCGCTCTGGTAGTACACGGCGGTATTGGTCGGATCGACTTCCAGCTCGTTACGCACGTCGGTGCGATACACGGCCGCCGACAGAGTCAGCTTCTGCTTGAGCAGATCCCACTTGCTACCTGCCTCATAGGTGGTGCTCACTTGCGGATCGTAGTTCGGATTGCTGGCACTGCTCGCAGCGTTACTCAGGGTGAAGGTATTGCCGCCCGGTGGCGCTTTGGAAGTCGCGGCCAGCACATACACGCTACTGTTGTCAGTCGGTTTATACAGCGCCGACAGTTTGCCGTTGACCAGCGTGTCGCTGCCATTTATCGCCGTGGCCAGCAAAGTCCCGACCGGGATGGTTTGCGGCGTGGCCGTGCCCTGTACCGCCACCCCGTTGTAGCTGGTGGTGTAATGATCGAGGCGCAGACCGGCATTGAAAATCCAGCGCTCACCCAGCTTGGCCGTATCGAACAGATACACGGCCTGGGTATTGGTGCTGCCATCGCCACGGGCGCCGTTACGCACCATATTCACCTGCGCCTTGCTGATCGGCGTGGCCGGATTCGGATGGTAGATGCTGGTCGGTGGCAGGCCAATCACCGAACCATTCACGGACACCGCACCATTCACGTTGGTGTAGTTAGTCTGCTTTTCATTGCTCAATTCCAGCCCGGCCACCAGCGCGTGTTTCAGCAGGCCATCTTCAAGATTGAAGCTGAGGGTACTCTGATTGGTCAGGATTTCATTCAGCTGATCCTTGTAGGTCAGGTTGGTACGCGCCATCATCCACGTCGACGGATCGGAACCAGCCACATTGCTCGCCAGATTGGCGCCGCTCGACATGAAGGAGGTCAGCAGGTAATCCTGCTTGGTACGGCCATAGCGGGTGGTATTCTGCAAGCGCGCACCGCCGGCGAAATCATGTTCGATGCGGGTGGTCAGCATGTCGGCGCGCACCGCATCGAAGTCCAGCGAAGAACCGTAGAAGTTGGAGGGATCGACCGGCTTGGCACCGGCCATAAAGTCGAAGCGCTGGGCTGGTCTGGTGGCCGTGGCAGCGATCGGTGCCGGCGGTGTCCAGCCCGGCAGGCCGATGGTCAGCACACCGCCATCGGGAATATTGTTCTGCTGTACGTGCAAATAATTCAGATACACGCGGGTGCTACCGTTCAGTCCAAAGGCCAGCGATGGTGCCACTGCCCAGCGCTTGTTGCGCACCACATCGCGGGCCGGGTTGCCGCTGTCCTGTTCGAGCAGATTGAGGCGGAACGCCGTGCCGTTCTCGGCATTGAGCACGCGGTTCAGATCGGCCGTAGCGCGGCGCTGCTGGCCGCTGCCAGCCGTCAGCGCAACACTGGCGGCGTTTTCCAGCGTAGGCTGTTTGCTGACCAGATTCACCGAGCCGGTCGGCGTGCTACGTCCGTTATCAGTGCCGGCCGGGCCTTTCAGCACGTCGATCTGTTCGATATTGAAGGTGTCACGCGAAATCGAGCCGACGTCGCGTACCCCGTCCACATAAATGCTGCCGGAAGCATCGAAGCCGCGCATATAGATGGCGTCACCGGTGGTGGTACTGCCGTTCTCGCCGAGGAAGAAGGCGCCCACACCGGGGGTGTTGCGCAGCGCCTCGGTCAGGGTGACGGCGCCTTGCTGTTCGACCAGTTCGCGCTTGATGACGGTCAGCGTCTGCGCCGTGTCGACCAGTTTTTCCGTGTACTTGGGCGAGCTGGCTTTATCGGCCTTGAAATCGTTGATGGCGTCGCCCAGCACCTTGACCTCGCCCAGCGTCTGCTGGACCGGCTGGCTGGTTTCCGCCGCCTGCACTGCCATACTGGCAGGCAGCAACATGACGGCCAGTGCCGCCCCGATTTGCTGATTAAAACCCTGATTACAACGCGCTGCCGCGTGCTTACGACTCTTGATCATAGCCATCCTTCATCCGTGATAGTGGGTGGTCGGCTGGCTGCGCTAGGATCGTTGCGGAACGGCGTCTGGCTGGCGGTGTAGTACTTGGTATCGCCAGATTCTAGCAAGAAGCGCAATAAATGTAAATGAGAATTATTCTCAATGTGATTGAGCATCAAGCCAGCAACGGGCCTGATGCAGCGTGTCGGCCAGTTCCTGGCGCACGCTCTCGAAGTAGGGCGCCAGCTCCGCGCCATCGCTGCGCTGGATCGCCTGCTCGGCATCCAGCGTGGCCTGCACCAGTCGTTTGGCGCCGAGCACCCCGACTGCACCGCGCAGGCTATGGAAGACCTGTGCGGCGTCACTCAGCCGGCGTTCCTGAAGCGCCAGATCCGCGACCTCGACCGGCCCCATGCCGCTCTCGAGGGCGCCACGCACCATGCGCTCCATCATCGCCCGCCCCGCCGCATCCTTGCCCATCACCCGCATCAGGCTGTCCATATTGAACACGCCGCTATCGGCCAGCGCAAGGGGCGCGGGCAGTGGGAGCGGTGCAGGTGCAGGTGCGGGTGCGGGTGCTTGCAGCGCTGCCGGTGCCACGCTAGGGGCCAGCACTGGACGGGCCGGCAGATGGCGTAGCAACACCGCCAGCATGGCATCGACCTCGATCGGTTTCGGGATGAAATCACTGATGCCCGCTTCCTCGCTGCGGTGGCGCTCGGTCCCCAGCACGCCAGCCGTCATGGCAATGATCGGCAGACTCAGCCCCAATTGCTGACGCAGTATGCGCGTGGCGGTGTAGCCATCCATCACCGGCATCTGCATATCCATTAACGCCATATCGTAGGCCGCCGGATCGGCGCGCAGGCGCTCGACCGCCTGCAGCCCGTCCGACACCGCATCCAGCGTGGCGCCGGCATGTTCCAGAATACCGCGCGCCACCATCTGGTTCAGCAGATTGTCCTCCACCAGCAGGAAATGCACCCCGGCCAGGCTACCGGCGATGCTGCTCTCCGCTGCCGGCGGCAGGCCATGCTCGCCCGGTCCGGATAAGGCGTGCTGGAGCGCGTCGTACAGGCTGCTCTGCGTCACCGGTTTGACCAGCATCAGCGCGTCCGCATCGGCGTAAATGGCCTGCTCCACCTGCGTGCGCACATGCGAATCAGCCAGCAGCAAAACCGGCATCTTCCGGCTACCGGCCAGCGCCCGCATTGCATGCAGCGTGCTGGCGACGGCTGCCTGTCCGGCACCGCACAAATTCCAGTCCACCAGCAGCAGATCATATTGCCGCCCCGCCGCCAGACGCTCGCGGTAACGCTGCTTGACGGTCAGCTCGGAACTGGCTTCATCGACCTGCCAGCCATAGCCGCGCAACAGCTCCAGCAGCACAGTGCGACTGTGCTCGTGCTGCACGGCGAGCAGCGCCGAGAACGGGCCAGGCACCGGCTTGCGGCGTTCTTCGGCCGGCGTGTTCGCCACCCCGAACGCCAGACTGAACCAGAAGCGCGAGCCCTGTCCGGGCACACTGTCGACGGCAATTTCGCCCCCCATCAGCGCAATCAGGCGCTTGCTGATGGCCAGTCCCAGCCCGGTGCCGCCGAAGCGCCGCGTGATGCTCTGATCGCCCTGCGTGAAGGCCTGGAACAGCTGCGTCAGCTGGGCCTCGGTCATCCCCATGCCGCTATCGCGTACTTCGAAGCGCAGCAGGATCTGGCGGGCATCGGCAGCAATCAGCTCGATATTGACCAGCACTTCGCCGCCTTCGGTAAATTTGATCGCGTTGCCGACCAGATTCACCAGAATCTGCTGCAGCCGCAAGGCATCGCCATGCAGCTGGCGCGGAATCGCCGGATCGACCCGGATCGCCAGTTGCAGCGGCTTGTCGCCGCAATTCATCGACATCAGCGTGGCCAGCACATTGACCACTTCATCCAGCGCGAAATCGACCGGCGACAGCTCCATATGGCGCGCTTCAATCTTGGAAAAATCCAGCACATCGTTGAGGATGCCCAGCAGCGACTGGCCCGAAACCCGCACCATGTTCAGGTATTTGCGCTGTTGCGGCGACAGCGGGGTGTTGCCGAGCAGGTAGACCATGCCCAGCACGGCATTCATGGGGGTGCGGATTTCATGACTCATATTGGCCACGAATTCGCTTTTGGCACGGTTGGCCGCTTCAGCCCGGTCGCGCTCGCGCTCCAGCTCCGCGGCACGCGCTTCAACATCCTGCTGCAGCCGGTGGCGCTCGGTGATGTCGGCGATCATGGCCAGCATTTTCACCCCCTGATCGGTACGTACCGCACTCAGATTGAGCTCCAGCGGGAACTCACCGGCATCGCAGCGCAAGCCATACAGCAACTGCTCGCGGCCGATACGCACCGGCACGGCACTCACGCCCTGACTGAAGAAGCGCTGCTGGATATCAACATACAGATCGTGCAAGCGCGGCGGCACCAGCATGGTCAGCGGCCGCCCCAGCAACTCGGCGCGGGTATAGCCAAAGCAGCGCTCGGCCTCGCGGTTAATGGTTTCGATGCGGCCCTCGCCATCCACCACCAGAATCGCATTGGGGGCAAATTCCACCAGATTCTGCAGGCGGGCATCGGCCGCCAGACGTTCCTGCATCAGCGCATTGAAGGAGTTGGTCAGCTGTCCCACCTCGTCGTTGGTAGCTACCGGCAGGGGCGTGTAGCCGGCCGGCGCGGCGCGCAACGCGACGATGGCATCGCGCAAGCGCACCAGTGGCGCCAGCAAGCGCATGGTGAGCCAGCCGATCAGCAACGCCGCCAGCGCGGCGGCCAGACTGCTCCACCACAGCAGCCGCACCATCGCCCCATGGAAGGGCTCGAACGCTTCTTCGGCCGGCAGCGAAGCGGCCAGCACCCAGTCCACCGCACGCAGTGCCTTGTAACTATTCAGGGTTCGTTCGCCTTTGCCATTGAGGCCATCGACCGTGCCTTCGAAGCCCTGTTCAAGCGCCAGCGTGGTAGCCGGATTGGCATTGGCCTGACGCGGTTGCAGCAGGCGTTGCGGTTCGGGATGCAGCACGTAACGGGGCACCGCCTCGCGCGTCAGGGCAAAATAATAGCCAGTACGGCCCACTTTGGCATTGCGCAGGTGGCCAAGCAGATTATCCTTGTACAGCCGCAGCACACCGATCAGCACGCACACCACTTCGCCGCGCGCATTCAGCACCGGCGCCACGATCTGGACGATGGGCAGGCCCTGCGCGCGCCCTATCACCGGCTCGGAAATCACCGGCAAACGGGTTTGCATAACGGTTTTGAAATACGCCCGGTCCGCCGCATTGACCCCGACCCGGCCCGGCTGCTCCGGCAGGTCGGCAATCACCTTGCCTTGCGGGTTGAGCACCAGCACATCATCGAATAAGGCCAGCACAGCCCGGTCCCGGTAATAGTCGCGCAGGCGCTCTGGCGAACTGGCCAGTTCGGCCGGCTGCTGTCTGGCCGACAGGGCAATAATATCGCGTAGCATCAGCAACTTATCGTCCAGCTCTTCGGCGGTACGATTGATCAGCGCGGTCTGCTGGGCAAACAGTACTTTGCTGAAATCTTCCTGCAGACGGTGCATCTGCAGGGCCGTGACCAGCGCCAGCATCAGGATCGATGTCAGGCTGGTCGCCAGCGCGACCTTTGCCTTGATACCAAGAGTGGCCATTGGATCCTTATGGTTTCCTGATTTGTTCCCATATTTGAAGGAACCTGCGGAAGGGGGGAGGCGATCTCCTCGGAGCTAGGTAAATTTTGCTAGGAAAGCCAGACCTTGGCAATACAATTAAGGTGGCGTCCCCCGGTGCAGGGCTGCAGGCGGCGACTGGCGTGTGGCCTGTGCTGAATCTACCACAGTAATTTTGTGCAATTGCGCGCCAGCTGCAGGGTTTTAGAAGGAAAATACTTACTGGAATACCCGAGATAGTAACTACGGCATAGCCCAAACGGACTACAAATGGTCTACACTGGCGAAATGATACGAGAATTCGACACCCCGGTTAGCGCCGGCACCCCACTCGAAGTCCTCAAGGCAAAGTGCGCAACCTGCAGCATGCACCAGTTGTGCCTGCCCATGGGACTCGACAATAACGATATGGACCGTCTGGACCAGATCATCGGCCGGCGCCGCAAAGTCGCGCGCGGCAGTACTCTGTTCCGCATCGGCGATTCATTCCAGAACCTGTATGCCATCCGCCTGGGCCACTTCAAGGCCTATCAGGTCAACCGCGATGGCGCCGAACAGATCACCGGCTTCCAGATGGCCGGCGAGCTGCTGGGCATGGATGCCATCAGCACCGACCTGCACCATTGCACCGCCGTGGCGCTGGAAGATAGCGAAGTCTGCGAAGTACCGTTTGGTAGTCTGCAGCAATTGCTGGCCGACATGCCGACCCTGCTGCGCCATTTCCACCGCATGATGAGTCAGGAAATTACCCGCGAACAGAGCGTCATGCTACTGCTGGGGAATATGCAGGCCACCCAGCGCTTTGCCGCCTTCCTGGTCAACCTGTCGTCGCGTTACGAAGCGCGCGGCTATTCGCCACACAGCTTCCAGCTGCGCATGTCGCGCGAAGAAATCGGTAACTATCTGGGACTGACCATCGAAAGCATTAGTCGTCTGCTGTCGAAGTTCAAAAAAGAAGGCTTGTTGCGCGTTAGCAACCGGGAAATCGAATTGCTCGACCCCGTCAAACTGAAGGCCATTACGGCCGGTACCCACGTCTGCAACTAGGCAGCCGCAATACCTGACGCGCCGGGCGGCTTGCCCGGTAGCGTCATTTCAACGATTACTTATCCACCGGCTCAGACAGATCGGCCTGCAGCGAAACCGCAGCCTGTTTCGGCCAGATCCAGCTACCGGCCAGACGCCAGTCGCGCTGCTCACCTTCCATCAGCACCACCCAGCGACTGCTTTCAAGCAGTGGCAGATTCAGTTCGAACACGCCGTTCGCATCGGGCTGCACGACCAGATTGATATCTTTTTCCGGCAAGGTCGCGTGCGACAGACGCAGGAACAACTTTTCCGGCTGGGTAGATGCCCCGGCGCCCCGTTGCAGCTTGCCGACTAGCATACCGCGACTGGCATCGAAGCCCAATTGCGCCGACAGACCCAGCGCCGCAGCGCGGTGG
The DNA here is from genome assembly GCA_027490725.1 of Oxalobacteraceae bacterium. GTDB lineage: Bacteria > Pseudomonadota > Gammaproteobacteria > Burkholderiales > Burkholderiaceae_D > Rugamonas. The sequence continues at coordinate 22,040 of JAIXXN010000046.1, forward strand.
TCACGCCGCAAATCCTGATTAATGGCCTTACCCTGCTTGTAATAATCACCGACCACCAGCGCATCCTGCCGGGTAAAGGCAACGTAGCCGAAGGTACTGCCGACTATCACCGCCGTGACCGGGCCGGCCATCAGCAACCAGGGCCAGCGGTGTTTCCACCATGGTGCGACAGGCGCTTGTTCCAGCATTGATACACTCATGAACTACTCCTTAGCGCGGGACAATGAACACCGCATGTTCTTTCACATGTAGCGACGGCTCATCGATGGCCGTCAACTCTACATCGATCTTGTTCGATCCGGTCTTGCCGATGCCGTGCGCGGTGCGCAGCCGGATCGGATAAGCCTTGGTTTCGGTTGCGCCCACGGCCACCTGATCCGGGGTCACCAGCGTCAGTGTGTCCAGCCCGCTGACGCGGATCCGGTAGGTATGCGCACGTTCCGAGGTATTCATAATCTGCAGGCGGTAGACGTTTTCGATCATGCCGTCTTCCACTTCGCGGCCCATGGCACCACGGTCGCGGATCACATCGAGCTTGAGCGGCGTACGCAGGTACAGCGAAGTACCGACAGCGCACACAATCAGGCCCAGAATCGCCGTATAGATGCGTACCCGTGGTCGCAAGGTACGTTGCCGGATCTGGGTCGGCGTGTAGTGATTGACCAGGCCATGCTCGGTGGTATAACGCACCAGCCCGCGTGGCTGGCCGATTTTATCCATCACACTGTTGCAGGCATCCACGCAGGACGCGCAACCAATACATTCATATTGCAAACCGTTGCGGATGTCGATGCCGGTAGGGCAGACCTGCACGCACAGCGAGCAATCGATACAAGCACCGTTGTTGCTATCTGGCTTAGATTTCGACAGGGGGGCACGCGGTTCGCCACGCTCCTTGTCATAGGAAATGATCAGCGTGTCGCGGTCGAACATCGAGCTCTGGAAGCGGGCATAAGGGCACATGTATTTGCACACCTGCTCACGCATCCAGCCCGCATTGCCATAGGTGGCAAAGCTGTAGAACACCACCCAGAACCATTCCCACGGGCCAAAGCTCAGCGTGAACGATTCGCTGGCGAGTACTTTGATCGGGGTGAAATAGCCAACAAAGGTAAATCCGGTCCACAAGGCCAGCGTAATCCACGCCACATGCTTACCGGTTTTTTTCGCGAATTTTTTCAGCGAAGGCGGTTGCCGGTCCAGCGCCATGCGGGCGCTGCGGTTACCTTCGAACTGACGCTCTATCCACAGGAAGATTTCGGTGTACACCGTCTGGGGACAGGCAAAACCGCACCACACCCGGCCTGCTACGGCTGTTGCCAGAAATAGCAGGTAGGCGCAGACGATTAACAATGCTGCCAGATAAATGAAGTCCTGCGGCCACAAGACAATCCCGAAGATGTAGAACTTGCGCGCGCCCAGATCAAACAATATCGCCTGGCGGCCGTTCCATTGCAGCCAGGGGCTGCAATAAAACACCAGTTGCGTCAGCCAGACAAACAGCCAGCGCAACTGGACATAGCGTCCCTTGATCTCGCGAGGATAGATCTCCTCGCGAGCCGCATACATCTTGATTACTTGTGGTGCAGAATCGTTCATTGTGCTGCCGGGGCGACTTCTTGAGCCGGAGCGGCCGGTTGATTAACATCGTTGGACATGCTCCAGACATAAGCCGCCAGAACATGCACTTTTGCATCGCCAAGGAACTCGGCAAACGCTGGCATGGTGGTGTTGCGACCTTTGCGGATGCTCTCCATGATGGTATCAGCACTACCACCAAACAGCCAGATCTTATCGGTCAGGTTCGGTGCACCGATGGCCTGGTTACCTTTGGCATCAGCGCCGTGGCAAGCCATACAGGCAGCGAACTTCTCTTTACCGAAGGTAGCCTTGATCGGATCTGCGGTCGAACCGGACAGGCTGAGCACGTAGTGGGCGACGTTTTCCACATCCTTGTCGGTTCCCACTGCGGCACCCATCGGCGGCATCACGCCATTACGGCCATGCAGGATGGTTTCCTTGATGGTTTCCGGCGCACCGCCGAACAGCCAGTCTTTATCGGTCAGGTTAGGGAAGCCTTTGTTACCGCGGGCATCCGAACCATGGCACTGGGCGCAGTAGGTCAGGAACAGACGTTCACCGATGGCATGCGCCTTCGGATCGGCTGCCACTGCCTTCAGGTCCTGTTTCTGGAACTGGGCAAACAGCGGACCGTATTCGGCATCCGCAGCCTGCACTTCGGCCTGGTACTGACCCGACGATTTCCAGCCCAGCTTACCGGCGAAGCTACCCAGACCAGGGTACAGTGCCAGATAGGCCACACCGAACACGATGGTGATGTAGAACAGCCACATCCACCAGCGCGGCATCGGCGTATTCAGTTCCGACAGATCTTCGTCCCAGACGTGGCCGGTGGTTTCACCCGGCTTGCTGACCACTTTCGATTGCGAGTACAGCAGTACACCGCAACCGATGATGCCCAGCACCGTCAGAACAACAATATATAAATCCCAAAAACCATTCGTAAAATCAGCCATGTTGCGCCTCCGTATCTTCGTCATCGAACGGCAGATTTGCCGCCTTGGCGAAATCGGCTTCCTTGTGGTGGACCAGAGACCACCACAGGATACCGGCAAACGTAATAAAGGAAATCACCGTCATCACGCTACTGGCGCGATCCAACAGGGTGTCGAGAGCCATGCTAGTTCCTCGTTTTAATTAAAGTACCCAGGCCTTGCAGATAGGCGACCAGAGCGTCTTCTTCGGTTTTATCTTTCAGCTCTTCCGGAGCTGCGGCAATTTCAGCGTCGGTGTACGGATGACCCAGACGTTGCAGTGCACGCATTTTCGGAATCACACCTTCCGGTGCCAGCGCGGTTTTCGCCAGCCATGGGTAGTTCGGCATATTCGATTCCGGCACCACGTCACGCGGATTATTCAGGTGGGTACGGTGCCATTCATCGCTGTAACGGCCGCCGACACGGGCCAGATCCGGGCCAGTACGCTTCGAACCCCACTGGAATGGACGGTCGTAGACGAACTCGCCAGCCACCGAGTAGTGACCATAACGTTCGGTCTCGGCACGGAACGGACGCACCATCTGCGAGTGGCAGTTGTAGCAACCTTCACGTACGTAGATGTCACGGCCGGTCAGGCGCAGTGGCGAGTAAGGTTTCAGGCCAGCGATCGGCTCGGTAGTCGACTTCTGGAAGAACAGCGGCAAGATTTCTACGGCACCGCCGACGCTGATCACCAGCGTCACCAGTGCGATCAGCAGCCAGGGATTTTTTTCGATCCAGTCATGTGAAAATTTCATAGGTGCTCCGATATCAGGCGTGGCCGCTGGTGAGCGCAGGAATGCGCGCTACGGCGGTCTCGCGGTTACGCAAGGTCATCCAGGTGTTATAGCCCATCACGCACATACCGGTCAGGTAGAGCAGGCCGCCGCCGAAGCGCACCACATAGTACGGATAGGTTGCTTTGACACTTTCCACGAAGGTGTAGGTCAGGGTGCCGTCCGGATTAACTGCGCGCCACATCAGACCCTGCATCACACCGGCAATCCACATTGCAGCGATGTACAGCACGATACCGATGGTCGCTACCCAGAAGTGCAGGTCGATCAGCTTGCTGCTATACATTTTTTGCTGACCAGCCATACGTGGCAGGATGTAGTAGATCGAACCCATGGTGATGAAGCCCACCCAGCCCAGCGCGCCACCGTGAACGTGTGCCACGTTCCAGTCGGTGTAGTGCGACAGTGCATTGACAGTCTTGATCGACATCATCGGACCTTCGAAGGTCGAGATACCGTAGAACGACAGCGACACGATCATGAATTTCAGGATAGGGTCGGTGCGCAGTTTGTGCCAGGCGCCCGACAGGGTCATGATGCCGTTGATCATACCGCCCCACGATGGTGCCAGCAGAATCAGCGAGAACACCATACCGAGCGACTGAGTCCAGTCTGGCAGAGCGGTGTAGTGCAGGTGGTGCGGACCCGCCCACATGTAGGTGAAGATCAGCGCCCAGAAGTGCACGATCGACAGGCGATACGAGTACACCGGACGTTCGGCTTGTTTAGGAATGAAGTAGTACACCATACCCAGATAGCCAGCGGTCAGGATGAAGCCCACCGCATTGTGACCATACCACCACTGGATCATCGCATCCTGCACACCGGCGTATGCCGAGTAGGATTTGAACAGGGTTGCAGGCATCGACGCACCGTTAACCACGTGCAGGATCGTCACGGCCAGAATGAAGGCAGCGAAGAACCAGTTAGCCACGTAGATGTGCTTGACCTTACGGGTCAGCAGGGTGCCGAAGAACACCACGGCGTAGGCAATCCACACCACGGCGATCAGCAGGGTGATCGGCCATTCGAGCTCGGCGTACTCTTTACCGCGGGTCAGACCCAGTGGCAGAGTGACGACGGCGCTCAGAATCACTGCCTGCCAGCCCCAGAAGGTGAAGGCAGCCAGCTTGTCCGAGAACAGACGCACCTGGCAGGTACGCTGCACCACGTAGTACGAGGTGGTGAAAAGTCCGCAGATACCAAACGCGAAAATCACCGCGTTGGTGTGCAGGGGCCGCAGACGGCCATAAGTTAACCATGGAATGTCCAGGTTCAACGCCGGCCATGCCAGTTGGGCGGCGATAATGACGCCGACCAGCATGCCGATGATTCCCCAGACCACGGTGGCGATTGCGAATTGCTTCACAATCTTGTAGTTGTAGTTCTGTGCAAGGTCCACTTGAAGTTCTCCCAAGAACGCTTTGATGATGTGGGTCAAAGGTTACTTAGGTGAGACTTAAAAAACCTTGATATGGATCAAAATATCTCTGATGAATCATTCTTAAGAGATATTTCTTCAGCCGCGAGCGCGACTGCAGAACAAGGGTAGGAAAGCGCGGCGACGGCCGCACTGGCCTTACTTGGGAGGCTCTTCGAGCGGTGGTTTGTCGTCATCCTGCAGCACGCGCAGGGCAGGACCGACCAGATCTTCGAACTGGCCGTCATCGGAGGCGCGGAAGAACACCCACAAGGCGACAAACACCAGCAGCACACTCAGCGGTATGAGCAGATATAAAGCTTCCATCACGCTCCCCTTCTGAGTCGTAAGGCATTGGCCACCACCACGGCCGAACTGAGCGCCATGCCGACGCCCGAAATCCATGGATTGATCCAGCCCAGCGCAGCGGCCGGGATAGCGATGCCATTATACAGGCTGGCCCACCACAGATTCTGGCGGATTACCCGCATGGTACGAGCGGCCACGTCAGCACTGAGCGCCACCGAGTCGATCCGGCCACTCAGCAGCACCGCGTCGGCATGGGCCTGCGCCAGCGCTGCCCCGGCGCCCATCGCGAACGAGACATCGGCAGCACTGAGCACGGCGGCGTCATTGATGCCATCGCCCACCATGGCCACCACCGCGCCGCTTTCCTGCAGTCGCTTCACAAATGCTAGCTTCTCATCGGGCAAATAGCCGCCGATGGTGGTGGCGATGCCCAGCTGGTCGCCGACCTTGCGCGCCAGCGCGGCATGGTCGCCACTCAGCAGCACCACCGTCTTGCCAGCCTTGCGGAAGTAATCGATGGTGGCGGCCGCTTCCGTGCGGAGTCCGTCATGCAGAACAAAACAGGCCAGCCATTGCCCGGCCTTGCCCAGATACACGGGGGTGGTGCCCTCGCTGACCGTATGGGCCGGCATCGTACCGCTCAGTTCAGCGACAAAGCTGGCATTGCCGAGCCGGTATTCACAATTGTCGAGCACGCCTTGTACGCCGCGTCCCGCCACTTCCTGCAAGTGCACTAGCGGCGCGCCAGTGCCGTTCAGTGCACCGACGCCACTGGCCGCCTGCACCAGTGCGCGTGCCAGCGGGTGGGCGCTGCCGGCGTCGAGCGACGCCGCGATTTGCAGACAGGCCCCGGCCGCCTGCGTGCCGAGCGGCAACGTATCTTGCAGCACCGGACGGCCATAAGTCAGCGTACCGGTCTTGTCGAATACCACGTGGGTGGCGCGGTGCAGAGTTTCCAGCGTTTGCGGTCCCGTTACCAGCACACCCTGACGCAGCAGCCGGTCAGTGGCGGCGGCCAGCGCCGTCGGGGTGGCCAGCGACAGCGCGCACGGGCAGGACACCACCAGCACGGCAATCGCAATCGGCCAGGCACGTACCGCGCTGTAACCGTCCAGCCAGAACCAGAAACCGAAGGTGGCCACGGCAAACAGCAGCAGCGCCAGCACGAACCAGGCCGCCACATCATCGGCCCACTGGGCGATACGCGGCTTATCGCGGCCGGCCCGGTCGATCAGTTTCACCAGATTCGACAGGGTACTGTCCTGTACCCGGCGGGTGACCCGGGCAATAATCATATTGCTGGCATTGATGGCGCCACCGGGCAGGTCATCGCCCACCTGTTTCGCCACCGGCACGCTTTCGCCGCTGAGCAGCGACAGATCGAGCGCGGTACGGCCCTCCAGAATCACGCAATCGGCGGCTACCGCTTCGCCGGGCTTGATCATAATCACCTGATCAACGTCCAGCGCGGCCGCTTTGACGAGCGTGCCCTGCTGGCTGGACGGATAATCTTCCAGCACCGTGGCCGACGCAGGCAAACCATGTTGCAAACGCTCGAGCGCGGCGCCCGCCTTGCGGCGCGCGCGCAATTCCAGATAGCGACTGCACAGCAGCAGGAAAATGAACATGGTGACGGAGTCAAAGTAGACCTCGCCACCACCTTGCACGGTGGCCAGCACGCTGGCACCGAAAGCGGCCGCAATGCCCAGTGCCACCGGCACATCCATGCCCAGCGCGCGGCTGCGCAAACTGGCCCAGGCACCGCGCCAGAATGGCAGCGCCGAATAGAATATTGCCGGGGCCGTCAGCACCAGACTGGCCCAGCGCATCAGCTGGGCCATGTCATCATCCAGGGTGCCGGACTCGGCCATGTAGGCAGGCGCCACATACATCATCACCTGCATCATCGACAGACCGGCCACAAACAGCTGGCGGCCCAGCGTGCGCGACGCCAGTCGCTGCTGTTCGCTGTGACGCTGGGCATCGTAAGGGTAGGCGGCATAGCCGATGGTATGCAGGGCCGACAGAATGTCGCCGGGGCGGCAGTCGTCCGTGCGCCAGCGTACGTACAGGCGTTCAGTCGCCACGTTGAGCTGGGCACTGGCCACGCCAGGCAACTGGTTGAGGCGCTGTTCGATCAGCCAGACGCAGGCGGCGCAGCGAATCCCGTCGACCGCCAGGGTGGTTTCGCGTTCGCTGTCGCTGAGCGCAAAGCGGGGATCGGCATTGTCATACAGTTGCAGTTCGGGCGGCAGCACTTGCGCCCCTTCGGCCGTGGCGGCATAGGCCGAGCGGTTCAGATAATACGATTCCTGCCCCAGCTCCATGATGGTGGTGGCCACGGCACTGCAACCGGGGCAGCACATGGCTTGCTCGGCACCGGCAATGTGTACCCGCCATTCCGGCTTGGCCGTGGCCGGTACCGGCAGACCGCAGTGGTAGCAGGCCAGCGCAGCAGGCTGGCTCGCGCCCGGCGCAGGCGGTAGTAGGCCAACATCGGGGCCGACATCGGGGCCGACAACAGGGCCGGCAGCGCCCGCGACGGGCGGGGTTAGTGTTGTGGTGTCAGACATAAAGTGTTCATCCAGTCAGGCGTGAATCCGCCCGCAGCGCGGAACAGGCCCAGCAGGCCAAAAGCCAGCACCAGCAAGCCGCAGGCGATGCGTACCGGGCGCTGCTGCAAGGCCCGTTGCAAGCGCGCGCCCAGCAGTCCCAGCCCCGTCAGCATGGGCAGGGTGCCCAGCCCGAACGCCAGCATCACGGCGGCGCCGGAACTGGCCGAGCCGCTCAGCATGGCGGTCAGCAGTACGCTGTACACCATGCCACAGGGCAGCCAGCCCCACAGCGCGCCCAGCACAAAGGCCTGATGCGGGCGGGTGGCCGGCATCAGTGCTTTCATGGCCGGTGCCAGCAGTGGCTGGGCCGCTTGCCACAGCACGCGGCCGCCTTGTTCCAGCAGGGCCAGTCCCTGCCAGGCGTTCATCAGATACAGTCCCAGCGCAACCAGCATCAGGTTGGCCAGCCAGTAGAAGCCCAGTTGTACCCCGGCGAGCGTGCTCAGGCTTTGCGCGCCGCTGGCCAGTCCGCCTGCCAGTGCGCCGGCCACCATATAGCTGCTGATGCGGCCAGCGTTATAGGCCAGCACGCGCAACAACGGCGAAGCCGGCCGCGCAGGCACAATGGCAATCACTGGTCGCGGCGAGGAGGTGACGGGGGCAACTGCCGGGGCAGCGGTGCCGGCCGTGAGTGCGCCGACGATGCCGCCGCACATGCCGATGCAATGCACGCTGCCGGCCAATCCAACTACCAGTACCGGCAGCAACTGCAGAGCATTCATGAAGGGCTCAGATAGTCTTCGAGTAACGCAGTGGTTGGGTCTCGCCGTCAACGCGCGGCAAGCCCAGATAGCGGTCGAACACCATGCAGATATTGCGGATCAGCAGACGGCCTTTCGGGGTCACGGTCAGCCATTGCGGATCGATCTGCAGCAGACCGTCTTCCTCGAAGGCTTTGAGCTTTTCCAGCTCGGTCGCAAAGTACTCGGCAAAGCGGATCGGGAACGATTGCTCGATGGTGGCGATCGACAACTCGAAGTTGCACATCAGCTTCTGGATCAGGATGCGGCGCAGCAGATCATCGTTTTCCAGCTTGATGCCACGCACCACCGGCAGACGGCCTTCGTCGAGTTTTTCGTAATAGCCTTCCAGGGTCTTTTCGTTCTGGCTGTAAGTCGCGCCTACCGCGCTGATGGCCGACACGCCGCAGGAAATCAGTTCCGATTCGGCACGCGTGGAATAGCCCTGGAAATTGCGCTGCAAACGTCCCTGACGCTGGGCCACGGCCAGTTCGTCGTCCGGTTTGGCGAAGTGATCCATACCGATATACACATAGCCGGCTGCGCACAGGCGGCGGATGCACAGCGCCAGCAAGTCCAGCTTCACGGCCGGGGTCGGCAGATCGGCTTCGGCGATGCGACGCTGCGGCTTGAACAGGTGCGGCAGGTGGGCGTAGTTGTACAGCGCGATACGGTCCGGATTGGCAGCAATCACCTTGTCCAGCGTCTGCTCCATGCTGGTCATGGTCTGCTTGGGCAGGCCGTAGATCAGATCGATACTGATGGAACGGAAGCCGGCATCCCGGGCAGCGTCCATCACGGCGCGGGTTTCCGCTTCCGGCTGAATCCGGTTCACGGCTTTCTGCACATCCGGGTCGAAGTCCTGCACACCCAGACTGATACGGTTGAAACCCTGTTTGCGCAGCGAATGCACGCGTTCCACGCTGACCGTGCGGGGATCGATTTCAATCGAATATTCGCCTTGCTGGTCGGTCGCGAAATCGAAACTGGCGTGCAGGTGGGCCATCAGGTCACCCATCTGGCGATCGCTCAGATAGGTCGGCGTGCCGCCGCCGAAGTGCAGCTGTTCCAGCTTGCCCATACCGGCGAACAGGCGTCCCTGCATATCGATTTCCGTCTTCAGGTAATCGAGGTAGGTGGCCGCCTTGCTATGGTCTTTGGTGACGATCTTGTTGCAACCGCAGTAGTAGCACACCGTATCGCAGAACGGGATATGGATGTACAGCGACAGCGGCCGCACGCTGCGGCGCATGCGCAGACCAGCCACCGCTTCGAGGAACTGGCCGTAGCCGAACTCCGGCTGGAAACGGTCAGCCGTCGGATACGAGGTATAGCGCGGCCCCGATTGGCTCAGCTTGCCAATAATGGCAGCGTCAAATTCTACGGCTGGGAAAGCAGAGCCGGTGCTACATACGTTGGTATTCATAATCAGGCAGCGATGCGCTTGTTAGGCTGGGGTTTACGGACGGCAAGCGCGGCACGCGAGGTGCGGGCAGTGCCGAATTTGAACAGACTCACCGCCTGGGTCAGGTTGCCCGCTTCGACTGCCAGACTGGCGGTCGCTGCTGCAGCCTGTTCCACCAGCGCGGCGTTTTGCTGGGTCACAGTATCCATGTGGGCAATCGCGGCATTGACCTGATCGACACCGATGCTTTGCTCCTGCGAAGCGACGGTGATTTCCTGCATGATCGAGGTGACCTGCTGCACCGAAGCCACCACTTCCTTCATGGTGGCGCCAGCGCGCCCGACCTGTTCCATGCCGGCACTGACTTTGCCCACCGACACACTAATCAGGTTTTTGATGTCTTTAGCGGCCGTCGCACTGCGCTGGGCCAGATTGCGCACCTCGCCTGCCACCACGGCAAAGCCACGCCCCTGCTCACCGGCACGGGCCGCTTCCACCGCCGCATTCAGCGCCAGAATATTGGTCTGGAAGGCGATGCCTTCGATCAGGCCGATAATGTCGACGATCTTGTGCGAGGAGGCATTAATTTCATCCATGGTGGCGATCACGTCGGAAACGATCTCGCCGCCATGCACGGCCACGTGCGAGGCATTCAGCGCCAGCTGGTTGGCTTGCGCGGAATTGTCGGCATTCTGCTTCACGGTCGAGGAGAACTGCTCCACACTGGAAGCAGTTTCTTCCAGACTGGCCGCCTGCGCTTCGGTGCGGCCCGACAGATCCATATTGCCGGCAGCGATCTGGCGGGTGGCCACGGCCATGGTTTCGACATTGGTGCGCACATCGCGGATGGTGGCGATCAGATTGCTATTCATCTGCTGCAAGGCGCGCAGCAATTGGCCGACTTCATCGGTCGCTTCCGTTTCGAAGCTGCCGGACAGGTCACCGGCGGCAATCGCGCGTGCGCCGAGCAGGGCATGGCCAAGCGGCTGCAACACGGACACGCGCAAGGTGTACCAGAGGAACACATTGATCAGCAAGCCCAGCACGGTCGCGCCAAACAGCAGGTAGTTATGGCCGCCACCGCCGAGCAGGGCAGCAGCACCGACCGTGGCCAGCAGCACGTTGACCAGACTGGTCGCGGCCCAGATACGCAGGCCCAGCGACGAGTGGATCAGGCGGCGCGTCAGACGCGCCACCAGCGAACCGCCACTGCCATGAATCACCTGACCGTTTTTGATGCGGATACTGTGTTTGCCACCGGAACGGATCGCACGGTAAGCCTCTTCGGCACGGTTGATCTGGTTGCGCTCGGGCTTGGTGCGCACCGACATATAGCCGGTGGTCTTGCCATTTTCACGGATCGGCGTGACGTTCGCGCGCACCCAGTAAAAATCGCCATTCTTGGCGCGGTTTTTGACGATCCCAGTCCACGGTGTACCGGACTGGATCGATTGCCACATATCGGCAAACGCTTCGGCAGGCATATCCGGATGGCGCACAATATTCTGCGGTGCGCCCATCAACTCGGCCTCTTCGTAACCGCTCACGTGGCAGAAATACGGATTCACATAGACGATGTTACCGTTCAAGTCGGTTTTCGAAACGATCGCCTGATCGTCCTGCACTTCCACTTCGCGGTTAGTCACCGGCTGATTATTGCGCATGTTGTCTCTCCAGATGGATTTGTTGCTCTACCGCAATTATAGTCCCGTCAGTGTACGGAGGATGGGGCGATTATTTATTGATTTAGATCAAAGATCCCCAGATTGCCTGTGTTAAGCCCTATCAATAATAGGGATAGTCGCGGCCCGCTGCGATGGCTTGCTTGACATGGGCAAGGAAGGGGAGTACAAGCGCCGCCCCAAATCGGTGCATCCTGTCTGACCAGCTGTTAGGGCGCTGCCTGGGAGGGCGGAGTGCCCCGCAGTTTGCCTGCCAGCGTGACAGCGCCCAGCGCCAGCGCACCGGCCACCAGACCGGCTAGCAGATTCAGCACCGACGGCAGTAGCATGGCCAGCCAGCCAGCAGGTGCCGGCAGCGCCGCCACCACGGCCGTCACGTGTTCGATCCACGCATGGGCTGGGCCGATGCCATGGGTCAGAATGCCGCCGCCGACCATGAACATGGCCGCCGTGCCCACCACCGAAAGCAGGGTCATCAGACGTGGTGCAGCCGCCAACAACACCCGTCCCAGTGCCTGCAACAGGGTGCCGCCATGACGCACCAGATACAGACCGGCATCGTCGAGTTTGACGATGGCCGCCACCAGACCGTACACGCCCACCGTCATCAGCAGCGCGATCCCCACGACCACCGCGACCTGCTGGGAAAAGGGTGCACCGGCCACCGTGCCCAGCGCAATCACGATGATTTCCGCCGACAGAATGAAATCGGTGCGCACGGCACCACGGATCTTGTCGCGCTCCAGCGCCACCAGATCGACGTCCGGTTCGGCCAGCACGGCCGCCAGCGAGCCGGCCGGGGCATGCTCGTGACGGTGTAATACGCTATGGGCGATCTTTTCGAAGCCTTCGAAACATAGGTACAGGCCGCCCAGCATCAGTAGCGGTGCAATCGCCCACGGCGCCAGTGCACTGATGCCGAGCGCTGCCGGCACCAGAATCGCCTTATTTTTCAGTGAACCGCGCGCCACCGCCCACACCACCGGCAGTTCGCGTTCGGCCTGCACGCCGGCCACCTGCTGGGCGTTCAGGGCCAGATCGTCGCCCAGCACACCGGCGGTTTTCTTGGCCGCGACTTTACTCATCAGGGCAACATCGTCGAGGATGCTGGCAATATCATCGATCAGCGCTAGCAGGCTGGTTCCGGCCATCAGTGGCCTCCTTGTTATCAGGTGGGTGAAATGGGAAGGCGGCAGCGCTGGCTGGTACCATCTGCCCTTCCTCTCATATAGTACCCGAAGCCCTAGGCGAAAAATATCAGAAGTATTCAGCGCAGCGCCGCACGCGGCACACCGCTACAATAGATCCCGCCCTGGCAGTTGCGCCTGCCCCTGAACAACTGGAAAACTCATGAGCTTTGCCACCTGGATCACCTTTCTGATTGCCGCCAGCATCATCGCCGTCTCGCCCGGCTCGGGCGCCGTGCTGTCGATGTCGCATGGCCTGTCGTACGGCGTGCGCCGCACCAGTGCCACCATCCTCGGCCTGCAGGCGGGCCTGCTGCTGGTGCTGGCGATCGCCGGTGGCGGGGTCGGCTCGCTGCTGCTGGCCTCGGAAGTGGCGTTCAATATTGTTAAAACCGTCGGTGCGCTGTATCTGATTTATCTGGGCCTGAGCCAGTGGCGCGCCAAGGTCAGCATCAGCGGCGAGGCGGCCCATGCCGAAGTGCAGGTACCGTCGGTGCGGCAGCGCGTGCTGACCGGTTTTCTGACCAATGCCACCAACCCGAAAGGCATCATTTTCATGGTCGCCGTGCTGCCGCAATTTATTACCCGCGAGGCGCCATTGCTGCCGCAGTTGCTGATTCTGGCGGTCACCATGTGCTGCGTCGATCTGCTGGTGATGCACAGTTATGCGTTTCTGGCCGCCTCGATGCAGCGCTTTTTCCGCGATGCGCGCGCTGTCAAAAAGCAGAACCGCGTCTTCGGCGGCCTGCTGATGGCGGTCGGCACCGCGCTGTTCTTCGTCAAACGGGGCGGCGCGACCGCCTGATAGCCTGAGCTTGTCGCCTGCCACAGCAATTTGTAAGGTCTTGTAATCGCGGTAGGCGCATTCGGCGCGCCAGCGTTTAATGCGCATATTACCTAGGAGCGCCGCTATGCACCGTCCCCTCATTACCACCCTGTTACTGGCCGTGCTGGCCGGTCCCGCACTGGCCCAGAACGATTTACCGGCGATGGTCGGGCGTATCGCCGCCGTACAGGGCAAGGTGACCCTGACCGGCAACGACGACAGCGTCGCGGCAGGCCTGAACTGGCCGGTGCTGGCCGGAAATCACCTGAACACGGCCAGCGGCGCCCGCAGCGAATTCCGTGCCGGTTCAAGCGCGGTGCGGCTGGACGGCGATTCCGATCTGGAAATTCTCGAACTCGATGACGAGGTGCTGCGCCTGCGCCTGAATTACGGCAGCGTCAGCATCCGGGTACGCCAGCCTGAACTGCTGCGCAACTTCGAACTGATCACCCCGCAAGCGCGCATCACCCTGCTGGAACCGGGGGTGCTGCGGGTCGATGCGGAGCGGCTGGCCGATACTAGCCAGATCAGCGTGCTGGCGGGCAGCGCCCGTGTCAACGGCGCCGGTGCCTCGCTGACCGTGGCCAGCGGCCGTCAGGCCGAAGTCAATAGCAACGATGTGCGCACCGGTCTGGCACACACTGACGGCTTCGACCGCTGGGCCGAAGAGCGCGACCGGGTCGGCGAAGCGCCCATCACCAGCCGTTTTGTTTCCAGCGGCATCACCGGCTACGAAGAACTGGACCGTAATGGTAGCTGGAGCGACAGCGTGGAATACGGCCCCTTGTGGACCCCGCGCAATGTCGGCGCCGACTGGGCGCCTTATCGGGATGGCCGCTGGATCTGGCTGGCGCCATGGGGCTGGACCTGGATCGACAATGCCCCATGGGGCTATGCACCGTCGCACTATGGCCGCTGGGTGATGATCAACCGGCGCTGGTGCTGGGCGCCGGGGCGTCCGTCCGGACGTCCCGTGTGGGCACCCGCGCTGGTGGGCTGGGTGGATGGCCATGGTAGCGGCCCCGGCCATCGCCCCGGCAAGGGCTGGTATCCGCTCTCGCCACGCGACCATTTTGTACCGGACTACCGGATCTCGCCCGACCATGAACGACGCCTGAACTGGCGTGACCACGGCCGCCCGCTGCCCGCGCTGCCGGTACACCGTGGCCAGCCACCGGGCCTGAGCGTACTGCCACGCGAACAATTCGAACGCCCCGTGCGTGGCCCGGGCACGCTGCCAGCCTATCAGCCCGGTGTCAGCCCGATCGGCAGCGTGCCGGCGCTGCGCCCGCTCGACAGCCAGCGCCCGCAATGGCCGGAACGTGGCCAGGAGAGTCGCAATGAGCGCTGGCAGGATGGCCGCAATGAACGCTGGCAGGATAGTCGCAATCTCCGTCCGACTGACCGTCCGGGTAGCCGCGGCGATGCGCCACTGCGCCCACCGGGCAATCCGGCGCCGGCCATCCCGGCACCCGGACCAACGCCGGCAGCCATGCCGGCCCCGGTCGCCGCACCGTCGCTAGCGCCCCAGCCCGCCAATCTGTCGCCCGTGACGGCGATTCCCGCGCCCGAACGCAATCCCCGTCCGGGACGGCCTGACTATGCCGACCGCAACGATGGACGCAGTGAGCGCTGGGAACGGATCGATCGTGCCGATCGCTTCGAACGTCCTGACCAGCCCAATCGCGGCAACCGCAACGGCGACGATGAACGGCGCAGCTTGCGTACCCCGGACGAACGGCGCACCCCGCCCGCCACCCTGCAGGCGCAGCCTTCCTATCAACCCGGCCCGCCAGTGACGCCGGTGCAGCAGATGGCGCCGCTGGCGCAGCCCCCGCGCATGCCGGCACCGATGCCAGCGCCAGCCATGACGCCCGCACGGCCCGCTTTCAGCCCGCCACCGATGCCGGCGCCGGCGCCGGCAGCGGCGCCGCCAGCCCCGCCCAGAGAGAGCGGCCAGCACCAGCGCGAAGAGCGTCGCAAGGAAGAGGGGCGTGAGCGGGATGGCAAAGGAAATCAGATTCGGCCATAACCGCCGCACCAGTTTGGCGGGATTGGCGAGATTGGCGAGAGATTAGCTACAATACAGGCTGGCGACTTCGTGTTGAAGTTGCCAGTTTTTTATTGATTGGAATACCTATGCAAGCGATCCCGCCGTCAGAGTCCCTCATCGAATACCCGAGCGACTTCCCGATCAAGGTGATGGGGCCGACTCATATCGATTTCGCCATTACCATCGTGCAAGTGGTGCAGAAGCATGATGCCGACTTCCACGAAGGCAAGATGGAAGTACGCCCATCGGCCAAAGGCAATTACACCGGCCTGACCGTGACCGTACGCGCCACCAGCCGCGAACAGCTCGATGCGCTGTACAGCGAACTGTCGGCCCATCCGATGGTCAAAATCGTCATGTAATCAGTCCGGCTGGCGCTGGAACAGACGCACCTCGTCCAGCAGCCAGTCACGGAAAGCACTAACCTGCGGCGGCTGCGCCGCTGCAGGCGGCATCAGCAGAAAATAGCCCTCGTGGCAGGGGCTTGCTGTGTCAAACAGACGCAGCAACTGCCCCGCAGCAATATCGGGCTGCGCCGTCAGATGCGGCACCAGCGCCACCCCCTGGCCAGCCACCGCGGCACGCAACAGCGCCGCGCCATCCTCCGGCAAGTGCTGGGTATGGGCCTCGGTACGGGGGGCGGTACAGGGTTCTGCCAGCGTCACCCCGGCGCTGTGCAACCAGCGCGTCCAGCCCTCTTCAGACCCCAGCAAAGTATGCTGCCCCAGTAGCTCAGGCCTCTCAGGTAGAGCCCCGGAGCGATAGTGGGGACTCACTACAGGATAGCAGACCTCCGCCATCAGGCGCTCCACCGTCCAGCCCGGATACTGCCCGGCCCCGAAGCGGATCCCGATATCGACCGGCGCATCACGCCCGGCCAGCCATTGCTCGGCCGATTGCAGCACCACATGAATATCCGGATAGCGCTCGATGAAGCCGCCCAGCCGCGGCGCCAGCCAGCGCGCGGCAAACAGCGGCGTCGCCGCAATGCTCAGGCGCTGCTGCACCGGCGTGCGCCGCAGCGCCTCGCTGGCCGCCGCCATGTCGGCAAACGCACGGGCCAGTTGGCGCGCGTAGTGCGCGCCGCCCTCGGTAATCCGCACCTGTTTGCCATTGCGCACGAACAAAGCCAGCCCCAGTTCCCGTTCCAGCGCCCGCACCTGATGGCTGACCGCGCCATGCGTCAGCTGCAATTCTTCCGCCGCCCGCGAGAAATTCTCGTGCCGGGCCGCCGCCTCGAAGGCGCGTAGTGCGGAAAAATTAGGCAGGCGGTAGACGCTCATCAGCTTCGCATACTGTGGATAACTTTGTGAATAAAATTAGCAAAAGACGGCAAAATATACTGCCATACTGGGTTAACAGCAAGCATGCGCTTGTGAATAAAATTAGCTAACAAGGGAATTTCTGCGCGCCGCGGGTGCCGCGTTCGCCATGCAGCAGGGCCGCAACGGCGGCGCCATGCGGGGCGCAGAGTCAGCGCGTGATTTATAATGTCGGCATGACGTCTCCAACTTCCGCCGAGCCGGCACTGATCCGCCACCTCGGCCTAGCCGATTACGACAGCACCTTCGCCGCCATGCGCAGCTTCACGGATGCCCGCACCCCGGACACCCGCGACGAACTGTGGATCGTCGAACATGCGCCCGTCTTCACGCTGGGACTGGGCGCCGATCGCGGTCACCTGCTGGCCGGCGCCAGCGCGATTCCCGTGGTGCAGACCGACCGTGGTGGCGAAGTCACCTATCACGGCCCCGGGCAGGTGGTGATCTACATGCTGATGGACCTGCGCCGCAACAAACCGGGCGGCAAGTTGTACGCACGCCAGTTCGTCAACCGGATTGAACAGGCGATCATCAACGTGCTAGCGGCGTATAATCTGGCCGGTGAACGGGTAGAAGGCGCGCCCGGCATCTATATGGCTGACGGCCCGAAGCAGGGCGCGAAAATTGCCGCACTGGGCCTGAAAGTGCGCGGCAATGGTTGTACCTATCACGGCCTGTCGCTGAATGTCGCGATGGATCTGGCACCGTTTTCCTGGATTAACCCTTGCGGTTATGCCGGGCTGGAAACGGTGGACATGCGCAGCGTCGGCGTCACGGCGCCACTGGCCGCAGTACAGCAGCAACTGGCCGAAGAACTGATCCGCGTGCTGGCCCAGCCAGCGCAACCCGCAGCAACCGAATAACCCCACTTCGCCCGCGAGGGCACGCAGCTTATGACCTCTGAGACCAACACCAACGTTGCCCCCGCTTATAACCCGAGCGAAAAGCAAAAAGGCGCTAGCAAAACGTCGCGCATTCCCATCAAGATCGTACCGATCGAACAGGTGGAACGGTTGAAGAAGCCGGACTGGATCCGCGTCAAAGCGGCATCTGCCTCGACCCGCTTCTATGAAATCAAGGACGTGCTGCGCGAGAACAAGCTGGTCACCGTGTGCGAAGAAGCGAGCTGCCCGAACATCGGCGAATGCTTCGGCAAAGGCACGGCTACCTTCATGATCATGGGCGACAAGTGCACCCGTCGCTGCCCGTTCTGCGACGTCGGCCACGGCCGTCCTGATCCGCTCGATCAGGAAGAGCCGATCAATCTGTCGAAAACCATCGCCGAACTGCGCCTGAACTACGTGGTGATCACCTCGGTGGATCGCGACGACCTGCGTGACGGCGGTGCCGGCCACTTCGTTTCCTGCATTAGCGAAACCCGCAAGCTGTCGCCGAAAACCCAGATCGAAGTACTGGTGCCGGACTTCCGCGGCCGTCTCGACAAGGCGCTGACCATCTTCGCCGATGGCCTGCCGGACGTGATGAACCACAATCTGGAAACCGTGCCACGCCTGTACAAGGAAGCCCGTCCCGGCTCCGACTACCTGCACTCGCTGCAACTGCTGAAAGAATTCAAGGAACGCTATCCGGACGTGAAGACCAAGTCGGGTCTGATGGTGGGTCTGGGCGAAACCGACGAAGAAATTCTGCAAGTGATGCGCGACATGCGCGAGCACAACATCGACATGCTGACCATCGGCCAGTATCTGGCGCCATCGAATAGCCACCTGCCGGTACGCCGCTACGTGCACCCGGACGTGTTCAAGATGTTCGAGGCGGAAGCCTACAAGATGGGCTTCAAGCACGCTGCCGTGGGCGCCATGGTGCGCAGCTCCTACCACGCGGATGTGCAGGCGCACGACGTGCTGGCGGCCAGCGAGTAATCAGCGAGGGTAGTTAAAGCCGCTTCGCGGTAACACTGCTAACGCAAAGGGCGGGTACAGGGCCGGAATTCCGGATCGGTACCTGCCCTTTGCCGTATACTGTTCCTGTCCGAGAACTAGGTGCCAATCATCATCTATAGTACAGATAAATATTTGGGTTACCGTATCGAAAGGCTTACAACATTATGTCTAAGGAACGCTCTTAGGTATTAGTAGGTGGGGCGGCCGGTAGACTCCGGCGTAACTGCATCTTCAACACCGGACCATGCTGGTAGTTTGGCCGGAGGCAAGGGAAGCACATGGTCGAGCCTGCTCAATTTCAAGTCGGGATTAATTTGCAGTGCGTTGTAAATCTCGATATAGCGTTTTTGTCGCTCAGGGTCTACTTCAATCCCCAAAGACTTTAAGATAATTCTTTCTTCGTCGGAACCGCTGTCCCAATACCCGTCATTAAACATAACCTCAAGATCTCTCGCGCAATCAAGACTTCCAAATTTCACACCTTCTTGATACAGCGATATCGCGTCGTGATACTGCTTTTTCACACCGGCGCTTAAGGCAAGCTCATAGGCAGCCGGTCCATGCCCCTGCTGATAGGCACATTGCAGCATAGTTGCCCAGTCTCCTCGCCTTCCCGCATCTTTATATGCGCGAGCAAGCGCCATTTGCGCTTCCGGACTGCCAAGCTGCGCGGCCCTAAGGTAATATGCCCAAGCCAGATCGATATCGTAATGCGCGCCGCCATAACCATATTCATAAGCGACACCTAGGTCATAAAGCCCCCACGGCTGCATGGCTTGGGCTGCCATTCGGGCGATTTCAACGGCTTTATATGGATCAGGATTGAGCACATTATTTGATTCGAGCGGGCCCAATCCCTCAAGATAGAAATGGGCCATCAAAGCCCGTGCGCCCCAGTCCCCTCGATTAGCAGCAGTTTTCACATCGGTGAGTATTTGTAGGGCTTCCTCATGGGTGAGCTGCCACTCTATCTTGCTCCGCCAGAGCTTGCGTGCAGCGATATATAGTCGGTAAGTATCAGGATCGCGAGTTGACGGCATATTATCTTTCCAACGGGCACATTCTGGTAAAGGGTCAAGAACACTAAATTTCCTAAATCCATAAGGAAGCTCATGCAAAGTTCTCTCCTTTAAATAGTCATTGAGAAAAAATGCCCCTGCCGCAAACGACAAAAAAAAGAAAGTCACAAAAACTCTGCGTAGTCGCGAGATACCCATGGCTAGACAACAGGAGCGCCGGGTTTGCGATCGACATGGAAAGGTAACAAATGTCCCTTCAGTTGTTCCCCATCCCCCATTTTTCCCCTGTTTTTAAATGTAAGTGTTTGCCAATGCCTAAACGTCCTCCCCATATCAGCAAACTGAGCTGGACCTAGTTCGCCAGTACATTGACCGAACAAATCGCAGCGCAATTGAAATGCCACTTCATGTGCTTGACTGAGCACATTGAGTTCGCTATCCATCGCCATGCTGCGCAGGTTCAGGTTTGCCGACCCTATCGTGAACGCGGCGTCGTCCACCACGGCCACCTTGGCGTGAATGTAGATTTCTTCGTAGTCATCCCGCCGCAGCTTTTCACCCTTAGCGCATGTCCAGAGCGAGCACATCACGACATTAACGCCTTGCTTTTGCAGTGCTGCGGGAGAAATGGGTTGCTCGCCCTTTCCTTGGCGCGCACGTTCCACCGCCTCCTGATGCTCGACAGTCATCGTCGCGCTCATCCCAACCTTAGAGGCCACGTCATAGGTCGGTGTATCCATGCCATTCATTTCTGGTGTGGACGTCAGCAGGAAAATATAAAGGGGCTTATTAAATCCGGCTTGTCGCAGTTTGCTCACGCAATTCAGGAGATGCTCAGCCCACGTCACGTACTGTATGTATTGATTCTGAATAAACATGTAGTGCTGCATTTGCCGTGTGAGGTTCGCATAGCACTCTTTAACGCCTTTCTCACCGTGCATGGGTTGAGTACGGATGAGTTGCACGCTGTGACGACCATTCGGCAATTGAAATGCTGTCCATGGAATCTTTGCGCGCCGCTTGATGAAGTCCCCGTCCATTTCGTGATGGAGCGCACTCACAACCTTATCGTGAGCAGATTGCGCCAACTTCTTGGCGACAGGGGCGAGATTAAGAAATGCTCGGCAAGTATCGAAAAACAATGAACCAGGCGGCTTGGATTCGCTCCACGCCTGACAAAAATTAAGGTTGAGGTCGTATAGCACGGGACCTCGTAAACGGCATGAAACGTCCTGATATGGTTTAGCTACCGAGGAGTTATCGGCCAGATACCTGTCGACCATCTTTTGATGCTCTTGCTTTCCACGTTGTGTCTGCCTGTAGCCAAACGCAATATCGCTCGGTGAGACATGATCACCTACAGCCAACCTTCGCAATGCCGATTCTTCTTTGCAAAAAAAGCGCTCGCGCAGCGGGTCCTGAAATACGTGGTCCGTTGTATCCCAAAAGTCGGTGATCGAATTGTGCCCCATCACATAGCCCACCGCATCGGCTGGATATTCGTAATCGATCAACACCATTTTCTGATGATGCGCCGGATACATGACGGAACTGATTCCCTTCGGATTGGTGAGCACCCCATCAGGAAGCGTCTCGTCCTTCAGTGCGCCCACCATATGTACGCCAGAGATATCGCGGACATGAAAATGAATATTTGCATCGGCACCGGAACGGAATTGCGCAAACCACTCCGCGTTATATTTGCAATGTGCATCGCTATAGAATCCGCGCGATCCGTTAGCGATGCCTTGATACAGCCGACCATAAAAATCCGGCAGATTATTCATCAACTTCTGCGTGGCCGCATCATCGTGCCATACCAGTAGACGCACCCTGACAGGCGAGGAACGCCCGGCGACCTCCTTCAATAAATCGCCGTATCGCTGGCCATTCTCTGCACTGCCCTCGCGATTCAGTACCATACCCGGGTCAAAACCCCAGGTGATAATGTCCACCGAATGCTTGGCGTTTTTGATGTCTTCCGCAATCTGTCGGAAGACGTTTTGACCACACAATTTCGGTTCGAGTTCACAGCCATGGCGCGGATCGTAGACCGGATGTGGCACTCTGATAAACCACGGCTGGGCCAGGCATTGACAGGGTGCGCCAGTTTTCCGATACGATAATGTCTGCTTGTAGAGCTTCACATTCTGATCCATGCTGCCCATAGCCGGTCGCTCCTGGTGATTGCATGTGTACTTTACGTAGACTGCTCATCCTCTGTGCGCATAGCCGGATTGGCGAGCAAGCGGTCTTTCTCAAACGACACCGGCTCCTCACTCAACGAACCACCCGCATTGGCATAGCCGTGGTAGCCAAGCCCCGCGCTCATTTCATGCGACTGTTCATGCGAGTCCGCATCAATCGCGTAACGGTCGCCATTCGGTAGCTCAACTTCGTATTTTGCTTGTTCTTCCAGGTCATGCTTGAACGTCATGTTGCCGTCGTCATCCATGTGCCCCTGCTCCAGTAACGCATCGTCCTTGTATAGCTTGTAAGGTAAGCCTGCGTTGACACGCCCTCCGGCCGCTGGATGACTATTCAAATGAAAAGTCCCTGCGCCATCCAGTTTGGTCTGAGACGGTTGAACCTCGACTATCGCCATGTTTTTCGGTCCCTCGTAAATAAACTTAGCCGCGTGCGCCTCGAAGTTTCCATTGGTGCCTTGCTCGATCCCACCGGCACTGAACTTGGCATAGCTACCGCCTCCGTTGATCACCACTTCCTCCTTAGCGCAAATGGTGATGCGGTTAGCCGTCTGCGTGATGTTGAGCTTAGCCAGCACGTTGACGCTGTCCGACAACGCCCGCAGGTCGATGTCACCCGCCGCTGCAACCAGCCGCATGCCGGCCTTGTGCACAAATAGACGAAACGCCTGCCGGACACTGGCGAACAAACTGCCGCCGTTGGCGATCGACAAATCATGTCCTGTCGTCAGCGCTGTATGCTGGTCGCTGGCGAAATGGGTACTGCCCCGGGTCGTGGTCTCGATGCCTGCCGGGCTGGCCAGTACCAACTGCGGCAAGGCCAGTTGCGGGAATCCGGTTCTGGAGCTTGTACCGCCTTGAATACTGTCGTTCTGGGCCTTGATGGCGGCAACGCTACTAGCTTGCTCCTCGCCGTCCTGCGCACCGGATTGCTGCGCCAATTTCGCCAGCGCATCGTGCTGGTTGTGCGCCGCGTTGAGTCGCTGTAACGTCTCGCCCATGTCCTTGATATGGGATGCGCCGTTGGGCCGCGCCTCAGTCGTAATCAGCATGCCGCGGTTGGCACGCGCCACGCCCCACGCGTTAGTGGCAAGCTCCCATCCTTCGCCACGGGCATCCAAACGCCCATCAGAAGTTTCGATACGGGTAATGCTGCCCAAGGATAGCTGGCTATGCTGATGATCGCTCCTAAGCTGAACCTGCATCGCCCCCTTGGTATCATCGAGAATCAGATGATTGCTACCACCATCACCGCCGCTGGCCAGTTCGCGACTGCGTAGCCCGGCCAGCGCCCGTTGTGCCGGCAAATGCCATGGCGGCATATTGGCGCTGTTATAGACGATGCCAACAACGATGGGATGATCGATATTCCCATCCAGGAACTGGACCACCACCTCCTGCCCGACACGCGGCAAACACATCTGGCCAAAATAGGGCCCGGCCATCGGCATCATGACACGTATCCATGGCGAACTGGCCTGGTCAAATTCACCGATTCGGTCCCAGTGGAATTGCAATTTAATTCTGCCCAGAGCATCGGTATAGATATCTTCGCCAGGCGGGCCGACGACGATAGCCGTCTGCACACCGGGGGGCGCGCAGGGTACGCTGTTGTAGTGGCGACCAGGCCGCCAGCGTATGTCGCGACGTATGCAGACGAAGCTGTTGGTGTACTCCGACTTGCCATCCGAGCCGGCGGGATAATTGTTGCTCGCGCTATGTTCGACCGACAGGATCAGGTATTCGCGCGCACCAATGCCGGTTTTAAAATCTTCGTCCGGCTCCGGTGGCCTCGGATCAGCGCTGAAATGGTCTGCGAGCTTGAAGATGCGACCGGGCTGGGTCACGCGGTCATTTCCGCTGGCTTCGAAATACTGGGCACGCTGGTCAGCTTCTTCCATGCGGCGCTGGGCCAGTGCGTCGCCATCATCCATATTCGAATAACCATAGGAGCCTGCATTCTCATAGAGCTCATACGCCTCCACATCGCCTTGATGATTGAGTGAATAGCCACTGACCAGTTGTGCACGGGGGCTTTTGTAATTGAAGCTGGCAAGTGTTACTTTGCCAGAACCGAGCTGCCTCACTGCTTGCCATGCGCGGATGCCGTCCGCCTCGTCCGAACCCGCATCAGCGCGAAAACACATCTGATCAGGAGCGCCCCTGACATGGGCGGCATCGATAGGCTCGGCCTGCATCGAGTTATCGCTCAGAATCAGCGTATGACCGTCGAGCCTGTGCTCGTAGCTGTAATAAAGACCCGCAGCTTCCCAGCGCCGGTGCAAGTGGTTGTAATCGGTCTCGTTATGCTGGTTGGCGCAGGTCAGCTTCTTGTCGTCGTAGTCCAGACTCATGCGCGTCCGCCAATCCTGCTGATGGTAATGCGCGAAGGTCGATTCGGTTAATTCGATAACACTGCGATGCTGGAAGGAGACATTGTCCTTGCGCAGCTTGGCGAACGCCAACCAGGGCTGAAGTATCATCTGATAAAAGGCGAAGCCACCGTCAGTGCGTGCAAAACGGAAGGTACCGACGTAGCCATTCATGTAGCGCATCGCACCATCTTCGCGCACCAGCGAGATGGTTACCATGCGACTCATCATCTTTTTAAGCGGGATACTGGCATCGTCAGAGAGCACCTCGACATCAATCATGAAATCGCGCGATAGCTCTTCCTGCATCTTCACCTTGTTGACCAGCATTACCGCATCGGCAGGACCGTCGCCTTGCGGAAAGTCCATCCGTAGCAGGCGACCATTTTGGGATGCGGAGCTCATTACAGAAAGCCCGTCAAGATTCAAGATCTCTTCTATCATCCAATCCTCCGGATTAGCTACCATCAGCCCGACATCGCACATGAGACGGGATGCAATCAAGTGTTGAACTATAAGTGTGCCAACGCCGGCAGCGTTGACCGCTATCAAGTGATCTCATCAACAGCATCGGGCAGCCAGTAATCGATGGAGGTTCTGCTGACCTTGCCACTCTGACCAAACAGAAATGCATCCCATCCCAGGCGCCGGCCCACACCAGGCTTACTGCTCAAGGTCAGAGCTTGCAAGCAGGAAGGTTGCAATAGCAGCCTTAACTGAAATTTCAGGATGGACAAATCAAAGACCCGCAGCATGCGCACCAGCGCGAGGGCCGCAGCGCGGCGCGGAAGAAATTGTTCGACCTCTGGCAATCCAAGCGGACCGATAATGAGCCGGACACACAGATCTTTGCGGAGTAGTCTGCCGCCCAGAGCTGCGCCATGGCCGAGCCTGGTAACCTTACTGCCGAGCTTACTGCGCCGATGGTCCGGAATCATGTCCCACGCTTCGGCAAACTGTTCCAGCTCGATCGCTACACCAAAATGATGCGTCAACACGCGTGATATGGCGCTGGCAGTCACCGGACGAGCGCGTATTAGCGCTGCGTAGTACGCAGCAATATGATCCGCTTGGCGCGGTGCAGCCTTGGCCGCACCTGACGACTGACCGGCCAGAGACAACAGTAACGGCAACTGCGCATCCTGACCTTGGACGTCTAGCGTATGCTCCAGACGGTATTTTCCCCAAGCATTAAAAAACTGTGTCGTCAGTCGCTGCGAAAGAAAATTGATAAATGCATGTGATGCCGCATCGCCACCCCAGCGCCTTGCCGCAGCGATACTTTCCGTCTTGTGCAAAGGTAGCGTTCCGTTCACACCTAGCAGGCCGAAAAAAGTCGGCGTCAGCATCATCTGCGCGCCCATCCGGCTTTGCAACATACCCAACAGCTCGGCATCGGCTTGGTTCGCCGTCCGTAGAATCGGCATTGGTGCCAGCTCGCTCGCCGGAAATTTCAGCGACAGGCTATTTTGAAAGCGCAGTACCTCAGCGAAGGCATGTTCATACGAAATGCCGTGGCGCCCCATCCAACGCAACAGAATGCGCAATGCCTGCGCGAACTGAAAACGTTGCGGCTCATCAATCAGGCGTTGGATCAGGCTAAGGTCTGATAGCCGCTTCTTGGCTTGCATCGGATAAGTTCCTTCCCCGATTGCTGGGACAGAATGACCAGCTCGATAAAGCTGTTGACCTGCACGTACAGCCCCAGAAACTGGTCGATCACTTGCACAAACAGGAGTAAGCCGTTGCCTACAAATGCATCTTCATCCAGCGAGATGCGGACCTCGGTACCATGCACCAGTGAAGCGCCGTACTGGGTACGTACCCAGTTCGCCGTTTCCCCACGTTCAAGCCCGCAAATGCCTGCAATCTGGCGACGCGATACCGGAGATTGTGGCAAGTCATACAGCGTCAGCATTTCACGAAAATTCGATAAGCCATCCTTGCCTAAACCCTGCTGCTGCAGTGTCAGATGCGAGATAAGCCGCCAGTGATTGCCACCGCCCGCACCGAATTTGTAGGCACGGCTGGGCTTGCGCAATAGACGAACGGCGTAGCTAGTCGCATCACGTAGCGGCGTGAGCTCCGCATCGCGTCCGTGTTCCGGCAGCAGACTCGGTAAGTCTCGATTGGTGCAACTCAGTGCAATCGACAGACTGGTCTTCTCTACCGCCGCCGGATTAAAGTCCGCGTCGACCAGCGTAAGGCGCTTTTCATAGCCGGGACTAATCGCCGCCAGCGTCGCATCATGGCGCAGCACCCAGTAGCGCCCCTGATCAGTGACGCTTTCACCATGACGCAGCGAGTAAAGCGGCCGGAACTCGGCAATCTGTTCGGATCGCTCACGCCGACTTACCATGTGGACCGCATCGATGGAATACACCTCGAAGGCTTCAGGACGGCTGGCATCCGCCAACACGCCATAGTCAGCTGTATAGTGCGTCACCCCGATCGGGTGACCCGGTCGCTGGAAGAGATTCACTACTGGGCTGCAGCCCAGTTGCAAGTTCTCCACGGATAAGGTGTCCAGAATCCGGGCGTGATGCGAGTCTGAGCGTATCCCAGTCAATACAAGATGCAAAGTGAAGTGCCGACTTTGCGCTGGCAGATGCTTTTTGAGACACGCCAGATCGATGTCGAAAAAATTGAATTTTTCCGGAAATACGAAGTATTCACTGAGTAGGCGATAAGCCTCCTGTGAACGCGCATCGAAGGGAAGCAATGCCTCGTCATCCGAAAATCCCACCGGCGCCACCGGTATTGACGGCAGCGCGATCCAGCGACCAGCTTCTGCTTCGACGTATGCGCTCCCCACACGCATGAATAAGGCGTCGCGCAAGCTAGCGCAAAACGTCGGATCACCGTCAATGAACACCCGTAGTGACGTCAGCTCTGCCGGCAACACGCCATCAATTCCCATACTGAGCGATGCGCTAGAGGTGGGCGGCAAAGTCATTCCGGTTGGAGGATGAACCAGTGCATCAAACTGCGCAGCCTTCACTCTGACCGGGCTTAGGTTAATCTCGTACGCCGTCTTGAAGCGGCAGCGCACACCCTGTACGGCGCTCGAGTCCATCTCTGTACCGCGCGGAATAGTGAGAACGGCAGAGGCACCCGCCGAACGATTCACAGGATAGGTGGCACGCATGATGGAGCAGGAGGGAAACGGCCTTAGATAATGAGGAAACAGCGTCTCTAGCAGGGCTTCCGTGAATTCCGGATAGCTATCATCGAGCTTCTTGGCAATGCGCGCAGAAAGCAGGGCAACAGACTGGATCAACTGCTCGACATGAGGATCCGGACAGGTGTCGCCGCCTAGCTGCAGACGTCCGCCCACGCCGGGATAACGCTCGCACAATTCACGGCCTAGCTGGCGCAAATGCACCAGCTCACGCTCGAAATACGGCAGCAAATCCTCCATCAATACTCCTCAGCCGCCAGCAGGAAATGTGGCGCGCAGGCTGAGCATTATCAGTCCGTCGCTTGGGAACATATTGAGCTTGCGCAATGGAAAGAGGAGTCCGCAGGAGATTCACCACGCACAGTCACATTGCCAAAAAGATTGTGTAATCGCATGGCGCAACGCATACTCATCCGCTTGCCCAGTCCGGAATTGCACCCATGCCTATTGCGCGCCTCGTCATTCTGACCCTGCTGGCTCTGGCCGCCTTTGCCGGTAACTCGCTGCTTTGCCGCGCTGCACTGGCCCATACCGGCATCGATGCCGCCAGTTTCAGCACCTTGCGTCTGCTCTCCGGCGCATTGATGCTATGGCTACTCGTCAGACTGCGCAATGGCCAGCAAACAGGCGAAGGAAACTGGCGATCTGCACTGGCGCTGTTTGCTTACGCCATTGGCTTCTCGTTTTCCTACCGTCATTTACCGGCGGCGGCAGGGGCACTGATTCTCTTCGGCGCAGTGCAAACCACCATGATCGGTTATGCGCTCTGGCGCGGTGAACAGTTGCGGCTAGCGCAACTGGGCGGCTTGCTACTGGCTGGCGGCGGATTGATCAGCTTGCTACTGCCGGGGCTCTCTGCGACGCCACTATCTGGCGCTCTGCTCATGCTGGGTGCTGGCATCGCGTGGGGCATATATTCCTTGCGTGGAAAAACTGGCGGCGATCCACTCAAAGTAAGCGCTGGCAATTTCATGCGTACCGTCCCCATGGCGCTCGCGTTGAGCTTAGTGCTCATCAGTGACGCCCAATTCGACGCAGCCGGTTATACCTATGCGG
Organism: Oxalobacteraceae bacterium; assembly: GCA_027490725.1. Classification (GTDB taxonomy): domain Bacteria; phylum Pseudomonadota; class Gammaproteobacteria; order Burkholderiales; family Burkholderiaceae_D; genus Rugamonas. The sequence continues at coordinate 50,693 of JAIXXN010000046.1, forward strand.
TTCTGTCCGGCGCTCTTGCATCGGGCGTCGGCTATGCGATCTGGTACACCGCCTTGCCGTTTTTAAAATCCAGCACGGCAGCAACGGTGCAACTGAGCGTTCCGGTGATTGCTGCGCTCGGCGGCATACTCTTTTTAGATGAAGTTCTAACGCTACGCCTGATTGCCGCATCGCTCGCCATTCTCGGCGGCATCGCCATTGTCCTGCTGCCTGCGCGCCGCTAGGCCGACGCACGCCAGGCTCGCGCAGCGTGCATCTGCGAGAACTCGCTCAAGGGAGGGGCGCGCTGCAAGATTGATGCTTGCGAGAACGCAATGCTTTGCAAGCTAGCTCGCCAATAATCGACCTTCCAGAGTGATCTGATTCACTCCGCCAATCTTGCGTCGCCGCTTGCAAGAGCAATGGCGCTTCTGATGGGAGTCGGACATGGCAGAACGCAATTTTGCGCCGGGATTATGGGACCGTTTAATGGCAACTCCGGATGGCTCGGATACGGATGGCAGAATCTCTCTCGATTCATACAAGGCCGCCATCACGCGCGATCTGGAGGATCTGCTCAATACGCGCACCTGTCTGCCAGACGAGTACTTCGCTGAATTTCCCGCTTGCCGTAATTCGATCCTCAACTATGGCCTCGTTGATTTCGCCGCCTTGTGTCTGACCAGCGACGTTGATCAGAAGCTGATCTGCCACTACCTGAAGGAAGCCATCAACCGCTTCGAACCGCGCCTCAGCAACGTTAAAACGGCGGTTCACGTGGAGCGCGGTACAAGCAATCGGCTCGACTTTGTCATCTCAGGAACTTTGAAGGCATATGGCAATGATCCACTAGAGCTCAACGCCATCTTCCAGCCTTCAACGTTGCGCTATTCCATCAGCCCGAAACGCGGCACACATAGAGGAAGCCTGCCATGAATACAACCATGAATCTTTTCCGGCAGAGGAAAGGAATATTCGGAATGCCCACTATTCGAGGAATACGCTTGTCATTGTTCGTTTCGAAAGCCTTCATCGCAATACTGATGTCTGGGGACGCTCATTCTGCACCGTCTCAAACTCAGCAATCCAGCGCTTCTATACCGCTAAGGAAGATTACTCCGCAATTAAAAATATTGTGTTTCACTCGCTTCCTGATTGAAATTCCCTCGACTGCAAAAGTTGCCTATGGACGTCTTACCGCCGGAGGGGAAATCACAAGAGTCAAGGGAGGTGCGGAAAAAATCGACACAATGATTGTGGAACGAATCAACGCCAACAAAGAAAATTCCAAGCTTTTTTCGCGAGAAATTGGATTAGACCTAGTAGCCGAGAAAATACATCCGTCTTCCAAGGAAAATATTAAACATTTAGTGAATGTTGTAGGCTTCTCTGAATACAGTATTCGTAGTTTTTTTAAACTAAATAATGATGCTTTTATTCTGAGCGAGCTTGGAGTTCCCGAATCAAGTGTGAACAATTTTTTGGATGAAAATGTTGAAACAGCCCAATTTCTACGTGCACGTAAGGAAAATGAAATACCAAATGAGCCAGGCATCTGCATAGATGGTGCATTTTCTAAGATTGAATCAATTTACGAAGGAATTGAATTAGGAGCAAGGATAAAGGAATATCCAGATGTTCATTTCTCCATTCAAATTATCAAAAATGGTGGCTACTTACAGAAGGTTGATCTTGCACAGAATGTCGCTGATGCAAAACAGGAAAGTAAGTCCAATGGTTTAAGCAAGTGGGTCAGCCATCTAAAAATTCTGCGCCAAGGTAAGCGCGTCGTCAATGATTGGCATGGCGAAGAAATGCTTCTCCGAATCCCTAGCGGAAATGACAACCCATCGCATCATAAATTCACCTTCCGTGCCAGTGGCGAAAAGTACGATCCACTTCATCCGTTTGTGGAAATGACCCTAGACACCGGTGTAAAGGGAAATCAGTCCGCATCAGTCGAACCCAGCCTTTCCGACGCCGAAGCACTCGCCCTATGGGACTGGTTACTCAACTCCATCCGCGTACGCCCGAACGCTGTCGCGGCAAAGGCCAGCGCACCGGCCAAACCGGGAGGCTGATATGAAGCGATACCTGATTACACTCGGCGCCAAAACCACGGCTGGCGGCGTCGTCATCTCTGCTAGCAGTCACGCGTCCATTACCGGCGCCAAGGTCGCGGTGGAAGGGGATCAGATCCAGTGCCCGGCCTGCCATTCCATCGGCGTCATCCAGTGCACCCAGCCCCGCCATCCCACCACACTTAACGGCAAAGCAGCGGCGCTCTCCGATGACCTGTGTCGCTGCGCTTGCCTGAAACCGCCCAAGCTCATCGCCAGCCAATCCCAGCGCTACCAGCAACTGGCCTAACACCACCCACCGCACGGAGTCCAGCATGACTGCATCGCTGAAAGTTTTATGGGCAGAAGGGCTGACGCTCGATGCCCAGCATCTGCAACAGCAGGACCGCTATCACGAGTCGCGCCTACAGCACATCGCCGCCACCATCCAGCCCCATCACTGGGGTGTGCAGACGGCGCGCTGGGCGCTGCCCGACATCAGCAGCAACACCCTGTACGCGCAGGCACTCACGCTGATCTTTCCGGACGGAGAAATCTATCAGGCGCCCCTCGCGGATGCGCTGCCGCTGGCCGTCGATCTGAGCAAGCTCCCCGCCGAAGCGCAAAGCGTTACCTTTTACGCGGCGCTGCCCATGACGCGCGCTCACGGCGGGAATCTATCGCCGGCCGACACGCCACGCAACGAGGCCCGCTACAACCTGCTCAACAACGAAACGCCCGACCTGTTTTCCGACAGCCTGCCTGCGCGGATTTCCTACCTGCGCAAATCAGTGCGCCTGTTGTCCGATCTGGAAGTGCGCGAGGGCTACGACTGCCTGCCCGTGATCCGTCTGCAACGGCGCGCCGACGGCAGCTTCGATCTCGACACGAGCTTTATGCCGCCCTGCGTCACCATCAGCGCCGATCCGTCCATGCAGGACATTCTGCGCAGCCTGCTCGGCAAACTCGGCGCCAAGTCCGAAGCGCTAGTCCGTCTGCAACGTCAGCCACGCGGCCACGTGGTTGAGTTGCACAGCGGCGACATGGCCACATTCTGGATGCAGCAGACCATCCTGTCGGCCAGCGCCAGCCTGATGCATCTATCGCGCAGCGGTCACTGCCATCCCGAGCGCCTGTTCGAGCGCCTGATGTCGCTGGCGGGTGGCCTAATGGCCTTCTCGCGCAAATACGCCATCACCGATCTGCCAGGCTACAACCACGAGGAGCCGGCGGCCGGCTTCCATCTGCTGAGCGACATCATCCGCGATCTGCTGGACACCGTGGTCTCATCGAAATACCTGAGCATTCCGCTCACGGTCAGCGATCAGGGCATGAAAACCCATCAGGCACAGCTCGACGCCACGCTAATCGAGCGCAAGGCGGCGCTATACATCGCCGTCAGCGCCAATATGCCCGCCTTGAATCTGGTGGCGGAAGTGCCACGCCAGCTGAAAATCGCCTCGCCCAATGACATCGACGCACTGGTGCGCAGCGCCTTGCCCGGCGTGCCGCTGGCGCATATGCCGCAAGTACCGATGGAAGTGCCGGTGCGTCCGGAAACCTATTATTTTTCGCTCGAACATCGCGGCGACCTGTACGACGCCATTCTCAAAACGCAAGCCATCGCCATTTACGCGCCGGCCACGTTTGCCGAGCTAAGGCTGGAATTGTTCGCGATTCTGCCCTAGCGGCACTGCGGGAATGCAGGAATGCTGACGCTAGCCGCCTAGCGGATCGCCCGGCGCACATCGCCGTCGGCCTCATCAAGCAGACGTTGCGCCTGCTCGACCTCGGTATTTTTCAGCAGCGCCACAATCGCCAGCTTCACCTGAAAATGGCAGCGCTCCAGCATGGCGCGGGCGCGCTCGGGTTCGGCGCCGGTCGCCTGCACGGTCAGGCGCAGCGCCCGCTCCACCAGTTTGGCGTTGCTAGCGTGCATATCCACCATCAGGTTGCCGTACACCTTGTGCAGCCGCACCATCAAGGCGCTGGACAGGGTATTCAAGGCGATTTTCTGTGCCGTGCCCGCTTTCAAACGGGTGCTGCCGGAAATCACTTCCGGTCCCGTATCGAGGCAGATGCCGATATCGGCGCCATTCAGCAGCGGCGTGGCGGGATTGTTAGCGATGCCGATGGTCAGCGCCCCCACCGTGCGCGCCGCCTTCAAAGCGCCCAGCACATAGGGCGTGGTGCCGGATGCCGCAATCAGCAGCACCACATCGTTGTACACGGGATAAGTCAGGCGCAGGTCGGACGCGCCCTTGCTGGCGTTGTCCTCGGCGCCTTCGACGGCTTCGAACATGGCGCCCAGTCCGCCCGCGAGCAGGGCTTGCGCTCGGCCATGCGGCCATGAAAAAGTAGGGAACAGTTCGACGCTATCGAGGATGCCGAGCCGGCCAGAAGTGCCAGCCCCCACGTAAAGCAAGCGGCCACCGGCCGCAATGCGCGGCAACATCGCCGTGACCGCTGCACTGATGGCGGGCGCTGCGGCCTGCACCGCCTGCACGGCCAGCGCCTGATCGTCCACCAGCGCGGCCACCAGCTGATTCACGCCATACAGGTCTAGCTCGGTATGCTGTGGGCTGGGGGTCTCGGTGTTGAGCATGGATGCAAAGCTCGCCTCAGGTGGCGCGACGCATCTCCGCGACGAAGTCATAGTGGTCACTATGACAATAAGAATGGGTCAGCTCCATGGCTTCCCCCGATTCCAGATAGGCAATCCGGGTAATATAAAGCACCGCCTGACCTTCCGGTACGCCCAGCTGGCGTGCCAGCTCGGCCGACGCATTCATGGCGCGGATGTGCTGCAAGGCCCGCACCGGCGCCTGACCGATGCTTTCCAGATATTGATAGAGCGAGGCGCCGACCGCATTCGGGTCGTTCAGCACGGTTTGCGGCAAGACCGACACTTCATAGGCCATCACCACATCGTCCGCCAGACGCAGACGTTCCAGCCGCGCCACCTTGGAATACGGCGACAACCCCAGACTCAGCTGTTCTTCCGGGGTCGGCGTGACCACCGCCCGTTTCAGCCAGCGCGAGCCCGGCACGTGGCCGCGCTGCTGCAACTGCTCGGAAAAACTGGTCAGATTGGACAGCGGCTGCTCGATGCGCGGGGCAATATAGTTGCCCGAGCCACGGCGCCGCACCACCAGACCCTGGTCTACCAGCTGGTCGATGGCCTTGCGGGCAGTCACGCGCGATACGTTCAGCAATTCCGACAGGGTCCGCTCGGACGGCAGGGCCTGATCCACCTGATAGCGGCCGTTGTGCACATCCTCGCTCAATTTCCGCGCAATTTGCATGTATAACGGCGAGCTATCGTTGGCATCGGCCTTGAATTCAAAACTGGTCTGGCTCATACAAAATTTCTCCTCACGCCGCTAGTGTAATAGCGTTACAGAAAAGGTGTGACCCCGTACCACTGAATTTAGCAATATTTATTCAATCACCATCGGCGCCAGCGAGGCGCAAGCCCGCCATTTGACGGATAATGCTGGCTTGTCACACCTGCCCGACCTTTCTGCCATGTCCAAAAAGCCCACCGCCGCCAACACTTGCCCCTGCGGCGGACCCGCGCTGGCCAGCTGCTGCGGCCCGTTTCTGAGCGGCGCGGCCATCCCGCCCACGGCGGAAACGCTGATGCGCTCGCGCTATACCGCCTATGTACAGGGCAATGAGCCGTATTTGCTGGCCACCTGGCATGCCAGCACCCGTCCTAGCGAGCCCATCATCAATAGTGAAGAAAAATTACAGTGGCTGGGACTTGAGGTAAAATCTGCTTTACGTTTACGTCAACGTAAAGCAGATAGCGCAGAAAACCACGATACGGTCGAGTTTGTAGCCCGCCTGCGAGTCAACGGGCGCGGCCAGCGACTGCATGAGGTGAGCAACTTCGTGCGGGAACCGGCTGAAGGCGGGCTGCGCTGGTTTTACGTCGACGGTAGTTTTCCAGAATAAATCAGACGACGCGTCGGAGACCACGCGCAAAAGGAAAAGTCATGCCGCAGATCGAAAGCAAACTCAATCCCCGTAGCGAGGATTTCAAGGCCAACGCGGCCGCCATGCAGGCCGTCGTCGACGATCTGCGCGCCAAAGTGGCGCGCATCGCCGAAGGTGGCGGCGCGGCAGCTTCGGCCAAGCATGTGGCGCGCGGCAAACTGCTGCCGCGCGATCGCGTGCAGATGCTGCTCGATCCCGGCACGCCCTTCCTCGAACTGTCGCAAATGGCCGCTTACGGCATGTACGACGATGCCGCGCCGGCGGCTGGCATCATCACCGGCATCGGCCGCGTGGCCGGTCAGGAATGCGTGATCGTGTGTAACGACGCCACCGTCAAAGGCGGCACCTACTACCCGATGACGGTGAAAAAACACCTGCGCGCACAGGAAATCGCTGACCAGAACAACCTGCCGTGTATCTATCTGGTCGATTCCGGCGGCGCCAACCTGCCGAATCAGGACGACGTGTTCCCGGACCGCGACCACTTCGGCCGCATCTTCTACAATCAGGCCAATCTGTCGGCCAAGGGCATCCCGCAAATCGCCGTGGTGATGGGCTCCTGCACGGCTGGCGGCGCGTATGTCCCGGCCATGAGCGATGAATCGATCATCGTCAAAGAGCAGGGCACGATTTTCCTCGGCGGTCCACCGCTGGTGAAAGCGGCTACCGGCGAAGTAGTCAGCGCCGAAGATCTGGGTGGCGGCGATGTGCACACCCGTTTGTCCGGCGTGGTCGACCATCTGGCGCAGAATGACCTGCATGCGCTGTCGCTGGCCCGTACGATTGTCTCGAATCTGAACCGCAGCAAGCCGCAGCAGGGCGCGTTGCGCCCGGCGCAAGAACCGAAATATCCGACTTCCGAACTGTATGGCGTAATTCCGGTCGATACCCGCAAGCCTTTCGATGTGCGCGAAGTGATCGCCCGCATCGTCGATGGCAGCGACTTCGACGAATTCAAAGCGCGCTACGGCACCACCCTGATCTGCGGCTTTGCCCATATTTTCGGCATGAAGGTCGGCATCATCGCCAACAACGGCATTCTGTTCTCGGAGTCGGCGCTGAAAGGTACCCACTTCATCGAGCTGTGCGCCCAGCGCAAGATCCCGCTGGTGTTCCTGCAAAATATCACCGGCTTCATGGTTGGTCGCAAATACGAAAACGAAGGCATCGCCCGCAATGGCGCCAAGATGGTGACGGCGGTGGCCACTGCCGCCGTGCCGAAGTTCACCGTGATTATCGGCGGCAGCTTCGGCGCCGGTAACTACGGCATGTGCGGACGCGCCTTCTCGCCACGCTTCATGTGGATGTGGCCAAATGCGCGCATTTCCGTGATGGGCGGCGATCAGGCCGCGTCGGTGCTGGCCACCGTCAAACGTGACGGCATCGAAGGCAAGGGCGGTAGCTGGAGTGCCGAAGAAGAAGCGGCCTTCAAACAGCCGATCAAGGAACAGTACGAGCAGCAGGGTCACCCTTACTACGCCACCGCGCGCCTGTGGGATGACGGTGTGATCGATCCGGCCGATACGCGCATGGTGCTGGGTCTGGGCCTGTCCGCTGCACTGAATGCGGAAATCCCCGATACCAAATTCGGCGTATTCCGGATGTAATGGAGGCAGCCACCATGACCTACACGACGCTCACCATCAGCCGCAGCGCAAATAGCGGCAACTGCGCCACCGTCACCCTTAACCGGCCAGACGTGCGCAATGCCTTCAATGAAATCACCATCGCGGAAATCACCCGTGCTTTCCGCGAACTGGGCGCGCAGAGCGATGTCCGCGCCATCGTGCTGGCCGCGAACGGCCCGGCGTTCTGCGCCGGTGCGGATCTGAACTGGATGAAAAAAATGGCGGGCTATACGCACGCCGAAAATCAGGCTGACGCCCTGCAACTGGCGGAAATGCTGCGCACCATCTACCTGTGTCCGCAGCCAGTGGTGGCGCGCGTGCAGGGTGATTGCTATGCCGGCGGCATGGGGCTGGTGGCCGCTTGCGACATCGTCATCGCCGTCGAAGAAGCCAATTTCTGCCTGAGCGAAGTGCGTCTCGGCCTGATTCCCGCCACCATTGCCCCCTACGTCATCAAGGCCATGGGCGAGCAGGCGGCACGCCGCTACTTCCTCACCGCCGAACGCTTCGATGCGCAGCAAGCCTTGCGCCTCGGCGTGGCGCACGAAGTAGTCGCCGCTGCAGCGCTCGACGAGAAGGTCGCCGAAATCGTCAAAGCACTGGTCAATAACAGCCCGAACGCCGTGCAGCAAGCCAAAGTGCTGGTGCGCGAAGTGACCGGGCAAACTGTCAACGATGCGCTGCTGGCCGATACCGCCCAGCGCATTGCCCATATCCGCGCTTCGGAACAGGGCCGCGAAGGCGTAGCCTCCTTCCTGGAGAAGCGCAAACCCGCGTGGTTGAATTAACGCGACTGAACAAGGTCTGGAGTAGTTTTGGAATCGAACACACAGAGTGACTGGGTAGCCCGCAGCCTGCGCAGCGTATGGCACCCCTGCACGCAGATGCAACACCATGAAACCGTGCCGCTGATTCCCGTCAGCCGCGGTCAGGGTGTGTGGCTGTATGACCATCAGGGCCGGCGTTATCTGGACGCCATCAGCTCGTGGTGGGTCAATCTGTTTGGGCATGCCAACCCGCGCATCAACGCCGCGCTGAAGCAGCAACTCGATACCCTGGAACACGCCATGCTGGCCGGTTTTACCCATGAACCGGTGATCGAGCTGTCGGAAAAACTGTCGGCACTCACCGGCCATGTGCTGGGTCACAGCTTCTACGCCAGCGATGGCGCCTCGGCCGTTGAAATCGCGCTGAAAATGAGCTTCCACTCGTGGCGCAACAACGGCCATAGCGCCAAGCAGGAATTCGTCTGCCTCAAGGGCAGTTATCACGGCGAGACCATCGGTGCGCTGGCGGTAACCGATGTCGCGCTGTTCAAGGATGCCTATGGCCCGCTGCTGCGTGCCTCGCAAACCGTGATGTCGCCCGATGCCCGTCAGGCTGGCGAAGGCGAAAGCGCTGCCGATGTAGCACGCCGCGCGGCCGCCGATGTAGAACGCCTGTTCATGGAGAAGAGCGAGCGCATCGCCGCCATCATCATCGAGCCGCTGGTGCAGTGCGCCACCGGCATGGCGATGCACGATCCGCTCTATCTGCAACTGGTGCGCGAACTGTGCGACCGCTATTCGGTGCACCTGATCCTCGATGAAATTGCGGTTGGTTGCGGTCGCACCGGCACCTTCTTCGCTTGCGAACAGGCCGGCATCTGGCCGGACTTCCTGTGCCTGTCGAAAGGCATCAGCGGCGGCTATCTGCCGCTCTCGCTGGTGATGACGCGCGACGCCATCTATGAGTCGTTCTACAGCAACGACGTCACGCGCGGCTTCCTGCACTCGCATTCCTACACCGGCAATCCGCTGGCCTGCCGCGCGGCACTGGCGACCCTGCAGATTTTCGAGGACGACGATGTGCTGCGCACCAACCGCGTGAAGGCGCAGCGCCTGACGGCAGCATTGCAACCGCTGGCGCAGCACCAGCAGGTCCGCAACTTCCGCCAGCGCGGCATGATTTGGGCCTTCGATGCGATCGATGCCACGCCCGACTTCTCGCGCCGCTTCTTTGCCACCGCCGTCGAGCATGAACTGCTGATGCGTCCGATCGGCGCCAGCGTCTACATGATGCCGCCGTATGTGCTGAGCGACGCAGAAATCGACACCCTGGCCAACAACACGCTCACCGTGTTTAACAAAGTGATGGCGGGCTAGGCATGGAACTGCTCAAGCAACTGCGCCAGCAACTGGATAGCCTCGATCAGCATAATCTGATCCGCCAGCGCCGCACCGTCGAGTCGCCATGCGGCCCGCGCGTGCAGGTCGATGGCCGTGAGCTGCTGGCCTTTTGTAGCAACGACTATCTGAGTCTGGCCAACCATCCGGCCATCAAACAGGCGATGCAGGAAGGCGTGGCACTGTATGGTGCCGGGAGTGGCGCCTCGCACCTGATCAGCGGTCACGGGCGTGCCCACGCGCTGCTGGAAGAGCGCCTGGCCGCTTTCGTCGGTAACCATATGGAAGCGCCGCGCGCGCTGACCTTCTGCACCGGCTACATGGCCAATCTGGCCATCATCACCGGCTTAACGGCCGCCGACCGCGATGCCGCCATCTTCTCCGAATCTCTGAATCACGCCTCGCTGATCGACGGTGCGCGCCTGTCGCGCAACCGCGTGCAGGTCTATCCGCATGCCGATCTGGCCGCGCTGGCCGTGCTACTGGCCGAATCCAATGCCGCCACCAAAGTGGTGGTGACGGACAGCGTGTTCAGCATGGATGGCGATCTGGCACCGCTGCCGGCATTGCTGGCACTGTGCGAACAGCATGGTGCGTGGCTGGTGGTGGATGATGCGCACGGCTTCGGCACACTGGGCGAGCAGGGTCACGGCGCGCTGGAACACTTCCAGCTCCGCTCGCCGTATCTGGTCTACATGGGCACACTGGGCAAAGCTGCCGGTGTGGCCGGCGCCTTTGTCGCCGCCCATGCGACGGTGATCGAAACCCTGATCCAGAAAGCCCGTCCCTACATCTTCACGACGGCTTCGCCACCGGCACTGGCGCACGCGCTGCTCACCAGCCTGACGCTGCTGGAAGGCGATGAGGGGCGCACCCGCCGCGCCCACCTGCAAAGCCTGATCGGCCAGCTCGACGCCGGCCTGCAGTTACAGCGCTGGCAGCGCATGCCATCGACCACCGCGATCCAGCCGATCGTGATCGGCGATAATGCCGAAACCATGCGGGTTGGCGCCAGCCTGTATCAGCAAGGACTGTGGCTGGGCACCATCCGCCCGCCTACCGTACCGGCAGGGACGGCGCGCCTGCGCATCACCCTGTGCGCTGGCCACAGCAGCGCCGAAGTGGAGCAACTGATAGTGGCGCTGAATGCGCTGGAAAGGACTTGTGATGAGTCTCGATGATCCGCTGATCGTTAGCAACACCGCCGATGCGGTAAACACTTCGCCACAGCCCGCCGCTGCAGCCAGCGCTCTGCCGCCGCGCTTTAGCTGCTTTGTGACGGGCACCGACACGGAAATCGGCAAGACGCTGATTTCCTCGGCGATGCTGCATGCGCTGGTCCAGCGCGGCGTACGCGCCTGCGGCATGAAGCCGGTCGCCGCCGGTGCCGAACTGCGCGACGGCCGCTGGCATAACGACGATTGCGACCAGCTGGCGGCTGCCAGCAATGTCCACCTGCCGCAATCGATCACCACGCCGTTCCTGCTCAGGGAAGCGGCCGCACCGCATATCGCTGCGGCACTGGAAGGCGTCACGATTGCTGCCGTGCCGATTCTGGCGGCCTATGTCGAAATGAATGCCGCTGCCGACGCCACCGTGGTGGAAGGTGTGGGCGGTTTCCGCGTGCCGCTCAACGACGATTTCGATACGGCCGATCTGGCCGCAGAACTGGAACTGCCGGTGGTACTGGTGGTCGGTCTGCGCCTCGGCTGCATCAGCCACGCCCTGCTGACGGTGGAAGCCATCGCCGCACGGGGTCTGAAACTGGTCGGCTGGGTTGCCAACGAAACCGTGGCCGACATGGCTTTTGCCGACGAAAACGTGGCCGCACTGGCGCAGCGCATTGATGCGCCGCTGCTGGGGCGCGTGCCGCGTCTGGCCACACCGGGCGCGCAGGCCGCCGCCGCCCATCTCGATTTCACGCTGCTGCCCAACTGGCCAGCTCATACCAAACTCTGAACCAAGAAGGAAACACGATGTCCCAGAACACCCTGCAAGAACCAAAGACCGTCGAGCTACACCGTCCTGCCGCAGCCATCAAGCTGCCGGATGCCGCCACCTGGCCGCTGGATGAAGTGATGGCCCTGTTCGATCTGCCGTTCACCGAGCTGATGGCGCGCGCTCAGGACACCCATCGTGTCAACTTCCCGGAAGGCGACGTCGAACTGGCAACCCTGCTGTCGATCAAAACCGGCGGCTGCGAAGAAGACTGCGGCTACTGCCCGCAGGCGGCCCGCTACGACACCGGCGTGGAAGCGAAAAAAATTCTCGATATCGACACCGTGCTGGCCGCAGCCCAGCAGGCCAAGGACAACGGCGCGACCCGCTTCTGCATGGGCGCCGCATGGCGTAGCCCGAAAGATCGCGACATGGACAAGGTCGAAGAGATGGTGCGCGAAGTGAAAGCACTGGGCATGGAAACCTGCGCCACGCTGGGCATGCTGGAAGAAGAGCAGGCGCTGCGCCTGAAAAAAGCCGGTCTGGATTACTACAACCACAATCTGGATACTGCCCCCGAGTTCTACGACAACGTCACCTCGACCCGCGAATATCAGGACCGTCTGGATACGCTGGGGCGCATCCGTGAAGCGGGCCTGAAAGTGTGCTGCGGCGGTATCGTCGGCATGGGCGAAACCCGTTTGCAGCGCGCCGGTCTGATCGCGCAACTGGCCAACCTGAATCCGTATCCGGAATCGGTGCCGGTCAACCATCTGGTGCAGGTCGAAGGCACGCCACTGTACGGCCTCGATCCACTCGATCCGTTCGAATTCGTGCGCACCATCGCTGTCGCGCGCATCACCATGCCAAAAGCACGGGTGCGTCTGTCGGCCGGTCGTCGCCAGATGGGTGAAGCGGTGCAAGCCATGTGCTTCCTGGCAGGCGCCAACTCGATCTTCTACGGCGACAAGCTGCTCACCACCGACAATCCGGAAGCGGACGACGACCGCAAGCTGCTGGCAAAACTGGGCCTGAAAACCCGCGGCACCGTGCTGGAATCGGCGCCTAAGGAGAAGTGCGGCTGCTAAGCACAGCGCACCAGGTTAAAAAGCTTCACCAGGTTCAGACGCCGCACTCTATAAAAAAACTTCCAGCCATAAGCTGCAAAGAGAGAGACCATGTTTACAAAAATACTGATCGCCAATCGTGGTGAAATCGCCTGCCGTGTGGCCGCTACCGCGCGCCGCATGGGCATCAAGACTGTCGCCGTGTATTCCGACGCGGACGCCAACGCCAAGCACGTCGCCGTATGTGACGAAGCGGTGCTGATCGGCCCTGCTGCCGCCAAGGAAAGCTATCTGCGCGCCGACAAAATCATCGAAGTAGCGCAAGCGACCGGTGCACAGGCGATCCACCCCGGTTATGGTTTCCTCTCCGAGAACGCCGAATTCGCCGAAGCCTGCGCCGCAGCAGGGCTGGTATTCATTGGCCCGCCTGCATCGGCGATGCGTGCCATGGGTTCCAAATCGGCTGCCAAATCGCTGATGGAAAAAGCCAATGTGCCACTGGTGCCGGGTTACCACGGCGAACAGCAGGATGCCGATTTCCTGCACACGCAGGCCGACCGCATCGGCTATCCGGTGCTGCTGAAAGCCTCCGCCGGTGGTGGTGGCAAAGGCATGCGCGTCATCGAATGCTCGGAGCAGTTCAAGGAAGCGCTGGCGTCCTGCAAACGCGAAGCGATCAGTTCTTTCGGCGACGACAAGGTACTGGCAGAAAAATATCTGCAGCGCCCGCGCCATATTGAAATTCAGGTGTTTGCCGATACGCTGGGCAACTGTATCTATCTGTTCGAGCGCGATTGCTCGGTACAGCGCCGTCACCAGAAAGTGCTGGAAGAAGCGCCAGCACCGAATATGCCGGCCGAACGCCGCGCCGCCATGGGTGAAGCTGCCGTGGCAGCGGCCAAGGCGGTCGGCTATGTGGGTGCCGGTACGGTGGAGTTCATCGCCAATCAGGATGGCTCGTTCTACTTCATGGAGATGAACACCCGCCTGCAGGTGGAACATCCGGTGACGGAAATGATCACCGGTACCGATCTGGTGGAATGGCAGTTGCGCGTCGCCGCTGGCGAGCCGCTGCCGAAGCAGCAGCACGAACTGGCCATCCACGGCCACGCCATCGAAGCGCGTATCTACGCGGAGAATCCGGAAAAGGGCTTCCTGCCGTCGATCGGCACCTTGCGCCATATGCAGATCCCGGCCGCAGTCGCCTTCGAGCTCGGTGGCAGCGCCACCCAGCCAGCCGCCGTGCGGGTCGATTCCGGGGTGCGCAGTGGCGACGCGATTTCACCTTATTACGATCCGATGATCGCCAAGCTGATTGTCTGGGGCGCCGACCGCAAGCAGGCACTGGCCCGTATGGCGCAAGCACTGTCGCAATACCAGATCGTCGGTCTGGCGACCAATATCGCCTTCCTGAAACGGCTGGTGGAAGGGCAGGCGTTCTCCAGCGCCGATCTGGATACCGGCCTGATTGAACGCCATCACGACAGCCTGTTCCCGGCCGCCCATGCAGCGCCAGCGAACGTGCTGGCGCTGGCCGCCGTGGCCCTGGTCGAAGCGGAGAAGGAAGTCTCGGCCGCCCAGTCGGGTGCCAACGCAGCCGACCCGTGGGGGCAGGCGCTGGGCTGGCGCATGAATCAGGCTTATCTGCGCACGCTGTCCTTCAGCGACGAATACGCGGCAGAACAACCGTACCGGGTCAAGCTGGCGTACCGTGCCAGCGACTGGCTGTTCGGTGTGGGCGAAGCTGCCCCGCAGGTTCTGAGCCTGATGTCGCAGCAGGGCAGTGATTTCAGCATCAAGCTGGGCGAGCAGGCCGTGCATGGCAGCGTGCGCCGCGATGGCGAGCTGCTGCACGTGTTCTGCAACGGCGCGCATTACCCGCTCACTTATCTGGACCCGATGGCGCATGCCGGTGAAAGCGAAACGGAAGGCGGCCGCCTGACAGCGCCGATGCCGGGCAAGGTGGTGGCCGTGCTGGCAACTGCCGGACAGGCTGTGAAAAAGGGCGATGCGCTGGTGATCATGGAAGCGATGAAGATGGAGCACACCATCGCCGCGCCGCATGACGGCGTGGTGGAAGAGGTGCTGTACGGCGTGGGCGATCAGGTCACTGACGGCGCTCCGCTGCTGGCATTCAAAACGGCTTGAGGAGTGAGTATGCGTATTCTGCTGCATCGTGCGGACGGTAATACCGGCCCATGGATCGAAGACTTTGCCCGCCATCTGCCGGAAGCGCAGGTGGAAGTCTGGAGCGAAGAGCACAGCAAGGGCCCGTATGACTACGCGGTGGTGTGGTCGCCGCCGCAAGGCATGCTGGCGCAGCTGGCACAGGTCAAGGCGATCTTCCTCACCGGTGCCGGGGTCGACGCGCTGATGCGCTTCAATGACGAGATTCCCGCCCACATCCCGGTGATCCGCCTGGAAGATGCGGGCATGGCTGCGCAGATGGCCGAATACGTGAGCTACGCGGTGCTGCGCTATTTCCGCCGCCTCGATGAATACGAAGCACAGTCGCGCGCCGGTCACTGGCTGCCGCTGGAACAGTATGACCGCGCGGATTTTTCCGTCGGTGTGCTGGGCATGGGGGTGCTGGGTAGCCGCGTGCTGGAAGCCTTGAAGCCGTTCGGCTTGCCACTGCGCGGCTGGAGCCGTAGCCCGAAACAGTTTGATGGGGTCGAGTGCTTCCACGGCAGCGAGGGACTGGATCGCTTCCTGCGCGGCAGCCGCGTGCTGGTCTGCATGCTGCCGCTGACGCCGGAAACCGGCAATCTGCTGGATCGCACCAATATGAGCAAGCTGCCAGTCGGTGCGTATCTGATCAACGTGGCGCGCGGCGCGCATATCGCCGAACCGGATCTGCTCACGCTGATCAAGTCCGGCCATATCAGCGCCGCCACGCTCGACGTGTTCCGTAACGAACCCCTACCGCAACAGCACCCGTTCTGGCAGGAGCCGCGCATCACCATCACGCCGCATATTTCGGCACTGACGCTGCGCAGCGAAAGCATCGCGCAGATCGCCGACAAGATCCGCGCACTGGGCGCAGGCCAGAGCGTGGCCGGTGTCGTCGACCGTAACCGAGGATATTGAAATGAGCACTCTCCCCAAGCAGGTCAAGATCGTTGAAGTGGGGCCGCGTGACGGCCTGCAGAACGAAAAGGAAAGCGTACCGGCCGAGATCAAGATCGAACTGGTGAACCGCCTCACCAGCGCCGGCTTCCGCAACATCGAAGCAGCATCGTTCGTGTCGCCCAAGTGGGTGCCGCAAATGGCCACCAGCGCTGAAGTGATGGCCGCCATCGAACGCCGTCCCGGTGTGATCTATTCCGCGCTGACGCCGAATATGCAGGGCTTCGACGCGGCACTGGCGGCCCGCGCGGACGAAGTGGTGATCTTCGGCTCGGCGTCGGAAGCGTTCTCGCAAAAGAATATCAACTGCTCGATCGCCGAATCGATCGCCCGTTTTGAAACTGTGGCGAAAGCCGCCAAAGATCATGGCCTGCGTCTGCGCGGCAGCATCAGCTGCGCCTTCGGCTGCCCTTATCAGGGCGACGTGCCACTGTCTGCCGTGGCCGACGTGGTAGGGCGCATGCGTGATCTGGGCTGCGACGAAATCGACATCGCCGACACCATCGGCGTGGCGACCCCGCGCAAAACCCAGGCGGTGATGGACACTGCGATCCGCGCCTTCCGCGTGGACGGCCTGTCCGGTCACTTCCACGACACCTATGGTCAGGCGCTGGCGAATATCTACGCCAGTCTGGAAGTCGGCATTGCGATTTACCACTCGTCCGTGACGGGTCTGGGCGGCTGCCCCTACGCCAAGGGCGCTACCGGCAATGTGGCCACGGAAGATGTGCTGTATATGATGCAGGGGCTGGGCATCGAGACCGGCATCGATCTCGACATCGTGGTCGATGCTGGCCAGTTCATTGCGCAGTTCCTCGGCCGCAAAGGCAATAGCCGGGCAGGCAACGCTATCGCGGCCAAGCGCGCAGGCTAGACAGGCAGGGCAGCACGCGCCAGCAGTGGCGCGCTAGCACCACAAATCGGAAGGCAGACAGTACCCGGCGGGCTGTCTGCTTTTTTTTCGTCGATGGCTCTGGCTGGCACTACAGATAAAAAAAAGACCCAAGAGCCGAAACTCTTGAGTCTTTTTTCTTGAATCTGGTCGGAGTACAAGGATTCGAACCTTGGACCCCCTGGTCCCAAACCAGGTGCGCTACCGGGCTGCGCCACACTCCGAAGAAGCAAGATAATACAAGCCGCCAAGCCTTCCGTCAAGTGCTCCGCTAAATTTTCTCCCATCAGCGTTCGTCGCTGCGCCACCAGGCACGCGCTGTATGCGATGATGCGCCATGCCGATCTTATCTAAAAGACCATGAGCAGCACTGCCAGCCGCTTGAACGCTGTGTCGATGCGCGCGCCGCGCTTACTCACCGGGGTACTGATCTCGCTGTGCCTGCACGGGCTGCTGATACTTGCCTACCTGCTGGCAAAACCCACTGCGCCAGAACAGCGCGCGCCGGCCAGTCGCATGACGGTCTGGCTACAGCCGCTGGTCAAGCCGCGCGCCCCTGCAGCGCCAGCGCTGGCCACCACTCAGCGCCTACCGGAGCGACGCGCATCGCTCACGGCAAAGCCGGATCAGCCCCGCAAAGCCAGCACCCCGCTAGCCAGTAGCGCCGCAAGCGTACCGGCTGCCGCCGAGGTAGTGGCTGCGGCAGCGCCGGACAGCCAGACTAGCGTAGCGTTGCAGGAAAAAGGGGATGGCTCAACGGACGGGATGACGAAGCAGGCCGCAGCGCCCTTCGATGTGAATGCCGCCTTGAAAATGGCACGCAAGCAGGCCAGCGTTAAAGATCCGGCGCGGGCTGCACTACCGGTGGCCCAACTGGACGATCACCCGCTATATCCGGCCGACACCAGCAGCAAGCTGGCACGCGACATACAGCAGTCGACTCGCCCTGACTGCCGCAAAGGCGGCAGTATTTTTTCACCACTGATCTGGCTACTGGACAAAAAAGACAGCGGCTGCAAGTTCTGAACTGGCGGCGCGCTGATTGAGGCAAGCTGTGCCTGTAGGGATGCCGGTCGCCAGCCTAGGCCTGGTCTTTCAGCTGCAGGGCGCGCTCGTACAGCGCATTTTTTTTGCGCCCGGTAATCTGCGCCGTCAGATTGGCCGCCTGCTTGACGGGACATTCGGCCAGCAGGATTTTCAGAATCCGCTCGGCTTCGGCGTCCTGTTCTTCTTCGGCAGCCGAGGCACCTTCCAGCAGCACCACAAACTCGCCTTTTTCGCGATGGGCATCGGCCTTCAGCCACGCCACCGCTTCCGACAGCGGACAGCGGTGGATTTCTTCGAACATCTTGGTCAGCTCGCGTGCAAACACTACCTGACGCTGCGGCTCGAATACTTCGGCCAGCGCGCTGGCACATTCGATGATGCGGTGGGGCGCTTCGTAAAACACCATGGTGGCAGTCACGGCGCGCAAGGTGTTGAGGAAGTTTTCGCGCTGCTTGGACTTGGCCGGTAAAAAGCCGACAAAGTAGAACTGGTCATTGACCAGGCCACTGGCCGACAACGCCGTCACGGCAGCCGAAGCGCCGGGCAAGGGCAGCACGCGCAGACCGGCAGCCCGCACGGCATCGACAATCCGCGCGCCGGGGTCGGACACGGCCGGCGTACCGGCATCGGACACCAGTGCAATCCGCTCGCCCGCCTGCAGCCGCGCGATCAGGGTCTGCGCCACTTCGCGTTCGTTGTGCTGGTGCGCGGCGATCAGCGGCTGGTGCAGGCCGAAGCGCGTCATCAGCTGCGCCGTGTTGCGGGTGTCTTCACAGGCCACCGCATTGACCAGACTCAAAACATGCAGCGCGCGCAGACTTATATCGGTCACATTGCCGATCGGCGTCGCCACCACGTACAAGGTTGCGCTAGGATAGGTCTGGTGGGCCATTTCGTCCATTACGGGCAGGTTGGCAATCGAGCTGGGTGCTTGAGCAGTCATGGAGGTCTGATGAAAAGTAGAAATTGGTGGCAACGGTGGCAGTGGTGGCCATCCTGCCTGCTGGCGCTGGCGGTCAGCGCCTGCAGTACGCCGTTCTGCAACGCGCCCGGTGGATTGTGCGCGTCCGGCACGGCAAATACAAGTGGCGCGCCCGCGCCAGCGCTCGCAACAGCAGTCACGCCGGCCGCGCCGGCGCCCGCCGCAGCAACGCAGCCCGAGCCGTCCGCCGCCGAAACCTTTGCCGTGCAACTGCCCCCGGCCAGCCCGCGCGATACGATCAACGTGCCTGTGCCCGCAGCTGCATCCGCACCGGCCAGCAACGCCGCACCACTGCGCATCGCGCTGCTGTTACCACTGCAATCGGCCACGCTGGGTGACGCCGCAGCCGCCGTGCGCGACGGCGTGCTGGCCGCCTGGGAGCTGGAGCCGGACAATATCAGCATCGCCGTCATCGAGACGGGCGACGTCGCGCAGGATGTGCTGTACCGCTATGCGCAGGCAGTCCAGCATCAT
The DNA here is from genome assembly GCA_027490725.1 of Oxalobacteraceae bacterium. Lineage (GTDB taxonomy): Bacteria > Pseudomonadota > Gammaproteobacteria > Burkholderiales > Burkholderiaceae_D > Rugamonas. The sequence goes on from JAIXXN010000046.1 coordinate 70,056, forward strand.
GATGCCGTGATCGGCCCCTTGTCGCGCGCCGCCGTCACCACCCTGGCCGCCAGTGCGCTGGTGAGCAAGCCCACCGTGGTGCTGAACTATCCTGAAGGGCAAGGCAGCGCCGACGCCAGCGCCCTGCCGCCGCTGATGCTGGCCATGGGGCTGTCGCTGGAAGACCAGGCGCGCCAGCTGGCACGGCGCGCCGCGACGAATCTGCCGGTCAGCATCGTCAGCACGGCCACTCCATGGCAGCAGCGCGTGGCGGCCGCCTTTGCGGCCCAGTGGCAGGCCAACGGTCAGCCCGCCTACCGCGCGGAGCTGGGTACGCCGGACGGCGAACTGAGCGACGCCGAAATTCTGCAATGGTATGCGCGTCTGCGCACCCAGCGTCCCGGCCTGCTGTTCTCGGCCATGGGCGCGGAACAGACGCGCCATCTGCTAGCCGTGCTGGCCGAAGCCGATGCGGGCGAGCCGGATCGTCTGCTAAACGGTTTGCAGATCTATGGCACCGCGGCCCTCAACACGGGCCAGCCGCAGCCGGCCCTGAACGGGGTGCGCCTGCTCGATCTGCCATGGCGCTTGCAGCCCGACCACGCAGCGGTGATGAGTTATCCGCGTCCGACACCGCCAGCGGGCGCCGATCTGGAACGTCTGTATGCACTGGGCATCGACGCTTACCGGGTGCTGCGCGCGATTAGCCGTGCGCCGCAAGGCGCCATCCGCCTCGATGGTGTGACGGGCCAGTTACGGATCGATTTCGGCCACGGCCCGGCGCAATTCGAGCGCAGCGAACCGGCCGCCGAGTACCGCGACGGCCGGCCACAGGTGCTGACGCCTTAGGCCAGCCGTGGCCAGCACCTTGCAGCAGCGGCTGGGCCAGCACGGCGAAGACCGTGCGCTGGCCTATCTGCAAAGCCGCGGCATGCGTCTGCTGGAACGCAATTTCCGCTGCAAACTGGGCGAAATCGACCTGATCATGCAGGATGGCGCGGGGCTGGTGTTCGTCGAAGTGCGTCAGCGCGCCAGCGCCAGCTACGGTGGCGCCGCCGCCAGCGTCACGCCAGCCAAGCAGCGCCGCCTGCTGCGCGCCGCCCAGTACTTTCTGCTACGCTATGCGGCACTGCCACCATGCCGCTTCGATCTGCTCGCCATCGACGGGGAAAACTTGTCATGGATGCAAAATATTTTGGAAATGTAAGCATTTTTTTCCATGCTTGTCCGGTGTCTTGAAAGCCTGCACTATAATCAGCGACTATGAATAATCAACGCATCCTCTCGCACTTCCACGAAAGTGCCGAAATCAAGATCCAGTCTGCCACCGTGCTGGCGCCACATATTGCTCAGGCGATCGAGCTGATGTTTGCGGCCTTGTCCAATGGCAATAAAATTCTCGTCTGCGGCAATGGCGGCTCGGCTGCCGATGCACAGCACTTTGCCGCCGAACTGGTGGGACGCTTCGAACGCGAGCGTTTCCCCCTGCCGGCACTGGCGCTGACCACCGATACCTCGATACTGACGGCGGTGGCCAATGATTACAGCTACCGCGAAATCTTCTCGAAACAGGTGCAGGCTTTCGGCCAGGAAGGCGACATTCTGCTGGCGCTGTCCACCTCGGGCAATTCGGCGAACGTGATGGCAGCCATCGAAGCGGCGCTGGAACGCGAAATGCGCGTCGTCGCGCTGACCGGTAAAGGCGGCGGCGCCATCGGCAAAATGCTGACTGACGCCGATGTCCATATCTGCGTCCCGGCCGACCGTACTGCCCGCATTCAGGAAGTCCATCTGACAACCATACACTGCATTTGCGACGGTATCGACGTCGCCCTATTTGGAGGAGATGCAAATGATTAATTCGAGCGCCATCTGGCACACCATCCGTCGCCCACTGGCTCTGAGCCTGCTGTGCGCCACCCTGATCGGCTCGCTGTCGGGCTGCGTCGCGCTGGTCGCTGGCGGTGCCATTTCCGGTACGCTGGCTGCGACCGACCGCCGCACGCTGGGCGCGCAGACGGAAGACCGCGCCATTGAAGTCAAGGGCGGCATCAAGCTCAATAACGCCATCGGCTCGGCCGGTCACATCAACATCAATGCCTTCAACCGTCGCGCGCTGCTGACCGGTGAAGTCCGCGACGAAGCCATGAAAGCCCAGGCAGAACGCGAAATCGCCGGCATCGAAGGCGTGCTGTCGGTGATTAACGAACTGGAAGTGGCCGGTGTCTCGAGCTACTCCTCGCGTTCGAATGATGTGCTGATCACGACCAAGGTTAAAGCCAGTCTGGTGGACCGCCGCGACATTTCGGCCAACTCGTATCGGGTGGTCACCGAGCGCGGTGTGGTATTCCTGCAGGGTCGCGTGACCCAGCGCGAAGGCCAGATCGGTGCCGATATCGCGCGTGGCGTGAACGGTGTCACCAAAGTGGTGAAGGTGTTCGAATACATCAGCGAGGATGAATGGAAATCCTTCCAGCCTCGTCCTGCCGGTAACTCCTGATCATGTCCGCCGTGCAGACTCGCCGGGGCTGGCTCAAGCCCGTTCTCGCCGCCGTGCTGCTGGCTGCGGCAGGGGCTGGCGCGTATCTCAGCCTGAATCAGCGTCCGGTCGCGCCGCAAGTGGGCTTTATCAGTATCACGGGCGAAAAGATCGCGCCGGAGAGCCTCAAGGGCAAGGTGGTGATGGTCAATTTCTGGGCCACTTCCTGCACCACCTGCGTGGCGGAAATGCCGAAACTGGTCGAGACGTATAACAAGTTCAAAGGGCAGGGGCTGGAATTCGTGGCCGTGGCCATGAGCTACGACCCGCCCAACTATGTGCTGAACTACGCCGCAACGCGCCAGCTGCCGTTCAAGGTGGCGCTCGACGCCGACGGTTCGGCTGCACGTGCTTACGGCAACGTCGCCATGACGCCGACCACCTTCGTGATCGGCAAGGATGGCACCATCCTCAAGCGTTATCTGGGTGAGCCGGACTTTGCAGCGCTACACAAGCTGCTCGAAGAATCACTGCGCGGATAAGCTCCTGCAAAAAAATGGCCAGCGCAATGCTGGCCATTTGCATTCAGCAAGCCCTCACTAGAAACCCGCTTGCAGGGACAGATACGCGCCGCGCTGCTGCTTGGGATTGAAGATGGTGATTTCACCGAGCACCGCATAAGCAGCCGTCAGCGACACATGCTTGCTAGGGAACCAGGCCACAAACACATCGTAGTAGGCCTGCTCCTTATCCACCCCCAGATTATGCGGTTTGCGGCGATATTCAGCGCCCAGCGCCAGCTTGCGATCAAGCAGGTAGGCGACGGAAAACTCCGGCATCAGGCGCACACTATCGCCCTGATCGCCGCCGAAACCTAGCAGCCCCATCTGGTTGGCGCGGGTGGCGCGCAAGGTCGCGTTCAGCAGCAGGCTCTGGTCGAGCACCAGCTTGGTGGCCGCCACATAATAGTCGTAGCCATGATCATCTTTCGCGCCGAGCTGCTGCACCTTGCTAACGCCCAGCGCGCCCAGTCCGCCCAGTTGCTGATGGCGCTTGTACTGGACCCCCACGGCTAGCTGCGGCATGGCGCTATCCTGGTCATACACCACGTCACCGGCCAGTTTCAGCTTGAGGCCGAGGATCTGCTGGCGGATATCGAGTTGATCCAGCGGCGCCAGACTGCCCTTGAATTGCTGATTGGCCAGCGAGATTTCCAGCCGGTCCGCGACGCCCAGCGCCACCCCGTAACTGGTCAGGCGATAATCCTGGGTCGACAGATAGGTGTAATGGAGGTTGGCGCCCCAGCTATCGCGCGAACCGTAGCCGCTGATCAGTGCCCACGGCACAATACCGCCGCCGCCAGCACCTTCCACCTGACTCACGCCGCCAGTGGCCAGCAGCTTGCCCAGATCCGGGCTGGTGGTGGGCGCCTTGACGGTGACGATTTCGCGCTGCATGGGTGCCAGTTTCGCTACCAGCCGGTTCGCCGCGCTATTGCTGACGCCGTGTTGCTGCAGAGCGATCTGCAAGTCCTCGGCCAGCGCATTGAACATCGCATTGCTGATTTTGAGATCCTGATGCACGGTGCTCATGTCGCGCACCGTGCCCACGCCATCCATGGTTTTGTCACGGTATTTGCCGGTGTAGCGGCACGGGCCGCCACTGAGTTCGCAGAACTGTTCCTGCAGGCGCAGATTGAGCTGGTCCAGGTCGAAATCGGCAAAATTTTCCTTGATGCGCGCGTCGGCCAGCACTAGCGGTAAAAACGTTTCGACGACCTTGCGGATACCGTCCTTGCCGCCCAGCTCGCGATACAGACCATCACTGGCGGGCTGGGGCTGGGGCTGGGCCAGCGCCAGCGATGCAGCAAACAACAGGCTCAGGCCACTGTAGCGGGTCAGTGTATTCATCCATTTCCTCGTCGGGTTTATGCGGGGTACAGCAGCATTTGCGTGCAACGGAATAGCGCGATGGTTTTGCCGGTGCTCTGATTGACCACCGTGGCGTCCCACACCTGCGTGGTGCGGCCCAGATGAACCACCTTGGCAGTCGCCACCACCACGCCTTCGCGCGCCGTGCCCAGATGGTTGGATTTGAGTTCGATGGTGGTAAAGCTGTGCGCTGGCGCGGGCAGGTGGGCCACGCAGGCATAGCCACAGGCGGTGTCGGCCAGCGTCACCACACTGCCCGCATGCAGATAACCATTGGGTGCCAGATGCTGTGCCGTGACAGCAAACTCGGCCACCACCGAACCCTCGCTCACGTGCGTAATGACGATGCCCAGATGTTCAGTCAGCGTTCCTTTGCCAAACTGGTTGAAATATTCCGGCGTAAATTTGCTCGTGTCCATAAGCGCGATTCATCCTGACAGGGCAGCGCCCGATAGGCAGGATGATAGCAAGTTGTGGCGTATCTGTTGCATGCAGCTTGAAAAAGTCCCAGCCGCGTAGCCCGGGGGCCAGTAGCTTCAAGGCAGTGCAACGGAATAACCGAGTCCGTCCGCTTTGACGATGGTCGTGGCAGCAGGCAAGGGCACGCTCAGTGGCAGCCAGGGAAAGATGGTGCGCAAAATCACTGGCTGACAACCGTTGGCATCCGCCGTCGCACACAGGCGCACCCGCACAAACTGCACGCAGCTGTCACTATACGGATCATTCATACAGGCGATCCGGCTGGCGGCCGGCGAAGCCGGCAGTGATGGCATCGGCTGCAGGCTCAGACTACCATCGCCAGCCCGGGCAATCGACAGATAGTCTATCCACACATGGGTATCATTGAGCGGCGCGCCAAACGCCAGTATGCCGGGGCTATCCCGGAACAGCGCGTTCTGGCGGATCTGCTGCAGCGCCGCCGGGTCGGTGAAATCCGTTTTCGCGGCGGCCGCCGCGGCGCGCCGGCTGACTTCCTGTAGAGTATTCAATACATACATGGTTTGCGCTACTGCCAGTATGCCGAACAGCACCAGCAGAAACACGCCGAGCACCAGCGCAAACTCGACGGCAACGGTGCCGCCACAGTGTTGCTGACGCTCGGGTATCCGGACTGGCATTTACTGCCCCACGTAGAGCATCGTCACATCGGCGGTCAAGAGCTGCCCTCCTTCGCCGAGAAATACATAGCTGAGCGGCGCGAACAGCTGGTCCGTCACCTGCATCAGAATCTGCACCCGCACTTTTGCAGGGATGACCAGACCGCTGCACACATAAGGCTTGCACTCGATCGCGACGGTGATGGGGATAGGCCCGGGATTCAGTCCGGCCAGCTCCTGCAGACCAATCGCCTCGGCTATCTGGATGACCGGCACTTGAGCACCGGAGCCACTCGGCGTCTTCATTTCGCGCTGGGAAACCGTGGCCAGATAGCGTGCCGCATCATGCGCAGCTTTCTGCGCTGCCGTGTAGTAACTGAAATAGCGCCCGAAATACAGCAATCCCGCCAGAACCAGCAATAGCAAGGGCAGCACCAGAAGCATTTCCAGCGCGGCAATACCGCGCTGCTGTGCCGCTCGGTCGTGCCCCCTCATTGCTGCAACTCCGGCGTTCCGGACAGCGCCTGCTCCGCCGCGATACCGGCAAACTCCGCAAACAGATGCGCACTATCGGCGGGCACCGTCATGAAGAATTTTCCGATCGCCAGCACCGTCGCCGTGGTCACCACACCGTAGGGTAGCGGACAACGCAGCAAGGGCACATGTAACACGCGCCGCCCCCGCACCCCCGGTGCACCAGCGGGTGGCGCTGCGAAAAAAGCACCGCCGGTCGCCTGATACGGCGTGTCCTGGGGACCGGCCGGATAAGTCGCCGTCTTCAGGCTGGGCGCGCCACTGCCGGTATTGACGGGATAAAACAAGGTCCAGTTTGCCTGCGTGGCAGCAAACGGCGTGTAGCCGCTGGCCGGCTCGGGCGCGCCGGCAGTGTAGGCGGCAAACGGTACGGCGCGCGCATAACTCCACAGAGGCCCATATTTATCGGGACCGGTATTGGCGGGCAAGGGCAAGGGGTCGGCATAGGTCCACAGCTTCTGTGCGCTCGCGCCGGGAGTGGACGGATAGGCCGCGGCCGCCTGTGAGCTCAACAGCGGCGTCGTGCTGTTCATCCAGCTGCTGGCGGTGTTGAAAAAGCTGCTGGCGCGATACGCCTTGACGTTGGCATCTGGCGGTGCGGTGATGGCCTTGCACGGCGCAGCATACTGGCCGAAGCGCGCATTGAGCTGGGTGTACAGGGATGCCAGCGGAAACGGCCCCAGCACAGTCAGGGCGGCACCACTGACGCGCGCCATTGCCAGCGTGCCGGTGCAGACTGCCGGTTTGATGTTATCCAGCGAAAAATCGGCCGCCGCCCCCGTGCTACCCGGTGGCGCCAGCGGGTCGATCAGATAATGAACTCCGACACCATCCGTATCCTCAGGGTCGAGCTGCATCAGGTCATAACTGATGCCACGCCGGAAGCCGTACTGCACCAATTCGCTTCCTCTGGCCGACGCGGGCAAGGGTGACATCGCGCAGATCGCCAGCGGCAGCACATTGATGGACGACGGTCCGGCCACCGCAACGCCCCCCACGTTGACCCACTCGAAGGAGGCCGACAGCGCGCGCATGAAGAGCGTTGGCATCCGGGTCAGCTGGGGATCGAGCTGGCGCGCGTCGACTTTCACATACGCCACGCCTTGCGGTGCACTGCTGGCCGTCGCGCTATCCATCCACGGGCCGCTGGCGCTCTGCGCAAAGCTCAGTGCGGCATCGTTCCAGCCCGCTTGTGCCTTGCCATACTGATAGCGTAGCCCGTCTGTCGTGTTATGCAATCGCTCGCTGGCGACGGCCAGCGCTGCGCTCACGCCAGCCGAACTGCCATTGAGTTGTCGGGCCGCAGCCAGTGCCAGCGCATCGGCGATGGTCTGCACCTCCGCGCGACGGTTGAACAACTGGCCGGTTTCCAGCGCCAGCCCGGCAACGCCGACCAGCACCAGCAAGACTGCGGCGAACAGCACCACGATGGCGCCGCCCTGCACGGCACGATAGCGGGTGGCCGGATCAAGCCGTTTCCCGGGCATTTTCCCTCCCTGAGCGGTACACGCAGACAAATGTCGGCTTCAGATGTCGCCGTCAGGAAAGATTCTATGGGAGCATGGACGGCAGGGTTTGCGTTAGCGCAAAATGCGGCAGGGCTCACCGCAGGCCGCACTTGCCCCTGACAAGACTAGCATGATCGTAGCTTCAATGGTAATGACAAAAAAGAATGATTGTAGAAGGAGCGCATGGCACAGATGGATGTCCTTTCCGCTTGAAAAGTACGGTATAGTTCGATGGTATCGAGAGGAAGCCTATGCCGCGACAAGAGCATAACTTGAGCGTTTTCATTGTCGATGACAATGAAATGATGCGGACACTGTTGCGCTTGACGCTGCTGGAGGAAGGTTACCGCTACGATGGCGAAGCTAGCAGTACATCATCTGCAGTCGAGCAGTTACGACGTTGCGAATCCGATATCATTCTACTGGATGTTATGATGCCAAGTGGCAATGGATTGGCCTTGCTGGAGTGGATAAAAAGCCATTTGCCCGCAAGTATGGTGCTAATGGTGTCCGGCCAGCACGATCACGTGACCGTTAACGCAGCACTCAAACTGGGCGCAAACGGTTTTCTTATCAAGCCTTTCAGCACGCAGGCATTGCTCGAGGCCATCGGCAAGCTCGAACGACAGTTGGCTGCGCGCAAATGAGCCCCTTCGCAACAAGGGATGCAGGTCGTGCGCCAGAACGCAAGGTTCGGCCCGCACTTGGTACCGCAAGCTTGCTGATACACCTAGCGACCAATTGCTTCGGGGCGGTGCTACCAGCGCATGCAGCCCCGTTTAGTCTCGCGCAGCCGGTCCGTGTCGCGCCGGAAGTGGATTATGGTCCGTTTGTATTCAGTACCGAGGAAGGGCCGCCGCAAGGGTTGTCGATCGATTTCCTGAAACTGATCGAGAAGAAAACGGGTTTGTTGCTGGCGATGACTACGCCGCAATCGCTGAGTTTGACATCCTCCCCCACCTCAGCCTTGCGACTGCCGCTTACGCGGAAAGGAAGGGGATTCCTACGGCGCTACGCGGTAACTTGCGCAGTCGCTTCGGTGGGTTCCTGCTTCACAGAGTGGCCTGACTGCGCCGACTCTCCACAGGCTAATAAGCGGTATCCCCGCTCTAAAACATTGATCGCGCCGACCACATCGGCGTGATTTTCATAACCACAATCGATGCACAAGAATTTCGCTTGTGTTTGCCGATTGTCTTTCGATACATGAGCGCAGCACGGGCAAGTGCGACTGGTGTTGTGTGGCGGCACGGCCAGCAGCATGCCGCCGTTCCACGACACCTTGTAGTCGAGCTGCCGCCTGAACTCGCCCCAGCCCTGATCGAGAATGGCACGATTCAGGCCAGACTTTTGTTTCACCATTTTGCCATGCTGTTCGCTATTGCCCTTGGAAGACTTGGACATGTTCCGTACCTGCAAATCCTCAATGCATACGAGCGCGTGGTTCTGGCTGATCGTCGTTGTGGTTTTGTGCAGGAAGTCTTTGCGGGCATTGGCGATGCTGGTGTGAATCTGCTGGACGCGGGCTTTCGCCTTTTTCCAGTTGTTGCTGAATTTAATTTTGCGGCTCATGCGGCGCTGATAGCGCGCAAGGCGATGCTGGTGTTTCTTGAAGCTGTTGAGCGGTGCGATGAAACTGCCATCGCTCATGGTGGCGAATCGGGCCACGCCGACATCGATACCGATGGCCGTCGTCGCGGTGGGCAGCGGCTGTTCAACTTCACGTTGCGTCTGAATCGACGCGAACCATTTGCCGCCCGATTGGCTCACGGTGACGTTACGGACCTCGCCCAGCACATCCCGGCTGTTGCGGTAGCGCAGCCAGCCTATCTTGGGAAGAAAGATGCGGCTGTTCGACTGGTCGAGCTTGATCTGCTTCGGGTCCGGGTAGCGAAAGCTGTCGCCGCTGCCCTTGCGCTTGAAGCAGGGGAAGTCCGCGCGTTTCTCGAAGAAGTTCTTGTACGCCCGTTCCAAGTCTTTGAGGGCCTGTTGCAGCGGGTGGCACGGCGCTTCTTTGAGCCACGGCGTCTCGTCGCTTTGACGCCAGCTGGTAAGGGCCTTGCACAGCCCGGCGAAGCCGATGAACTTGTTCCCCGCCTCGTAGTTATCCTTTTGCATCGCCAGCGCCTTGTTGTAGACGAACCGGCACGACCCAGCGAAGCGGCGCATGTTGCGCGCTTGCTCGCAGTCCGGGATCAGTTCGTACTTAAAGGCTTGCAGTCTTAGCATACTGTGATTATATCCAGTGATTTGGTAAATGCAACCGCACCTTGTACATCAAAAGGACGGCTACGCCGTCCGCGCTCTTGACCCCGCCCTGAAGGACGGGGCTTGCCGCGCACCTGGTCAACCTCGAACTGGCCAAGCGCTGTGAGGTCGATCTGATCACGTCTTTGCGCCCCACCCCTGATCGTGCAAACTACCTGAAGTTTACTTCACCGTACATCCAGGTACCCGCCATCCTCGTGATACGTGCGGATACTGCCGCAGTCACATTAGAGAGTTTGGCCCACCGTCCTGTGGCAGTGGGCAAGGGATATGCTGTCGAACATTATGTGCGTGAACGGTACCCCAAGGTGGTATGGGTGGCGGTCGCCGATGATGCCGAAGCCTTGCGCCGCTTGCATGCCGGAACGGTTGCTGCCGTGGTAGCAGACCAAGCCAGCGTCGCCTTTATCAGTCGTCGTCAGCGCTGGTCTGACTTGCGCACGCTGGGTCCGGTGGGTTTTGATTATGCCTTGTGCTTTGCTTATCGATCCGACTGGCCCGAGCTGGGTATCCTGCTGCAGCAGGGCCTGCATCAGATCACGGCGGCCGAACGCAGCGTGGTGTTAGCGCGCTGGATGCCACCGTTGGGGTTGGCGACGCCGATCAGTACCGCCAGTCCCGCATTGCTTGCCGCAGCACTGTTCGGCGCCGCACTATGCGCGGCGGTTCTGCTGCGCTCCAGGCGCCGGGAGGGCACATGATTCGACTGTTCGCACGGCGACCGGCGCTGGCGATACTTGCCATCTTTCTCGCTTATTTGCTGCTGGGGCTCTGTGCGCTGTGGCTGGCAAGACAGCCCGGCAGCATTGCCATCCTGTGGAACGTGAATGCACTGCTCATGGCGGCGTTATTGACGCTGCCAAGAAACAGCGTGGTATTCATCGGAACGGCCGGCATAGCAATTTTTCTGGCGAACTGCTTGGCCGGCATACCAGCGGCGCGCGCTGTACTGTTTGTGCCCCCCAATCTTATTGAAAGCCTGATCGGCGCCTGCTTACTCAGGCGCCGAGACGTCGGCTTGGCGCTTGATCAAAGTCCCGAAAAATGGTTAGCTTTTCTGGTGTTGGGATGCTGCGTACCACCGCTGGTCGGCGCGTCGCTTGCAGCTTGGTGCTTGCCCATTGCCGAGTCGCCTAGCTGGATGCGCACTTGGTCGATCTGGTACGCCGGATCAACGGTCGGTAGTGCCAGCGCACTGCCGCTGCTCATCTTGGTGTTTCGGGATGGCTGGGAGGTGGTCTGGCGCCGCGTCGAGTGGCCGCGTCTGCTGCCATTTGCGCTATCGTCCGCTGGCGTGTGCGTGCTGGCCCTAGTTTATCTGCCATTCTCATTTATCTACATGGTACTGCCGCTGATGATGGCCGGCGTCACGCTGAGCCTAGAGGCGATGGCACTGCTGGTGTGGATCGTCTCGTTAGTCATGGCGGCTGTGATGGCGAGCCCGTATTTCGCGGCGCCGCCGTTTTCGTCGGACTGGCAGGTGCTGCTAATTTATGCGCCCATGTTGTTAACCTTAATTCCACCTATGTTGCTGGCCGTGAGCCGGCGCCAGGAACGCATGCGCGAACGCAGTCGGCTGCTGGCCGGCGAGACGCGCCAGTTTGAATTGCAGTTGACGAATACTGAGGGAATCGGACGGCAGGCGTATGTGTCATTCGTACCGGACCGCGTCGCGGAGGAGATCCGCGGCTTCTATTCGATAGTGACCGATATTACCGCACTAAAGCAAGCGCAGCTCGCTCAGCATGCAGCTCGAAAGCAACTGCAGGCGATCATCGATTCGGCTAGCGAGTTTGCCATCATCGCGACCAACAGTTCCGGCCTGATCGAGGTCTTCAGCACTGGGGCCGAGCGCATGCTGGGATATCGTGCCCAGGACATGGTGGGGCGAGCGCCATTCGTCCGATTGCACGAGCCAGATGCCTTGATCCGGCAGCGCCACACTTTGGCACCGAACGATGCCTGGCTCGACGGTTTTGGAGTCTTGGTGGCGCTAGCCCGCCACGGCGCGGCCGACCGGCGCGAATGGACGCTGATCCGTCAGGATGGTAGTCGGGTTGCCGTTGACCTAGTGATGACCGCGATACGCGATCAGGGGGCCGCGCTCACAGGCTTTCTTGGCATCGCGCACGACATCAGCGCTCAGTGCCAGCTGCGCGAGTTTCTGACCAGCGCCAAGGAGCAGGCCGAGCAGACCAGCCAAGCCAAAAGTAGCTTCCTCGCAAATATGAGCCACGAGATACGCACCCCACTCAATGCGGTGCTGGGATTGGCCCAACTGCTGGAACATACGGCATTAACTGCGGTGCAGCGCGACTACCTGACGAAGATCAGCGGTGCCGGCCACTCATTGCTGGGAATACTTAATGACGTGCTCGACTTCTCAAAAATTGAGGCTGGGCGGATGGAGCTCTACGCCGCACCGTATGAGCTCGACAGCGTATTGACCGCGGTTGCCGGCATCATGGGTATAGCTGCCGCCGACAAACCGTTGCGGTTAATTATCGATGTCGCCGCCGATGTGCCGCGGATGTTGGAAGGCGATGCCCCGCGTTTGCAGCAAATCCTGGTCAATTTATGCGGGAATGCGATCAAGTTCACCGAACACGGACGGATCACCCTATCGGTAAAGGTGAGCAAGGCGGCCGAGGGGGCAGGACAACTGGTTTTTACCGTCACGGATACCGGCATCGGCATGGATCAGCAGCAACAGCAACGCTTGTTTGCTCCATTCTCACAGGTCGATGAGTCAATCACGCGTCGCTTTGGCGGCACCGGCCTGGGTTTAGCCATCTCACGGCGACTGGTCGACCTGATGGAGGGGACGCTCGATTTGGTCAGCATGCCGGGCGGCGGCAGTACTTTTGCCGTCCATCTGCCTTTGCGACCGAGTTTGGCGCCTACGCGCGATGCGGGCGGCGTCGCCGCCCGCGTGCTGCTGATCGATCGCGACAATCACAGCCGCAACGCGGTCGCCGCACTCATCACGCGTGCTGGCGGCGATTGTGTAGCGGTTCACAGCATGCCAGCGGGGCCGTTAGGCGAGCACTACGATGCGGTGTTGATCGACAGCAGCCAGTATGACCCCGCCCAACCAGTTTCCGCGCCGCTAATCATTCTGGCCAATCCCTTCGACCCGCTGGCTCAAACAGCGTGGCCAAGCAGCGCGCAGTCATTGGCTCGGCCGGTGACGCAGAGCACTTTGAGCCGGGCGCTGCAAGCGCTGATGTCTGCAGTGCCGGATGACAGCGGCGACGCGATGGGCCCGCTGAATGGGCGCTTGGCCGGCATACGGATACTGCTGGCCGAGGACAACACCTTGAACCAGCAAGTCGTCTGCGAGCTACTGCAACACGAAGGCGCTGCGATCGACGTCGTCGACGATGGACGGCAGGCGATCGAGCGCTTGCGCAGCCATGCCGATGAGTATGATCTGGTGCTGATGGATGTGCAGATGCCAGTCATGGACGGTGTCACCGCGACCCAGGTAATCCGCCACCAATTGGGCCTGACGCTGCCAATCCTGGCGATGACCGCGGGTGTGCTGGAAATCGAACGGCATGCTTGTATCGAAGCCGGGATGAATGATTTCATCGCCAAGCCTTTGGAGTTGCAGCAGATGCTAGCCACCATTGAACATTGGGCGCCTTCCGAGCCAGCTTCGGAGCGCGCCTTCGATGTGCGTCATTTAATGCCTGCCGATGTTATTGATCCACAAGGTCTGGGCAGCTTAAGGGAACTCGTCACCAGTACCTTGCGGCTTGCTATCGAGCAGGCCACCACCGCACGCCAGCACTGGGAAGCTGGCCAGCTGGACGACTTGGCACGGGGCTACGGAACGCTGCGCGCGACGATGGGAACGCTACACGCAGCGCAATTTGAGAACGCCGCGCTGGCCGTGGAGCGTGCTGCGGACGCGCAGGAACGAACTAGGCTGCCGGGCTTGCTGGCCCTGGCAGAACAGCGTCTGCGCGAATGCGAGGCGCTCGCCCTTGCCTGGTGTGGCAAGGGCGCGGTCGTATCGTAACGATAGCGCTTGCGCCAATCAGGTGCGGGCGTTAGCATCATTGCACGATGGAATGATAAATAGCCTAGGTGCCGGAATGTTCACTTTACAGCAAGCTTCGCCCATGTCGATCTTGATCATCGATGATATGGCTAGCAACATTACGGTACTACGGGATGCAGTCGATGGGCTGGCCGAAGTGTTCTTTGCGACCAGCGGATCGAGCGGCCTGGCATTGGCCCGCCATTGTCGCCCCGACGTAGTCTTGCTCGATATTGCCATGCCGGGCATGGACGGTTACGCGGTCTGTGAAGCGTTGAAGGCCGATCCCCTCACAGCCGACTGCGCCGTGATCTTCGTCACCGGTTACAGCGGTGCAGACCATGAGTTGATGTCGCTGCGCCAGGGTGGGGTGGATTATTTGCAGAAGCCGCTGGATCTGGCCGTAGTGCGGGCGCGGGTATTCAATCATTTAAAGCTCAGGATGCAGACGCGTGCGTTGGCACAGGCACGCCAGGACTTGGCAGATGTGGTCGCGCACCTGCCCGCCTTTGTCAGTTACTGGGATGACCAGCATCTGAACCGTTTTTGCAACGATGTCGCCGGCCGATGGTTTGGTGTGAGCGCAGCGTCGATGGAGGGCATGGCCTTGCCCGAAGTAGTGGGTGCCGCCAACGCCTTGCTGATACGGCGCCGTTTATATGTGGGGCCGCCTGACGCTGCACCGGCATTTGAAATGACCCTTCGCAGCGCCGACGGTGCTACCCTGCATACTCAGGCGTCTGTGGTACGGCGCGAACGCGGCAAACAAGACAGCAGCTTTCTGTTGCTAGTCACCGATGTCAGCGCCCGCAAACACGCCGAGCTAGCCCTATACGACGAAAAAGAACGCATGCGCATCATGCTCGATTCGATCGGCGATGCGGTTATCGCCACGGACAGCAATGGTTTCGTCACCTTTCTCAATCCAATCGCGGAGGACATGACTGGATGGAGTAGCGCAGAGGCGGGGGGGCAGCCGATCGAGCGCGTGATGCCCCTAATTGACGGCAACAGCGGCGCGGCAGCGCGCAATCCGGTGCGACTGGCCCTCAGCGAAGACCGCATCGTCGGCATGGCGCTAGACTGTGTGCTGTTGGGGCGCGATGGACGGCGCCTGATGGTAGAGGATTCGGCAGCGCCGGTGCGCGACCGCAACGGGATCCAGAATGGCGCCATTATCGTGTTCCATGACGTTAGCGAAGCCAGGGCAATGGCATACAAAATGACCCATCTGGCCCAGCATGACGCATTGACCAATCTGCCCAACCGCACCTTGCTGCGAGATCGAACGACCCAGGCACTGGAACAGGCGGCGCGCCAAAATCAACATGTCGCAATGCTGCTAATCGACCTGGACAATTTCAAGGTCATCAACAGCACGGCAGGACATACCGTGGGCGATACGCTGTTACAGCAGGTCGCTTTGCGACTGCAACACGCGCTGCGCGGTGGCGATACCATTTGCCGCCAAGGAGGTGACGAGTTCATCGTCTTACTGGGTGCAATCGATGACGTGGAATACGCCGGGGTCGTCGCGCGCAAGCTGCTGGCGGTGCTGGCGGAGGCGTTTATGGTCGGCATCCAGCGGTTTGATCTGTCCGCCAGTATCGGCGTCAGCCTGTTTCCCGGCGATAGCAGTGATCAGGATGGTCTGTACCGGCACGCCGATTCCGCGATGTACCGGGCCAAGCAGGAAGGCAAGAACCGGTTCTGCTTCTTCTCGGCAGAGCTGGAAGAAAAACTGCTGGCCCGCCATGCCTTAATCGGCGAATTGCGCAAGGCAATCGAAGACGGTGGGCTCGAAATGCATTACCAGCCGAAAGTCGATATCCGCTTGGGACGCGTGGTCGGGCTCGAGGCGCTGATACGCTGGCGTCATCAGGGTCTGCTGGTGTCACCCGCCAGTTTCATTCCGCTGGCCGAAGAATGCGGATTGATCGTTCCGGTCGGCCACGTCGTGCTACGCCAGGTCTGCGCCGACCTGGCTCGGCTGGTCGCTGCGCAGGTGGAGGTGCCGGTCAGCATCAATCTGGCGGGGCAGCAGTTCGATGATCCGGCGCTGGCCACGCATATCGCCATGACGCTGGCCAGTTATGAATTGCCCTGCCATCTGCTCGAGGTCGAAATCACCGAAGGTACGCTGATCGAAGATGTCGCCCACTCACTGGAGAATCTGCGCGCACTTTCCGTGCTGGGGATACGAACCTCAATCGATGACTTCGGCACGGGCTATTCGAGCCTGTCGTATCTTAAAAAGTTTCCCATCGATGTGCTCAAGATCGACCAGTCCTTCGTGCGCGACATGCTCACCGACAGCAGCGACGCGGCCATCATCTCAGCCATTATAAGCTTGGCCGGCAGCCTGGGGATGGAGTTGGTGGCCGAGGGCGTGGAACAGCAGGCGCAGGCCGATCGGCTGCTGGCGATGGGATGCGCGATCATGCAAGGCTATCTATATAGCCGTCCACTGCCATTCGACGAAATACTGACCTTGCTGCGCCGCGAAACGGTCGTTGGATGGTCGCCGATACCGGTGTGAACCGGTCTGCGGCGCCTCGCCGCTGGCCAACAGGAGAGTGGAATTGATCAGAAACCCTCGGGCCGGGCGGCCTTGGTCCTTGCGACAACGCATACTCGGGGCGATCGCGGTCGGCATAGCGCTTGCGCTGCTCGCCGCGCTGGCCTGGCGCTCCAGCCAGCCAAAGGCCGCAGTAGTGGCAGCGCTACCGTTGACACTGGCCTTGCCGATTCAGGTGGCCAGTGGCGCTTTCTTCGTCGCCGAGCAGCGCCAACTGTTCCCGCAGCATGGGCTGGGAGTGCAAACCCAGCGTTATGCGCTGGGCAAACAGGCGCTGGCGGCGGTGATCGAAGGACAGGCCGACATGGCGGTCGTCGCCGATACGCCGTATGTCTTGGCCATCGCCAAAGGCAAGCAAATCGGGGTGGTCAGCACGGTTTTTAGCTCACGCAAGACGGCCGCGTTGCTAGTACGCGTCGACCACGGCGTGCGCACAGCCGCCGACCTGCGCGGACGCCGCATCGGTACGGTATTTGGCACCAATGCCCAGTATTTCTTGGACAAATTGCTCGAACACCAGGGCATAGACGCCGCTGAAGTGAGCATCGTAGATTACGCCCCGGCGGCGTTGCTCACGGCAATGCGTGATGGCGAAGTCGATGCCATCACCACCTGGCATCCGGAGCTAGCCAGACTGCAACAAGAGCTGGGCACGAAAGCCACCGCCCTGTTTGAACAAGACCTGTTCGTCTATCGTTTTTTGTTGGTGGGTAAAGTTGAGTTCATCGACAGCCATCCGCAGGAAGTCCAACGCTTGGTGGCGGCCTTGCTAGACAGTCAGCAATACATGACCGACCAGCCACTGGACGCCCGACAGACCGTGGCCGCCGCCATCAGCTTGCCGCCGGAACTGCTGGCCAGTTTCTTCGAACCGTTCGACTATGGACTGTCGCTGGATCAATCACTGTTGCTCGCGCTGGATGACCAGACGCGCTGGGCGCATCAACGGCAGATCGTTACCAACCGTGCCAAGCCGAACTACCTGGACTACCTGCGTCCCCAGGCATTACAAGCGGTACGGCCCAGTGCAATTTCCATTATTCGGTAGGGTCCCATGACGCTGCAACGACAATCTACACTGCTGGCCTGGCTCACCGTTCTAGCGGTGACGCTGGTGGTCAGCGTCACCCTGAATGCGGCCAGCGAGGTGCGTACCCAGACCGAACAGATCGAGATGGCGGAAGGCACCGCTAAGGCGGTAGGCAATTTTCGTTACTTGATCATGGAAACCGCGCTATATCATGAAGCGCGTTCGAGCCAGCAATGGCGCCAAAGCCTAGACAGTTTCGGCCGCCAACTGGCAAAGCACCGTTATAGTGAACGCAGGGAACAGGCGCTGCTCGATCGCGAGCGCGGCAATCTGGCCGTAATCGGACGGCTGTTTGATGGCTTGTCGGCAGCGACCGACAGTGCACGCACGGCTTCGGCCGTCAGCGCGCTGTTCCAGACCACCGAGCAGATGACAAGCGACGCATTCGAATTGATCCGGCTGAACCGGGATGACTTGCAGCGCGCGCAAGCTCAGTTTAACCGGGTTGTGCTGCTCGCGCTGGCCTTACTGGCAGGCTTGATCGGCTCGGCGTATCTGATACTGCGACGACGCGTGTTGGCGCCAATCGAACGGATCCGGATGGTGGTGGAGCGGGTGGCGCAAGGCGATCTGACGCCGCGCGTCGCACTCCGCCTCGACAACGAGATCGGCTTTCTGGCGCACCGGTTCGACGCGATGACCGAGCAGCTGGCGCAGACGCACAGCATGATCAGTGCCGAGGTGCAGGAACGTCGGCGCGCCGAGTTTGCACTGCAGGAGACCGTGACCGAACTGGCGACGGCGCGCGACCAGGCCCAGGCTGCGAATATCGCCAAAAGCCAGTTCCTAGCCAACATGGGCCATGAGTTGCGCACACCGATGAATGGTATGCTGGGCATGCTGCAATTGCTGCACTATACCCAGCTGACGGAGCAACAACAGGACTACGTGGAAAAGAGCAGCATAGAGGCACAGTCTCTGCTCGCCTTGCTGAATGACCTACTGGATTTTTCCCGCATCGAGACGCACCAGCTGGCGATCGAGGCGGTGCCCTTCGAGATCGATACCGTGCTCACCGATCTGGCGATCCGGTTACGCGCAATGCAAGGGAACAAGGGCTTAGAGATCGTGATCCGCTGTGATCCCGGAGTGCCAGCGATGCTGGTGGGAGACGCTGCGCGCTTACGTCAAATCATGTTGATTTTAGCCGGCAACGGCTTGAAATTCACCGAACACGGCGAGGTCGTAGTCGGCGTCAGCTGCCTGCGTAACGACGGCGAGACGGCGGAACTTGAGTTCAGCGTGCGCGACACCGGGATCGGCATCGCTGCGGAACAGCTCGAAGTGATCTTCGAACAGTTCCGGCAAACCGAGGGCGCCGCGACCCGCCGCTACGGCGGCGCCGGCCTTGGACTGTCGATCAGTCGTCGCTTGGTGGCCATGATGGGCGGTGAGCTTGCAGTCACCAGTGAGCCCGGCGTCGGCAGCGTGTTCCAGTTCCGGTTACGCCTGGCGACGGCCGCGTTGGCCGCGACTGCGTCCGAGACGACGCCATACCGGGTGCTGGTGATCGATGATCATGCGCTGGCGCGGGAGACGATATTGGGCATGGTCGAGGCCGCCGGCTGGCGTGGCGAGGCGGCGCCCGGCGGCGCGCAGGCCTTGGCTTGCCTGGATGACGAGACCTGCAGATTTGACGTGGTGTTGCTGGACTGGCGTATGCCGGACATGGATGGATGGCAGCTGGCCGCGCGCTTGCGGGCTGCGCAGCGGGGACAGAGCCGACCGGTCATCATCATGGTGACAGGCTGCGGCAGTATTGAGCTGGCGGCACGCAGCAGTGCGGAACGCGCATTGATCGATGGCTACCTGAGCAAGCCGGTGACGCTATCGCTGCTGCGGGAGGCGGTCACGGCTGCGTTTGAGGTCGAGCGCAACGGTACCGTCTCTGACCATGCACGTCTGGCGGGCCTGCGGATACTGGTGGTCGACGACAATCCGATGAACCTGCAGGTGGCCTGCGCATTGCTGCAGCAGCAAGGTGCACATGCAGAGTCCGCCGAGAGCGGGCTGGCGGCCATCGCGCTGGTGCAGCGCGGCGATCGTGCCTACGACGCCATCCTGATGGATATTCAGATGCCCGACATGGATGGACTGGAGACCACGCGACGGCTGCGCGCTGACCCACAGAGCGCGGATCTGCCGATCATCGCGGTCACCGCCAATATGCTGGAAAGTGACCGCGCCGCCAGCCTGACGGCGGGCATGAACGCGCACTTGGGCAAGCCGGTTGCGCAGGAAGAGTTGGTCAGGACCTTGCTCAGTGTTTGTAAAGCCCGGCAGCTTGAGCTCGTCTCTGCCAGCAAGCTCGCTAGCAGTCTGTCACCGGCGCCAGCGCTGCTGGTCGATAGCCAGCTGGCGCTAGCGCGTCTGGGCGGCAATGTTCGGCTGTATGCGACCCTGATACAATCCTTCCACAAAGAATGTAGTAGCGCGCTCAAGTCGCTGCGCATGGCGCAGCGGCATAACATGCTGAGTGCCGGCGCGGACCGCCTGCACGCTTTCAAAAGCGCCGCTGCCATGATAGGTGCCATGCCACTGCAGGAGTGTGCGGAACAGCTGGAGAGCTCTTGGCGAAATGGTATAGGTGGCGATGTAGCGTCGTTAGCAACCCTGATACAACTGACCGAGCGCAGCTTGGCCGAGCTGAAGCCGATCGCTAGCGAAGCCGCGCAGACTTAGCGAGCGGTGCAGAGTTGGCACTTGGCGCACTAGCCAAACCTACCATCAGCGCAGCCGGACAGCGGCCTGATGGCTTTATTTGAACAACATTCGAGGCGCGTGCGACGTGCGGGAGCTGCAATGATCATCGATAGAGAACCGGAACAAAGCGCTCACGCGAGGATGGGGGGCCGGCCGCTGTTGCTGATTGTGGACGATCAGCCCAGCAACATCCAGGTCTTATTCAGCATCTTCAAGGACGACTACGACGTGTGCATGGCGCTTTCGGGCGAGGCGACGTTTACATTTCTCGAGCAACGCCTCCCCGATTTGATCTTGCTTGACGTTGTGATGCCCGAAGTTAGCGGCTTCGACGTTTGCCGGCGTCTTAAGGGATCGGAGCGCACCGCCGACATACCGGTGATTTTTGTCACCGCCAATAGCGACCCCGAGGAAGAGGCGCGCGGGCTGGTCGCGGGCGCGGTCGACTTTATCGTCAAGCCCTTTCACGCTACCGTGGTCAAGGCACGCGTCAACACTCAACTAACGGTCAAACGACAGGCCGATCAACTGCGCGCGATGGCGATGGTCGATGGACTGACCGGCGTGGCCAATCGGCGTCGCTTCGACGCGGTGCTCGAAATTGAATGGCGGCGGGCGGCCAGAGAGGGCGGGGAACTGGCGGTCATCATGATTGACGTCGATTTTTTCAAACGCTATAACGATCGCTTTGGGCATCTGGAGGGGGACAACTGCTTGCGGCAGGTCGCCGGCGCGTTGCAACAGCGACTGACCCGTTCGCCCGACCTGTTAGCGCGTTATGGCGGCGAAGAATTCGTCTGTGTGCTACCTGCCACCGGGCTGAATGGGGCCTTAATTCTCAGCAACGAGCTGGAACAGCGGGTGCGCGCGCTGGGCTTGCCGCATCCAGACTCAGAGGCTGCAGCAGTCGTCACCGTCAGTATTGGCGCGGCGGCTGGACGGCCGAGCGAGGGTGGCAGCGCCGCCGCGCTGCTGGCGAATGCCGATACCCAGTTGTACTGCGCCAAACAAAACGGGCGGGCGCGCGTCTGCGGCCAGAATTTTTCCGCGCAAGGTCAGCACGGCGATCCGGTCGATGCTGCTGCGAACTAGACGCGCCTTAATTGGTCGCCGCTAAGCGACCTCTGCCAGCGCAGCTTGCAGGGTCTTGCAAAGCTCGAGGCCGGCGCTAAAGTCGAGCACGCGTATCGCCTGTCCCAGCGCATCGAGTGTCGGCTGGTGCGCTGATAAATTAAACCGTTCCAGTTCTTCAAAGGCGGACAACGCCGCCATATTAGAAGCGTCCAATAGTTGCGCCAGCCGCGCCAGCTGGTCCGACAGAACTTGCTGGTCCGGCGCCTGTGGCGGCGGGACGGCAGGACTGTAGAAGGCGGCTCGTTTGCCCGCATGATCGGCGGCGCTGGCACAGGCATCGAACAAGGGATCCAGCGAGGGCCAAGGCTGGCTGGTCGATGCCAAGAGGGCGTGCTCAAGGTCGGCGGCGAGTGTCGCCAATGCGTGCGCCCCTACCAGCGCGGCGATGCCCTTGAGATTGTGCAGGATTTGGGCCGCGCTGCTGCACTGTCCATCCTGTGCGGCGACGCGCAGGCGCTCACTCAAGCTGCGGGATTCTCTGGGAAAGGCTTGCAAGGCTCGCGCATAGGTGACTTGATTTCCGCCCAGGCGCGCCAGCGCGGCCGCTTCGTGCCACTCAGATGCCAGCGCCTCCGGCCCCGCAACCGCCGGTCCAGCGGGTACGGAGGCGTCAGGCTGATGCCGGCCGGACTGACAGTGGTGGCGGATCACGCGGATGAGTTCTGCCAACTGGAAAGGCTTGCCCACGTGGTCGTTCATGCCAGCGGCCATCGCATCGGCGCGATCGCTGGCCATGGCGTTGGCCGTGATGGCGATGATGGGTAAATTCGCCAGATCGGCGCGCTGACGTATGGCGCGGGTCGCGCTGTAGCCGTCCATGCCGGGCATTTGCACATCCATCAGCACCGCGTCATAGGCGTCGCCCTTGCCAGTGACCATGGCCACCGCTGCACGCCCGTCGTTGGCCACCACCACCGTCGCCCCTTCCGAACACAGGAGTTCGCGGGCCACCTGCTGATTGATGGCGTTGTCTTCGACTAGCAGCAGGCGCAAGCCGGCAAGCTGGCCTGGGCCATGCGCCGTGGCCCTTGCCACCGGAGTTGCGCCTAGGCGCAATTCTGCCACGACATCATAGATGGCTGAGGCTGTCAGCGGCTTACTGACGGCGCCGTCGAACAATTCCGGTTGGAGTTCCAGCAGCGCTGCACATTCTTCACTGCTATTGCCCGCCGTTAGCGCGATCAGGACCGGGCTTGGCGTTAGGTCCAGTTGCCGCAGCCGTTCGGCGGTCTGGCGACCGTCCAGATCAGGCATACGCCAGTCGAGCAGGATCACATCGTAGCAAGCGCGCGCCACCAGTTCCAGCGCGGCGCGGCCACTGGTGGCTTGCTGCACCTGCCAGCCTAAGGACTGAAGCATGGTTGCGCATGCGGCGCGGGCGCCGTCATGATCATCGACTATCAGACAACGCAGGCCGCTCATTGGCTGCAGCACGTCGGCGGGTTGGTGCGCCGCATCGCGCTGACAGACGATGGTGAAGCGGAATGTGCTGCCTTTGCCGCGCTGGCTGTCGGCCTGCAGCTGCCCCCCCATCATCGACACCAGGCGTCGGCTAATTGCCAGACCCAGGCCCGATCCGCCGTAACGGCGGGCGGTCGAGGCGTCGGCCTGGGAGAAGCCGTCAAAAATGCGCGTCAACTGGTCCTGTGCGATACCGATGCCTGTGTCGCGCACGGAAAATTCCAGGACGAGCTCCTCACCACGCGTTTCCAGCACTGCCACCCGCACACGGATTTCTCCCGTATCGGTAAACTTGACAGCATTGCCCGCCAGGTTAATCAGGATCTGCTGCAAGCGCATGGAATCGCCAACGATCCAGCGCGGTACGTCGTCGCACTGTTCAAAGATCAACTCCACCGGTTTTTCGCCCAGGTTGGTCGACAATATGACACCGATATCCCGCAGCAATCGGTCGATATTCAACGGTTGCACGTCCAGCACCATCTTACCGGCCTCGACCTTGGAAAAGTCCAGGATGTCATTCAGAATGCCCAACAGCGCGCGCGCGGCCGCTTCAGCCTTGCTAGTATAGTCAGACTGGCGCGTCGCCAAACCGCTGCGCTGCAGCAATTGCAACATTCCCAGAATCGCATTCATCGGGGTGCGGATTTCATGGCTCATGTTAGCGAGGAATTCGGACTTGGCGCGGCTTGCCTGTTCGGCCTCGGCGGTGCGCTGGGCCAATGTGCGGTTGAGCAATTCCAGATCCAGTTGGGCGTGCTTGAGTTCCGTGACGTCGGATATCAGCACGATAAAACCGCGCACGTCCTCGCCCTCGACATCCGGGATGTAGTGGGCCCAGGTGTGGCGCTGAGCGCCATCGCTCATGGTCAGGCTGCGTTCGAATCGCTGCGGCTCTCCGCACAAGGCAGCCAGCACGTAGTTTTCATTCTGATGAAATAATTCGTCGCCCAGAAGGTCACGCAGGTGTATGCCCGACATTTCGGCCTTGCCGCGGCCAAACCACGCCAGATACGCGCCGTTGGCGAAACGGCACAGCAGGTCGGCGTCCCAGTACGCCACCATGCCCGGAATGTTGTCGGCCAGACTGTTCAGGAAACGATCATTGGCGACCAGCTGCTGCTCTACAGCGCGCTGGGCGCTCAGGTCTGCGGCCATGCCGAGATAGCCCATGGGCGCACCGGTATCATCTTTCAACGCCGTGACGGCCAGCAGCACCGGCACCGCACTCCCGTCGCGCCGCAGGTATGTCCACTCGTGCTCGTTCGGCAGCCCGCGCAGCGCCTTGACGACAAACACGTCAAACCCCGGTTCAATTTCCTCGCCCAGCTGCAAACTGAATTCCTTGGCCCGGGACACCACTTCCGCCGGGACGTGGAACAAGGCAGGCGTGTGCTGCGCGATGACGTCAGCGGCCTGGTAGTCAAGCAGTTTTTCCGCAGCGGGATTGAAGATGATAATTTTGCCGTCGAGATCGGTGGCAATGATGGCGTAACCAGCATGCTGGAATATCGCCTGTTGCATGGCCGAGACCTGGCGTATCTGCGCGGTGCGCTCGGACACCTGTATTTCGAGCGAGCGGTTCAGTTCCAGGATACGCGCCGCCGCCTCAGTTTGTTCGCTAATGTCACGGGCGGTCTTGGCGGCGCCGACCACGCGGCCGGCAGCGTCCAGAATGGGGGAGACCGTCACCGCGATGTCGACCAGACTGCCATCGCTCCGGTGGCGCTGGGTGTGTTGGTTGGATACGACCTCGCCGGCGGTCACCCGCGCCAGGATGGCCATCTCCTGGTCAAGGGCGATGTCCGGGATGATCAGCTCGGACAGTTTCTGACCGATCGCCTGCTTGGCGGTATAGCCGAAGATGCGCTGGGCGCCGTCATTCCAGCTGGTGACGCGACCGTCCAGGTCCTTGCCGATGATGGCGTCGTGCGAACTGCGCACGATGGCCGCCAGCTCTTCGATCTGTTTGCTGGCGCGGCGCTGCGTTGTGCGGAGCAGATAGAGGACCAGCGCCGCTGCAATGCCGATGCCCACCAGAATGCGCAACTGCGACCAGCGCGCGGCCACCGCAGCCGCCTCGACCGCGCTATCCGGCAAAGCCAGCGTCAGCGTCGGGTTGCGCGCGGACGTATCGGGGTCAAGCTGCAACGGCGCGCTGCGGGCGTGCAGATCGCCACCCGGACCGGCAAGCCGATGCAAGCCGAGGCCGCTGTCGGTCGGGTCGGAGACGTTGTGGTAGTCGCGTTGCCAGCTGGTGCGTGGCACTGTGGCGCGAGGGGCGATTAGGTAGCTACCATCTGGGGCGGTGAGAAATAACTGGAACTCTTGCGCCAGGCTGCTGCGCAGGCTGGCCAGTACGGCATCCGCGTCCGCGGTCAGGACCAGCATCCCGAAAACCGAGCCGTTGGCATTGAACACCGGGGTGGCGGCGTGGATCACCCGCTGATCGGGGCCATAGGCGCAGCCATTCAATTGTTCCTGGCGAAATTCAGACAGATAGACCTGACCCGCAGCGAGCTGGCGCGTCGCCTGGAAAAATTGGTCTGAGCCCAGGCGCATCAATGCGTTCGCGGGAACGGTGGCGACCTTCTGGTCGCGGCGCTGCGTGCGCAAGATCTCCTTGCCGCCGTTTGCCAGACCAATCAAGCGGATGCAGGTTAGCTCATGATTGGCCTGGATAAAACTGCTAAAGATCTGCGCTAGGCGTTGTTCCCACAGGCGACCGCTGGTTGCCTCCTGAGAGTCGTAACCATCATTGGCGATGGCGCGTATGACGCCACCGACAGGCGGCACTTCGGTAAGGAAGACCACGTCGCGGCGTAGCGACGCCAGCACGGTGGAGACGGCTTCGCTGCGCAGGTTGACGGAAGCGCCCATCCGCGCAGCGTAGGCACTCAGCGTCTGTCGTCGCCCGCGTTCGCCAGCTTGGTAGGTCAGTATCGCTGCCGCCACAAGAGCGCAGATCATCACAATAAACAGGGCAACTTTTGTGCCCTGGGGACCAAGTCTCCGTTGCCGCATGGATCTCCTTGTCGACGGAAGACACGACGCCGTCATGTCGTTCAAGCAATTGGGTCATAGTACCCTGTAATCGATCGCTAGACCAGTTGCAGCAACATCAGAACCGTGCGGCCGGGTGGCTTGGCGATGCTGCCTCAGATGCTAGGGCCAAGTTTGGAGGCATGGACGCCACACTGATTAATCAGATGAATGATGACCTGACCGAAAGGGCCTGGCAGGCTGGCCATTGGGACGCCAGCACTGCCGCAGAAGATACATCAAATCTAGGCACATCAATCACTGAGATCTGCAATAATGCTTTTCATCAAATCCCGTTGGAGACTCGCGTGAACACAGACACCCGGAATGCAAGCATCCTTGTAAGAAACAATGTAAAAGTTTTGGACGGTGATGGTCCAGTGCTGCTGTATGCCCACGGATTTGGGTGTAATCAACACATGTGGGATCGCGTGACACCAGCGTTCTCCGCAACCCATAAGCAGGTCTTGTTCGACTATGTAGGCAGCGGACGATCCGATATTTCGGCTTTCGACCCGGCTAAATATGCCAATCTCAGCGGCTATGCCCAAGATGTCCTGGACATTTGCGATGCCCTGGAATTGACGAACGGCGTCATTCTCATTGGCCATTCCGTCAGTTGCAGTATCGGATTACTCGCGTCCATCGCCCGCCCAGGTCTGTTCGCCAAGTTAGTACTCGTGGGCCCTAACCCATGCTTCGTCAACCATGCGCCTGAGTACGTCGGTGGTTTTGAGAAAGAAGACCTGGAAGGGCTTCTGGCCTTAATGGATGAAAACTACATTGGTTGGGCGAACTATCTTGCACCGGTGGTCTCGGCACAGGGGGAATCGGGTGCGGTCACCGTTGAACTCTCGGACAGCTTTTGCTCGACCGATCCACAGGTCGCAAAAGTCTTTGCTCGCACAACATTCTTCTCCGACAACCGGGAGGATTTGCCCAAGGTCAAGGTACCTAGTCTGATTCTCCAACACCGAACCGACACCCTTGCTCCGATCAACGTGGGCGAATATATGCATGCCCATTTATCCGGGAGCACTTTGAAAGTGCTGGAAGTACAAGGCCACTGTTCCCATATGAGTGAACCTACGCTGGTTATTGATGCTATGCGTGAGTTTCTTACCCAGCCCACTTAGTCTACTAGCCAACTATGCCAACATTTGATCAGCTACCTTGCCCTGCGTTGGTGACCGACCGCAGTGGCAATGTTCAATCATTGAATTCTGGCTTATTGGAACTGGTAGGTGGTATTGAAGACCGTTGGCTTGCAAAGCCAATGGATCTGATGTTCCCAGCGGCGAGCAAAATATTTTTGCAGACGCACGTGTGGCCGATGTTATTGCGTGACAGCCGAGTTCGCGAAATTCGCTTGCAAATGTTGGATGGCTCGGGCAAGCAGATTCCCGTGTTTGTGCATAGCCAAAAAATAACGATTGACACGGTGGAGTGCTTCTTGTGGGTATTCTTTGTGTCATTTGAGCGCAGTCGTTTTGAGCAAGAACTACTAGCAGGCAGGCAAAGGGCAGAAACTTTGCAGCATGAACTGCAGCGGGCCAAAACGCTGCTGGAACGTACTGGATCCATGACTGGAGTCGGTGGCTGGGAATTGGATTTGGTCACAAACACGATTTTCTGGTCCGATGAAACCTGTCGTATTCATGGGGTTCCACCCGGGTATTCGCCCCAACTGAGCGAAGCGATCCAGTTTTACGCGCCGCAGGCCAGACCGGTAATTGAAGCCGCAGTTGCACAGGCTATCGCAACCGGCCAGCGCTGGGACCTAGAGCTACCGTTTATTCAGAAAGACGGTAACGAAATTTGGGTACGTTCTTTGGGCATGGCCGAATTCGCACAAGGCAAGCCAGTGCGCCTGGCGGGCGCGTTTCAAGACATTACCGAGCGCCGTCTGGGTGATGCGGCGCTCCTGATCAGTGAGTCGCAATTTCGCGGCGCATTTGAGGCGGCTTCACACGGCGTGGCGCTGGTCTCAATGCAAGGGGGATTCATCAAGGTCAATGAATCCTTGTGCGTCATGTTGGGCTACAGCAATGCCGAGCTGCTGGCTACAGACTTTCAGACGATTACCCACCCAGAAGATCTGAACGCTGACCTGAACTATCTGCATCAATTGCTAGAACGGCAAATTGAGAGTTACCAGATGGAAAAGAGGTATCTCCACAAGAGGGGAAGCGTCATCTGGGTATTGCTGAGCGTATCGCTGGTACGAACAAGTGATGGCCTTCCAATTCACTTCGTTTCCCAAATTATCGATATCACTGACCGCAAGAACACCGAGGCGACTTTATTGGCGGCGAAACAGTCGGCAGAAGAGGCCAATCGCACTGCGAACAACGCCAATACGCGCCTGCAGTTGGCGATGAGTTCGGCGAGTATGGGCATTTGGGATTGGGACTTGATAAGCGGGGTTCTGGTGTGGGATGAGCGGATGTACGAGTTGTACGGCATTACGTCTGACACCTTCGGGAAGGCCTACGATGCTTGGCTCTCGGCGGTCAGCGTGGAGGATCAAGCCTTGGCCAATCGTGCAGTTGAGCTTGCCATTGCGGATTTGCAGCCCCTCGATTACGAGTTTCGCGTCAGTCACCCCGATGGAACTCAGCGATGGATCAAGACCAACGGCATCGTCACTAGAAACGCCGCTGGTCAGCCGGTGACCATGGCAGGCATCAACTACGACATCACCGAACGCAAGAACGCCGAAGCAACTATCGTCGCAGCGAAACAGGCGGCGGAAGATAGTAATCGTGCCAAGTCGAGTTTTCTGGCCACCATGAGCCACGAAATCCGCACCCCTATGAATGGCATTCTTGGCATGCTGCAACTGCTGCAACACACCGAGCTGACGTCGCGTCAAATCGATTACACCCGCAAGGCCGAAGGCGCGACGCGGGCCCTGCTCGGCATCATCAACGACATCCTCGATTTCTCCAAGGTCGAAGCAGGCAAACTCGA